>NZ_JBVHRI010000014.1:193821-280807 GCF_055566975.1 Streptomyces sp. NPDC027189
CCCCGCGCCCCTGAAAGGGGCGCGGGGAACTGCGCGACCTTTTAGGGGGGTCTGGGGGCGCAGCCCCCAGGTACGGGACGGGTAGGGGCGGAGGGGGCGAAACCACCATGGCCGGCCCAGGCCTAGTGCCAACGCCCCCGCTTCGCCTCCATCGCAGCCCGCCCCTCCGCCCCCTTCCGCTTCCAGTCCCGCCGAATCTCGGCCCGCAGCCGCGCGTCCGTCTTGGCGACGATCCGCTGGTTCTCGCGCAGCAGCTTGCGATAGCTGTCGAGACGGCGTTCGGGAAGGGTGCCGGAGTCGACGGCGGCGAGGACGGCGCAGCCGGGCTCGGCAATATGCGCGCAGTCGTGGAAACGACACTGCGCGGCCAGCTCCTCGATCTCGGCGAAGACCTGCCCGACACCGGTCTCGGCGTCCCAGAGACCGACGCCCCGCAGCCCCGGGGTGTCGATGAGGACGCCTCCGCCCGGCAGGGCGAGGAGGTTGCGGGTCGTCGTGGTGTGCCGGCCCTTGCCGTCCATGTCCCGCGTGGCCTGCACATCCATGACGTCCTCGCCGAGCAGCGCGTTCGCGAGGGTCGACTTCCCCGCCCCGGACTGTCCCAGGAGGACCGACGTACCGCCGGCGAGGACGGCCTCGAGGACATCGAGGCCCGCACCCGTCGTGGAACTGACCGGCAGCACCGGCACGCCCGGCGCCGTCGTCTCGACGTCCTGGACGAGATACCCGAGCGTCACCGCGTCCGGCACGAGGTCGCCCTTGGTGAGGACGACCACGGGCTGTGCGCCGGACTCCCAGGCGAGGGCGAGGAAGCGTTCGACGCGACCGAGGTCGAGTTCCACGGCGAGCGACACGGCCACGACGGCGTGGTCGACGTTGGCCGCGAGGATCTGTCCCTCGGACCGCTTGGAGGAGGTGGAGCGCACGAAGGCGGTACGCCGGGGCAGCATCGTCCGCACATACCGCGGATCACCACCTTCGGGGTCGACGGCAACCCAGTCCCCCGTGCACACGACCTTCATCGGGTCACGGGGAACAACGAACTCGGTGTCAGCACGGACGATGCCGTCCGGGGTGACGACATCGCACTGGCCCCGGTCGACCCGTACGACACGACCGGGCAGGAGGCCCTGCTCGGCATGCGGGGCGAACTCAGCCTCCCAGTCCGCATCCCAGCCATACGGAACGAGCGGATGCGAGGAAGACGAGGACGAACCCAGGAGAGAAGAGAAAGACAAGGGGTGACCCTTCACAAGGGTGGCCCCGGCACCGCGCTCACTGGCGCGGGAGAAAAGAGAGGTCAGCCGGAGGCCACGGAGGTGGACTGAATGAACTTCCGGATGCGGGCAGCGCCCATCGCAACGACAGCCATCGGTCACACCTCCCGGTTCATACTCAGCTGACGGCGGCCAACCGGCCGCCAAGGGAACGAGGGGAACCCTAGCCTCAGGCTCCAGCAGGACGCCAACGCTTTTAGCGCGGCGGCGTCCGCGCCGACCCCGAGGGCGTGTGCGGTCTCAGCGACCAGGTTCCGGAGCACTCAGCGCCGGATTCACCTCGTACTCACCCGGCGCACTGGCGTCGTGTCCGCGCGCGGCCATCCGGGCGAGCCCGTCGAATAGCGCGTGAAGCCGGCGCAGGCGAGCGTTTTGTCGAGTCGCGCCTTCTCCCGGCTTACCCTCCCCCGCAGCACGGCATTTCTCACATGTTTCCCTATGTTGTAAATGGGGCTTTTGGCGCGTAGACGCCCCTCGGCGCAGGAGCGATGTCACTCCACCGGGAACGACTGGACAATCGTTTCGGCAGGTCAAGGATGCCGGTTTGTGATGAATTGACAGACGCTTGATTACGCCACTTTCATCAGGTTGTCGTAGGCTGGCGAACCTACTAACTGTCCAATCAAGCACGCGAGTTGACGGTTAGTCCGCATTGCGCCGCCGTGTGTCCGACCTGGCTGATCGAGAGGACTCCGATGCCGAAATCTCCGACCTACGCCGTGCGTTCGGAAGTAGGTGATCCGACCGCGGCGGGCTCGGTACGCAACAGGCATGTCCGACGGCCAGCCCAGGACGGGCGCACGAATTCAGCCACCCGCAACCGCGCGGTACGCCTCGCCGTGCTCCCTGCCACGGTCATGGCAGTACTCGCGGTCGCCGTGGTCATCTTCGTCCTGCGCGCCCAGGACGGCACTGTCGATGCCTCGACTTGGGGAGTGCTCGCCGGCGGAGCCGTCCTCGGCTGCAGCATTCTGGTCGGCGCCGCACTCGCCGGCCGTGCCGAGGCCCGGGGAGCGTCACGGCAGTACGCGTCGGTGCGCCGTGTCGTCGCCGTCGGCCAGACCGAGCTGCAGAGCATGCTGTACCGGCTGGAGCAGGGCGAACGGGTAGACCCGGCCCCGTTCACCCAATACGCCCCGGCCCCGGGAGACGCACTGGGACAACTCGAATACGAGGTCAAGGTCAGCCTGTGGCACGCGCGTGCAGCTGTCGCACAGGCCGCGCAATTCACTCAGGCCGCCCCGCCGGACAGCGCGGAGAAGGTCGAAGTCTTCGTCAACCTCGCCCGGCGGCTGCAGTCTCTCGTGCACCGGGAGATCAACATCCTCGACGAGCTGGAGCACGAGGTCGAGGATCCCGAACTGCTCAAAGGCCTCTTCCACGTCGACCACCTGGCGACCCGTATCCGCCGCCACGCGGAGAACGTCGCCGTGCTCGGCGGGTCCGTCTCCCGCCGCCAGTGGACCCGGCCGGTAACCCTGACCGAGGTGCTGCGTTCATCGATTGCCGAGGTCGAGCACTACTCCCGGGTCAAGCTGGTGCCCCCGATCGAGGGGACGCTCCGCGGACATGCCGTCGCCGACGTCATCCACCTGCTGGCCGAACTGGTCGAGAACGCCACGACCTTCTCCGACCCGAAATCCCAAGTACTGCTGCGCGCCCAGCGAGTGACCGCGGGGCTGGCCGTCGAGGTCGAAGACCGCGGACTCGGAATGTCGCTTGTTGAGCAGGAACGCGTCAACGAGCTGCTCGCCGAGCCGGACCGCATCGACATCAGCAAACTGCTGGTGGATGGCCGTATAGGCCTGTACGTGGTCTCCGCCCTCGCCCGCCGTCACGGCGTCGCGGTCCGACTCCAGAGCAACATCTACGGCGGCATCCAGGCAGTCCTGGTCATCCCGAGCGGGCTGATCGGAGACGAAACCGCCGAGGCACCCGTCCCG
Organism: Streptomyces sp. NPDC027189; assembly: GCF_055566975.1. Taxonomy (NCBI): domain Bacteria; kingdom Bacillati; phylum Actinomycetota; class Actinomycetes; order Kitasatosporales; family Streptomycetaceae; genus Streptomyces; species Streptomyces sp. NPDC027189. Next base: position 197,042 of record NZ_JBVHRI010000014.1, read on the forward strand.
GCGGCCGCCGCAGCGCACCAGCCAGCCGCGCAGCCGCCCGCTGCCCCGCGGCCGGTTGCCCCGCCATCGGCGCAACCGTTTCCTCCGGCCCAGCCCATGCCTGCCCAGCAACAGCACGCACGGGCGGTCGACTCCGCGGCGCTGAGCGGACGAGGGCCCTCGCAGCACGACAGGGCCACCCTTGAGGGACGGCCGCCGCTGCCGCAGCGCCGCGCCCAGGAAAATCTGGTGCCGCAGCTCCGTGAAGGCCCCGTCGCCGACAGGAAGGACAACGGGCAGGAAGCGGTCCACGATCCGGACGTGATGGCAGCATTCCGGCGAGGAATCAGCCTCGCCGATGACAATTCCGACGAGTGACCCGCTGACAGCTCCCGCCACCCCCAGGCTCCGACCTCACCCGCAAGGAGAAGAACGTCACCGTGAGCGACATTGCTACCGGTCCGAACCAGAATCTTGACTGGCTCCTGGCCGGACTCGTCCAGAGGGTCCCCCACACCCGCAGCGCACTTCTGCTGTCCTCCGACGGACTGGTGAAGGCACATGACGGGTTTTCGGCACAAGACGAAGCAGAACACATGGCCGCCCTGGCATCCGGTCTGCACTCCCTCGGCCGCAGCGCCGGCGCCCGGTTCTCCGGCGGGGACGACGTCCGCCAGGTGATGGTGGAGCTGGACAGTAGCCTGCTCTTCGTCTGCGCAGCGGGTTCCGGCGCCTGCCTGGCTGTCCTGGCGGCCCGGGAGGCCGATGCGGCTGTACTCGGCTACGAGATGGCCATGCTGGTCAAGAGCGTCCGCCCGTACTTCGCCACGCCCATCCGACAACAGGCGGCCAACGTGTCGCGTGATGCGGGGCGTTGAGGATGTCGGACGTGCAGGACGGGACGTGGCTCGACGATCAGGCAGGGCGGTTAGTCCGCCCGTACGCCGTCAGTAACGGGCGCACGCGTCCCTCAGCACAGCTCGACCTCCTCACCTTCGTGATGGCCACGGGCACCCGGCCGAAAACCTATCTCGGCCCTGACTACGACCAGGTCCTCGACCTGTGCGGCGGCCCCATCTCGGTTGCCGAGGTCGCCGCCCACATGCGGCTGCCGGCCGTCATCACCAAAGTCCTGCTGTCCGACCTCGTACAGCACCACGCGCTCACCACACGCGCGCCACGCGCCGTCGAGGCGGCCTCCCCTACCGACCGAACCGTCCTGGAGGCGGTGCTGAATGGCCTTCGCAAGCGACTCTGACCCCTTCCCCACCGCCCTGAAGATCCTCATAGCGGGAGGCTTCGGGGTCGGCAAAACCACCTTCGTCGGCGCGGTCAGCGAGATCGAGCCGTTGAGTACCGAAGAGCTGCTCACCCAGGTCAGCGCCCGCACAGACAGCCTGGTCGGCATCGAGGAAAAGACGACCACCACGGTTGCCATGGACTTCGGCCGCATCACCCTGGACCAGGACCACGTCCTGTACCTGTTCGGCACCCCGGGGCAAGAGCGGTTCTGGTTCATGTGGGACGAGCTGTCCAACGGGGCGCTCGGCGCCGTGGTCCTCGCCGACACCCGCAGGCTCGATCACTGCTTCGCCGCCGTCGACTTCTTCGAACGCCGCGGAATCAGCTTCATCGTGGCCGTCAACGAATTCGACACGGCCTACCACTACGAGGTCGAAGAGGTCCGCGCGGCTCTCGACCTCAAGCCCGACGTACCCGTCGTGATGTGCGACGCCCGGCAGTGCAACTCCAGCACCTGGGTGTTGATCAATCTTGTCCAGCACGTGCTCGCCTCGACTCCCGGGATGTCGCCCGCGGAGCTTAACCCGCTGCACTGACCCACACTCAGCGTCCCCGAATGGAGCCTGCATGTCAGCCCCGGTTCCCCACTCCCCGTACGACCCGACCGGTCATCTTCTGCTGACCCCCCAGGACCGCGACGCGCAGGCTCGGATAGCCCGGCTGCGTGAACTCGGCATCGGGGACACCCCCATCCCGGAATTCGACGAGTTCGCAGGCAACCTGGCACACGTCACCGGCGCACCGTTCTCGATGGTCAACTTCTTCGTCGACGAGAGGCGCCAGTATTTCGCCGGCCTGTACGCGGCTGGCCGGCCCGGAGTGGAGCTGCAGGCAGAGCCGCAGCAGGCCCAGGTCGGCCGGGAGATGACACATGACCAGGGCTACTGCCCGCACGTCGTCGCGCGCAAGAAGGCCTTGGTACTGGACGACGTCTGCGACTATCCGAGGTTCGCGGGGAACCGGGTCGTCGACGAGATCGGCATTCGCTCGTACATGGGTGCGCCGTTGATCGACTGGAAGACGGGGGTAGCCCTGGGAACCATCTGCGTGGTCGACACGGATGTCCATTCATGGGGACGACCGGGCCTGGACACCATCAAGTCGTTGGCGCAACAGCTTGTCGACCAGCTGTACGCGATGGAGGACCGGCGCCGGATCTGAGCGAGTACGGGCAACCGCCGCTGCTCGTCGCCGGGCGATCAGGAATCAGATGTGGGAGCCGCGGGCACGACACTGTGTCCGTGGCTCCCGGTGCTTTCAGCCCACGTGCCCAGCTGTCTCCAGCTGCTCGTCCCGGCGCTCAGCGGGAACTGTCCGCACGAGGTCGGCGAGTTGCTCGGACCACTGACCCTTGGCCGTACCGAGAGCAATCTCGCCCAGGCGCAGCAACTGGATGTCGGAGGTCCCGGCGGGTGCGTAGATGTGGTGGGCGTCGCGCAGATAGCGCTCGACCGGGCGATCGGTGAACAGGCCGCTGGCGGCATGGATTTCCATGCTGTCGCGGGCCGAGTCGAGTGCGGATTCGACGTTGAACACCTTGGCGCTCATCAACTCCGCGTCGCACGGCCGCCCCAGGTCGAGCAGGTGCACCGCGTGGTACGCCGCCAGCCGGGCCATCATCAACCGGTGCTTCATCCTGCCCAGCTTGAGCTTGATGTTGGTGAGCTTGCCGAGCGGTTCGCCGTACCGCTCGCGCTCGATGCACAACGCGGTGGTCTCCTCGAAGACGGCCTGGTGGATACCGAGGGAGACCGCCGTCAGGTTGGGCCGGCCGTAGAGCACGCTGGACGAGTAGGCAACGTCCAGACCCTGGCCCTCCACACCGAGCAGATTCGCGGCCGGCACCCGGCAGTTCTCGAAGATCAGCTCGCCGAAACTGAACCCGTGCAGGCCCATGGCAGGCTGCTGTTCGGCGAGCGAGAAGCCAGGACGGTCCGCCTCGACCAAAAAGGCCGACAGCCCCCTCGACCCCTCACCGGTGCGCACGATCACGCCGTGCAGATCACCGACGTGGCTGTTGCCGACGAAGACCTTGCGGCCATTCAGCACGTAGTCGTCACCGTCGCGGACGGCGGTGCTGCGCATCCCAAGGACGTGGCCGCCCGACTCCTCCTCGGTGGTCGCGATCGTCGGCAGGCACTTCCCCGCGGCGATACGTGGCAGCCACTCCCGCTTCTGCGCCTTGCTGCCGAAATGAATAATCTTGGCGACGCCGAGCTGGGACGCCTGCACCATGGCCCCCATGGCCCCGCTCACGCGGCCGAGCTCCTCGATGATGATCGTCTTGGCCAGGTGCCCGGCCGCCATACCGCCGTGCGTCTTCCCGATCGTCACACCGATCCAGCCCTGCCGGGCGATGAGCCGCGAGAGCTCGTGCGCCGTCGTCCGGGAAGCCTCCATCTCCGCTATCCGAGGTCGCACTTCCCGCTCGGCGAACTCACGCACCCGACGCCGCAGATCCTCATGCCACCCGCTACTGAAGTAGCGTTCCACAACCCCTCCTCCACGCTGCCCCCACGTCCGTCCGGACCCGGGGGTCATCCGTCGGGCAGTGGTTCTCCGCCCAGGCCGACCGCCTCTAATATTGTCCACTTATCGATCCATCTCAGCCAAGATCGCTCTTCCCCTTTGGCCGAAACAGTGCGTCTTGCGATCTGATCCCAACTATGCGATACGGAGCACGACTTGCTCAGGTGCTGACACGCCTCGACAAGGAGGCCCCTCGCGTACGAACAGTCCCCACCTGACACAGACCCCAGGGCTGCCCACCAGGCACTTGCCCCGCGAGTTGACAGCCCCGAAGCACTGACAATCAGTCAAGTTCCCTCTGACCGATAAGGAACCGTCTTCGAACAACGGCGGAGACCCAACAGCGCAGATCAGCCATCGTCACAGCAGGGCGGATAGACCGGCACGCCCGTGGGCATCTAACAGGCTCACGCCGTCCGAATCACTCCCAAACAGCAACAACACCAGGCACTCCCGCCTCTGCCGTTGCGACCCGCAGCCCCGCTCCTCCCCCGCCGGCCATCATGACGCCTGCGCCCCGATCGCCGTCGGCCTATCCGGCACCTCTCACGGACTGGCCGGACTCCTCGGACCCGGGCAGCACCCATGTGCCGAACCGCGCGACTGGCTCCAGGTCGCCGCACCACTTGCAGTCGATGCCTAGAAGAGCCGCCAGGTCTGCTCGGTCCAGCGCCCCCGGGTCAGTCGGCGCTCGTACAACTCCCGCCGTTCAGCGTGAACTTCCCCGGAACCGAGTTCCCGTCCCGCCAAGAGGCGAGGAAGCCGACCGCGAAAGTGCCGCCCGCGGCGACGGACTTGTTGTAGTCGGCGGCGGTGGCGGTCACGCGGGAGTCGTGCTGGACGAAGGTGCCGTCCCACATCTGGGTGACGCGTTGGCCGTCGCGGAAGGTCCAGGCGATCTGCCAGGTGTCGAGGGCCTTGGCGGAGGTGACGGTGACGCTGGCCTGGAAGCCGTCCGGCCACTCGTTGACGATCTCGTACTTCACCTTGCAGGACGACGATGCGCCCTTTGTGGGGTGCGCGGACTGGTGCGTCGCGTGGGCGGGGGACGCGGACGTGCCCTGGGGTTCGGGGTCGGGGTTCGTCTCGGAGTCGGTCGTCGAGTCCGACGGTTCGGGTGACACGAGGGAGCCCGCGGAGCGCGTGGTGGCCGAGGGGGACGAGACGCCCGGGTCCGCCACGGGCTGCCGGTCCGCCGAGTCGCCGCGCGCGGAGGCGCCCCCGCCCCTGGACCCGTCGAACGGCATCAGCGAGACCGTGAGCGCCAGCGCCGACACGATGACGGCCGCGACCAGCAGCCCGGTCCGGCCGATCCGGGGCCCGGCCGTCTTGCCCTCGGCGAGACCCGTGTCCACGGCCGCGTCCGTACGTCCGCCCGCAAGACCTGCCTCGGCGGCCCGGCGCCGTCGTTCCAGATAGGCGAGGCCGCCCCAGCCGATCACCCCGCCCGCGAGCGCCGCGGGCAGCCCGCCGCCGTGCAGCCGCAAACAGGCCGCCGCCTCCGCGCAATCGACGCACCGGGCGAGATGCCGGGAGAGATCCTCGGGCGTCTCGGCGCCGGGCGAGCGCGTGACCGCGTCGAGCAGCCGCGCGTAGCTGCGGCAGTTGGCGTCCATCGGCGTGTCGAGGTGGTTGCGATGGCAGCGGTCCCTGAACAGCGCCCGCACCTGGGCGAGTTCCTCGGCCGCGGCCGCCGGGTCGAGGCCGAGCCGCCGGGCCACCGCGGGCAGCGGCAGCGACTCGACCTCGGCGAGCCACAGCAGTGCCGCGTCCGGTTCCTGCATGTCCCTGAGGCCGCGCAGCGCGAGCGGGCGGTGCAGTGGCGGCCCGGTGTAGCGGCCGGCCTTCTCGGAGTTGAGCCACAGCCTCAGGTCGGGGTCGAGTCGGTGGCCCTGCCCGTGCGCCTCCCAGGCGGCGGCCGTGGTCCGAACCGACGTCAGCAGCAAGGGAATCCGGGGCAGCCGCAGCGCCCGGCGGCCGGTACTCTTCGTTCCCGAACCGACGGCGCGCGCCTCGCGGATGCCGTGGGTGAACGCCTCGGTGGCCAGCTGAGCGGCCGCGGCGGAACCGGACGTGCACAGATCGGCGTATGACAGGACCGCGTCCCAGCACTCCGAGAACAGCGCTGCCTCGGCGGCGTCCTGAGGGGTCGGCAGGTCAGGCATGGGGGGCTCCTGCATCCGCTGCTTCCACGTGCAAAGTCATGCAATGCCCAACTCGGCTACGGAACACGGGAGTTGGGGTCCGTCTCACGACGGGGCCCGAGCCTTTCACGGTTTCCGCACAACTGACAAGCGGCGTATTCAAATGATGGGGCACGCGGTTGCGCCGCACCACGAGTGCGATGCAACCGCGTCCGTCCGGCTACCGCTCGAACCGCTCGGTGGCCACGACCCGGCCCTGGGCGTCCAGGGCCTCGGCCTTGTAGTGGGGCCAACTCGCGGCGTCCCTTCTGTTGTACGGAAGGAAGGCCAGAAAGTATCGATCCCCGTCGACTTTCAAGAGCGCGCCGAACAGCCGACGACCCGCGCTGAGCGCCGCGCCGCGGCGGCAGCCGTTTCGAGGCCGTCCCAGCCCACCAGTTGCAGGGTTTCCTGATCGCGCGCCGAACAGCCCGCCGAGGGCCTGGCGCAGATGCGGTGCCTCGACCACCGATCCGGCGTGGTCGGGCGCGTCGGCGACCACGGGTGGCCGTACGCCCGAGCCGTGCGGTCAGCCGGCCGCCGCGCCGGTCCTCGCCGCTCGTTCGCGAGGACATTGCGCGCCACGGCGTACAGCCAGGGCAGTTCCTCGTCGGGCACCCGTGGCACTTTGTCGATACGGCGCCGCGCGACCAGGAAGGTCTCGGCGGCCACGTCCTGCGCCGCGTCCGCGTCGTCCGTGCGACGCCGGGCGAAGCTCAGCACCCGTCCGTAGTGCGCCCCGAACAGGGAGCTCAACCGCTCCGCCTGTTTCTCGTCTTCAGGTGTGCCGTCGTCCGGCACACCTGCCCCCTGCCGTCCGCCGTCCGTTGAGACACTCGTCTATGTCCGGCGGCACGGAACGGATTACACCTGGGACGGCTCCTGCGCGGGAAGGCTGTCCATGAAAGAGCTGACGGAGAAGACCGCGCGGCCCGGCCCGGGTTCGCCGTATCCGGGCGGCGACTGAAGCCCGAAGTCCTCCATCGTGGAGCGGTACGCCTCCAGGAGACGGATGTGGTACTCCAGCGGCGCGCCCTGCGGGTTGGCCTTGCCGAGCGGAGTAGTCGGCTCCGGGCACCACGTGGTGAAGCGGGGCGTGATGCCGTGCGACATGAAGAAGCGCAGCCCCTCGGTTGTCGAGGCGATGGCCTCGTCGACGGTGGTGAAGCCGAACGGCTCGGCCATCTCCACGCCCGCCACGAAGTTGGGGATGACATTGCGTGCGCCGAAGATCTCCGCCGAGTCGAGGATGCGCTTGTGCCACTCGTCGCGGCCGACGTAGCGCTCCTTGCCCGGGCAGTACAGCTCGAAGAGGCGCCGGTCCCACACTTCGTAGTTGGGGTGGTAGATCTGCACCCCGTAGTCCTTGAAGCGCTGGACGTCGTCGCGCGGCAGCGCCTGGGCGACGACCTTGCCGATCCACCGCCCGGGGAAGCGCTCCTCGATGGCCTTGGCGTAGAGCCCGTAGAAGTCGGCCTCGTCGCGGCCCTGCAGCTTCGAGGTGATCGCGCCGCCGGTGAGCGTGTACGCGGTGGACGCCTTCGCAGTGTCATAGCGGTCGATGATCTCGAGCGCTTCAAGGACCTCGTCGACGTCCTTGACGCCGGTGTACGGGCGGCCCGCCGCCTTGTGCTGGCGCCAGTTGTGGTTGATGTCGCAGTACTGGCACTCCTCCTTGGCGCCGAAGTACTGGCAGACCCGGAAGACGGTGAGGTAGATGAGGTACCCCCACTGGATCGTCGGGGCCACCTCCATCACGGACTTCCCGTTGGAGAGCGTGTGCCGGTAGTACTCGGGCATCGGGGGCACCCCGACGTCCGAGATCCGCTTCCCGTCGAGATAGAGGCCGAGCATGCCGTCCTCATCCGCGGCCACGCGATACGGCGAGGACGGGTTGACGCGTACGGACACCACGGTCCGCCGCAGGTCGTACGGGCCACCCGTGAGGATGATCTCCTCGGGCGGGCGTCGCAGCGCGGCCTCGCCGAGCTCGGGCAGGGTGCCGTGGTCGAAGGAGAAGATGAAGTACGACTTCGGCTTGACCTCACCGCTCTCGTTGTCACTCAGGGCGGAGGCGTCGAAGGCCACACCTCCACGGAGCAGGTCCTCTTTGAAGACGGCTTCCCGCGGCACGTGCGGGAACCGCTCCATCAGATCCTCGACCAGCGCGGTGCGGCTGCCCATCCCGTTCTCCTCGCTCCCGACCTGCTTCGTCTGCCGTGCTCGACTCCTCACGTTATGCCCCTGCTCGGACATCAGCCCTGCCGGGTCCCCTCGCGCCGCGCGATGTGCGCCGGAGGGGTCACGCCGGGCGGCAGCAGCGGGTCGGCCTCGGGCACGCCCCAGGTCGAGGCCAGCGGCAGGGTCCCGGCCCACAGGCCGAGCTCGGCGTCCGGCCCGTCGCCATCGTCCGGGGCGCCGGTGCGGATCTTCACAGAGGCCTCTTCCAGCGACAGCGCGAGCAGCGTGGTCGCGGCCAGCTCCTTGCGGCTGGGCCTCCGGGCGTAGTCCCACTGCCCGGGCGTGGCGTGTTCGGTGAGCCGCCGCAGGCCGTCGGTCTTCTCGTCCGGGTCGGTCACCCTGCGGGGTACGCCATGGATCATCGCGCTGCGGTAGTTCACCCCGTGCTCGAACACGGACCGCGCCAGCACGAGCCCGTCGACATGCGTGACGGTGACGCACACGGGAGCGTCGGCCGCCAGACTCCGGCTGGCCACCGACCCGTGCACATACAGCTGCCGCTCGTCCCGCCCGTACACCGTCGGCACCACCAGCGGCCGCCCCTCGACGATCACACCGAGGTGACAGATGAATCCCGCGTCGAGGATCGCGTCCAGGTCGGCACGATCCCGGCTGCCCTGCTCGCGGAGGCGACGGTGGCGGGTAAGGTCGGTTTCGGGGAGAGGTCCGTACGTCATGGACCGGACGCTATCGATATCACGAGTGAAAGAGCCATGCGTTTACGAAATTAGTTACTCAGGTCCGCCTGGGCGACGAAATCCGCAACCCAACGCTGAGGTACGCCGACGCCTCCAACGTCACGCCGGTGGCTGGGGCCCACACTCCCGTGTGACGGCGCTCGCGGTCGAACATCCGGAACTGGTAAGGGGGTTGGTAGTCGTCGGTCCGGCCTACGGCAGGGACGAGGCGGAGGCGGCGCGGATCCCGGCGGAGCAGGAGGAGCTGCGCGAGGAGGACGCGTGACCGCCCTTTCGACTGGAACGCAGTTGCTCCGCCCGAACGCCACTGACAGAGTCGTGGCCATGCCCACCTTCGCCGCGCACGACGGAACCAAGCTGGCGTACCACGTGTTCGGCGACGGCCCACCGGTGATCTGCCTTCCCGGCGGGCCGATGCAGGACTCCGCGTACTTCGGGGACCTCGGTGGCCTTTCCGCGCACCGGCAGCTGATCATGCTGGACCTTCGAGGAACGGGCCGGTCGGCGACACCGGAGGACCCCGCCTCCTACCGCTGCGACCGACTCGTCGACGACGTGGACGCCCTGCGCGAGCACCTGGGCCTCGACCGGATGGACCTGCTCGCCCATTCCGGCGGTACGAATCTGGCCGTGCTGTACGCGGCACGCCATCCGGAACGCGTCGGCAGGCTCGCGCTGATCACTCCGAGCGTGTACGCCGTCGGCATCACGATCACGGCAGACGTCCGGCGCGAGACGGCACTGCTCCGCCGGGACGAGCCGTGGTTCCCGGCGGCCTTCGCGGCCCTGGAAGCGATCGTCGCCGGCAAGGCGACGGCCGGCGCGTTCGAGGCCATCGCCCCGTTCTGGTACGGCCGCTGGGACGAGACGGCTCGCGCGCATCGGGCCGCGGAGGACGGGCACAAGAACATGGAGGCCGCGGCTGTCTACGGCTCCGAGGGCGCGTTCGCCCCGGACACCACCCGTGCCGCGCTCGCCCGGTTCGTCTCACCGGTCCTCGTACTGGCCGGTGAGGTCGACCTGAATTCTCCTCCTCCCGCGATGACCGAGCTCGCCGAGCTGTTCCCGCGCGCCGAGTTGGTCATTCAGTCCGGGGCAGGACATTTCCCGTGGCTGGACGACGCCGAACGGTTCGTGGCGACGACGGCGACATTTCTTGGGTGAACGACCGCCCACCGGTGAGTGGGCGCTCGGGCAAGGAGGTGACCTTCCGGCTGGGCGACTTCGGCGACAGCAACCGGTCTCTGCCGTAGGAGTCGCCTTGTGAGAGGGTCAATGGACGGGCCGGCGGGGTGGACCTCCCGGCGAGGTACCGTCCCCCGGTGGCCGTCGGAAACCGGCCGCGGACGGCGACTTCCCGGGAAGGGACGACAGGGATGACAGAGACCCTGACCAACTGGGCCGGCAACATCACGTACACGGCCAAGGAACTGCACCGGCCCCACTCGCTCGACGCGCTCCAAGCACTGGTCGCGGACAGCGCCCGGGTGCGGGTGCTGGGCAGCGGCCACTCCTTCAACGAGATCGCCGAGCCGGGCGCCGACGGCGTACTGCTGTCGCTGACCGGTCTGCCACCCGCCGTGGACGTGGACACGACGGCCCGCACGGTACGGGTCTCGGGCGGCGTCCGGTACGCCGAACTCGCCCGCCGGGTGCACGAGCGCGGGTTCGCGCTGCACAACATGGCGTCCCTCCCGCACATCTCCGTGGCCGGCTCGGTGGCGACCGGTACGCATGGCTCAGGGGTGACGAACGGTTTGCTCGCCTCCGCCGTACGCGAGGTCGAGCTCGTCACGGCGGACGGCTCGATCGTGACGATCGGCCGCGGCGACGAGCGCTTCGACGGAGCCGTGACCTCGCTGGGCGCGCTCGGTGTCGTCATCGCGCTCACCCTGGACCTGGAGCCGGACTACGAGGTGAGCCAGCACGTCTTCACCGAACTTCCCCTGGCGGGACTGGACTTCGAGACGGTCGCGGCGACGGCGTACAGCGTGAGTCTGTTCACCGACTGGGGACGGCCGGGCTTCCGTCATGTGTGGCTCAAGCGGCGCACCGATCAGCCGCTGCCGGACTTCCCGTGGGCCGCGCCGGCGACCGAGGCGATGCACCCGGTGCCGGGGATGCCTGCGCGGAACTGCACCGAGCAGTTCGGCGTCCCGGGCCCCTGGCACGAGCGACTCCCGCACTTCCGGGCCGAGTTCACCCCGAGCAGCGGGGCCGAGCTGCAGTCCGAGTATCTGCTGCCCCGCTCGGACGCCACGGCCGCGCTGCACGCCCTCGACGCGATCCGCGGGACCGTCGCGCCGGTGCTGCAGATCTGCGAGGTGCGGACCGTGGCCGCCGACCGCCAGTGGCTGAGCCCGGCGTACGGGCGGGATACGGTTGCGCTGCACTTCACGTGGATCGAGGACACCGAGGCCGTACTGCCGGTGGTGCGGCGGGTCGAAGAGGCGCTGGAGCCGTTCGATCCCCGGCCGCACTGGGGGAAGGTGTTCACGGTGCCCCCGGCGGTGCTGCGCGGTCGGTATCCGCGGCTCGGCGAGTTCCGGGCGCTGGTGGATTCGCTCGACCCGGCGGGCACGTTCACCAACGCCTTCGTGGGGGACTTTCTCCACCCCCTTTCCTAACCCCTTGTCGAAATTCCCTCACAGGCCATAGCCTTTTCCGGCGCCGGGGCCGAAGGGTCCCGGGCATGACCTGGAGGGGCCGGGGGAGTCCAATGAGGCGCGGCACATCACGCGACATCCGCACCGCGAACCGCTACGAGGTGCTGCGCCAGATCATCGCCGAATCGCCCACCTCCCGGCAGGAGTTGGCGGCAGCGACCGGGCTCAGTCTGGCCACGGTCGCCACGCTCGTCGGTGAGCTGCTCGACCTGAGGATGCTGACCGAGGTCGGCTTCGAGGACTCCGCGGGTGGCCGCCCGCGGGGCCTCGTCGCCGTCAACGCGTCGGGGGGCGCGTTGATCGGCGTCGACATCGCGGAGACCTATGTACGCGTCGAGCTGTTCGACCTGGCACTGAACGTGCTGGCCCGCGCCGACGAGGACATGCGCCCCGGCGAGAGCCGACCGGAGCAGGTCGTCGGGCATGTCGCTGCGGCCGTCGGTTCGGTGGTCGCGCAGGCCGGCGTCGAAGGCGCGCGCGTCCTCGGCGTGGGTGTCAGCGTGCCCGGCCAGGTGGACCGCGAGGGCGGGGTCTGCGAGTACGCCCCGAACTGGGACTGGCACGACGTGCCGCTGCTCGACCTGCTCGCCGAGCACATCGCCTACCCTCTCTACCTCGACAATCCGCTGCGCGCCTGCGCGGTCGCCGAGCTCTGGTTCGGCGCGGCCCGCGGCCGCGGGGACGCCGTGGTCGTCAACCTGGGCACGGGAGTCGGCGCCGGGCTCGCCCTCGGCGGCGGTCTGCACCGCGGAGTCAGCAACAGCGCCGGCGAGTGGGGCCATACGACGCTGGTGCTGGACGGACGGCTGTGCCACTGCGGCAACCACGGCTGTGTGGAGACGTATGTGGGGGCGCCCGGAATCATGCTGAACCTGCGGGAGTTGAGCCCCCGCAGTGCGCTGCTGCACCCCGAGGACCAGACCGCCACGATCGACGCGCTCGCCCAGGGCGTCGCCGCGCAGGATCCGGTGGCGCTCAAGGTCGTGCGGGACACCGCCCGTTACCTCGGTGCCGGGATCTCCGACCTGGTGAACCTTCTCAACCCCGAGGTGGTCGTGCTCAGCAGCTGGGTCGCGGCCGCGCTCGGCGAACCGCTGCTGAACGAGGTGCGCGAGGCCGTCGCCCGGCACGCGCTGAAGCGGCCGTTCGCGGCCACCGAGATCGTCCTCTCCCCCATTCCGACCGATCCGGTCTGCCTCGGAGCCGCGACGTTCGCCCTGGAAGGGGCGCTCCAGTCGGTCGGCCAGCGGCCCGCCAAGCGCAGTACCTGGTCCAAGCAGTAGCGCTTCAAAGGGAGTTGAGCGGGGCCGGCGGCTGACGTGGCGGCCCGCGGCTCCGTCACGTCCGGTATCCCGAACACTACGCAACGCTTCGAACAGACTTCGTCCAACCCCTTGCCGAAGCCTTAGCCGAAGGTTAACGTCCCGCACCGCACAGCGAATTCGAGCCGCAGCCGTACTCGAGACAAGGACGTCACCATGTCGGCAACGAGCAGCAACTGGGACCGCCGATCAGTACTCCGGGCCGCCGCGGGCCTGTCCGCCGCCGGCGCGCTGGCCGCGTGCGGCAGCAACAACGGGCGTACCGGCGGCGGGAGTTCGGGCAAGAGCCTGGTGCAGTACTTCCACGCCTACGGCGAGGCCGGCACGGAGCAGGCCATCAAGAAGTACGCGAAGGCCTACGACAAGGCCGGCGTGACCACGCAGTGGATCACCGGCTCCGACTTCGAGAACAAGCTGTTCGCGACGCTGCTCACCAAGAACGCGCCCGACCTCTTCGAGTTCCACCCGCAGATCCAGCTCGTCAAGAGCGGCCAAGTGGCGGACCTGACGGACATCATCGACCCGGTCAAGGACGACTTCAATCCGGCCGACATCAAGTCCCACACGGTCGACGGGAAGATATACGGCGTCCGGATGATCGACGACCCGCAGTTCTTCTTCTACCGTCCCTCGCTGCTGGAGAAGGCCGGCGTGAAGGTGCCGACCACGCTCGACGAACTGATCGAAGCGGCCGCCAAGCTCACCACGGGCAAGGTCAAGGGCCTGTTCCTCGGCAACGACCTGCACGCGGTCATCAACCCGATGATCTGGTCGGCCGGCGCCGACACCCTCGACGAGAAGAACGAGATCGCCTACCACACGGACGGCGTCATCGACGGCATCAAGAAGATGCGCAAGCTGTTCACCAGCGGCGACCTGCTCCTCGACGCCCCCGCCGACTACTGGGACCCCTCCGCGCTCAACCAGGGTCTGTGTGCCATGCAGTTCTGCGGCATGTGGGCGATGCCGCAGTTCCAGCAGACGCTCGGCGACGACATCGGGATCTTCCCCTTCCCGAAGGTCACGGACGACGGCAAGCCCTCGGTCTACAACGGCGGCTGGTCGATGTTCGTCAACGCCAAGGGCAAGAACGTCGACCTGGCCAAGGAGTACGTGAAGTGGCTGTGGATCGATCAGAAGAAGTACCAGGAGGACTGGGCCACCTCGTACGGCTTCCACATCCCGCCCCGTACCTCCATCGCCCAGTCCGCCACCAAGCTCAAGTCGGGTCTGCCCGCCGAGGGCGTCAAGCTCTTCAACGAGTACGGCCACTTCGACAACATCGGTTGGACTCAGGCCATGATCACCGCCCTGGAGGACGTCTTCGCCGACTCCGTCCGCAAGGGCGGGGACCCGGGGGCGGCTCTCGACAAGGCCGACAAGACGGTAGACCGCGAGCTCAAGAAGCTCTTCGGATAGACCGCCGGACGGACCGAGACATGTCGACGACCACTACGCGCGGCCTCGCGCGCCCCGCCCCGGCCAAAGCCTCCAAGGCCCGGCCGCGGCGGGGTCCCCGGGGCAGCCGCACCTTCAACTTCTGGCTCTTCACCAGCCCGTTCCTCATCGGCCTGGTGATCTTCGTCTACGTCCCCATCGGCTGGAGCATCTGGCTCAGCTTCTTCGAGGCGCGCTTCACCGTCACCCCGGACAAGTTCGTCGGGTTCGACAACTACCGGTTCATGCTGGACAACAACAACTTCGTCGGAGCCCTCGGCACCTTCACCGTCTTCGCCGCGTTCATCGTGCCGACGACCTGGGCGCTTTCGCTGGGACTGGCGATGCTGGTGAACCGGCTGCGCTTCATGCGCGCCTTCTTCCGCTCCGTCTTCTTCCTGCCGACCGCGTGCAGCTATGTCGCCGCCTCGCTGATCTGGAAGATGTCCATCTTCAACGGCGTCCGCTTCGGCCTGGCGAACACCGTCCTCGGCTGGTTCGGCGTGGAGAACACCGCCTGGCTCGCCAACCCCGACCCGCCGTGGTACTGGCTGGTCATCCTCACCGCGCGCCTGTGGCTGCAGTCCGGCTTCTACATGATCCTGTTCCTGGCCGCGCTGCAGAACATCCCGCAGGAGCTCTACGAGGCCGCCGCGATCGATGGCGCCAAGCCGGGCTGGCAGACCTTCCGCCACATCACGCTCCCCCAGCTGAGGGCGACCTCGACGGCCGTGATCCTGCTGCTGCTCGTGGCCGCCTACCAGGCGTTCGACGAGTTCTTCAACCTGCTGTCGAAGACCACCTGGGGGCGCCCGCCGCTCGTCGAGCTGTACTACACCGCCCTGGGCCAGAACCAGGACTACGGCGCGGGCAGCGCGGGCGCGGTCATGCTGACTCTGCTGATCGTCGTCGTGACGCTGTTCCAGGGCAGGATCATGGGCTTCGGAAGGGGTGACGAGTCCAAGTGACCACGACCGCACCCGAGGTGAGAAAGACCGGAACGTCGGCCACCCAGCCACGCCGCTCCAGGCGCGGCGGCGTGATGAGCTCCACCGGCCTGTACATCGGCACCGGCATCGCCGCCTTCCTCTTCCTGGTCCCCTTCTATCTGCTGGTCCGCAACGCCCTCTCCACCGACCCCGACATCACCGGAGAGAACTGGAAGTTCTTCCCCACGGACATCCAGTGGGGCAACATCACCGAGCCGTTCCACGACACGACGGTCGACTTCGGCCAGTCGATGGTGAACTCCCTGGTCGTCGGCACCCTGCACACCATCGGCACCCTGCTGGTGTGCTCGCTGGCCGGCTACGGCCTGGCCCGCATCCCCTACCGGCACGCCAACAAGATCTTCTACGCCGTCCTGTTCACCCTGATGGTGCCGGCCGCCGTCACCTTCGTCCCGAGCTTCGTGCTGGTCTCCTCCCTCGGCTGGGTGGACAGCTACCGAGGTCTCATCATTCCGGGCCTCTTCAGTGGTTTCACCTGCTTCCTCTTCCGGCAGTACTTCCTGGGGTTCCCGAGGGAGCTGGAGGAGGCGGCGCGCGTGGACGGGCTCGGCTACTGGGGCGCGTACTGGCGGGTCGTCGTACCCAACTCGCTGAACTTCTTCGCCGCGATCGCGACGATCACGTTCATCAACGGCTGGAACGCCTTCCTGTGGCCGCTGGTCATCGGCCAGGACCCGAGCGCGTGGACCGTGCAGGTCGCGCTCTCCTCGTACATGACCAACCAGACAGTCAACTACCACCTGATCTTCATGGCGACCGCCATTTCCATCCTGCCCCTGCTGTTCGTGTTCCTCTTCCTCCAGCGCTGGCTGGTGCAGGGGATCGCGCAGACCGGCATCAAGGGCTGAGCTAGGAGACCGATGTCTTTCCGCACCACCACTTCCATCGATTACGTCGAGAACGTCTCGCCCGGCAGCGGCGCGCTGCCGCCGCGGGCCTGGTACGCGTCCTCGGATTCCACGTCCTTGTCACTCAACGGCAGTTGGCGCTTCCGGCTGTCGGTGACCGCGGACGCGGAGGACGACTCGTTCGCCGAGCAGGGCTACGACGCCGGGGACTGGGCGGAAGTCTCGGTCCCCGGGCACTGGGTGCTCCAAGGCCACGGTGCGCCGATCTACACCAACCATCTCTACCCGTTCCCGGTCGACCCGCCGCGCGTGCCGACCGAGAACCCGACCGGAGATCATCTGCGGGTCTTCGACCTGCCGTCCGACTGGCCCTCGGACGGCGGCGCCGTCCTCCGCTTCGACGGTGTCGAGTCCTGCGCCCGTGTCTGGCTCAACGGCACGGACATCGGCGAGTTCAAGGGCTCCCGGCTGCCGCACGAGTTCGCGGTCGGGCATCTGCTGAAGCCGAGCGGCAACGTGCTCGCCGTCCGCGTCCACCAGTGGTCGGCGGGCTCGTACCTGGAGGACCAGGACCAGTGGTGGCTGCCGGGCATCTTCCGTGACGTGACGCTGCTGCACCGCCCGGCGGGCGGCGTCCTCGACTTCTTCGTGCACGCGTCCTACGACCACGTCACCGGTGAGGGCACCCTGCGCGTCGACTCCGACGTCGACGGCCGGGTGACCGTGCCGGCCCTGGACATCGATGTCGCGACCGGCGAGTCGGTGACCGTCGCGGTCCGGCCGTGGACCGCCGAAGTCCCCCATCTGTACGACGGTGTGCTGGCCACGGAGGGCGAACGCGTCCCGCTCCGCATTGGCTTCCGGACCGTGGAGCTGGCGGACGGCCTGATCAAGGTCAACGGCCGACCGATCCTCTTCAAGGGCGTCAACCGTCACGAATGGCATCCGCAGCAGGGCCGCGCCCTCGACCTGGAGACCATGCGCGAGGACGTGCTGCTGATGAAGCGGCACAACATCAACGCGGTCCGCACCTCGCACTACCCGCCGCATCCGGCGTTCCTGGACCTGTGCGACGAGTACGGCCTGTGGGTCGTCGACGAGTGCGACCTGGAGACCCACGGCTTCACCGAACAGGCCTGGCGCGACAACCCCGTCGACGACGACCGCTGGACCCCGGCGCTGCTCGATCGCGCCGCCCGGATGGTCGAGCGCGACAAGAACCACCCGTCCGTCGTCGTCTGGTCCCTCGGCAACGAGGCCGGCACCGGGCGCGGGCTCACCGCCATGGCCGAATGGATCCGCGGCCGGGACGGCTCACGGCTGATCCACTACGAGGGTGACATCAACTGCCGTGACACAGACGTGTATTCACGGATGTACGCGGGCCACGCGGAGGTCGAGCGGATCGGCCGGGGCCTGGACGGCGGCGCGCTGAAGCGGCGTCAGCTCCCCTTCATTCTCTGCGAGTACGGGCACGCCATGGGCAACGGCCCCGGCGGCATCGCCGACTACCAGCGCCTCTTCGAGTCCTACGACCGCATCCAGGGCGGTTTCATCTGGGAGTGGATCGACCACGGCATCAAGGACGAGCGGTACGGGTTCGCGTACGGCGGCGACTTCGGCGAGGAGCTGCACGACGGGAACTTCGTCTGTGACGGGTTGGTCTTCCCGGACCGGACGCCGTCGCCGGGGCTCATCGAGTACAAGAAGGTGATCGAACCTGTTCGCATCGTCAGTGATGGCGCGGACGGGACCGTGCGCGTGACGAATGCCTACGACTTCGCCGATCTCTCGGCGCTCGCCTTCGAGTGGTCGTACCAGGTCGACGGCGAGACGGTCGAGGCGGGCGCGCTGACCGTGCCCGCGCTCGGCCCCGGCGAGTCGGCCGAGGTGAAGCTGCCGACGTCGCCTGCCGACGCGCGCGGCGGGGCCGAGACACAGTGGACGGTACGGGCGGTGCTCGCCGCCGGGACGGCGTGGGCGCCGCGGGGTCACGAGGTCGCCTGGGCTCAACTTCCCGTCGGCGAACGGGCCTTGCCACGCATGGCCCAGTCCGACGGGCCCGTGCTGGGCGAGCGGCGGATCACCCTCGGCCCGGCAGCCTTCGACGCCCGCACCGGTGCGCTGCGGACGATCGGCGGGGTCGACGTCACCGGTCTGCGCCTGGACGTGTGGCGGGCGCCGACCGACAACGACAACGGCGCGCACTGGCAGCCGGACGAGCGCTACGGCCTGCTCTGGCGCAAGCTTGGCCTGCACCGGATGCGACACCGGCTGGACGCCGTGGAGTTGGGCGACGACGCCTTGACCGTACGCACCCGGGTGGCGCCCGCCGCCTGGGAGGTGGGCCTGCGCACGGTGTACCGGTGGACGTCCGACGGGACGCGGCTGCGGCTGACCGTGTCCGTGGCGCCCGAGGGCGACTGGAAGCTGCCGCTGCCACGGCTCGGGATCCGCCTGGGGCTCTCGGGCTCGGCGGACCGGGTGAAGTGGTTCGGCGGTGGTCCCGGTGAGGGGTATCCGGACACCAAGTCCGCTTCCATGGTGGCGCGTTGGGAGTCGACGGTCGACGAGCTGCAGACGCCGTACGTGCGTCCGCAGGAGAACGGCGCCCGGGCCGATGTCCGCTGGGCGGAGATCGGTGGTCTGCGCGTCGAGGGCGATCCGTCCTTCTGGTTCACCGCGCGCCGCTGGACGACCGAGCAGCTCGACGTCGCCGAGCATCTGACGGACCTGGCGCCCGGCGACACGGTCTGGGTCAACCTCGACCACGGTCAGCAGGGCATCGGCTCGCAGTCGTGCGGTCCCGGGGCGCTGCCGAAGCACCAACTGCGGGCTGCTCCCGCGGAGTTCTCATTCGTCTTCTCGGAGATCCATGACTGACACCCTCACCCCCATCGCGGCCGGCCGGCTCTTCAGCCGTCCGGCCGCGGTCGCGTCCTGCGTCGCGTTCGTCCTCATCGGCATGGTTCAGGCGCTCTACGGGCCCGCGGTGCCGGGCCTGCGGGAGGAGTTCGGCCTGTCTCCGTCCGGAGCCGGGCTCGGCCTGAGTCTGCACTTCACGGGAGGGGTCGCGGGCGTCCTGGCCTTCAACGCGATCCACTCCCGGATCAGTAACAGAGCACTGCTGGCGGCGAGTTACGCGCTGATGGCGGCGGGCGGCGCGGGCTTCGCGTTCGCGCCGAACTGGCCGTCGGCCCTCGCCGCCGCCTTCCTCGGCGGCCTCGGCTTCGGCGGTATCGACTACGGCCTCAATCAGCTCTTCGCGGTCGGCTTCGGCGACCGCTCGACGGCGATGCTGAATGTGCTGAACGCCCACTTCGGCATCGGCGCGGTGCTCGGTCCGGCGCTCATCGCGTGGGTGGGTCCCGATGACTACGGGTACGCCTTCGGGGCGTGTGCCGTGCTGGCGGCGGCGCTGATCCCGTGCACGGGCGGGGTGCGCAGCGAGGCGCCTGCCGCGTCCGAGTCCGCCGGGAAGCCCGCCGCCGGTGGGCTGCTCTCCCGTGTGCTGGCCGGCTTCCTCGCCCTGTACATCCTGAACGTCGCCGTCGAGGCGGGCGTCGGCGGCTGGGAGCCCACCCACCTGGAGACCGTCGGCTACAGCGCGACGGTCGCCGCCTCCGCCACCTCGGTGTACTGGCTGATGATGACGGCGGGCCGTTTTCTCGTCGTCCCGGTCACGCTCCGGTACGCACCCGAGCGCATCCTCGCGGTCTGCGCGGCCGGGATGACGGCGTGCCTGCTGCTGGCGCTGATACCGGGGGCGGCGCCGGTCGCGTACGCCGGTGTGGGCCTGTTCATCGCACCGGTGTTCCCGACCGGTCTGCCGTGGCTGAACCAGGCGCTGCCGGGGGCCAAGCGGGCGGGCGCCTGGGTGATCGCCGCGTCGATGATCGGCGGGGTGGCGGCGCCACCGCTCCTCGGTGTGGGCATCGAGGCGTCCGGGATTCACGCGGTGCCGTGGCTGTTGACCATGTTGTCAGGCGCGTCGCTGGTGGCGACGGTCTGGCTGATGCGGCTGACGCGGGAGCGTGCGACATGAAGGGCGTGAACCGAGTCAACAGCACCGCCGCTGTGAACGGGGGCAGCAGCTCCACCGGTGTGAACGGCAGCATCCAGGTCCGCGGCCTCTCCCGCACCTTTCACACCACCGTCCGCCGCCCCGGCTTCACCGGCGCCCTCAAGTCTCTCGTCAGCCCGGAGCGAGTCGCGAAGGAAGCGGTCTCCGACGTCACCTTCGACGTGGCCCCCGGAGAACGGCCGTGCTCGGACATGGTGGTTCGGGGTGCTCGCGCACGCGCATCTGTCCACCACGCAGATCTACTTGGCGGCGGGGGCCGACGAGGTGATCGAGACGGTCCGAGCCCATCACGCCCGGCAGAGCTCGATGCCCGCCGGAGCGCAGGTCATCGAAGGTGTCCCTCGGAGTCCCCTCGTTCGACCAAATCGGAGGTCGAACGGGCGGTGAGCCCTGATCACGAGTCGACGCCTGGAGCCTGACGGCTCCTCGTCCGGCAGGTTGGATGCAGTCATGTGTTCGGTCAGACAGCCCCTGCTTAGGCTTTGCGGGCGAGCAGTTGAATCTCCTGGAACTGCCGTCGGTCGGTGGGCTGAGGCTCGCGAACCATCCGGGCCACCTCGGCCAACCCGGACTTGCGCAGCATCGCGGCGAGGTGATCCGGCGACCACCGATAGGCCGGCGCGACTGCGTGATCGAAGACCTGCGTCGGGTGAGACGGATCATCGCTTGCCGAAAAGCCGACCAGAAGGTGGCCGCCAGGTGCCAGCACACGATGGAACTCCGCCAAGATGACCGGGAGTTCCCGCGGCGGAGTGTGGATGATGGACCAACGTGAGAGTACGCCGCCCAGCACGCCGTCAGCGATGTTCAACGCGGCCATCGAGCCCACGTCGAACCGCAGGCCCGGATAGGCCTGTCGAGCCAACGTGATCATCGCAGGAGAGGCATCAACACCAAACGCCGCCAGCCCCAACTCATCCAGATAAGCGGTGATATGGCCAGGCCCACACCCCAGGTCTGCGACCTGACCGTCCCCACTCGCACGTACGACCTCAGCGAAGACACCCAAGATCGCGCGGTCCAGTGGACTGTCACGCAGCGTGTCGCGGAACAGCTGCGCGTAGGTGGGGGCAGCAGCGTCGTAGGCCTCGCGGGTGGCACTGAGGGCATCGTGTTCGACCATGCTCGCGACAGTAGTTCCTGGCGCTGAGGCGAGCCGAGAGAATCACGATCTTCCCTCCCGTCCGTTCGCCCGGGCTATCGCTGGTTCATCCCTGAAAGGGCGGGGCCGGTCCGGTGTCGTGCTTGTCCGGGTTCTGTCTGATGGATGCGGGAGGAGGGCGTGCTTGGGCTCGGGGCGGGGTGGCCCCCACTCAGCCCCTCACCCGACCCGACGACGGCGATCGCCTCGTCCTCGTCCGTGGGCAGCACGAGCGCACCCTGCTCCCGCAGCGTCGCGACCTGCTGATCGAGCGTGCGGAGCCTTAACTGATCGTTTCAGAATGAGTTGAACTGCGGGTCTTGTGCTCGGTGATCTGAGCGTCGTAGGTGTGCACCGCGATCTGTGTGGGCGGTGCGGGAGCGCGGTGTCTCGTCCGGTCTCGCGGTGGGGACGTCCTCAAGCAACTACCGGTTCTCGGCGAAGTACTGCCAGGGCGTCGCCGTCCTTGCCGATGGCGCCCGCGCGTGAGATCTCACACGCTGCCGAGCAGCAGGCCACGGTTCTCCTGAAGCCAGCGCGCTTCATCACGCATCTCAGTGGCATCGCCCCGGGCCAGGAAGCCGGCCCACGGTTCGAGTCCGCGCGCGCCCAGGCGTCGGATGCGCTCGGACTCGCGTTCCTGGAGCCCCTCCAAGGCGTCCAGCACGGTGGGCGGCTGCGCTCCGTAAGCGGAGCAGAGAATCTCGAGGCGGGTACGCAACGCCGTCATGTCAGTGATCCAGGGGGCCCGTTCGGGATCCAGCGGGCGCAACGGCACCGCGTACCAAGCGAGTTGAGCCATGTCGTCCATGGCGTATCCGGGCGCTGCACAGTCCCAGTCGATGAAACCGGTCAGGCGGTCGCCGTCCCAGATGGAGTTCCACGGGCCGAGGTCTCCGTGCCGGATCACCATGCCTGGCCGCCATTCCTCCTCGTGCAGCTGCCAGCGGGAGCCGGGCGAAGGCCGGAAATCGCGCACGGAATTGTGGTAGTCCCGTAGCCAGTGCCCGAGCTCCACAAGTCCGCGCGAAGACCTCAGAAAGGGAGGCCAGGGCTTGAGGGCAGGCTCTCCGTGGAGCAGGGACAGCACCTCCTCCTGGCCGTCGATGCCCAGCGCGCGCGGCGCTTTGCGGAAGCCCACCGTCTCCAAGTGCTTCAGCAGCGAATGCACCGCGGGCGTCCACTCCCCCACGGGACGCCTGATGGTTTCGCCGACCCGCCGAACCGTGGTAACGCTGCCCTGGTCGATGGCGCCGTCCTCAATCACCCGTCGATGATAGAGCAGTCGGCTCCTCCTCGGACGGCTGCTGGGAGACCGGTTCGTCGCCCGCATGGGCCGCCGCGCCTTCGTCCGGCTCTCGCTTCCTCACGGCCGCCATCGGGGGGCGATGGCCCTCGTAGGGCCCGGTCAGCGACAAGTGCTCCTGGATCCTGGGCACTTTCGGCGGGTACGGCGCCGCTCTCCCGTACGACGGGAACTACGCGGCGAAGCCCCCCGCGTACACCGGTCTGTCGAACGGGCTCAATCCGGCCGCGTGACGCGCCCTTGCCGCAGGTCGCGAGCCGTCTGTCCGTAGTGCGTCCGCAGGGCCCGGGCGAGGTGCCGGGGGTCGTGAATGCCCCAACGGGCGGCGACGGCCGCCGTCGTACGGCCGTCATGGGCGGGCCGGCCGACTGCCCTCGACCGCCCGCTGCCCCCGGGCGTCCGCCCTCAGTGGTCCGCGCAGCAGGGCGTGGGCTCCGGCACCTCGAACGGGACCAGCGTCCCGCCCGCGGCCGGCATCGCCGTCAGGACCAGTTGCCCCTCGCGCCACTCCGGGCGTACGTGGTCGCGCGTGACGATCCGCCGCTCCGGCTCGGGACCGTCGGGTGCGCCGAGTACGGCGACCCGGTCCACGGCGGAGCCGGCCAGCAGCCGGGCTACGGTCACCGTGCCGGTGAGGGCCTCGGACCCGGCGTAGAGCACGGCGCGGCCACCCGTGCGCGCCGCGTGCTCGGCGGCGGCCCGGGCGGCCCCGGCGGCCAGGTCGGCGGGACCGTGCCGCTCGGCGCCGAGGGCGACCCCGAACTCCCGTTCCGCGAGCCGCTGAAAGGCCGCGCGGGCGGCACGCTCCGACGGCACGGCGAAGGACAGCGCCGTGTGCGGGCGCCCCCCGTCCCGTACATGGTGCGTGCAGCCCAACACGTCCTCGGCCGCGCCGAGTTCGACAGCCAGCCCGCGCAGCAGGTGGTCGGCCTCCCGCAGGGCTCCCACGAGGCCGGTGTCGACTCCGACGACGTACTCGTACCGCTCGGTCACGACGGCAGGACCCACACCGGGTTGGAGTAGAACCACAGGTCCTTCCACGGGTCCGCGTCGCCGACGACGTCCACGGCAGGGCCCGCCGGGTCGACCGCCGAGCCCATCAGGCCGACGGCGGAGCGGTTGCCGTCGGTGCCGCGCAGACGGACGTACACCGGGCGGTCGACGGCACCGAGGTCATACGTGAGACGCACGGTGCCGGTGGACTTGTTCACCTCGTACGACTGGACGACCTTCGCGGTGGGAGCGGTCATCGTGTCCCGGTCCGAAGCCGCGCCTGTCACATCACCCTGGATGACGTCGACCCGCGCCAACTTCGGTACGAAGCCTGCCCAGTTGGGACCGCCCGCCAGCCCCAGGTCCACCGTCAGCGTGACCCGCGTGCCCTTCGTCACGTGCAGCGCCCCGCCGAGCGTGGCCCAACGGCCGCCGCCCGCCACTCGCGCGTCGAGACCGCTGAGGAGCTGCCCGTGGTCGACCCACACGCGCCCGGCGCGGATGCCGTCCATCACTGCCGCGTACGAGAACCCGTCGGCGCCCACGTGCGTACGGCTGTACTGGCCGGGCCAGTAGTCGCCCTGCGTGAGGTCGACCTTGCCGCCGTAAATGGGGTCGGTGTGCTTGCCGTTGGCAAGGAAGTCACTGTCCGGGCCGCCGCGCACCGCCGTGTCCGTGTACACCTGGTGGGAGTCGGAGTTGGCGGTGATCCACCAGGGCTTGCCCTCGGCGAGGAGGCTGTCCCACAGGCCGCCGACGGTGGCGGTCATCCAGTCGAAGCCGCCCCAGGTGCGGTAGCTCTCCAGCGGGTACCCGCCGAAGGAGTTGGCGCTCGGGCTGTTGTCGTAGATGCCACGGGCCCGGCCCATGCCGAGCGGGGCGGCGATACCGGCCGCCTGGTGGCCCGGGGCACCCTCGAAGCCGACCGCGATCTGATGGCCCGAGCCGGTCGCGTCGCGCCAGCCGCGAATCTCGTGCGGCGAGTCGACACCGCGCCGCGCCGGGTGGTTGGCGAGCATCAGGGCGTCCTTGACCTTGCGCCGTTCGACCTGCTCCGCAAGGAAGTTGAGGCCCGCGACGGCGAGCGCCTCGTTGGCGGGCGTCGAGTCGGAGGCGCCCTTCACGCTGCCGTCGTAGTCGGTCTCGAACTGCTTGAGGACCGCGACCTCGTTCTTGCCGGGGTGGACGAAGACCGTGCCGTGCTCAGCAGCCGGGATGTTCCACTCAAGGCCCTGGAAGACCAGCGTGTCCTCGTACGCGTCCCGGGCCTCCTGGATGTCCGGGTTGACCTTCTCCACACCGATCTTGGCGTGTGTCTCGCTGCCGTGGTCGGTGATGACCATCCAGCCCAGGCCGTGTCGGGCGCCCTGGCGGACCTGGTCGCCGACGCGGTACTTGCCGTCGCTGCTGTACTGCGTGTGGATGTGGTGGTCGCCGGCCAGCCACAGGAAGCCGTTCTTCCTCCGGCTGTCCGTGGAGGCGTACGCGGGGGTGGCGGCCCCCTGCGCGAGAACGCTTCCGGCGGCCAGTCCCGCGCCGAGCAGTCCGGCGCGGCGCAGCAGCGAGCGACGCGACTGCTGGTCGGGGGTGAGCGCCTCGTCGGGCACGGAGGTGTCGAAGGCGGCGGGAAGCGGGGCGCCGCCCGACTCCTCGTGGTGGTGATGGTGGTGATGCCCGTGCTCGTGTCCGTGCGTGTGCCCCATGACCGCCTCCTGAGTCGCGCGCCACCCCATGGACGCGTGTCACGAGGAGATTCGATGCGAAACATGAACGGTGAACGGCCGGTGCGTGATCGCCGAGCGACCCAGGCGGGTCAACTGGTCCAGTCCGCGAGCAAGTCGGTCATCCGCCCGTCCGTTGCGTCCGGACTTCCGCCCAGACGACCTTGTACGCGCCGCCCGGCCGGGGGTCCACTCCCCAGCGCTCGGCGAGCCCCGCGACGAGCAGCAGCCCGCGACCGCCCTCGTCGTCCGACGGTTCCTGGAGAACGGGCAGCCGGTCCGTCCGCCCGTCGGCCACCTCCACGCGTACGACGCCGTCGCCCAGCACCAGCCGCACACGGAAGCCGCGCCCGCGCACACGCCCGTGCCGCACGGCGTTCGCGGCGAGCTCGGCGACGACGAGGGTCACGCTTTCGCTCGCCTCGCTGTCGTACGCGAACCCCCATGCGTCCATCCGATGCGCGACGAGCCGCCGCGCGAGCCGGGCCCCTCGCGGGGTGGAGCTGTAGAGCTGGGTGAACGTACGTACGGTGACGGGGACTTGAGTTTGGGTCTCTCCTTGCATGCGGCAACGGTCCCGTGGGGCACGGGGGTCGACCAGCTCCGCCACTCGTACAAAGCGCGGTGTACGAGTTCACGGACTGGACAGTGTGCGTCACCCTGCGTGACCCTTGGTGACTCGGCGGGGTTGGCACCAAGAAGCTCGGGGGTTCCCGGCATGACCGACAGCACCATCAGCATCGACAACGCGACCGAGACCGAACCGCCCGACACTCTGAAGGCGTTCGGGGCGGTCCACAAGGCCTTCCGCAAGCGGGCGGGTTACACGCAGGAGGAGTACGCGCCGCTCGTGCAGTACCAGCCGTCCACGGTCGCGTCGATCGAGCAGGGGCGACGCTTCCCGCATCGCCGGTTCGTCGATCGCGCGGAAGAGGTCCTGGACGCGTTCGGCGTACTGAAGGGGGTCTACAAGCACGCGGGGCGGGAGAAGGGCCTGGCGTCCTGGTTCCGTCCGTGGGCGGAGCTGGAGGAGCAGGCGATCAGCCTCTACACGTACGAGAACCGGCTGGTGCCGGGGCTGTTGCAGACGGAGGGGTACGCACGCACTCTCTTTCGCGAGCGGGTACCCGTGCTCACGGACTCGCAGATCGAGGCCCAGATCGCGGCTCGCCTGGAGCGCCAGTCCCTCCTCAGGGAGCGCCCCAACACGGCGTTCAGCTTCATCGTCGAGGAGCACGTCTTCCTGCGACAGACCGGCGGGGTGGACGTCACGCGCGAGCTGATCGACCACGTCCTGGAGGCCATGGAACCGCGCAACGTGGAACTGCAGTTGATGCCGCTGACGCGAGGCGTCCACGCGGGACTCAACGGCCCCATCCAGCTGCTGGAAACCCCCGAGAACGAGTGGTTCGGCTACTGCGAGGGGCAGGAAAACGGTCAGTTCGCCGCCAATCCGAAAACGATCAGTGTGCTCCACATGCGCTATGCGAAACTGCGCTCACAGGCTCTCACGCCGGACGACTCCCGGAGCCTGTTGGAGCGGATGCGAGGAGCGCTATGAGCACCACCGAACAGACCTGGTTCAAGAGCAGCTACAGCAGCAGCGGCGACGGGGACTGCGTCGAAGTGGGCCTCGCCTGGCGCAAGTCGAGCTACAGCGGCGACAGCTCGGGCGACTGCGTCGAGGTCGCCGCCTGCCCCGCCACCATCCACATCCGCGACTCCAAGAACACCCGCGGCCCCCAGCTCACCCTCTCCCCCACCGCCTGGACGGACTTCGTCGAGTTCACCGCGCGTGGCTGACCAAGTACGGCTCGCGTACCGGGAGTCGGGGAACTCCGAGGCCCCGCCCCTCGTGCTGGTGCACGAGCTGACCTCGGACGGCACGTCGTGGGACGAGGTGGCGGCCCACTTCGCCGCCACCCACCGCGTGCTCGTGCCGGACCTGCGGTGCCACGGCCGCACCCCGGTACGTACTCCTTCGAGCTGACGTTATGGACAGGGTTTGTTCCTGTCCGTTGTCCGTTGTCCGTTGTCCGTTGAGGATCTGGCGCTCAGCCTTCGGCCGCTCGGTGAACGCCTCTGCTGTGATGCCGGTACGGCGGTGGGACCGCAAGCGCGGGTCGCGGGCGTAGGTGGCCATGGCTGCCGAGGGGAGCACTGGCATGAGTGCTGCCGCTGGCCCGCGGCCCACCGCACCCCTTCTTCAGGAAAGCGCTGACTGCGTCGAACTCGAGCAGGCCGCCGACGGCGATCTCGGCCGTTGTACGCGGCGTACAGTTGCCCCATGGCTCGGCCTCGACAGTTTGACGAAGAAGAGGTTGTGCGGGCTGCCCGCGATCAGTTCTGGTCCGTGGGCTACAACGGCACCTCCATCGACGACCTGAGCGCTGTAACAGGCCTGGGTCGGGGAAGTCTGTATGGAGCCTTCGAGGACAAGCACGCGCTGTTCCTGCGGGCTCTCGACAGTTACAACAGTGACGCACTGAGAGCCTGGCGCACAGCTCTGGGCGGCCCCGGACCGGCCCTGCCCATGCTGGAGCGGCATGTACGTAATGTCGCGGAAGGCATCATCTGGGACGTGGAACGGCGCGGCTGCATGATGGCCAAGATCGCAGCGGAACTGTCGGCCGTCGACGAGGTCGTTGCCGAGCGAATCGCCGCGGTTGTCCCTGGGCTGCATGGCGCGCTGCGGGGCTGCATCGCGCGGGCCCAAGCGGAAGGCTCTCTGCATGCTGACGCGGACGCAGACAGCCTCGCCAGCCTCCTGCTTGCCGTGCTCCGGGGGCTTGAGGCCCTGGGCAAGGCGGGAGCCACTCCGGAGGTCGTCAACGGGGCTGCAGAGCAGGCCTTGGCGCTCCTTCCCTGCGTTTCGGCGGACAAGCATGCGCCGGGTACCAGGTCCTCGACCGGCGCCTGATCGTCGCTACGGCGTCACAAGGCGGCTGTCGCCAGGCGCGCAGCCGACCGGTCGCAGAGGGGTCACAAGAGCGAAGCGGGCAGCGGCGGCTACCAGGGGCGGACGAGGACGGTGCCAATCTTGCCGGGCCGTACCGCGTGCTCCAGGGCGATGCCCAGCTCGTCAAGGCCGTACGTTGCGGCCACGTCGAACTGGTCCTTGAGCGCGAGCGCGATCAGCTGTGCGGTGGCGACGTCGGATGCCCGTCTGTCGGCGGAGGCCTCGGACAGCCACCGGCCGATGTTCTTGCCCCGTAGCGTCAGCGACTTGTGCAGCAGCGTCGACGCATGTACCGAGATCGGCTCCTCGCCGATCTGCCCGTAGCTGACCAGCTTCCCGCCCGGCGTCAACAGGTCCAGCAGGGTCTCCGCCAGCTTCCCGCCGATCGGGTCCAGGGCCACACTGACCGGGCGGCCGCCGGCTGCTTCGCGGACCTCGTCTGCCCAGCCAGGATGCTCTGTCGCCACGACCGGCACGTCGGGGAATCGCTTGCGCAGTTCGGCGGCACCGCGGTCGCTGCGGACGACGTTGACGAGCGACAGGTTGTGCACCAGGGACGTGCCCGTCAGCAGCCGCCCGACCGACGAGCCCGCGGCGGTCTGCACGAGAAGACCGTCGTATCCGAAGGCCGGGTGCTCCTGCGCCTCACGGCGCAGCATCACCGTGGTGAGCGGGTTCACCAGCATCTGCGCCGCGACCTCGTCCGACAGCTCGTCCGGTACGGCGACGACCGTCTCGGCATCCGCCACGATCCACTGGGACCAGGCCCCCGCCTGCGGGAAGACCGTTACGCGGCTGCCGACCGTGACGCCCGGCGCCACGCGTGTTCCCGGGCCGATCGCCTCCACCACGCCTGTGGCCTCCACGCCGGCGGGAACCGCCTTTGCCGCCTCCCCGGGGTAGACCTCAACGGCCTGGAGATCACCAGGGTGCACCGGGAAGGCGGTGGTGCGGATGAGGACCTGACCGCCCCCGGGCGCTGTCGGCTCCGGCTCCTCGATCACGGTCAGGACGTTGGCCGGCGACCCGCCATGGGTGTAGACGACACGACGGTTCATGATGCTCCTCCTGCGCGCTCGAGAGTGGGGGCTGACCGGGGCGTCAGCCGACGTCCTGCAGCAGCAGGTGCTTTGCACTGAGTGCACCGTCCAGCTGCATCAGCCGCCCGCCCTCCCGCAGACCGCCAAGGTCCAGGACGGCGAATCCGAATTCGTCCAGCAAGCCGGCCACGGCCGCCTTCGCGTCGGCGTCGTCGCCCGCGTAGAAGGCCACTTGGCGTCCTTCGGTATGCCGGGGGTCTGCGGCGATGAACGGGGCGTACAGGGTGTTGAGAGCCTTCACGACCCGGGCGCCGGGAAGGTGGCGGGCAACCCACTCGCTGCCCGTGAGGTCACCGACGTCGTACCGCCCCCGCCAGGGGTTGGCCGCTGCGAACTGATTCGTCGTGTCGACGACGATCTTCCCGGCCCAAGTGGTGAGGCCTGTCAGTTCCGGCACGGCGAAGAACGGCACCGAGAGGAAAACGAGCTCCGGCTTCACCGCCTCCTCGGCCGTTACCGCACGGGCCTTCGGCCCCAGCCTGCCCACGAGAGCTTCGAGAGTCCTGGGGCCCCGGCTGTTGCCGATGAGTACCTCATGACCGTGGCGGACGGCCTTGTCGGCGACCGCCTGTCCCACTTCTCCTGCGCCGAGTACGCCAATGGTGCCGTGTGTGCTCATGGTGCTCTTCCTTGATCGTGTGCAGAGACCGCGCGGGCTGCCCGGCATTGGCTCGTGCAACCGACCCGGCGGTGTCTTCAGCCTGCAGAGGGGACCGTGCGCCTCCGCCTGTCAAGTGATCCACCGCCCCCGCCCTTGCTCTCGCTGGTGGCGGGAGTCTTCGGCGATTCCGTTTCCTGGGGCCTTCGGTGCTGTGCCGTGACGACGACTACACGCGGTGAGGGTTGAAGTCCAAGAGGACCTTGCCGTTCTTCTCCAGGTACGCGAGGGCCTCGGCGAAGTCCTTGGCCGGGTAGACGGGGGCAGAGGGCAAGGTGAGCTTTCCCGCCGCGACCAGTCGCGCCGACTCCGCACCGAGGTCCGGATGACGGGGGAGGTACTCGTCCTGGTACATCCAGAACTCCGTTGTGGTGATGTTCTTCGCCTTCAGTAGATTCTGGTCGGGCGTGAAGGGCTCGCCGCTCATGGAGCCGACGACGAACGGGACGAGCAGCGTCCTCGCCCTCCGCGCCGCAGGCCCCTGCCGTTGGAGGGTCCCGGGGCCGGTCTGTCTCGGGCGCCTGAAGTGACCGCCTAGTGCTCGGGGTCAAAGCGAAGGCAGCAAGGACGGCCGCCGCGGCGAAGCCGAGCACCACGTATCACGAATGCTGGAGCAGAGTCAGGTCTGCCGCCACGGAGGCGCTGCCGAGCAGGCGACGAGCACGCGGGCTGCCCGGCACCGGGTCGTGCAGCGACCCGGCGGTGTGTTCAGCCTGCCGAGAGCTGCAAGGAAGTCTGCGCGTCTCCGCTCCTCAAGTGATCCACAGCCACCTGCCGACACCCTCGGCAACGGGAGTCACGGCACTTCCGCCCCGAGGAGCTGCTGCGCATTTCCGGTTTTGTACCTACTAGTAAATAACTCGGATCTGGAGTATGCAACCGGCGGGGGTGCGCACCTGCCATGCGCCCCGCCCGAAGCCAGGAACGGCAACCCGTTCCCACGGCGCACGCGGTGCGGTGGGTTCGGAGGCCGCGAGTAGGCCCTGGCGTCCCGATGCGGGCAGTGGCCCACCGGCTTGCAAGGCCCTTCCCGCACAGGCCTGCCGCCGCGGAGGCGATGTCCGGGAAGGCAGGCGTCGGATCCGCGCCCTGCCGGAACTGCATCAGCACCTGCCCCCATAAACCTGTGCACATTAGGTTGCAACCTAGATATCCTAGGTTCAGCCGAGCAACAGGTGGTGGTGACACATGGCCCGTGCCGGGCTCACGACCGAACGTGTCGTGGAGGCGGCGGCCGATCTCGCGGACGAGGTCGGCTTCGAGAACGTCACCGTGTCCGCGCTGGCGCGGCAGTTCGGGGTGAAGGACGCGAGCATGTACTCGCACGTGAAGAGCGTGCGGGAGCTGCGCGAGCGGATCGCGCTCCTCGCGGCCGACGAGATGATCGACCGGATCGCCGCCGCCGTGGCCGGCCGCGCGGGCAAGGACGCGCTCGTCGCCTTCGCGGGCGCCTACCGGGAGTACGCGCTGGAGCGGCCGGGGCGGTACCGGGCCACGCATCTGCAGCTCGACCCCGCCGTCGCCGCCGAGTCCGACGCGGGCCGGCGCACCGCCGAGGTCACGTACGGCATGCTGCGCGCGTACGGGCTGTCCGAGCCTGACCTCACCGACGCGGTACGCCTGCTGCGCAGCACCTTCCACGGCTACTGCAACCTCGAAGCCATCGGCGGATTCGGCGCCCCCCGTGACGTACAGGCGTCCTGGGAGCGCGCGCTGGACGCGCTGCATGTGGCCCTGGAGCACTGGCCACGGACAGCGGGCGACGATCATGAGTGACCTTCACTACGACGTGTGCGGCAGCGGCCCGGTGCTGCTGATCATTCCCGGTGGGGCCGGTCACCTACCGCCGAGTTGCTCGTAGGTGCCGACCTCGTCGAGTTCCCCGGTGGTCACCTGGGCTGCCTGGAGCACTCCGTCGACTTCGCGGACCTGCCGGCCCGGACGTTCACTCGGCAGGGCCGAGCGGAGTCGTCACCGGGTTGCTGAGGTGCCGGCCGTACCGCTCGTCGCCGCGCCCGGCGTGATCGGCCCGGAGGTGCTGCTCCGGGCGACCTCGGCCTGCCGCGCCGCCGTCACCCTCGCCGGAATGCCGGCCGCTGTCGTGCCCCTCCCCCGGCGGAGCGCTCTGCGGTACAGCGCGTTTTCGTGGGGAGCGCGCTGGTCGCGGTCGTACTGGCCTTCTCCGGGGTGTATCTGGTGGTTCCTGCGGTGCTAGGGGTTGGGGCCCGCTGCGCTGAGCGCCTGCACGTCGGTGTACGCAGGCGTGACGCCTCGCGGCGGCCGTCCCGCCCGGATGTCCGCGGCCGTGTCCAGGGCCGCGCCCAGCGCCCGCCGGTACAACAGGGAGCCGAGGCTGACCCTGCGTACGCCGAGGTCGCCGAGTTGGGCGACGGTGGGACCCAGGGGTGAGTAGAGGATGTTGAGCGGCACGTCGAGGTTCTTCACCAGGGCGGTGATCCGGTCGGCGTCGCTCAGGCCGGGGACGAACACGCCGTCGGCGCCCGCCTGTTGGAAGGCGTCGAGCCGACGGCATGTCTCGGCATGGCTGCCGTCGCCGAGCCAGTACGTGTCGGTGCGGGCGTTCACGAAGAGGTCCGGTACGGCGGCCTTGATCGCGGCGATCTTCGCCGCGGCCTGCTGCACGGGCGCGAGGCCGTCCTCGATGTTGATGCCGACCACCCCGGCGGCCGCCAGTTCGCGCGCCAGCTCGGCGACGTCGTCCGGGTCTTGGCCGAACCCGTCCTCGGCGTCGACCGACAGGAGGAACGAGCACGCACTGAGCCGTCGGGCGAGTCGCAGCGTCAAGTCCCTGGTCGCCGCCGCACCGTCCGGCAGCCCGGCGGCAGCGGCGACGCCGAGGCTGGTGGTAGCGATCGCCTCGAAGCCCTGGGCGGCGAGGGCCGCCGCCGAGGCCTGGTCCCAGGCGTTGGGCAGCAGCAGCGGTGTGTCGGCGTAGTGGAGTGCGGAGAAGGGGGTCATGCCTGCCTCCCGACGGCATCCGCGTAGTACGTCGATCCCGTGAGGTGCGTGGCCAGTTCGCGGAACGTCCAGCCCTCTCCCGGGGAGTCGTCGAGCTGTTCGTCGGTCAGCTCGCCGAGCCGGTTCGCCCAGATGCGGGCGAGGCGTGTGAGCCGGCTGCGCGCCTCGTCGAGGTCCTCCCGCGTGAACGGCGCGAGGTCCGCCTGCGTAGTGCTCGCCGAGGCGTGCCAGCGGTCGGGCTGCGGCGCCTCACCCACGAGCCGGGCCTCCAGCTCGGCGAGGTGGTCGACGAGATGGTCGGCGACGCGTCGGATCGCCTTGTGCGGGGTGTAGACACGGTCGTCGACCCGGGCGGGCTTGCCCTCCCAGGCGGTCCAGGTGGCCGCGAGGTCGAGGACGTGGTCGACCATGGCGACGACCGCCTCGGCCGGTGTTTCCTTCGGGGAATCGGTCATGTCGAAACGCTAGACGCGGAACACTTCGGTGCCCGCCGAACCGTAGCCGCCACATCAGCCAGATCACTCCGAGGGGCGGGGGCAACCTTTCGCCCGTCGGCGGCGACTGCCCGGCATGACCAACGCAAGACGCAGCGCGCCTGCCCGCACGACGCACCGCCGTCGCCGTATCACCCGCAAGCCCGTGGTGGGCGCCCTCGCGGCCGCGGGACTGCTCGCCGGAGCGTGGTACGCGACCGCCAACGGGGCGACGACGGCCACCGACAGCCTCGCCGTCACCCACACGACCGTGAGTCTGTCGGCCAAGTTCCCTTATCTGTCCGCCGGTTACAACAACTCCCGCGAGTGGACCCGCACCGCGACCGCCGTGGCGCCGAACGGCACCCTGCGCGTGGCCTGGCCCGCCTCCGACGGCATCCACGTCACGCCGCTCACCGCGGCGGGCAGGCGGTCCGCCGCCGACACGGTGGTCAAGGGCGCCAAGGAGGTCGGCGGACTCGTCGCGCACAACGACGGCTTCGCCCTCCTCACCCGCGTCTCCGACACGAACAAGTGGAAGGAGACGGCGGCGGCCCTGGTCCGCTACACCAACGGCAAGCAGACCTTCCGCACGAAGCTCACGGGCACCGCCTCGCACGACACGGCACCGCTCCTAGACGGCCAACTGACCTGGAACGGATCGAAGTACGGCACCTACTTCGTCGTGCACGGCGCGGGCGGGGCCGCCGACGGCCACTACGGCGACAAGCTGTCGTACATCAGCGCCAAGGGGGCCAGGCTCAGCGGTGGCTGGAGCTGGGGCTGCAGCCACAACGAGGGCATCGCGCTGCACGCCGAGACGTCCGGCGCCTTCACCTCGCTCTGCTTCGACGACTGGCGCTCGGGCCTGTTCGTCTCGACGGGCATCGGCGCTCCCGACACCGCGCCGGTCGTGCAGCGCGAGCAGTGCTGGGCGGGCTACTGCGGCGGCACGTTCGCGAGCCGCACCGGCGACCTGGTGAAGTCCTCGACCGGCCGCTACGCCACCGCCTTCGGCTCCCGCGGCGCCGCCTCCGCCGCCAAGAACCCGGACGACGCGAGCGGCCGGGGCTGGACCGTGAAGCCCAGGACGAGCACCCACCAGGTGGCCGTCGCCTTCCTCAAGAACCGCAACACTCCCTCGGGCAAGCCGGTGTACCTCACCAGCGCCCCCGGCACCGAACACGTCAACGTCCACGTCGCCCCATACGGCAAGGACCGCCTGCTCGTCTCCTGGGAGTCCCTGAAGAACCCCAAGTGCACGGCCGGTACCTGCACGGGGACCTTCACCGACACCCACCTGCGTCTCATCGACTGGAACGGCAAGTTCCAGAGCGCGGACAAGGTCGTCCAGGCCCGGATCACGGGTGATATCGCCGCCCTCCCCGACTCCTCCCTGACCTGGGCCTACGCTCCCGTCACGCCGTCCTACACGAGCGCGCTCACAGGGGCCTCACCGACCACGACGACTCTGAGGATCGCGCGTCTGAAGTACTGAAGCGGAAGCGCGCCGACTCCCCCGAGGCCCAGCTCACGCCGACCTCGTAGGCCCCCTCGACCTTCACGGACACCAGCTCCGCGAGGGGCAGAGGATCCGGGTCGGCGGTGAGGCGGGCGAGGGCGACGAAGAGCGTGGCGTCCTCTCCGGTTACGCCGGTGGAGTCCAACAGGCCGTGTACAGGAAGGAATTCGGATCGTGTGCCGTCTCCGGGCGGCCATCCCGTGACGCACACCGGAGTCCCGGCGGGCGCCCCCGCCACCAGATGGGCACGTACCTCCACCGCGCCCCGGGCGACGACGAGGCTGGTGACCCGGATGCCCTCCGTGACCGTGTGGCGGGACGCCGCCCAGCCTGCGCCCACCCCCAGCGGCTCGATGTCCGTACGGCTCGCGTCGTCACCGACGATCACGCTGTTGTCGTACGACGGTGAAGGCTCCGTCGTCGTCGAGTACGCGAGCCGTGTGTAGTACGGGTCGTAGCGGACGTCCTCGCTGCCGTGGTTGTGGAGGCGGACCACGCCGTCGGAACTGGTCGACTGCAGAAGCCAGTTGGGCGCGCCGACGGGGGTGACCGTGTCGGCGCGGTCCGTCGGGCCCGGCTCCTCGCGCGCCGTCCAGGCCTCGTGGTCCGGTGGCAGGAGCAGCCCGAGGAAGGCCTTGCTCGCCCAGTACGGGGAGGCCGGGCCCGAATAGTCCTGCAGGAGCGCCTCGTTGGGACCGTGCCAGCCGAGGGTGAGCAGGCCGCGATCGTCCACCGCGCCCCGGTCGAGGAAGTAGTGCAGGGCGCCGGAGGACAGGCGTCGGGTCTCGCCCGGCGAGAGGGGCGTACGGCCCGTGAGGGCGCCGAGCCACAGGGGTGCGGTGGTCGCGAAGCGGTAGGTCAGGGAGCGGCCCTGGAGCATCGGCGCGCCGTCGCCGCCGAACAGGCGGGCGTAGTCGGCGAGATGGGCTTCCAGTCGGCCCCCGTACAGCTCCAGCAAGCCGGCGTCGTCCGCCAGCCACGCGTGCAGCACCGGGTACAGATGCATCGCCCAGCCGTTGTAGTAGTCGAACTTGCGGCCGTCGCCGTCGGTGTACCAGCCGTCGCCGACGTACCACTGCTCGATGCGCTCCAGGCCGCGGTCGATCGCGGTGCGCGAGGCCTCGGGCTCGTGGCCGATCTCCTGGAGGAAGCCGCCGACCGTCACCGGGAACAACTCCCAGTTGCACGGCCAGGCTTCGGCGGTCAGCGCGTCGCCGAGCCAGGCGGCGGCCCGCTGCCGTACGCCGTCGTCGAGGCGGTCCCACAGCAGCGGCCGGGTCAGGCGCAGCGCGAGGGCGATCGACGCGGCCTCGACGAGTGGCTGGCTGCGGTGCTCCACGCGGGGCCAGACGCCCGCCGTGCCGGCGGCGAGGCCGTCCGCGTACCGCTCCAGGACCTCCTCGTCGCGGCGGAAGGCGGCGAGGAGGAGCGTGCGCGCGTAGCCCTCCAGGCCGTCGGAGAGCCTGCCGGACCAGCTCGTGTGCGTGCCGGGGAGGTGGTAGAGCGCGCCGTCCTCGGTCGCGTACGGCGCGACGGCGGCGAGCAGGGAGTCGGCGACCGCCTCCCAGTGGGCGCGGGTGTATCCGGTGTACGGGCTGAGGGTGCGGTCCTCGGGTGGCATCGATCAGGTCCTGTTCCGGTCGGGAGATGCGGAGGTGCCAGTACCTGGGGCGCCCCGGTTCCGGTCGGGACGCCCCAGGAGTTCATCCCACCCTCACCAGGCCGTCCGGCACCAGGTGTTGGGCGACGAGTCCGTCCCGGACCAGACCCGCGTACACCGTCGCGCCGTGCACCGAGGTGTGGGTGTTGTCCCGCTTCTCGTTGTAGAGG
The DNA here is from genome assembly GCF_055566975.1 of Streptomyces sp. NPDC027189. Taxonomy (NCBI): domain Bacteria; kingdom Bacillati; phylum Actinomycetota; class Actinomycetes; order Kitasatosporales; family Streptomycetaceae; genus Streptomyces; species Streptomyces sp. NPDC027189. Next base: position 234,023 of record NZ_JBVHRI010000014.1, read on the forward strand.
TAGATCGCCTTGGAACCCTCGACGCCCAGGGATTCGACGAGGGCCTTGGTCCTGGCCGTGAGGTCGATCAGCGGAACGTCCTCGGCGGCGGCGACCGAGCGGATGACGGCCGGGTGGTCGACGCCCAGGCCGTTCACCAGCAGCGCGGTGTTGTTGTTCAGGGTGCCGTCCGCGTTGAACCAGCGGCGCACGATGGGGGTGACGAGGACCGGCTCTCCGCCCTGGGCGCGGACGCCCGCGACGAGCGTTTCGAGGTTGGCGCGATACGTCTCCTCGTCGGTCGTCTTGTCGTTGTGGGCCAGCTGGATGAGAACCAGGTCGTGCTCGCCGATCAGCGGCTGGACGGTCGGGAAGAGCGCCGGGGTGGCGAGGTAGGTGACCGTACTCTCGCCGGAATCCGCGTAGTTGGCGACCGAGAGACCCTGGCGGAGGTACTGCGGCAACTGCTGGCCCCAGCCCGAGTACGGGTCGCCCGGCTGGTCGCACACCGTCGAGTCGCCGACCAGGAAGATCTGGCGGGTGTGGGGGCGGGCCGGGGTCACCCGGATGTCGGCGAGCGCGGGGGCCGAACCGCCGATGACGAGGTCCAGGCCCGGGGTGCCCTCGGGGCCGGTCGGCTCGCCCTCGGGGGTACGGACGTTCACGGTGAAGCTGCGGGCCACGGTCCGGCCGGCCTCGGTGGCGGTCTCGGGGAGCAGGGAGCGGCGGGTCTCGCCGCTGACGGCGGTACTGGCCGCGGCCTCCCCGCCTAGGACGACACGGACGTCGTACGTGCCGGGCGCGACGTCGAAGTGGCAGGCGCTCGCCGCGCAGTTCTCCGGGCCCAGGGCGCGCGGCCCGCCATGCGCCTGCGCCGGCGTGGCCGACAGGGCGGTGGCGGCGGCCATGACCGACACGGCGGCGGTGACGGCGAAACGTCTCATTGCGGCTCCTCCAACAGGACGACAAGACCTGGCCGCTGGACCGTACCGCTCACGCGCAAGCGCTTTCTAGACTGCGGCTCGATTTCACACGACTACCAATCCCTGGCACGCGAAAGCCCTTTCGCGAAATCGATTCAACTGTCACTCTGCCAAACACCCGCACCCCCCACCCCTCCGAAGGAGGCACCCCCATGTCGGGATCCGCGAACAGACCGGTCCGACGCCGTACCTTCGTCCTCGGCAGCGCGGCCGCCGCCGGTTCGGCGGCCCTCACCGGGCCGCTCGCCGGGTCGGCGTCCGCGGCGAGCTTCGGCTGGAGGGACGACGGCTCGAACTACGTCGTCGACACCGGCGCCAACCTGGTCTTCAAGGTCAGCAAGACCAACGGCGACCTGACCTCACTGGTCTACAAGGGCACGGAGTACCAGGGCTACGGTGGCAAGAACTCGCACGTCGAGTCGGGTCTCGGCACCTCCACCGTGACGATCGCGCAGTCCGGTTCGACGATCCTGATCTCCGTCGCGTACGGCACGCTGAGGCACTACTACGCCGCACGCAGCGGCGAGAACAACGTCTACCTGTGGACCAACAAGGCCGATACGTCGGTGTCCGCGACCCGGTACATCGTGCGCGTCAAGGCGGGCCTGTTCCTCAACGACGAACCCGACTCCTACACATACGCGCCCACCACCATCGAGGCCTCGGACGTGTTCGCGAAGTCCGACGGCCAGACCCGCTCGAAGCACTACTCGAAGCTCCGCGTCATCGACTACGACTACATCGGCTGGAGCACCGGCGGTGCCGGCCTGTGGATCGTGCGCAGCAACCACGAGAAGGCGTCCGGCGGCCCGTTCTACCGCTCCCTGCTGCGCCATCAGAGCGCCGACGGCGGCGGTCTGTACGAGATCCTCTACTACGGCGAGAACCAGACCGAGGCCCAGCGATTCGGCCTCCAGGGCCCGTACGTCATCGCCTTCACGGACGGCGGCGCGCCCTCCTCGTCCCTCTTCCCGGGCACCCTGACCACCTCGTGGGCGGACTCGCTCGGCATCTCCGGGTACGTCGCGGCGAGCGGCCGGGGCCGGATCGCGGGCGTCGGCATCACCGGGCGGAACACGGCCCACCCGTACACGGTCGGGCTGGCCAACTCGGCCGCGCAGTACTGGGGTTCGGCGCGGGCTTCCGACGGCTACTTCTCGATCGGCGGTGTGCTGCCGGGGACGTACACGCTCACCGTCTTCAAGGACGAACTCGCCGTCCACACGGCCTCGGTGACGGTGGCGGCCGGCGCCACGACGACCCTCAACACGATCGCGATCCCCTCCTCGAACGACCCGAGCAACGCGGGCGCCATCTGGCGGATCGGTGACTGGACCGGCACGCCGAGCGGCTTCAAGAACGCGGCACTGATGACGTACGCGCATCCGTCCGACGTACGTGCCTCCGCCTGGAAGGGGAACGTGGTGATCGGCAGCGGCAGCGAGACCGCGTCCTTCCCCGCGTACATCTGGAAGGACGTGAACAGCGGGCTGCTCGTCTACTTCAAGCTCACCGCGGCCCAGGCGGCGGCCGCGCACACCCTGCGCATCGGGGTGACGACGGCGTACGCGAACGGCCGGCCGCAGGTCACCGTCAACAGCTGGGCGTCGTCGATCCCCTCACCGCCCACGCAGCCGAGCACCCGATCGCTCACGGTCGGTTCGTATCGAGGCAACAACTACACGTTCACATACAGCGTTCCGGCCAGTGCGTGGCTCACGGATTCCAGCCAGTACAACGTGCTGAGGATCGACGTGGTGAGCGGCTCGGGGACGACGAGCTACCTCAGCGCGGGCACGTCGATCGACGCGATCGACCTGCTGGCCTGAGCTCCGCTGCCCGGCACCGTGTCAGTGGTGCCGGGTAGCCTCCCCCGTCATGAGCGACGAGAAGACGGACGTCCCCGGGCCCATCGCACCCGGCCAACTCACGATCGTCCCGGCCAACGAGGCATCGTGGGACGATCTGCGGGCGATCTTCGGGACGACCGACTATCCGGGGAAGTGCCAGTGCCAGCGGTACAAGATCGGCGCTTCCCAGTGGGGCTCGGTCTCCGACGCCGAACGTGCCGACCGGCTGCGTGAGCAGACCGCGTGCGGCAACCCGGATGCCCGGTCGACCAGCGGGCTCGTCGCCCATCTCGGCGGAGAGCCGGTCGGCTGGTGCGCGGTCGAGCCGCGCACCGCCTACCCGCGTCTGCTCCGGACCCGCACGCCTTGGACGGGACGTGACGAGGACAAGACCGACGACGGCGTCTGGGCCGTCACGTGCTTCGTCACCCGCAGGGGATTCCGCAAGCGCGGCATCACGTACGCGCTCGCCGGCGCCGCCGTCGGTTTCGCCCGCGACCGCGGCGCTCGCGCGCTGGAGGCCTACGCGATGCTGACCCAGCCCGGCATGGAGATCACCTGGGGTGAGCTCCATGTCGGCAGCCGTGACGTGTTCGCGGACGCCGGCTTCGCCGAGGTGAGTCGCCCCAGCCCTCGGCGGGCCGTCATGCGGATCGACTTCTGAGCGCGGTTCTTCGACGGCTCAAGTGCCTCGCGTCCACTGCTGGTTGGTGCCTCCGTTGCAGGTGTACGTGATCAGGGCGGCGCCGTTGGCGGTGGACGCGCCGGACACGTCCAGGCACTCGCCGCTCGCGCGGGACTTCAGGAGGACGTAACTGCCCGAGGTGGTGACCGACCACTGCTGGGTGGTCGCCGAGCCGCTGCAGTTCTCCTGGGTGACGCTGGTGGCGTTCTCCTGGACGCACAAGGAGCTGTTGCGGACCATCAGTTGGTAGTAGCCGCTGCCGACGGACTTGAACCAGTACTTCTGGTTGTTGCCGCCGTTGCAGTCGTACTGCTTGATCTGGGCGCCCTGCCACAGCGACTGGCTGGTCACGTCGGCGCACTTCGAGGAGTGCCGGGCGATCAGCGTGTTGTAGGTGGCACTCGTCCCGGTGACCGATCCGGCGGCGGTGTCGACGGTGATCTCGGGCGACCAGGACATGGACATCGTGGTCGAGGTCGGGAAGGTGAGCGGCAGCCACACATAACGAGAGTCGTTCACCGTACCCCCGAAGGAGTTGCCCCAGCGGTCGCCCATGTAAAGGTACGAAGTACCTGAAGTCCCCTGCACCGGAAGGACGTACGCGGTCTGCGAACCGAAGGCCGTCGAGTCGCCGATGTTCGTCATGGCCGTCCAGGGACCCGCGATGTTCGTCGCGGTGGCGTACTGCTGCTGGTTGGGGTTCCAGCCGGTCGCGGCCGAAGTCAGCATGAAATAGACCCCGCCCCGCTTGAAGAGCGCGGGTGCCTCACGGTGTCCGCCGTGCCACGGGTCGGCGACCAGGCTGTCGATGCCGGTGTAGTCGGCGCTGAGCTTGTAGATCTGCAGGTCGTAGTTCTCACGCGCGGCCGACGCCATGTAACCCGTGCCGTCCGTGTCGACGAAGACCGTGATGTCGCGCGACATGTACTGGCCGAGCGGCCGGAAGCTGCCCTGGTAGGTGTAGTTGCCGTCGACCGTGTTCGAGACGGCTACGGCGGCCCGCGCCTCGCTGTAGTCGGTGCCGTTCTCCTTGTGCATCCACATCACGAACTTGCCGGTGGACGCGTTGTACATGACCTTCGGCCGCTCGATGTTCGCGCTCGCCAGCTCGGACGAACTCGACTGGCTCAGCACGTGGTTGCGGAACTCCCAGTTCTTCAGATCGGTGGAGCGGTAGGCGTCCACGTACTGGAAGGTGTTGTCGGCGTTGCGGTGCTCGCCGAACCAGTAGTAGTAACTGCCGACCTTGATGACTCCGCCGCCGTGCGCGTGCACGGCGTTGCCCGAAGTGTCCGTGAACTGGGTGCCGTTGGTGATGGTCTGCGCTGCGGCCTGGGCGGGCCCGGCGGTGGCGAGAGCTCCGGCCACGGCGAGACACAGGGCGACGAGGATCGCGTACAGGCGTCTCGTCCCGGGGTTTCGCCCGGCTACGGCGCCTATGAGTCGTGCGTGGCGCTGTGCGCCCTGGTGTTCGCCGTGGTGTGCGTCGTGGTGTTCCTGGTGTCGTTCACTGCGGCTCATGCGGTGACCGTCCGTCCGGTATATCGAACCGTATTTGTCATTACGAACACTGCGACCGCCGAAAAGGTAAGCGCGTACTACGGCGAGGTCAACGGGTCGGACGCGACGGGGGTTGTCAGCCGGGGCGGTGGCCCGAGGCCAGGCGGGCCGCCTCCGCGTAGGCCCGTACCAGCGGACTCCGGTCGCCCGCACGCCAGGCGAGGGCGAGCCGGCTCGGCGAGATGCCACGCACGGGGCGGGTGACGACGCCGCCCCGGGTGAGCAGGGGCGCGTTGCCCGCGGCGAGCAGGCAGACGCCCCGGCCGTCGACCAGGGCCTCGTACGTCTCGTCGGCGCTCGCGGCCTCCGCGCCGATCCGCGCCGGACGCCCGGCGCGGGCGTCGAGGGCGAGCCAGTAGTCGCGCAGCACACCGGCGGACTTGGGGATGGCGATGAAGGGTTCGTCGAGGAGTTCCGCGAAGTCGATCTCCTCACGGGTCGCCAGGCGATGCGTGTCCGGCAGCGCGACATGGCGCCGTTCCTCGGCCACCACCACCCACTCGTAGCGCTCCCCGTCCGGTACCGGCAGCCACACGAAGGCCGCGTCCACGGAGCCGTCCGCGAGCCCCGCGCTGGAGTCGGTCCAACTCACCTGCCGCAGCTCGACCTTGGCCGCGGGGCACGCCTCGCTGAACCGGGACCTGATGGCGGGCAGCAGGCCGCCGCGCCCCGGGCTGGTGCTCATGCCGACGACAAGCATGGCCCGCTGCTCGGCCTTGGCACGCTCGACGGCGTCGGCCGCCGCGTCCCAGTCGGCGAGCACCCGACGCGCGCACGGCAGCAGCGCCGCACCCACCGCGGTCAACCGCACGCCCTGCCGGTCCCGCTCGAACAGCTCAGCGCCGAGCTGCCGCTCCAGCATGCGGATCTGCTTGCTCAGCGCGGGCTGGGAGACGAAGAGGCGCTCGGCGGCACGCGTGAAGTGCAGGTCTTCGGCGACCGCGACGAAGTAGCGCAGGTCCCGTCCGTGCACGTCCATGGCCATAACCATTGGCTATCACGACGGGTCTTGGACGGGCGAGCGGGTTTCCGGCGAGGCTCGCAACATCGAAAAAGACAGGACCGCACCAGCAGGACATTCACCAGGCAAGACATTCACCACGGACCAGGAGTCGGACATGAGCAAGGTATGGCTGGTCACCGGCGCGAACAGTGGTTTCGGCCGGGCGTTCACCGAGGCGGCGGTCGCGGAGGGAGACGTCGTGATCGCCACGGCCCGCAGGCCCGAGGGGCTGGCCGACCTGGTGGCGGCCCACCCCGACCAGGTGGAGGCGGTCACCCTCGATGTCACGGACCCGGCGGGCATCGACTCCGTCGTGGCCGATGTGGTGAAGCGGCACGGGCGGATCGATGTACTGGTCAACAACGCGGGGCGCGGTCATGTCGGCGCTGCCGAGGAGACCACGGACGGGGAGCTGCGGTCCCTGTTCGACCTGCACTTCTTCGGGCCCGCCACGCTGGTGCGCGCCGTCCTGCCGCACATGCGGGAGCGGCGCTCGGGGGCGATCGTCCAGATGAGCAGCATGGGCGGGCAGATGACGTACCCGGGGTTCTCCGCGTACTGCGGTACGAAGTTCGCGCTCGAAGGCTTCTCGGACGCGCTGGCGGCCGAGGTCGGACCGCTCGGCATCAAGGTGCTGATCGTGGAGCCGGGCGCGTTCCGCACGAACCTGATGGGCGGGACCACCGCGAGTGAGGAGATCGCCGACTACGCGGACACGGTCGGCCCCACCCGCCAGGCGGTCGCCGCCGGTGACGGCGACCAGCCGGGCGACCCGGCGCGGGGCGTCGCGGCCGTCCTGACCTCTCTCGCCGCCGAGAACACACCGTTGCGGCTGCCGCTCGGGGGTGATGGGGTCGATGCGGTGGTCGGTCACATGGAGGCGCAGCGGGCGGAGATCGCCGCGTGGGAGAAGGTGGCGCGGGATACGGCGTTCGAGAGCTGACGAGCCTGGGGACCCGGGGCCCAGGCCGCAACGCGGCGAGCTCGCGGGGCGCGGCCCTCGGCGTATTCGCGGCGTCGTCATCGCGGCACGGATGGACACCTGCCGCATACGATTCAGGTGTCTAGTCCGTTATGCAGTCATTTGAGGAGTCGCGCCCATGGACGGCATTGCTGATATGGGCGGCACGCCGGGATGGGGTCCCGTTCATGCGCCGAGGCGTGATGAACCAGTCTTCGAGGAACCCTGGGAGCGCCGCGCATTCGCGCTGGCGCTTCTCTCCAGCCGCGTTGCGTGCGGCGGCGTGAACCCGGACGCCTTCCGGCACGCGCACGAGCGCCTGGGCCGAGCCGCCTACCTGGACGACGGCTACTACGGGCGCTGGCTCAACGGCGCGGAGCTGATGCTCACCGAAAGCGCCATCCTGGCGCCGGGCGCGATCGACGCCCGCGCCCGCAACCTGCGCGGCGAACACGTCGAGGAACCGCCGATCCCCGAGCCCGCCCGACCCGACTACGCGCCGACCGCCGATGGCTCGCTGCGCTCCGTGGACACCGCGCCGACCTTCGCTGTCGGCGAGCGTGTACGGGCCAAGGCCGTGTCGGTGCCCGGGCACACCCGACTGCCGGGCTATGTGCGGGGACATACAGGAATTGTCGAGGTCATCCAGCCCGCCGCCGTGCTGCCGGACACCAACGCCCACTTCCACGGCGAGAACCCGCAGCACGTCTACTCGGTGCGCTTCGACTCATACGAGCTGTGGGGCGCCGACGCCGAACCCTTCGCGCTCACCGTTGAGCTGTACGAGAGCTACCTGGAGACCACCTCGTGACCACCACCAGTGGCGGACCGGACGAGTCCCTTCCCGTAGCCCTGCGCACCGAGGCTCTCGAGCAACTGCTCACCGAGCGGGGTCTGATCGACCCGAAGGTGATGGACGGGATCATCACCACCTACGAGACCAACGTGGGCCCGCTCAACGGCGCCAAGGTCGTCGCCAAGGCATGGACCGACCCGGAGTACCGGCGGCGGCTGCTCGACGACGGCACCGCGGCCATCAAGGAGCTCGGCTTCTCGGGACCGCAGGGCGAGCACATCGTCGTTGTGGAGAACACCGCGACCACCCACAACGTGGTGGTGTGCACGCTGTGCTCGTGCTATCCGTGGCCGGTGCTCGGCCTGCCGCCCAGCTGGTACAAGGACCCCGCCTACCGCGCACGCGTGGTGAAGGAGCCCCGAAAGGTGCTGTCCGAGATGGGACTCGACCTCGACGACGACGTGCAGATCACCGTCCACGACTCCACCAGTGAGGTGCGCTGGCTGGTACTGCCCGAGCGTCCGGCCGGCACCGAGCACCTGTCCGAGGAACAGCTCGTGCCGCTGGTGACCCGGGACGCGATGGTCGGCGTGGCCAAGGTGGTGGCACCATGACCGCGCCGCTGGACATCGAGGGCCCGGCCGCACCACCGCGCTCCAACGGCGAGTTGGTGTTCGCCGAGCCCTGGGAGAGCCGCGCCTTCGGCATGGCCGTCAGCCTGTACGAGGCAGGCGCGTTCACCTGGCCGCAATTCCAGGCCGCACTGATCGCCCGGATCGCGGCTTGGGAGATCGCTCCGGCACAGGACGAGCCTTACAACTACTACCAGCTCTGGCTGGCCGCCCTGGAGGACATGCTCGTCGGCCTGTGCGCCGTGTCCACGGACGAACTCACCACACGCACCCACGCCCTGGCGCAACGCCCCCCGGGCCACGACCACAAGGACGACCACAAGGACGACCACGACCACGAGCACCACCACGCGCACTGACACCGGGGCGCCCCCCGGTGTCATGGCGAGGTAGTCGGCAAGTTTCTGTTATTGGGGGGCCTGCGGGCCGTCTCCGGTGATGTGCGCAGTCATAGGCATCAGAAGTCAGCGGCCGTCGCCGGGATCCTCGCGGCGGTTGCCCTCATGTGCAGTGCTCCCACCGCGACGGCGGCCGGAGGCCGGGACGTCACGGCCGATGTGCTCGCGGGCCGGGACGTGACGCTCACCGGCGACGCGGTGGTGAGCGTACCGGCGGGGACGACGACGTACGACGGGGTGTTCCGTGGCGAGGGCACGCTCACCGTGCGGGGCAGCGGGACGCTCGTCCTGACCCAGGACAGCGACTTCACGCTCCCCAAGGCGCGGCAGCGGCAGACGGTGACGACGCGGGGCGGCAACCACCCGTACACGACGGTCGCCAACCCCGACCCGCCCGCGGTGACGGTGGAGCGCGGCGCGACCCTGCAGTACGGGACGGGCGGTGGGACGGGCTTGATCGGTCATTTCCCGTACAGCACACCCGGCTATCAGCTCAACCAGCTGAACGTCCGCGTCGACGGCACCCTGCGCCTGTCGCTCACCCGCACCTTCAACATCGGCACGATCAGCGGATCGGGCCTGGTCACCCAGCCCCGCAACATGTGGGGCACGCTCGACCTGGCCGGAACCCACCCCTTCTCAGGGGTGATCGACAACGGCACGGGCATGGCGGTCGGCCGCCCCGAGTACCCCGTGGCCCTCCCGAACGCCCGCGCCATCCTCAACCAGGGCTCCTGGATCATCGACACCCCGCTGTACCGGACGATCACCCTGCGACAGAACTTCTACCAGCGCGAGTACGGCAGCGACGTCAACGTCCATACCCGGCCCGGCAGCAAGGTGGTGCTCACCGGCCAGTACAGCTACAGCGACCAGGGCGGCGACACCCACCCCTCGCTGAGCGACCCGGACATCAACTGGCTCAGGATTCCCCATGACGTGAACAAGCGCGGTACCAACATCGAGGGCGCGAACCTCCAGTGGGGCGACGGCACGACCCACAAGATCTTCATGCCGGGCACCAAGGACACCGTCTACATCAACCTGCACGAGGCGAGCGGACGGCGCTCGCTGCTGACGTTCGCCTACAACGGCCCGGTCACGCTGGGCGCCCCCATCGGCGGCGGCAGGTACCACGACACACTGGCCGCGCCCGGCGCGGGGGACGTCGTGATCAAGGGGACGCGCGGCAACGACGTGACCTTCGCGGCGAAGCAGTACTACGACGGGTCGACCACCATCGAGGAGGGTGCGGTGCTGCGGTTGGGGTCGGGCTCACCGGGCGGCGACGGTTCGCTGATGACGGGCACCGCGCGCCGGCGCGTGGTGAACGACGGCACGCTCATCGTTCACAACACCTCAACTCCCTTTATTCTAAGCCGAGTTGGCGGAACGGGCGGGCTCACCCAGTCGGGCGCCGCGACGACGACGCTGACGGGTGGCGAGGTGACGTACACGGGAACGACGACGGTCACGAAGGGCACGCTCGCCCTGACCGGGGGCGCCTCGCTCGCGCGCAGCAAGGCGATCCGGCTCACGTCGCCCGGCGCACGCCTGGACGCACGCGCGACGGGCCTGCGTGTGACGACGTCGCTCACCGGCAAGGGCACGGTGCGGGGCGCCGTGACGAACGAGGGCGTGGTCGCCGGCGCCCTCACGGTGTCCGGCGACTACACCCAACGGGCCAAGGGTGAACTGGTGCTCCGCGACAAGCCGTTGAGGGTGAGCGGCGCCGTCCGTCTCGCCGGCGACCTCGACCTCTCCGACGCCGCGATCGATCCCGCCCGCGAGATCACCCTGCTGAACCACACGGGCCACGAGAGGACCACCGGCAGCTTCACCCACCTCCCCGAGGGCGCCGCCCTCAAGCTCGCCGACACGACATACCGCATGAGTTACCGCGGGGGCGACGGCAACGACGTGGTTCTCAAGGCGACTTCGAAGCACCGCGCGACGAGCCCGTCCGCCTCGGCGACTCCCTCCGTGCAGCACACCGCCCTCGGCAAGAACGAGCGCACGCGCGCGTGGTGGCCGCTCCTGCTCGTGCCCATGCTGCTGGGCGCACTGCTCGTGCCGCCGGCCCGGCGCAAGCGCGCGCGACGCCGCGGCGGACGCCGGCATGCCGCCTCGAGGTGACGGTCAGGGCGCGCGCCGGGCAGTGATCAGCTCGTGCGGAGTGCGTTTGACGAGTCGCCGCTGGAGAGTGCCTGCTCGTGATCTCGTGCATGCCGGGTGCGTACGGGGCGTAACGCCCCGGTCACCCCCGGCGGCGGGCACCTGGGTTCTGCACGGCGAATGCGACGATCCGACCGGCGTAGGTGCGGTATGCCTTGCGCCCGGCCGGGGTGGAGCGGCCATCGGCGAGGGTGGAATCATCAGGCACCGCTCCCCGCATCGACTAGCGTCATGTCATGACCAGCAACACCCCCCACACCCTCGCCGAAGCCCTCTCCGCCGGGTCCGTCGTCCTCGACGGCGGTATGTCCAACCAGCTGGAATCGGCCGGGCACGACCTGAGCGACGAGCTGTGGTCGGCGCGGCTGCTCGCGGAGCGGCCCGAGGCGATCGTCGAGGCGCACCTCGCCTACTTCGAGGCGGGCGCGGACGTGGCGATCACGTCCAGCTATCAGGCGACGTTCGAGGGCTTCGCCAAGCGCGGGATCAGCCACCAGCGGGCGGCCGAACTGCTCGGACTGAGTGTGGAGTTGGCGCGGGAGGCCGCTCGACGGGCCGCCGCCCAGGGTGTCACGCGGCCCCTGTGGGTCGCCGCGTCGGTCGGACCCTACGGCGCGATGCTCGCGGACGGCTCGGAGTACCGGGGCCGGTACGGGCTGAGCGTCCACGACTTGGAGCGGTTCCACCGCCCCCGCCTCGAAGTCCTGGCCGCCGCCGCGCCCGATGTGCTCGCCCTGGAGACCGTGCCGGACGCAGACGAGGCGCGGGCGCTGTTGCGGAGCGTGCGCGGGCTGGGCGTCCCGGCGTGGCTGTCGTACAGCGTCGCCGGCGACCGTACGCGGGCCGGGCAGCCCCTGGAGGAGGCGTTCGCCCTGGCCGCCGACGCGGACGAGGTGATCGCGGTCGGAGTGAACTGCTGCGCGCCCAAGGACGTGGACGCGGCTGTCGCCACCGCGGCGCGGGTGACGGGGAAGCCGGTCGTCGTGTACCCGAACAGTGGTGAGGTGTGGGACGCGGAGACTCGTGCGTGGGCCGGGCGGTCCACCTTCACCACGGAGCAGGTCTCCGGGTGGCGACAGGGTGGGGCTCGGTTGATCGGGGGGTGCTGCAGGGTGGGACCGGGGGCGATCGCGGGAATCAGGGAGACGCTGGGGTCGGCGTAACGGATTTTTCGCCCCCTGCGCCCCGACCCGTCCCGTACCTCGGGGCTGCGCCCCCGGACCCCCGCCAAAAGATCGCACAGTTCCCCCGGTCCGCAGCCGACCACCCAGGGAATTCCCCGTCCCTCGTCCCGCGCCGCTCCCGCTGCTAGCCTCCGGCTCGGGAACCGGTTGCCCTTTGTGTTGCCGCACTTCCCGAGGGCCCCGGCGCCGGACACGTCGTCGCCCGGGGTGGAGGAAAGGGGCCAGGGGATGACAAGGAAGAGCACCACGGACGCCGGGAGCCGGCACACGATCCGGGACGTGGCGGCGCGCGCGGGGGTGTCGGCGTCGACGGTGTCGCGGGTGCTCGGCGGCGAGTACCCGGTGAGCACGACAACACGTACGCGGGTGATGCGGGCGGTCCGTGAGCTGGACTATGTGGCCGACGCCCGCGCCAAGGCGATCGCGGGGGCCGGCACGCCGACCCTCGCGTTCGTCCTCGACGACATCACCGGCCCGTCGTTCGCGCACATGGCGCACGGCGTGGAGCGCGAGGCGACCCGGCTCGGGCACCTGTGCCTGGTGTGCAGCACCGACGGCGACGCCGAACACCAGCTGGAGTTCATCGAGATGATGCGTGCCCAGCGGGCCGCCGCGGTGATCCTGGTCGGCGGCGCCACCGACACCGCCGAGTACCGCGAGCGGATGGCCCGGATCGCCGACTCGCTGGCGTCGGCGGGGTCGCGGCTCGTGCTGTGCGGACGCCCGCCGCTGGCGCCCGGGACGCCGGTCACGGTCATCGAGTACGACAACGAGGGCGGCGCCTACGCCCTGTGCGCGCACGTCCTCGCCCAGGGCCACCGGCGCGTCCTGTTCCTCGGCGGCAAGGCGGACAACACCACGGCACAGGGCCGCGAGCGCGGCTACCTCGCCGCCCATCGGGCACGCGGCCTCGACCCGGACCCGGCGCTGCGGCTGGACGGCGACTTCACCCGCGACTCCGGCCACCGCCTGATGCGCCAAGCCCTGGCGCAGGGGCTGGAGTTCACGGCCGTGATCGCCTCCACCGACATGGTCGCCGCCGGTGCGCTGACCGCCCTCCACGAAGCGGGCCTGCGCGTCCCGGACGACGTCTCCCTCGCCGGCTACGACGACATCCCCTTCGCCCGCGACCTCCACCCCCCGCTCACCACCGTCCACGTCCCCTACGAGGAACTCGGCCGCCTGGCCGTCCGCACTGCCCTCGGCCGCACTCCGGACGCCCCGAACGAACACCTTCTCCTGGGGACGCACGTCGTGGTCCGCGACTCGGTGGCCGCTCCGGGGAGGAGGTGGGACGGTGAGTGACGACCGGCTCGGCGGCGTCCCGTCGTCACGTCCGACGGGCGCCGCCGGAGCCGCGGAAGCGGCGTACGGCTGACAGCGGTGCCGGACCGGGCGTGGGCGATCCGGCGGGAGAGCGTTCCGCGGGTGTGGTTTCCGGAGAGCTGACGGGCTTGCCCGCGGGTTTGCCCAACTCGGCATCCCACAGGGCAAGTTCGCGGTCGCGCGGTCCGTGGACGGTGTGCGGTTCGGCAGCGCCGAAGACCCGCACCGGGTGCGAAGCGTCCCAGGCGGCCCACCCCGGGTTGCCCTCGACCGCGAACCTCACCCACGCGCTGTGCATCGCGTCGGCGAGCTCCTGCGGGGCGCCCTCCCCCGCGAGCTTCGCCGACTCCGGTACGTCGGCGGTGTCGAAGACGAAGCCCAACTCCAGGGCGTGGCAGGCGCCGAGGTCCGGCACGTTCGACGGCCATGCGAACTCGTAGACGTACGCCGGGGATCGACGGGTGACGGCATCCGCGAGGCGGTGCAGAGGGACGCGCAGGAGATGGTCGGTGACCATCTGGCCGACGAGGTCGGCTGTGCCCGCCTCCGGGTGGATGGCGCGGTAGCCGCGGGGCACCTCATGGCCGCAGTGGCAGCGGGCCATGGCACCGGCCAGGGCGACCGGGCCGAGCCGGTCGACACGCTCCAGCAGGCCTCCGGGCACCAGCCACAGCCGGTACTCCTCACTGGTCCAGCCCAGCAAGAGGCCGACGTCCGGGGCGGCGCCCTCGACCAGGGCCTGAAGCGGGTCGCGCGGGACGAGGTCGCCGTCGACGACGATGCCGAAGGCGGGTCCGCCGAGGACCGGGCTGCTGAGTTTCCCCACGTCGGCCTGGGTGCGCAGGAGCAGATCGCGGTCCACGGCGGCGAACGCCTCCGCCGTCGCCGGGATCTTGAGCCGGGTGGCCATCCTGCGCACCATCCGGCGCACCTTGTCGCGGTCGCCGGCCTCGGGCGGACCGCTCTGCAGGACGGCGCGGTGGAAGAGCCCCTGGGCGCGCGGGACGGCCAGCAGGGCGCCGATGCTGATGGCTCCGGCCGACTCGCCGAAGACGGTGACCCGGTCGGGGTCGCCGCCGAACTGCGCGATCGACTCGCGCACCCACTCCAGCGCGGCGAGCTGGTCGCGCAGCCCGGGGTTGGCGGGCGCGTCGGGGAAGAGACCGTAACCCTCCACGCCCAGGCGGTAGTTGATGGACACGAGCACGACGCCGTCGCGGGCGAAGGAGCGCCCGTTGTAGACGGGCATGGCCGAGGAGCCGCGAGTCAGTGCCCCGCCGTGGATCCACACCATGACGGGGAGCCGAGCGCCCGGTCCCGGCTCCGGAGTCCACACATTGAGGTTGAGGCAGTCGTCACCGGGCACGACGGGGTCGGCGAGGAGCCGCGCGAACGCCTCGGAGTACGGCGGCTTGGGTGGCGTCGGACCGAACGCGCCCGCGTCGCGCACACCGTCCCAGAGCTCGGGCGGCACCGGGGGCCGGAAGCGGCGGGGGCCGAACGGCGGTGCCGCGTAGGGGATACCGCGGAAGACTGCGATCCCGTTCTCGTACCGGCCGCGCACCGCACCGTAGGGGGTGCTGACCACCGGGTCCTTCGTGTCCGAAGCCGAGTCCACCGCGTGCACCGCCATCCGACCACCAGCTCCTCGCCGACTCGCGAACCGTTCACATCAGAGCATCACATCACTTCCGGGTATTCCTTCGGACGTCATTCCTGTGGACGTCGTTTCTGTGGCCGTGAACGGCCCTATTTGGCGTACATCAACGTGCCGAAGCCGAGTTGGTCGAAGCCTCCGCTGGTAGAGCCGTAGTCACCGCCTCCGCCCTCGGGGCGGACGCTCTCGGCCATGGCCTGGATGTACGGGACGGAGAGCCCGCGCCGGCGCGCGTAGTGGTAGTACAGGATGTCCCACACCGGCCGGACCTGGCCGCGGCTCGCGGACGAGATCACGGTTTGCGACTGCTGGGCGCAGCTCTGGCCCGTGCCCCAGGTGTACGTCGTGAAGGGCACGTCCTGGCCGAGGTTGTACTTGGCGACGTACTGGGCGGCCTTCATGAACCGGTTGCTGTCGTAGCCGTACAGGTCGTCGCCCTGGGACCAGGCCATCTCGCAGAAGGCGCCCATCTGGCCCATGCCCATCATGGCGTGCCCCTGGTCGCGGCCGGACTCCTGCCACTGGGCGAGGCCCTGGCTCTCGTACACGAACGGGATGGCGTGGGTGATGGAGCCGTTGCCCGCGCCGGTCTTGAAGTAGTTGACCGCCTGGTCGTACTTGGCCCCGTCGTCGCACAGGATGCCGATGGCCAGGATCGAGTTCATGTTGCACAGATCCCAGTTGGCCCAGTAGTTGGTGATGCAGGCGTCGTTGTGTCCCGTGAGGAACTGGTTGTTGAGCGGGTAGAAGACGTCGAGCATCATCGTCTTGAACCGGGCGAGGTCGAACCCGCTGTAGCCACGCATGAGTTCGGCGGCGTTCGCGAACTGGTAGCCGTAGATCCCGGCGGCCAGGAACCGGTCGGCGTTGCCGGTGACCGTGGTGAGCTTGGCCGACCAGGCGTTGAGGATCCTGACGGCCGTGTCGCCATTGGCGGTCGTCCCCGCGATCTTCCAGCGCAGCGCGTTCTGGTAGGCGGCGTGGATGTCGTTGTAGAGGATGCCGTAGTTCTCGCCGGTGCCGCCGCGGATGATCGTGGCCTGCGGGTTGGGCGTCCAGGTGCTGGCCGAGTGGCTGTTGGCGGTCAGCCGGTTCCAGCCGGAGAGCCAGGGGTCGTCGCCCGCGGCGACGCGCACCTTGGCGCGGTTGAGTTCGCCGTAGGCGTGCAGCATTCCGGGGTGGGTGAAGGCAGCCGGCGCGGCTTCCGCTTTGCCGCCCGTCGCGGCGGCGGACGCTCCGACGGCGAGGGCGGCCGTGACGCCACCGACGGTCTTCAGGAGACCGCGGCGGCTCAACTCGGTGTTCTGGAGGTGCTGGTGGGGGGAAGTGCGGCTCATCGCTGTGCAGCTCCAATCCAGTGGGGTCTCAGATGGGCGTGATGCTCACCTCTTCGAACTCGGTGGTGCTGCGGACCAGGGGGCTGCGGGAGCAGACCACAAGGCCCACGTGGTAGGGGGCGTCACCGAAACCGGGGATCTCTCCCTCGGCGAGGGGGGTCCAGGTGGCGCCGTCATCGGTGGAGACGGCCGCGCTGAAGGCGGTCCCGGTGCGCTTCAGTCGCAGCAGGGAGGGGAGGGTGACCGCCGCGCCGCCCGAGAAGGCGGAGGCGCCCGCCACGGTCTTGCGGAGCATGAGCTGCGCGGTGGTCCCGCCCGTGACGATCGTCCCGGCCGCCTGGTCGAACGGTGACAGGGACTTGGCGATGAGCAGCCCCACCCGGTCGGAACTGGCGCCGGTACGGGAGACGAGCCGGGCGGTGACGTCGCAGTCGCCGGTGACGGGCTGTCGTACGAACTGCGCCGTCATTCCCTGGTTGTTGACGGTGAGATCGGTACCGGCACCCCGGACGGTGAAGGTCCCGCCGCCGTACGACGTGCTGCCGGGCGTGCGGATAGCCACCACGCCCAGCGTCCCGAAGTCGCGGTCGTCGAGGACCACGTCACCGAGGTCGCCGTACGTCCAGGGCGCGGGCGGGGGTGTGCCGACCGTGAGGGTGAGGGTGCCGGTCCCGTCGCCGGCCGCGTTGCCCGCGGTGATCGTGAGCGTGAACTCGCCTGTCCGGGTGGGGGTTCCGGAGATCAGGCCGGTGCGCTTGTCGACACGGAGGCCGTCGGGCAGCCCGTCGGCGGTGAACCGTACGGGCTCGTGCGAGGCGCGGAGCAAATGCCGGAACTCGACGCCCTGGTTCGCGAACGCGGCGACCGTGGACGTGAGTTGGGGAACGGAGGGTGACGGCATCGGCGCGGCGGCCGACTCCGACAGCGGACCACGCCCGCCGCAGTTCATCTTCGCGACGGCGTAGTGGTACGTCGTGCCGGGCGTGCCCGTCGCGTCCGCGAACCGGATGCGGGTACCGAACCCGACCGGGCCGACGCCGGTCGCGATCGTCTGGTACGGGCCGTCGGCGTCGGTGGCGCGCAGCACCTTGAACCGGGCGGAGGGGTCCGGATCGGTCCAGGCCAGTTCGACGGCGTCGGCGCCGCTGGTCGCGCGCAGGCCGGTGGCGGTGCGGGCGGGGCGCGGCACGGACCAGACCTCACCGGAGGAGGCGGAGGTCACGCTGACGTTGTCGAAAGCACCGGTGCCGGTCTCGGCGTAGTCCTCGTCGACGCCGAGGCAAGAGGTCAGGACGAGTCCCGCGGACACCGTGTGTCCCAACACGACGTCGGTGGAGCCGACTTCGGTCCAGCGGATGCCGTCGGGGGAGATGGCTCCGGTGCAGCGGCGGCCCTTGCGGGTCACCCGCACCCAGTACGGCGCCCGCAGCCGGTAGCCATCGCCCGCGCCTTCGACGTACGGCGCCTCCAGCGGTGTCGCCGACTCCGGCAGCTCACCAAGGCCGGAAATCGGGAAGGCCGCGTTGGTGGTGATCGCCTGCTGCTGGGACGGCGGCACGGGCGTACTGCCAGTGGCGGAGACGTCCGAACCGGCGGACGGCCGTACGGTCCACACACCGCTCCAGGTGTGCAGCGGCAGCCCCTGGATCAGCATGGAGGCGTGGGCCGCGTCCGCGTCGAGGGAGGCACGGACGGTGACGCCGATCTTGGAGTACTGCGAGCTGAGCGGCCACACGATCCGTGCGCTGACCGTACCGTCGCCGCGCAGCGGCAGATGCACCATGCGGTAGGTGTCGGCCGTGCCGCTCGCCTCCAGCACGAACCGCTCGCCGTCGAAGGCGGCGGAACCGGGGATCTTCACCTCACCGACGTCCTGGGTCGACCAGGGCTCAGGGAGAACGGCAGTGGCCGCAGCCCGGCTCGAACTGGCGCCCCCACCTTGCGAGTTGGAGGCGGTGACCGTGTAGAAGTACCTCTTTCCCGGGTGTGCGTCGCTGTCGGTGTACGTCGGCTTGTCGATGCCGTGGGCGATCTCCTCGTACGGGCCCTCGGCGGCCGTCGCCCGCAGGACCGTGTAGGAGGCGGCCCAGGCGGATGGCAGCCATGTCACGGTGACGGCCTTGCCGTCGCCCACCGCCGTGACGCCGGCCGGGGCCGTGGGCACGCGCGGCGAGGGAGCCGTCGCACCGGCGTAGGTGAAGGTGCCCCAGCTCGGCAGGTCGTCGTTGCTGCCCTCGATGACACGGGCGCCGCCGGAGCCGCGGAAGACGGCGTTCTTGGTGTACGGGGCGTCGAGGCCGCGTACACCCACGTAGTGCGCGTACGCCATCTCGTAGATCGGCGGCATGTTGCCGCGCCCGATGACCGAGACGGCCTTCTTTATGTACTTGCCGGTGCGGTCGAGGTCCGGGGTGAAGGGGACGTCGCCGCCGAGGTTGTAGCGGGCGGCGTACTCGACGTTGGCGAGGATGCGGTGGTCGTCGTAACCCCACAGGTCGACGCCCTGGTTCCAGGCGACCTGGGCGGCGTCGGCGAGCAGGCCGACCGCGAGCTGTTCGTGGCCCTGGTCACGGCCGCACTCCTGGCCCTGGCCGCCGTCGGTGACGATGCGGTGGAGGACGCTGCCATTGCCGGCACCGGCGGCGGCGAAGCGCAGGGCGTCCTCGAAGAGGGTGGGTTCCTCGCAGAACACGCCGATGGCGAGGATGGTTTGAAGGGAGGTCAGGTCCCAGTTGCCGTTGGCGTAGAGCATGTAGCCGGAGACGGCCGGATACCAGACGGTGAGGAAGGACTCCTCGCAGCGCGCGATGTCGGCGTCCGTCCAGCCGTCGTAGTCGCTGTGCCGCAACAGTTCGGCCGCGTTGATGAACTTGAAGGCCTGGAGCCCGGCGCCGAGTGGGCCGTCGGCGCCGGTGACGGCGGTCAACGAGGCCGACCAGGCGTTGAGGATGTCGCGGGCCTTGTCGGCGTGCGCGCGGTCGCCGGTGACGGACCAGATGAGGGCGTTCTGGTACGCGGCGGCCGAGTCGGCCACGGCCTGGTTCTGGAAGTTGCTGGGGCCGCGGCCCCACGAGGTGATCTGGCCGGTGTTCTGCACGGTGTACGACGACGAGGAGCGGGCATGGGCCGCGAGCGCCAAGTAGCCGTCGTAGATGGGCGACTCCTTCGCGGTGACCGCGGCCTTCATACGGGCGAGGTCGTCGCCGGTGTGCAGCAGTCCGGGGTGAGTGAAGGCTCTGCGGCCGGTCTCGTTCTCGTTCTGGGCGGCCCGTGCCGTGCCGGGCACGAGCAGTCCGCTCGCGCCCGATACCAGCAGCAGGGCCGCGGCGCCGCCGAGGAAGCCCCGGCGGCTCGTCGCGGGGATCGTCATGACGCGGCGGCCGCCTCGGCCTCGGCGGTGGTGAGGAAGGTGAGGTTCGTGACGTGCTCGTTGGCGAACCACTGCACCGCGTCCGTGGTCATGTACCACTTGGGCTTCTTCATCGAGTCGGCGACGACGGTGCCGTTGATCACCAGGTTCTCGAAGGTGACGTTCTTGATGGCGTGATCGGCGTCGTAGCCGAGGAAGAGGGACGGGTTGGCGTGCGTGCCCGTGTAGCTGAGGTTCTTGACGTAGACGTCCTCGATGCCGCGGCCGACCGAGGTGTTGTACTTCGTGTTGTACATGATCCGCATGTGGATCACCTGGCCCCAGCGGAAGTCCTCGATCCGGACGTCCTCGATCTGCACGTTCTTGATGAGGTTGGAATCGCCGGGGTTCAGGGCGATGCAGCCCTGATAACCCATCTGGGGCTCGCGGTGGTCGAGGATGTCGAGGTTCTTGATGACGAGGTTCTCGATCATCTCGGGGGCGTCCGTGTTGCCGTGCGTGCCGACGTTGATCGGGTGGGCGACGTCGGCCCACAGGACGCAGTTCTGGATGGTGATGTCGCGGGTGTCGCCGTAGTAGTTCCAGCGGTGGGCGTAGATGGCGAAACAGTCGTCGGAGTTGCGCATGAAGCAGCCGTCGAAGACGACGCCTGTGGAGGAGAAGACGTCGAAGCCGTCGCCGTTGCCCTTCGAGCTGAACGAGCGCGCCTTCTTGACGTGGACGTTCTCGCTCTCGCCGAAGGTGCCCGCGTAACCGTTCGGGTTCATGATGATGACGTCCTCGACGCGGATGTTCTTGCTGCCCTCGCACAGGACACCG
Organism: Streptomyces sp. NPDC027189; assembly: GCF_055566975.1. Classification (NCBI taxonomy): domain Bacteria; kingdom Bacillati; phylum Actinomycetota; class Actinomycetes; order Kitasatosporales; family Streptomycetaceae; genus Streptomyces; species Streptomyces sp. NPDC027189. Next base: position 254,738 of record NZ_JBVHRI010000014.1, read on the forward strand.
CCTGGGCCCGCGTAGAGCATGCCGTGGCCGGTGAGGGAGGCCTTCTCCACGTTCTTGAAGAAGACCTGGGCGGTCAGGACGGCGCCGCCCGCGAGATGGACGGTCTTGCCGCTGGGGACGGTGAGCACATTGCCGGTGACGCTGTGCACGCCGGGTCCGAAGTAGATGACGTCCGGGTCGTCGGCGGCGGGCGGGTTGGGGTCGATGTGGTTGGTGATGATGTGCAGACAATCGAAGATCTCGTCGTTGATCTGGACGACGACGTCACGCGGCTCGTCGAGAGTGAAGCGGAGGGTGTCGCCGAGCAGCTCGGGCTTGATGCCCAACGCGTCCGGTCTCACCCGGGCCTTGGTGGTGCCGCCCTTGAGGTAGGTGACCTCGAGCTCGACGGAACCACGGAAGTCGAAGTACGCCATCGACGTGTTGTAGACCTTGCCCGACCCGGTGGTGGCGTTGATCTCCTCCAGCTGGGGCCGGTAGATGTCGAGGGTCTGCCACTCGCCGTCGGGGGCAGTACGGACCCGCACCTTGAAACTGGTGTTGGTCGGCATGGTGGACGGGCGGGGGTAAGTCACCAGCCTCGGTGCGGAGTTGTCGTCGTCCGCGCGGGCCGCCGTGGCCGTCAGGCCGGACAGGCCGGCGGCGAGCACGGTGGCTCCCGCCGCTTGGAGGGCGGTACGGCGGGACAGGGGCGTGTTCATGCATGACTCCTTGCGAGGGTGAAAAGGGCGGTGCCGAGGGTCACTTGAGTCCGGAGGTGGACATCCCGGCGACGAAACCGCGCTGGGCGACGAGGAAGATCAGCAGGATGGGGACGACGTGCATCACGGAAGCCGCGGCCTGGAGATTGGCAACCGGCGTTCCGGCTGACGTGACGTAGGTGGACATGACGGCGACGGCGAGCGTGGACTTGTCCGTGGCACGCCGTTGTAGCTGCCGCCGAAAACGGTGGTCTGGCCGTTCTTGCGCCGAGTGGGCCGCACCTGCAGCGCGCAGCCGTTCAGCGCTGCCGCGCCGGTGGCGGTACCGGCCGCCGAGAGGGCGAGAAATCGGCGGCGGCTCAGGGGAGCATCAGCGCGTGGGGGCATGAACGCACCACCTCCTGCTTCGGGCTGTTCGGGATTTCGGCCAGAGACCGGCCCGTCAGTCGCAACTCGGCTGACGTAGCAACCGGTTGTTGTGCGATGGGGCAGAGCTTCTTCCTGTCTGGAAACTGCGTCAAGACTCTTGACGCAGTTTCGAAAAGAATGGGCAACGTCGGCGACATGAGCCGGAAGGCCGGAGGGTCGCTGCGGAGCCTGCGACGGTCGAACGAAGAGCAGATCATCGCCCTGCTTCTCGCTCAAGGAGCCTTACACCGGGCCGAGTTGGCACGCCAGGCGGGGGTTTCCCGAACCACGGTTTCGACGATCGTCGGCGAGCTGGTGGATCGCGGCCTGATCATCACGGCTGCCGACGAGCCTGCCGGCGATCTCGACGGCCGTATCGGAAACCGGTTGCTGATGAATCCGCGAGCCGCTGTCGTGGCGGGCATGAACCATACCCGCCCGGGATCCTGCGCGTACGCGCCCGGTGCCAGGGTCCTCGCCGGCCTGAGCACGTGAGGACCTGAGCGACCGAGAACGCCGAGTAACCGATTTCGGCACCGAGCGGGATCAGAGGCCGCCCGGCGACAGGACACGCATCGCCTTGGGCCGCCGCACCCCCGGTCCTGCCGCTTTCCCCTGCCCCGACTTGGGCGTACGCGACCGCACAGGCCCATGGGCACCCGCACTCCCCGCTCCGTCGCGCCGATTGACCCGCCCTTCCTGTCAGATCTACGGTAGAAGACGCTTTCTGAAAATGTTTCCGTCCAGTGCTTCAGGAGGGTCATGCCCAGCCCCCAGCCGCCGAGGGCCGTGTTCGCCATGGATCCGGTGCACCTGCCTCTGCTGTTCCCCCCGCCACTCTTGGCACGGCTCCAGCAGGCGGCCGACCTCGACCCCGAGCTCGTCGTCCAGGACTTCACTGATCCGGCGGCGGCAGAGGCGCTGTCCCGGGCCGACGTACTGATCACCGGATGGGGCTGTCCCCACCTCGACGCGGAAGTCCTCGCCGCGGCGCCCCGGCTGCGTACCGTCCTGCACGCCGCGGGCTCCGTCCGCTCCCTGGTCGGTGAGGCCCTGTGGCAGGGCGGAGTCACCGTCGCCAGCGCGGTGACCGGCAACGCACTGCCGGTCGCGGAATACGCACTCGCCATGATCCTGCTCGCCGGAAAGGACACCTTCGCCCACCGCGAGCGCTTCCGGGGTACCCACACCTACCCCTCCCCCGCCGAGACCGCGGACACGGGCAACCTCGGCCGCCGGGTGGGGATCATCGGCGCATCGCGCGTGGGCCGCCGGCTGCTGGAACTGCTGCGGCCGTTCGACCTCGCCGTCTCGCTGTACGACCCCTATGTGGACGCCGCCGAGGCCGCCACCCTGGGGGTCGAACTGCTGTCGCTGGAGGGTCTGTTGGACACCAGCGACATCGTCAGCCTGCACGCCCCCGACATCCCCGAGACCTACCGCATGCTCGACCGCGACCGACTCGCACTCATCAAGGACGGCGGCGTCGTCATCAACACCTCCCGCGGCGCCCTGATCGACCCCGCCGCACTCACCGACGAGCTGCTCTCCGGGCGCCTGAGCGCGGTACTGGACGTCACCGAGCCCGAACCGCTGCCCGCCGGATCCCCCCTGTACAACCTCCCCAACGTCTTCCTCACCCCGCATATCGCCGGCTCGCTCGGCAACGAGCTGGAACGCCTCGGCCGCATCGTGGCCGAGGAACTGGAACGCCTGGTCGAGGGCCTGCCGCCGGTCTACGTGGTGTCTCACGCGGACATGGCCCGGATCGCCTGATCCCGCCCGACCGCCCGCGGCCACCGGGGAGAAACACCTGGAGAAACAATGGGATACGGTTCCAGCACCGGCTGCGGACGGGACCCCGGCTGGGCCTCCGGCCCGTCGGTGAGGGAGTCTCTACGGCGAAGGAGCCGCTACGGTGAGTCAGCGCAAGGCATCGGGTGACTCCGGACGAGCCACCATCCGGGACGTGGCCGAGCGGGCAGGCGTCTCGGTCGCCAGCGTCTCGCGCGTACTGTCCGGCAACTACCCGGTGTCGGAGGAACTCCGCCGCAGGGTGATGAAGGTCGTACGGGACCTGGACTACGTCACCAACGCCCACGCCCGCTCGCTGGCCGGCGGCGGCACGCCGACGGTGGCCATCCTCATCAACCACATCACCGGCGCCGCCTTCGCGCACGTGGCCCAAGGAGTCGAGGGCGCCGCCTCGCTGCGCGGCTGGCTCTCGCTGGTCGGCACCACCGGGGACGACCCGGAGCGGGAACTCGCCCTGGTCAACCTCATGCGCCAGCAGGGCGTCGCCGCGGTGGTCCTGCTCGGCGGCGCGTACGACTTCGACGAGTACCAGCTGAGAATGGCCCGGTTCGCCCGCTCCCTGGACGCGGCCGGCTCGCACCTCGTCCTGGTCGGCCGACCGCCGCTGGAGGGCGACGTACCGGCGACGACGGTCGACTACGACAACGAGGGCGGCGCCTACGCAATGGCCAGCCACCTCCTGTCCGCGGGCCATCGCCGGGTCCTGGTACTGCCGGGCCCTGCCGAACTCACCACGGCCCAGGGCCGCTTGAAGGGTGCCCGGCGGGCCTTCGAGGCGTACGGCGTGCCCTTCGATCCGGGCCTGGTGCTGCACGGCCCGTACGACTACGAGCACGGGTACGACGCGGTCGAGGAGAGCCTGCGGCGGAAGCTGGACTTCACGGCGGTGCTCGCGGGCACCGACGTGGTCGCCGCCGGCGCCATGCAGGCCCTGCGCGCGGCCGGGCTGCGGGTGCCCGAGGACGTATCGATCGTCGGGTACGACGACATCCCACTGGCCTCCCAGCTCACTCCACAGCTGACGACCGTGCACGTCCCCTACGAGGAGATGGGCCGCGTCGCGCTGCGCGCGGTGGCCGACCGGCGCGAGGGCGGCACCGGCCGCCGCAAGGGCAGCGACGGCGAGCACCTGGTGCTGGGCACGCATGTCGTCGTACGGAATTCCGTCCTGCCGCCGGCCCGGCGCCCCTGAGCCGACGCTTCTGGGTGAGCAGTGTTACGTAACCGTTTTCAGGCCGTATCCGACGAGTTCCGAGATCGCCCGTGGCGCCCGCCCAGCCCCGCTCGGGCGCCCTCAAGACACCGCTCACCTGGGCGGATCCACGCCTGTGCGGCAGCGTCCCAGGACGTGCGGACGTCACCTGACGGACAGCCCGGCGTAATAAGTTGCGCCCCGCCTCTTGCTCCGGGCTGACCGATGGGCCTACGGTCCACAGCAACCGCTTACTACAGCTTCTGCTTGGCCGTCCCCCACGCAACCGCGAACCGCCGGTTTCCCGGCCGCCGTTCCTGGCCAACACCGAGCCGCCGTCCTCTCGTTCTGAGAACGCCTACATTCCGAAGGATCACGGTCAGATGAACTCCATCACCTCCAGGAGAAGCTTCGCCCGTGCCGCAGTCGCGGGTCTCGCGCTGACGGGTCTGCTCACCGCGTGCGGCGGATCCGGCTCCGGGGAGGACTCCAAGTCCTCCGGTCCGGTCACCCTCCCCCTCTGGGGCTGGGCCAACGGCCAGGAGGCCGTCGTCAAGGCCTTCAACGCCAGCCACAAGGACATCAAGCTCAAGTACACGAAGGTCACCGACCAGCTGACCATGCAGAAGCAGCTGACCAACGCCGTCAAGGCGGGCAACGCGCCCTGTCTGGTGCAGAACACCGCCGAGTACGTCACCACGTGGGTCTCGCAGGGGGCGCTCGCCGACATCACCAAGTACGTCGAGTCGAGCAAGGACAAGTTCAACGCCGGTGCCTGGGCCGGTGCCCAGGTGCAGGGCAAGGTCTATGGCGTTCCCACCAGCTCCGCGCCCGCCTTCACCATCTACCGCACCGACATCTTCCAGAAGTACGGCCTGAAGGCGCCCGCGACCTGGGACGACTTCATCGCCGCCGGCAAGGTGCTGAAGAAACACGGCGTCAAGGTCACCAACTACGCCGGTGAGGACCCGAGCACCCTGGAGGTGCTCGCCATGCAGGCCGGGGCGCACTGGTACAGCATCGACGGCAATGCGTGGAAGGTGAACTTCCAGGACGAGGGCACTCTCAAGGCGGCGAAGGTGATCCAGGAGATCATCGACAACGACCTGAACTCCAAGCTCTCCTTCGCCGACTACGCGGCCGTACAGCGCAACTACGACAACGGCGGCACGGCGACCCGGCAGATCTCCACCTGGCAGATGGCCGGCATGGTGCAGAACTTCACCAAGTCCGACGGGAAATGGGCACTGTCACCGTGGCCGACGTTCCAGGGTGAGGCGGCCAAGACCCCGGCCGGCACCAACCAGAGCGGCGGGCTGACCCTGGTGACCAAGCAGTGCAAGAGCCAGGAGCAGGCCTCCCAGGCGGCGCTGTGGATGTCCACCAACACCGGCGCGGTCAAGACCATGGCGAGCCCGACCACCGGCAACGGCGTCATGCCCGCGCTGGCCGACAGCGACTCGTACGTCGGCGACGCGATCTCCGACAAGCTGCTCGGGGACAACTACGAGCCGGGCAAGAAGGTCGTGACGGACAGCCTGGGCACGGTCACCACGGACTGGACCTTCGGCCCGGACTGGACGGCCATGTTCACGGAGATGCAGAGCGGCTGGGCCAAGGTCATCAACAAGGACGAGAAGGTCACCGACCTGCTGGCACACATGCAGGAGTGGACGGTCAAGGACCTGAAGTCCCGCGGCATCAGCGTGAAGAGCTGAGGCACCCCCGCATGATCCGCTCCCAGCGCTGGAAGGGTGCCGCCTTCACGGTGCCCTTCCAGCTCGGCTTCGTCTTCCTGTATCTCGTCCCGATCGGCTACGCCGTCTACCAGTCGCTGTTCCTGGAGCAGCAGTCCGGGCTCGGCCTCGGCGGCGCGACGGAGAACTTCGTCGGCCTGGACAACTACCAGCATGGCCTGACCGACTCGGCGTTCATGAACTCCGTCCTGCGGGTGTTCCTGTTCGCCTGCGTGCAGATCCCGGCGATGCTCGCCATCAGCCTGCTGCTCGCCCTGCTCCTCGACGCGCTCACCGCACGGGCGGCGAGCAGGTTCCGCATCCTGCTGCTGATCCCGTACATGATCCCCGGGGTGGTCGCCGCCATCGTGTGGATCAACCTCTACAGCCCCGATGTGGGCCCGCTGACGCCATTGGGCGACTTCTTCGGCTTCCACTGGAACTTCTTCGCACCCTCGATGGTCTGGCCGTCCATCGGCAACCTGCTCACCTGGCACGGCATCGGCTACAACATGGTGATCATCTACTCGGCGCTCCAGGGCGTGCCCCGCGAGCTGTTCGAGGCCGCGCGCCTCGACGGCGCCTCCGAGGCGCGCATCGCGCTGAGCATCAAGATCCCGTACGTCCGCGGCGCCCTGGTACTGACCGGACTGCTGTCCATCATCCAGATGCTGCAGATCTTCAACGAGCCCGCACTGTTCAGGAATGTCACTCCGCAGACGGTCGACGACAGCTTCACCCCGATCATGATCATCTACAACCAGGCGTTCAACTCCGGCAACTACCACTACGCCGCGGCCCTGTCGGTGCTGCTCGCACTCATCCTCGGCGTCGCCTCCTTCCTCTTCTACCGGCTGACCTCGAAGGAGGCCGACTGATGGTGCTGACCGACAAGGGCATCGAGCGGCCCCCCACCCGTACTGTCCGCCGCCTCGCCCGCCCCGAAGGCGCTTCGCGCGGACGCGGCGGCCAGCGCTTCATACTGATCGGCCTGGTCCTGGCCAGCGCCTACAGCCTCTTCCCGGTGTACTGGCTGATGGTCGCCGCCACCAAGGACCGGACCGGGCTGTACCAGAGCAACGGCCTGTGGTTCTCCGGCATGCACCTGTGGGACAACCTGCACCAGCTGTTCACCTACGAGCACGGCATCTTCCTGCGCTGGACCGCCAACTCCTTCCTGTACGCGGGAGTCGGCTCCCTCGGCGGCACCCTCATCGCCCTCGCCACGGGATACGGCCTGGCCCGCTTCGACTTCCCGGGGCGCAATGCGGTGTTCGCGTGCGTCGTGGGATCCTTCCTGATCCCGCTCGCCCTGCTGACCCTCCCGCTGTATCTGCTGTTCTCGTCCATCGGCCTGGTCGACACCCCCTGGGCCATGCTCATCCCGTGTCTGATCAACCCGTTCAGCGTGTACCTGGCCAAGGTCTACACCGAGGCCACGATCCCCTACGAACTGCTGGAGGCGGCCCGCCTGGACGGCGCCGGGGAGCTGCGGATCTTCGTCAGCATCGTGCTGCGGATGATGACCACGGGCGGCGCCACCGTGTTCCTGCTCGCCTTCGTGAACACCTGGAACGCGTTCTTCCTCCCGCTGACCGTACTGCGCGGCGAGAACAACTGGACCCTCAACATCGGCCTGTACAACTGGACCGGCAAACGGCTGGAGTCCGGCGTCGACCTGACCAGCCTCGTCCTGACCGGAGCGCTGCTGTCCATCGTGCCGATGGCCATCATGATGACCGCGATGCGCCGCTACTGGCGCACCGGCGTCACGCTGGGAGCCCTCAAGTGACCGAACCCCGGACCGTCGCGCACAACCCCGTCATCCGCGGCTTCGCCCCCGATCCCTCGCTGGTCCGGGTCGGCGAGTGGTACTACGTGGCCACCAGCTCCTTCGAGTGGTTCCCCACGATTCCGATCCACCGCTCCCGGGACCTGGCGCACTGGGAGTACGCGGGGCATGTACGAGGCGCGGTCCCGGGCGACTCCCTGGCCGGGGTCCCCGACTCGGGCGGCATCTGGGCGCCGTCGCTGAGCTGGGACGGCGAGCGGTTCTGGATGGTCTACGCGATCGTGCGCTCGGTCGGCACCGCCTACTTCGACCTGGACACGTACGTCACGACCGCCACCGACGTCAGCGGGAAGTGGACGGCTCCGCGACGGGTTGCGGGCCACGGCTTCGACCCCGCCCTCTGCCACCACGGGGGCCGCCTGTGGCTGCTCAACATGCAGAGCGATCACCGCCCCGGGGGACAGCGCTTCGCGGGCATCGTCCTGACGGAGCTGGACCGCGGCGACCTCGCCCCGGTCGGCGACACGCACCTGCTCCTCCAGCACGAACGCCTCATCGAGGGGCCCAAACTGCTGAAGCGGGACGGCTGGTACTACCTGGTGCTCGCCGAGGGCGGTACGGGCTTTGAGCACGGGGTTCTGGTGGCGCGCAGCCGCGCCCTCACCGGGCCGTACGAGCTCGACAGCCGCCCCCTGCTGACGACGCGGGACGACCCTGAAGTCCCGCTGCAGAAGGCCGGACACGCGGAGCTGGTCGAGACGCAGAACGGCGAGTGGTTCCTGAGCCATCTGACGGCCCGCCCGCTGCGGACCGCGGACGGCCCTCGGTGCACGCTCGGCCGTGAGACCGCGATCCAGGCCGTGACCTGGGACGCCGACGGCTGGCCCCGGCTGCGCCAAGGGGGCTGGCACCCCGCGGTCGAGGTCGACGTAACGGCCCATCCCGACACCCGGCCGTCGCCACCCGCCACCGAGCCCGACCCACTGTCCTGGCCGTGGAGCACACTGCGCGAGTACGCCGATCCGTCCTGGGCGGACACCACCGCCCGCCCCGGCTGGATCCGGCTGCGCGGCCGTCACGGTCCCGAGTCCCTGTGGGCGCAGAGCCTGCTCGCCCGGCGCATCACCGAGCACCGGGCGGAGGCCGAGGTCACCGTCGAGGCCGGCCCCCGCACCTTCACCCAGGCCGCGGGACTGGTGCTCTGGTACAACACTGAGTCCTATCTCGCCCTCGACCTGACCTGGGCCGAGCCCGAGGGGGAGCCGCAGCGCGGCCAGCAGTGGCAGGGCACCGGACGGACCGTGCTCAGCCTCCAGGAACGGGACGAGGAGGGCCTGCGCCAAGTGGCCCTTGTCGACGTCGACGAGGGAGCCCCGGTCACGTTGGGCGTGACCGTCGACGGTGCCGACGCGCGGTTCTGGTTCCTCCGGGACGGGGTGCGCACTCCAGTCGGGCCGCCGCTCGACTTCAGCCGCCTGTCCGACGACTACGGATCCAAGCTGCGCTTCACCGGCGCGTTCGCCGGCATCCGCGCCCATGACCTCGTCGAGGCCACCTTCGCCGCCGACTTCACCGCCTTCCGACTCACGTGCGCGCCGCCCGGGTGACCTCCTTTCACTGTTCGAGGTTTCGAAAGTCCTGACCGGTGTGATCCTGCGAATTCCGGCCTCTTCACGCCGTGTTGAGGCGGGCTTAGTGTAGGAAGCGCTTACCGTCCGGCGCTCTCTTCGACCTTGTGCGAGCAGCGCGACGCGAAACTTTCGAGGGCCCTCGGGCGGCAGGCCCGGAGATTTTGCTCCGCCCCCAAACCCCCGCTTCTCAAACGCCGGAGGGGCTGAATTCTTGGCCCCTCCGGCATTTGAGGACGAGCGCGAAGCGCGATACGGGGGGGTCTGGGGGGTGCCCCGCAGGTACGGGACGGGTAGGGACGGAGGGAGCGAAAAACCTCGTAGGGCACCCTGCCGCGTCCGATTCGTTCAAGACTCACCCCACGCCCCCTGCCTACCGTGACCTCATGACTCCACGATTCGATGTGATCGGCCTCGTCGTCTCCGACATGACCGCGTCCCTCGCCTTCTACCGCCGCCTGGGGCTCGCCTTCCCCGAGGGCAGTGAAGACCAGCCGCACGTCGAGGCCGAGCTCCCCGGTGGGCTGCGCCTCGCGCTCGACACGGAGGAGACGGTTCGGTCGTTCCACGCCGGGTGGCAGCCCCCGAACGGCGGCGGCCGGGTGTCCCTCGCCTTCCTCTGCGACAGTCCGGCGGAGGTCGACTCCGTGTACGACGACCTGGTCGGCGCCGGTCATCACGGCGAGCTCAAGCCGTGGGACGCCTTCTGGGGCATGCGGTACGCGGTCGTGCACGACCCGGACGGCAACGGCGTCGACCTCTTCGCGCGGCTACCGCAGACCCAGTAGCTCTCGCGCCGGCCTCCCCGCCAACTCCCGTACGTCCCGCGCAAGATGGGCCTGGTCCGCGAACCCGGCGCGGGCCGCCGTCTCCGCGAGGGGCACCCCGCCCCGTGCGAGCGCGAGGGCCCGCTGCAGCCGCAGCACCCGGGCCAGCATCTTCGGCCCGTAGCCGAACGCGGCCAGCGAGCGGCGGTGCAACTGCCGTGCGCTCAGGCCCAGTTCATCGGCAACCGCGGCGACCGGGCGGCCCGCGTCAAGGGCCGCGACGACGCCCCGCAGCAGCGGGTCCGGGGGGTCCGCGTCCGCCGCACGCTCCAGGGCCACTTCTTCGAGGGCGCTCACAGGATCTGCGGCCCCGTCGACCTTCTCCGTGAGGCGCCGTACCCGCGCGGCGGGCCACAGGTCGGCCAACTCGATGCGTCGGTCGCGGAGTTCATCCGCGGGTGTGCCCAGCCACGCGGGCGCCGTACCGGGGTAGAAGCGGACGCCCGCCCAGCCACCGGGCACACCGTCGGGAACGTATGCCCGTGTGTCAGGACCGGCGATCAGCAGCCGCCCCTCGGTCCACAGCAGATCCATGCAGCCGTCGGGCAGGACGGCCGCCACCGACGGACCGGCGATCGAACGGGACCACACCACCGCGCCCGCGAGCCTGGACGCACGCTCCTCGTACACGTCCGTCAGGCTACGCCGCCCGCGTCCGGTGTTCCTGTGGACTGACCCCGTACACCCGCTTGAACGCGCTGGAGAGCGCGAACGCGCTGCCATAGCCGACGTGCCGGGCGATCGAGTCGAGGGTGTCGTCCGTTTCACGCAGGCGGTCGGCGGCCAGGGCCAGGCGCCAGCCGGTCAGATAGGTCATCGGGGGCTCGCCCACGAGTTCGCTGAAGCGGCGGGCCAGGGCGGCCCGCGAGACCCCGGCCTTGGCGGCGAGGGTCGCCACCGTCCAGGGGTGTGCCGGGTCGTCCTGCAGGAGCCGCAGCACCCGGCCCACGACGGGGTCGGCGAGAGCCTGGTACCAGGCCGGGGCCGCGGCCTCGGGGCGGGAGAACCAGGCCCGCAGCGCGGCGATCATCAGCAGGTCGAGCAGCCGGTCGAGGACGACCTCCTGCCCGGGCTCGTCGCGCACCATCTCCTCGGCGAGGATCGGCGTCAGCGGGCACTCCCACACGTCCGAGGTGAGAGAGAGGAGCGGAGGCAGGGCGTCCAGCAGCCTGCCGCTGACCTCGCCCTGCATCATGTACGTCCCGATCAGCAGCACCGTGGAGCCGTCCAGCCGGTCGCCCCAGCTGCGTACGCCGAGGTCCCAGTGGCCCTTGAGGGAACGTCCGTCGGGGTAGGTGCACTCGCCGCCCGGCAGGATCACGGCCTGCGGCGCGGTCGCCGGGTCGTCGGCGCAGATGTACGCGTCCGGGCCGCGCGCGATGGCCAGGTCGCCCGCCCGCAGCCGCACCGGCTCTCCGCCGTCCGGTACGACCCAGGCGTCACCGCGGACCACCAGCATGATCGTCAGGGGGGCGCGGTCCTCGACGCGTACGCACCACGGCGGGTCGAAGCACGCACGGATCATGAAGGCGCCACGCGCGCGTGGACCCTCCAACAGGCCTGCGAGTGCGTCCATGGCGTCAGCGTAAACGCCCTCCCCGACCCTGTCGTAGACGTGCGCTTATGGGAATGAGCCGTTCAGCGATGGTCCCTTGCCGGGCACGGCAGTTCACTGGCTGCATGACGGACAACACGGCACGTACGCACGACATGACGGTACTGGTCACAGGGGCTTCGGGGCGGACAGGGCGCCGGGTCGCGGAGGCCGCTCGGGCGGCCGGTCTCACGGTGCGGGCCGCGTCCCGCGCCCAGGGCTTCGACTGGGACAACCCCACGACATGGGCGGACTCCCTGCGGGGCGCCGACGCGGCATATCTCGTCCACCCCACCGACGTCGGCTCCCCCCAGGCCGCCTCGGCCATCGGCGCTCTCGGGCGGCAGGCGGTCGATCACGGCGTACGGCGGCTCGTGCTGCTGTCGTCGCGGGGCGAGGAGCGGGCCCGGCCCACCGAGGAGGCGCTGAAGGCGTCGGGCGCGGACTGGACGGTCGTACGGGCCGCCTGGTTCGCGCAGAACTTCAGCGAGGGTCCGCTGGTGGAGGGGCTGCAGCACGGAGAGCTGGTCTTCCCTGCCGGTGAGGTGCGCGAGCCGTTCATCGACGTGCGGGACATCGCGGACGTCGTGGTGGCCGCGCTCACGTCCGGCGACCAGTACGTCGGCCAGGATCTCGCCATCTCGGGCCCCCGGCTGCTGACCTTCCGCGAGGCGGTCGCGGAGATCTCCGCGGCGACGGGCAGTGAGCTGACGTACACCCCGGTGACCGCGCGCCAGTACGGCGACAACCTGGCAGGGTTCGGGGTGCCTCCCGAGGAGGTCGAATTCCTCGTCGAGCTCTTCGAGAGCCTCCTCGACGGCCGCAACTCCTACCTGTCGGACGGCGTCCAGCAGGTCCTGGGCCGCGAGCCTCGCGACTTCACGGATTTCGCGCGGGAGGCCGCGGCAGCCGGAGTCTGGAAGGCGTGACGCCCGCTGTCACTCCCCCGGAGGCGGTGCGTCCCCGTTCCGGTGCGGATGGTGATGCGTGCTCTTCGCATGCGTGCGCAGCCGGGACGTCACGTCCTCCGGGGGCAGGAAGCGCGACCAGCGCTCCGGGAACTCGGAGGGCATGTCCGGGTCGTCGGGGTCGATGTCGGCGTCGTACGTGCGGGCGGCGGCCGCGCGGGCGACGTACTCGGCCGCCTGCTCCTCCCGCAGCCGCTCGTTCGCGGCGCGGGCGGCGGCCGTGGCGGCGGCCGGCCAGACGCGGTCGATGGCGGCGTTGACGGCGGCGCCGACCAGGACCGCGAACGCGGACACGCCGATCCACAGCAGGACGGCGACGGGCGCGGCGAGCGAGCCGTAGATCGTGGGGCCCTCGACGGTGTTGGTCAGGTAGATGCGGAGCAGGAAGCTGCCGAGCACCCACATGGCGAGGGCCACCAGGGCACCCGGCACGTCCTCGACCCACGGAGAGCGCACCGGAACGGACACGTGGTAGAGCGTCGTGAGGAAGACGACCGACAGCACGATGACGACGGGCCAGTACAGGATCTGTACGACGGTCGTCGACCACGGCACGACGTTCACCACCGCGTCCGGGCCCGCCACCATCAGCGGCAGCGCGACCGAGCCGATCAGCAGCGCCACGATGAAGAGCAGGAACGACATCACGCGGGTCCTCACGATCCCGCGGGTGCCGTCGAGGCCGTACATCACGGTGATCGTGTCGATGAAGACGTTCACCGCGCGGGAGCCCGACCACAGGGCGAACAGAAAGCCGAGGGAGATGATGTCGGGGCGGCCGCCCTTCATCACGTCGTGCAGGATCGGCTCGGCGATCTGGTGCACGCCCTTCTCGGTGAGGACCGTGCGGGACGCTTCGAGGATGTTGGACTCCAGGCTGGCGATCGTGTCGGCGCCGGTCCAGTCGTCGACGTATCCGAGCAGGCCGATGAGGCTCAGCAGCAGTGGCGGCACGGACAACAGCGTGAAGAAGGCGGCCTCGGCCGCCAGACCCAGGATCCGGTACTCCATGCACGAGTTGACGGTGTCCTTGAGCAGCAGCCAGGCGGTCCTGCGCTTCGATACGTTCCGGTACAGCGCGCGAGCGCGGTGAAAGCGGCCCGAGGGAGGCCGTTCAGGTGTTTCTTTTGCCTGGTGCACGTCCTTACCGTATCCGTATGGCAGCCAGCACCCACACCGTGACCAACCAGGCTCCGCCCCTGGTCGGATATGACGTATTCGCCGCCGACCGGGCCCTCGTAGAGGCGGTCGACCGGCATCTCGATCCAGAGCTCCTGGACGAGGCGCGCGAAGAACTGTCGATGCTCGGACGCACGTCCGGTTCCGCGCAGGTGCAGGAGTGGGGGGTACTGGCCAACGAGAACCCGCCCAAACTGCGCACGCACGACCGCTACGGCAACCGGATCGACGAGGTCGAGTTCCATCCCGCCTGGCACCGCCTGCTCGGCAAGGGCGTGTCGGCGGGGCTCACCGCGGCCTGGTCGCGCCCCGGCGGACACCTCAGGCGCGCGGCCGCCTTCGTGATCTGGACGCAGGTCGAGGCGGGCAATGGCTGCCCGCTGTCGATGACCCACGCGGCGGTGCCCGCGCTGCGCACCGACCCGGCGCTGGCCGCCGAGTGGGAGCCGCGGCTGACGTCCACGGTCTACGACCCGGGGCTGCGGCCCGCCTCCGAAAAGGCCGGCGTGCTCTTCGGGATGGGCATGACGGAGAAGCAGGGCGGCAGCGACGTACGCGCCAATACGACGGAGGCGCGACCGCTCGCCGAGGACGGGACGTACGAGCTGACCGGCCACAAGTGGTTCTGCTCGGCGCCGATGTCGGACGGTTTCCTGGTGCTCGCGCAGGCTCCCGGCGGGCTCACCTGCTTCCTCGTCCCGCGCGTCCTGGCGGACGGCACCCGCAACGTATTCCGCATCCAGCGGCTCAAGGACAAGCTCGGCAACAAGTCGAACGCGTCGAGCGAGGTCGAGTTCGACGGTACCTGGGCGCGCCGGGTCGGGGACGAGGGGCGCGGGGTGCGCACCATCATCGAGATGGTCGCGGCGACCCGGCTCGACTGTGTGCTCGGCTCCGCCTCACTGATGCGGCAGGCCGTCGCGCAGGCCGTCCACCACAGCACCTACCGCGAGGCGTTCGGCGGCAAGCTCATCGACAAACCGCTGATGAGGAACGTGCTGGCGGACCTGGCACTGGAGTCGGAGGCGGCGACGACGCTCGCGCTGCGGCTGGCCGCCGCGTACGACGACGGCAGTGAGCAGGAGCGGGCGTTCCTGCGGCTCGCGGTGCCGGCCGCCAAGTACTGGGTGACCAAGCGGTGCACGCCGGTGGCGGTGGAGGCGCTGGAGTGCCTGGGCGGCAACGGGTATGTCGAGGAGTCCGGCATGCCCCGGCTGCTGCGCGAGTCGCCGCTCAACTCCATCTGGGAGGGCGCGGGCAATGTGCAGGCGCTGGACGTGCTGCGCGCGCTGCAGCGGGAGCCGGGGGCGCTCGACGCCTATCTGCGGGAGGTGGGCCGGGCCCGGGGCGCCGACCACCGCCTCGACGGGGCCATCAAGAACCTGCTGGCCGAACTCGCCGATCTGGACGGCATCGAGGGGCGCGCCCGCCGCCTCGTCGAGCGCATCGCGACGGTGCTGCAGGGGTCTCTGCTCGTCCAGTACGCGCCCCCGGAGGTCGCCGACGCGTTCTGCGCCTCACGGCTGGGCGGGGACTGGGGCTCCGCCTTCGGCACGCTGCCGCACAGTCTGGATCTGGCCACGGTGGTGGAACGGGCGCGGCCGGTGTCGTGAGGCTTCGCCGGGGCCGAGGCGGGGGTGGTGCTGCGCCGACACGGCACCACCCCCGCTTGCTGGCCCCGTTTGAGGAGCTCGGACGCCGCGCAGGCGACGTCGTTGTCAGTTTCAAGGAACCTTGTGACCGTTGGCGAGAGTTGCAGACCGTTGCATTCGTTTGTGCTCCTTGTGCGAACTTCCGGCGTCCCGGGCCGAGAGCAGGCACGATGTGGGGTGACGGCGGCGTCACAGCTCGTACGCGGTACTGGTTTGGGGAGTGCCCTGTGAAGACCACATCATTCAACCCCGCCCGTTTTGCCCCGCCGGACGCGTCCGAAACGGTCCGGCGTCTCCAGGAAACCTGGGCCGCGACGCTCAGAGGCGAACGCTCCCCGATCGCTCCCCGGCCGGTTATCGGTCAGTCATGGCAGCGAGTGAAACGTTTCGGAGTCGATCCCGAACAAAGCACGGACAGCGAGCTGTTGCAGACGGACGAACTCGAACATCGCCGTACATCCACCGCCCTCGCCGATGTGCTGCCGGTCCTCAGTGGCGGGCTGGGCTCGGTCGCCGACGCGTCCCTGCAGATCATGGTGGTCACGGACCCGGAGGGCCGGGTGCTGTGGCGCGAGGGCAACGCGGGGGTGCTGCGCCGGGCCGACACCATCTGTCTGGAGGAGGGCGCCGCCTGGAGCGAGGACACGACGGGCACCAACGCGATCGGTACGGCGTTGACGGCGGGGGCACCGGTCCAGGTGCACTCGGCCGAGCACTTCGTGCGCACGCTGCACGACTGGACCTGCGCCGCCGCGCCGGTGCACGACCCGCGCGACGGGCGGCTGCTCGGCATCATCGACGTCAGCGGCCCGGACAGCACCTTTCACCCGGCCACGCTCGCTCTGGTCGACTCGGTGTCCCAGCTGGCCGAAAGCGAACTGCGCAACAGGCATCTGACGGCCATCGAGCGGCTGCGCGCGGTGGCCGCGCCCATCCTGTGCCGGCTGGGCGGCAAGGCGCTGGTGGTGGACACGAACGGCTGGCTCGCGGCCGTCACGGGGATGCCGTCCGTCGACCGGGTCGCGCTGCCCGGCTCTCTCGGCGCGGGCCGGGTCTGGCTGCCCTCCCTCGGGACGTGCGTCGCGGAGCCGATGCCCGGCGGCTGGCTGCTACGGGTCACGGAGACCGAGACCTCCGGATGCGCAAGCCGTGTGGTGCTCGACCTCACCGAACCCCGGCGCCCGTGCGCCACCATCACCGGCGCGGCGGGCAGTTGGGCACAGGATCTCACCCCACGCCACGCCGAGCTGCTCTACATCCTCGCCGTGCACCGCCACGGCCGCAGCGCGGCCCAACTCGCGCTCGACCTCTTCGACGACCCGACCCGCACGGTGACCGTCCGCGCCGAACTCTCCCGCCTGCGCCGACGCCTCACAGGCCTCCTCGACCACCGCCCCTACCGCTACCGCGAGGAGGTGGAGATCGAGGTCCTCCTCCCGAGCAACCCACTGCACCTCCTGCCGCACTCGACGGCACCGGCGGTGGTGGGGGCGCGGGCGGGGGCCTCCAGCCCGTCGGAGGTTTGAGAACGGGGGCGTTCGGGCGGCGCGGGGAGATTCCGTGGGGCCCCTGAAGGGGCCTGGGCAAGGGCCGATAGGACAACAGCCTGGGCAGGGGGCCAGAGGGCGCAAGGGTGGGTAGAGGGCCAGGGGCGGAGCCCCGGGCGGGGTCCAGGGGCGGAGCCCCGGGCGGGGGGCCAGGCGCGGAGCCCCGGGCAGGGGGCCAGGCGCGGAGCCCCGGGCAGGGGGCCAGGCGCGG
Source organism: Streptomyces sp. NPDC027189 (assembly GCF_055566975.1). Classification (NCBI taxonomy): domain Bacteria; kingdom Bacillati; phylum Actinomycetota; class Actinomycetes; order Kitasatosporales; family Streptomycetaceae; genus Streptomyces; species Streptomyces sp. NPDC027189. The sequence continues at coordinate 271,988 of NZ_JBVHRI010000014.1, forward strand.
AGCCCCGGGCAGGGGGCCAGGCGCGGAGCCCCGGGCAGGGGGCCACGGGGCAGCGCCCCTGGCGGGGGTCTGGGGCGGAGCCCCAGGAGGATGGGACGGGTAGGGGCGGCGGGGGCGAAAGAACCCCTCCCGCACCCGACGAGTGCCGTCACGTGCGTATTTCGTGAGCGTGTTCCGGGGTCTTCGACCAGGCCCGCCGGTCTCTGCCGTAGCATCCCCTCACAGGCCACCCCACCCGTCTCTCCGTCAACGCCCAGAGCATGAGAGGCAGTTGGCCTTCCTCGGGAGGACGCATGAAGCACCGCGGCAGGCACCGTCGTCGTAGAAGGGGACAGGCGCTGCGCGCCACCCTGACCGGAACCGCCCTCGCGCTCACCGCAGCCGCCACCCTGATCAGCACCTCCCAGGCCACGGGCAGCGGCACCCCGGGCGGCCTGACCCCGCTCACCTCGGCGGCCGCGACCGGCAAGCTGCGCCTCCACGAGAACCTGGTCGCCCGGGACACCCTCGACACGCTCACCAAGGACATGGGCGGAAACGTCGGCGTCGACGGCGTCCTCAGCAGCGCCGACCGCTCGATGCGCGACGAGGCCGACTGCGCCGCCGGCGAGCGCGCCGCGCTTCCGGTCGAGCCGACGGCCACGCGCGCGTACTGCTGGGAGAGCGGTGACGCGAAGACCTCGCAGTGGCAGCCGCGGTCCGTCACCACTTCGGGCGACGCCGACGACGACGGCCAGTGGGGCGAGCACCGGGTGCTCCTGACCGGCTGGACACACCACGACGAGCAGGCCGCCGCGCCTACCCGGGACGAGGGCCTGGCCCGAATCGCCTTCGTCGACGCGACCGACCCGCACGCCCTCACGTACGACTGGGTCCTGCTCGTCGCCCCGCGCGACGGCGGCAAGGACTTCGCAGCGGTCCCCTCCGACCTGGGCGGCATGGTCTGGTATCAGGACAAGCTGATCGTCACCGCCGCGCACGGCGCGGGCCTGCTCGTCTTCGACATGCACCGCATCCTGAAGGCGGACGTGAACAGCGGCGCCGTCGGCAGGGTGAGCGGCGGCTACTCGGCGGACGGCTACCAGTACGTGCTCCCGGCCATCGGCTCGTACGACGTGCCCGGCGGCGCGTGCGGCGCCGGGCACGCTCGCGCGGTCCCCTGTTTCGGCTCCCTCTCCCTGGACCGCACCTCGACGCCGGACAGCCTGGTCGCGACCGAGCGGTCCACGTCCGACGGTGCGGAGCGGGCCCGAGTCTGGCGGTACTCCTACAGCACCGCGGCCTACCGCCCGGGCCTGCTCGCCGACCACCAGGGGTACGTCGACGCCGTCGAGGCCTACGAGACCAAAGCCGCCGGTCTGTCCGGCGCTCTCTCGCACACGCCGAGCGGCGCGCGCAGGGCCGACTGGTACGTCGGCCAACCCGACAGCGGCACCCGGCACGACACCCTCTGGCGGCAGACCGAGCACGGCGCCAAGGCGGCCACCTGCACCGCGGACCGGTCGCACGCGTGCTGGGGCCGGGGCGCCGAGTCCCTCTCCTACTGGCAGGAGACGGGCGAGCTGTGGACGCTGACCGGGACGGGGGCCGGCGCGGGCGCGGAGCGTGTGCTGTACGCCGTCCCGCTGTCCTCCGTCGACGGCTCGCTGGAGTAGGCACCCAGCTGCCGGGGCTCTCCGGGAAGGGCACCCGGCGAGCCCCGGCAGCTGCTTTTGGAGACGCACCCGCCCCCATGGTTCCCTGGCCCGCATGAGCAACCTCACCGTGACCACCTGGTCCCTGGAGCAGACGGCCCCGACCGACCTGCTCCCGGCGATCGCACCCGACGGGGACGTCCGGATCGTGCGTGCCGAGGTCCCCTCGCCCGAGTTCAGTCGCTTCCTGTACACGTCGGTCGGCGGGGACATCCGCTGGTCGGACCGGCTCGGCTGGACGTACGCACAGTGGCAGGAGGCGCTGGAGAGGCCGGGCGCGGAGACCTGGGTCGCCTACGACAAGGGGACGCCCGCGGGCTATGTCGAGCTGGACCCCCAGGACGACGGCGTCGTGGAGATCGTCTACTTCGGGCTGATCCCCGCCTTCCGGGGACGCCGCATCGGCGGACACCTCCTCTCGTGCGGCGTCGCGCGGGCCTGGGACCTGGCCGAGCGCTGGCCGGGGCGGGCCGAGACCAAGCGGGTCTGGCTGCATACCTGCAGCAAGGACGGGGAGCACGCGATGGACAACTACCTGCGGCGCGGCTTCAAGCTCTTCGACACCAAGGTCGAGGAGGAGGCGGACGTGGCCACACCGGGCCCCTGGCCTGGGGCGCGGACGGTCTGACCTGCTGATGGCCCGATTCGGTACGGTCGGAGGCCCGGCCGTGTGACCGACGACACCCTTGTCTCGCGATTCGGGACAAGGGTGTCCACATGATGGATGACGGTGGACTGGCCCGAGATCCCCGTGACACGCTTCCGTCATGTCTGGAACTGGAATTGCCTTGGTGAGTCGGCGGCACGTCGACCTCGGCCGCATGTCCAGCGCCATCTGTCCGGCGAGCTGACCAGCCCAGCACCGCCCGACCCTTTCCCTTTTGCGAGCCTTGCGCAGTGACGCGCCCATACATCCGTATGCGCCCGTATGCGCAGGTCAGAGCCGCTGACAGATCTGTCCCGCAGTCTCGAAGGACGTAGCAACCATGGCCGCCACCCCGCAGAATCCCGCCGCCGCGCCGCGCCGCAAGGTGAGCCGTCACCGCGGCGAGGGTCAGTGGGCCGTGGGTCACTTCACCCCGCTCAACGGCAACGAACAGTTCAAGAAGGACGACGACGGTCTCAATGTGCGGACACGCATTGAGACGATCTACTCCAAGCGGGGCTTCGACTCGATCGACCCCAACGACCTGCGCGGCCGGATGCGCTGGTGGGGTCTGTACACCCAGCGCAAGCCCGGGATCGACGGCGGCAAGACCGCGATCCTGGAGCCCGAGGAGCTGGACGACAAGTACTTCATGCTGCGCGTCCGCATCGACGGCGGCCGGCTGACCACCGAGCAGCTGCGCGTCATCGGCGAGATCTCGCAGGAGTTCGCGCGCGGCACCGCCGACCTCACCGACCGTCAGAACGTCCAGTACCACTGGATCCGCATCGAGGACGTCCCGGAGATCTGGGAGCGCCTGGAGGCCGTGGGCCTGTCCACGACCGAGGCCTGCGGCGACACGCCCCGCGTCATCCTCGGCTCGCCCGTCGCCGGGATCGCCGAGGACGAGATCATCGACGGCACCCCGGCCATCGACGAGATCCACCGCCGGATCATCGGCAACAAGGACTTCTCGAACCTGCCCCGCAAGTTCAAGTCCGCGATCTCCGGCTCGCCGCTGCTCGACGTGGCGCACGAGATCAACGACGTCGCCTTCGTCGGCGTGAACCACCCGGAGCATGGCCCCGGCTTCGACCTCTGGGTCGGCGGCGGCCTCTCCACCAACCCGAAGATCGGTCAGCGCCTGGGCGCCTGGGTCCCGCTGGACGAGGTCCCGGACGTCTACGAGGGCGTCATCTCGATCTTCCGCGACTACGGCTACCGGCGGCTGCGCACCCGCGCCCGTCTGAAGTTCCTGGTGGCCGACTGGGGTGTCGAGAAGTTCCGCCAGGTCCTGGAGGACGAGTACCTGAAGCGGAAGCTCGTCGACGGCCCCGCGCCCGACCAGCCGGTCGCCACTTGGCGCGACCACGTCGGTGTGCACCGGCAGCAGGACGGCCGCTACTACGTCGGCTTCGCCCCGCGCGTAGGCCGTGTGGACGGCGCCACCCTCACGAAGATCGCCGAGCTGGCCGAGGCGCACGGCTCGGGCCGCCTGCGCACCACCGTCGAGCAGAAGATGATCGTCCTCGATGTCGACGAGGAGCAGATCAACTCGCTCGTCGAGGGCCTGGAGGCGCTCGACCTGACCGTCAAGCCCTCCCCCTTCCGGCGCGGCACGATGGCCTGCACCGGCATCGAGTACTGCAAGCTCGCGATCGTCGAGACCAAGGCGCGCGGTGCTTCGCTGATCGATGAACTCGAGCGCCGCATCCCCGAGTTCGAAGAGCCCATCACCATCAACATCAACGGCTGCCCGAACGCCTGCGCCCGTATCCAGGTCGCGGACATCGGTCTCAAGGGCCAGCTGGTCCTCAACGACCAGGGTGAGCAGGTCGAGGGCTTCCAGGTGCACCTCGGCGGAGCGCTGGGCCTGGAGGCCGGTTTCGGCCGCAAGGTCCGTGGCCTGAAGGTCACTTCGGAGGAGCTGCCCGACTACATCGAGCGGGTCCTGAAGCGCTTCCAGGAGGAGCGCGAGGACGGCGAGCGCTTCGCCACCTGGGCCTCGCGCGCCGGCGAGGAGTCGCTGTCATGAGCGAGCGGGCCGCACCCTTCTACTGCCCCTACTGCGGTGACGAGGACCTTCGTCCGAGCGAGCAGGGCCACGGCGCGTGGGAATGCGCGGCGTGCAATCGAGCCTTCCAGCTGAAGTTCCTCGGGCTGCTCGCCCGGGGTCTTCAGCAGGGTGACCGTGGAGGGGCAGAGATATGACGACCATTCAGGAAGAGCGTACGGGCGAGGACTTGAAGAGCCTCGCCGAGCAGGCGGGGCGCGACCTGGAGGACGCCTCCGCCCTGGAGATCCTCCAGTGGGCCGCCGACACCTTCGGCAAGAAGTTCTGCGTGACCTCCTCCATGGAAGACGCGGTGGTCGCCCACCTCGCGTCCCGCGCGTTCTCCGGTGTGGACGTCGTCTTCCTCGACACCGGCTACCACTTCCCGGAGACCATCGGCACCCGCGACGCGGTCGAGGCCGTGATGGACGTCAACGTCATCACGCTCACCCCGCGCCAGACGGTGGCCGAGCAGGACGCCGAGTACGGCCCCAAGCTGCACGACCGCGACCCCGACCTGTGCTGCGCGCTGCGCAAGGTCAAGCCCCTCGAAGAGGGCCTGACCAAGTACGACGCGTGGGCGACCGGGCTGCGCCGCGACGAGTCCCCGACCCGGGCGAACACCCCGGTCGTCAGCTGGGACGAGAAGCGGCAGAAGGTCAAGATCTCGCCGATCGCCCGCTGGACGCAGGACGACGTGGACGCGTACGTCGCCGAGCACGGGGTCCTCACCAACCCGCTGCTGATGGACGGTTACACCTCCGTCGGCTGCGCGCCCTGCACCCGGCGTGTGCTGGAGGGCGAGGACGCGCGCGCCGGCCGCTGGGCGGGCCGCGCGAAGACCGAGTGCGGGCTGCACGGATGACCACGACCACTCAGATTTCTCAGGAGCAGCAAGTGACGACCGGAGCCACCGTCTGGCTCACGGGTCTGCCGAGTGCCGGCAAGACCACCATCGCGTACGAGCTGGCCGGCCGGCTGCGCGAGGAAGGCCACCGCGTCGAGGTGCTCGACGGCGACGAGATCCGCGAGTTCCTCTCGTCGGGTCTCGGCTTCTCGCGCGAGGACCGCGACACGAACGTACAGCGCATCGGATTTCTCGCCGAACTGCTCTCGCGCAACGGAGTCAAGGCGCTCGTCCCGGTGATCGCGCCCTACGCGGACAGCCGTGAGGCGGTGCGCGGGCGCCACCAGACGGGCGGCACGCCGTACATCGAGGTCCACGTGGCCACCCCGGTCGAGGTGTGCTCCGTACGCGATGTGAAGGGCCTGTACGCCAAGCAGGCCGCTGGCGAGATTTCCGGTCTCACCGGCGTCGACGACCCCTACGAGGAGCCCGAGTCGCCCGATCTGCGGATCGAGTCGCACACCCAGACCGTGCAGGAGTCCGCGGCCGCGCTGCATGCGCTGCTCACCGAGAGGGGTCTCGCATGACGACCGCAGCCACTGTCTCCGAGGCAGCCGGTAATTCCGAGGAGTCCAGCCCGTACGCGCTGTCGCACCTGGACGCGCTGGAGTCCGAGGCCGTCCACATCTTCCGCGAGGTCGCGGGCGAGTTCGAGCGGCCGGTGATCCTCTTCTCCGGCGGCAAGGACTCCATCGTCATGCTGCACCTCGCGCTGAAGGCGTTCGCCCCCGCGGCGGTCCCCTTCTCGCTGCTGCACGTGGACACCGGGCACAACTTCCCCGAGGTCCTGGAGTACCGCGACCGCACCGTGAAGAAGCACGGCCTGCGCCTGCACGTCGCCTCCGTGCAGGACTACATCGACGCGGGCAAGCTCCGCGAGCGCCCGGACGGCACCCGCAACCCGCTGCAGACGGTGCCGCTCACCGAGAAGATCCAGTCCGAGCGCTTCGACGCCGTCTTCGGCGGCGGACGCCGCGACGAGGAGAAGGCCCGGGCGAAGGAGCGCGTCTTCTCGCTGCGCGACGAGTTCTCCCAGTGGGACCCGCGCCGCCAGCGCCCCGAACTGTGGCAGCTCTACAACGGCCGCCACGCCCCCGGCGAGCACGTCCGCGTCTTCCCGCTGTCCAACTGGACCGAACTCGACGTGTGGCAGTACATCGCCCGCGAGGGCATCGAACTGCCCGAGATCTACTTCGCGCACGACCGTGAGGTCTTCAAGCGGTCCGGCATGTGGCTGACCGCCGGTGAGTGGGGCGGCCCGAAGGACGGCGAGACGGTCGAGAAGCGGCTCGTCCGCTACCGGACCGTCGGCGACATGTCCTGCACGGGCGCCGTCGACTCCGACGCGACCACGCTGGACGCCGTCATCGCCGAGATCGCCGCGTCGCGCCTGACCGAGCGCGGCGCCACCCGCGCCGACGACAAGATGTCCGAGGCCGCGATGGAAGACCGCAAGCGCGAGGGGTACTTCTAGACATGACCAGCACCACCGAACCCACCGAGCCCTTGTCGGTCGAGCAGTTGTCGGCCACCACCCTGCTCCGCTTCGCGACCGCGGGCTCCGTCGACGACGGCAAGTCCACACTCGTCGGACGTCTGCTGCACGACTCGAAGTCGGTCCTGACGGACCAGCTGGAGGCCGTCGAGCGAGTGTCCGCCAGCCGCGGCCAGGACGCGCCCGACCTCGCCCTCCTCACCGACGGCCTGCGCGCCGAGCGTGAACAGGGCATCACCATCGACGTCGCGTACCGCTACTTCGCCACCGCCCGCCGCCGCTTCATCCTGGCCGACACCCCCGGGCACGTGCAGTACACCCGGAACATGGTCACCGGCGCCTCCACCGCCGACCTGGCCGTCGTCCTCGTGGACGCGCGCAACGGCGTCATCGAGCAGACCCGCCGGCACGCCGCCGTCGCCGCGCTGCTGCGCGTCCCGCACGTCGTCCTCGCGGTCAACAAGATGGACCTCGTCGACTACCAGGAGTCCGTCTTCGCCACGATCGCCGAGGAGTTCACGGCGTACGCCTCCGAGCTGGGCGTCCCCGAGATCACCGCGATCCCGATCTCGGCGCTCGCCGGTGACAACGTGGTGGAAGCCTCCGCGAACATGGACTGGTACGGCGGTCCGACGGTCCTGGAGCACCTGGAGACCGTGCCCGTCAGCCACGACCTGGGGCACTGCCACGCCCGGCTGCCCGTGCAGTACGTGATCCGCCCGCAGACCTCCGAGCACCCCGACTACCGGGGTTACGCCGGTCAGATCGCGGCCGGTACCTTCCGCGTCGGCTCCGAGGTCACGGTCCTGCCCTCCGGTCGTACAACGAAGATCGCCGGAATCGACCTGCTGGGCAAGCCGGTCGATGTGGCCTGGACCCCGCAGTCGGTGACCCTCCTGCTGGAGGACGACATCGACATCTCGCGCGGCGACCTGATCGTGCCGAGCAAGGACGCGCCGCCCACGACCCAGGACGTCGAGGCGACCGTCTGCCACGTGGCCGACCAGCCGCTCACCGTCGGCCACCGCGTGCTGCTCAAGCACGGCACCCGCACGGTCAAGGCGATCGTCAAGGACATCCCGTCCCGGCTGACGCTGGACGACCTCTCCCTGCACCCGCACCCGGGCCGGCTGGTCGCCAACGACATCGGCCGCGTCAAGATCCGTACCGCCGAGCCGCTGCCGCTCGACTCGTACGCCGACTCCCGCCGCACCGGCGCGTTCATCCTGATCGACCCGGCCGACGGCACCACGCTCACCGCGGGCATGGTCGGCGAGTCGTTCGCGTCGCCGGAACCGGTCAAGGACGAGGGCGACGACGACGGGTGGGACTTCTGACATGACGTCCACCGACTTCTACTCCACGTTCGCGAAGGAGGGCGGCCGCGTCGGCAGCGGCGCCCTCGGCAGCGGGCAGGGCGGAGTGGCGCGATGTGCGCGATGACGTACGCGCACTGCTTGCGCGCCCTCACCCCCCACCGCCTGCGAAAACGAAGACCTGCCGACTTCCCGGCCACGACCTGAGAGTTCGTGACCGCCGGGCCAACGAGAGGAACACCTCCCGTGCCTGCCATCCGCTCCACGCTTGTTCGTCGTGGCATAGCCGCCGCCGTGACACTCCCCCTCCTCGCCCTCGCCGCTTGCAGCTACGGCTCCGACGCCAAGGACGACACCAAGGCGAAGGTCGCCGCCGGGTCGAAGAAGATCGACGGTCTCGACTCCGTGAAGATCGGCTACTTCGGCAACCTGACGCACGCCACCGCACTGGTCGGCAACCAGAAGGGCTTCTTCCAGAAGGAGCTCGGCGCCACCGAGGCGAAGTACCAGACCTTCAACGCCGGGCCCTCCGAGATCGAGGCGCTGAACTCGGGCTCCATCGACATCGGCTGGATCGGCCCTTCCCCGGCGATCAACGGCTACACCAAGTCCGCCGGCAAGAACCTGCGCATCATCGGCGGTTCGGCGTCCGGCGGTGTGAAGCTCGTGGTCAACCCGAAGAAGATCAAGTCCCTGAAGGACGTCAAGG
>NZ_JBVHRI010000015.1:0-247375 GCF_055566975.1 Streptomyces sp. NPDC027189
ATCTACCAGAACTGCAACATCTTCAACGACGGCGCCTTCGATGCCCTCAAGGACAAGCAGCAGTCCCAGGAAGCGGTCATCCGCCTGGAACACGGGCAGCCCATCCGCTTCGGCGCCGACGGTTCGCGCGGCGTCGTACGCGACCCGCAGACCGGAGACCTCAACGTCGTCACCGTCACGGCGGACAACGAGTCGCAGATCCTGGTCCACGACGCCCACTCCGCGTCCCCGACCACGGCCTTCGCGCTCTCCCGCCTAGCCGACCCCGACACGCTCCACCACACCCCCATCGGCGTGCTCCGTTCCGTGGACCGGCCGGTCTACGACACCCAGATGGCCGACCAGCTGGACACGGCCATCGAGCAGAACGGCAAGGGCGACCTCGCCGCGCTGCTGGCGGGCGGGGACACCTGGACGGTCGTCGGCTAGCCGAACCGGTATTTCACGAGGCCCGGGCGCTCGCCGCCCGGGCCTCGTCGTATGCGCGGCGGGCCTTCTCGACGTCGTCCATCCGGTCCGAGGTCCAGATCGCGAGCGTCTTCACCTGCGTGGCGGCCTCGCGGCCCAGTTCGGTGAGCGAGTAGTCGACGCGCGGCGGGATGACCGGTTTGGCGTCGCGGTGCACGAGACCGTCGCGCTCCAGGGTCTGCAGCGTCTGCGTGAGCATCTTCTCGCTGACGCGCCCGATGGCGCGGCGCAGCTCGCTGAAGCGGTACGGGCGGTCCAGGAGCTCGATGAGAACGAGCACACCCCAGCGGCTGGTGACGTGCTCCAGGACCAGGCGGTACGGGCACATCGCTGCGTCGGTCTCGTACTTGCTGACTGCTGTCCTACTTACGGCCATGCCAGTACCTTACTTCAAAGTGGGTACTTACGCAGGGTTAGTGCACCTCCTAGGGTTAGTGCCAGACCCACCCCACAAGGAGTTGTTTCAGATATGAGCATCGTCGTCACCGGAGCCACCGGACACCTCGGCCGTTTCGTCATCGAAGGGCTGCTGGAGAAGGTCCCGGCGGACCAGATCACCGCGGTTGTACGTGACCAGGAGAAGGCCGCCGGTTTCGCGGCGCGCGGCGTGAAGATCGCGGTCGCCGACTACAACGCACCCGAGACCTTCGACGGGGTCATCTCCGCCGGCGACAAGGTGCTGCTCATCTCGGGCAACGAGTTCCACCTCGGCCGCGTCGCCCAGCACCAGGTCGTCCTCGACGCCGCCAAGGCCGCCGGTGCCGCGCTCTTCGCCTACACCAGTGCCCCTGGCAGTCTGACGGCCGCCCTGGCCGACGACCACCGGGCCACGGAGGAGGCGATCCTGGCGTCCGGTCTGCCGTACACCCTGCTGCGCAACGGCTGGTACAACGAGAACTACACGGAGAACCTCGCCCCCGTCCTCGAGCACGGCGCCGTCGTCCAGGCCGCCGGAGAGGGCCGGGTCGCCTCCGCCGCGCGAGCTGACTACGCGGCTGCCGCCGTGGCGGTGCTGACCGGCGAGGGCCACGAGAACAAGAGCTACGAGCTGAGCGGCGACACCTCCTTCGGCTTCGCCGAGTACGCCGCCGAGATCGCCGAGCAGTCCGGCAAGGAGATCGTCTACAACGCCGTTCCCGTCGAGGTCTACAGCGGCATCCTGGCCGGCGCCGGTGTGCCCGAGGGCCTCGTCGCCGTCCTGGCGGGCGTGGACACGTCCATCGAGAAGGGCGAGCTGGCCGTCATCACCGGCGATCTGTCCCGCCTGACCGGCCGCCCGACCACGCCGATCGCCGAGTCGATCAAGGCGGCACTGAAGGGCTGACCCTCCCGGCGGCTCCCCGGGCCTCCTTCCCCATCCGGCCTGGGCATCACCCTCCGAACCCCGCCTGTCATGACCGTATGGCGATACGGGCATGACAGGCGGGGGCGCTCGGCGCTACCTTCTTTCAGGCTGCTCCGCCACACGGGAGCGGCCGTCACACGAGAGGGAGGCGCCGGTGGCCGGGAAGCCGAAGGGCGAGCAGCACATAGGTCTGCTGAACGGCTTCGCGGCGTACGGCATGTGGGGGCTCGTCCCCCTCTTCTGGCCGCTGCTGAAGCCCGCCGGGGCGGTCGAGATCCTCGCCCACCGGATGGTGTGGTCCCTCGCCGTGGTCGGCGCCGCGCTGCTGGTGATGCGGCGCTGGGCCTGGGCGGGCGAACTGCTCCGGCAGCCTCGCAAGCTGGGCCTGATCACGATCGCGGCGGCGGTCATCACCGTCAACTGGGGCGTCTACATCTGGGCCGTGAACTCCGGGCACGTGGTCGAGGCCTCGCTCGGCTACTTCATCAACCCGCTCGTCACCATCGCGATGGGCGTACTGCTCCTCAAGGAACGGCTGCGGCCGGTGCAGTGGACGGCGGTCGGCGTCGGCTTCGCCGCGGTCCTCGTCCTCACGATCGGATACGGCCGCCCGCCGTGGATCTCCCTCTGCCTCGCCTTCTCCTTCGCCACGTACGGGCTGGTGAAGAAGAAGGTCAACCTCGGCGGTATCGAGTCGCTCGCCGCCGAGACCGCGATCCAGTTCCTGCCCGCGCTGGCCTATCTGCTGTGGCTGGGGACCAAGGGTGACGCGACCTTCGGTACGGAGGGCGCGGGGCACGCGGCGCTGCTCGCGGCGACGGGGCTCGTGACCGCCATCCCCCTTGTCTGCTTCGGGGCCGCCGCCATCCGCGTCCCGCTCTCCACCCTCGGGCTCCTCCAGTACCTCGCCCCCGTCTTCCAGTTCCTGCTCGGCATCCTCTACTTCCACGAGGCCATGCCGCCCGAGCGCTGGGCCGGGTTCGCGCTGGTCTGGCTGGCGCTGTCGCTGCTCACCTTCGACGCGCTGCGCACCGCGCGCCGCGCGGCCCGCACGCTCAGGGCCGAGACCAGGGACCCCAGGACGACCATCATCACCGGCACGGTCAGCGCCGCGCGGAAGGCGGACAGCGTGGCGGCGGGACCCGACCCCGTGGACGCCAAGCCGTAGACCGCGGTCACCGCCGAGATCCCGATCGCCGAGCCGAACTGCGCGGCCGTGTGCAGCAGCCCGCTCGCCAGGCACTGCTCCTCCTCCGCCACACCGTCCGTCGCCGCGATCGTCAGCGGCCCGTAGGCGAGGGCGAACGCGGTGCCCGCGATGATCAGCGTCGGGAACATCGCCGCGTACGACCAGTCAGCGCCGACCGGCAAGAACAGCCCGTACGCGACGACGGCGAGCACAAAACCGCCGAGGATCACCCTGGCGTTGCCGTACCGCTGCACGAGCTTCGGCGTGAGCGCGGGCGCCAGCACCGCGTCGCAGCCCATTACGCCCGGTCGGCACACAGCGGCTGGCCGGGACGTTATAAGTGGTAACCATGACGCCCACTCCCCTGCACTGGAAGCTCGTCATCGACGCGGCCGACCCGCACGCCCAGGCCGACTTCTGGGCCGCAGCGCTCGGTTACGAGGTCGAGGACAACAGCACCTTCGTGGAACGGCTGCTCAGCCTCGGCGCCCTGCCGGCGGAGGCCACCGTCGAGTTCCGCGGCCGCCCGGCCTTCCGCGACCTGATCGCCGTGCGGCACCCGGACGACCCGTACGACGAGGAGCGCGGCACCGGCCTCGGCCGACGGCTTCTCTTCCAGCGCGTACCGGAGCCGAAGACCGTCAAGAACCGGCTCCATCTCGATCTGCACCCCGGTGAGGGCCGCTGCGCGGACGAGGTCGAGCGGTTGGAGGGGCTGAGGGCGAGCGTGCTCCGGCGGGTGAAGGAGCCGGCGGGCGAGTGGGTGGTGATGGCGGATCCGGAGGGGAACGAGTTCTGCGTGCATTAGCTCCGACCATGCCCCCTTCAGAAGCGCCGGTATTGCCCGGGCGTTCGCCGGGTCAACTCCCTTGCCGTGGAGGAGCGTTCTACGGTGAGGGCGTGTGCGGCGACCGGCGTGGACCCCGAGCGCATACGGGCCGCGACGGCCGTCGGCACGCGCGCGCCGCGGGCGACATCGGCCTCGACGCGGGAGCGCAGGGCGCCGACCTGGGCCAGGTGATGCCGCAACTGGTCCGGCGTGAGCGTCTCGACCGGGACGCTCACCGCGGCGCGCACGGCGGCCGGGTGCGTCGGGATGGGGGCGGCGCCCCTGGGGGCGCGGGCACGCGGGCCGCCACGCCGGGCGGTTTCGCCGGGAGCGGCGAGCGTACGCCAGCTCATCGTGCCGGTCAGCTCGTTGACGCATACCTCGACGCGCGGGCGCGGTTCGTGCGGACGCGGTTCGCGTGCGCGCGGTTCGTGCGGACGCGCTGAGCGACGGCGGGCGGCGTCGGCCCGGTCATCGTCGCCGCCCCCTCGCCGTGGTCCGGCCGGACCGCCCCCGCCGTCGCCACCGACGACGACGGGCGGGTCCGGCCTCCGTGCTCCCGTCCTCCGACCCCTTTGGTCGTCACTGGCCATGGGCTCGCGGGCTCGGGCTCTGGGTGTAGGGGTTGTCGGCCAGGACGCGGGCGCGCTCGGCGAGGCGGCCCATGCGGGTGCGGGCCGATTCGAGCTGCTCGATGTCGTCGGCGGCGGGGCCGCCGTCGGCCGTGAGCTCGGTCCACACGCCGATCAGATCGCGTCCGAGGTGCAGTCCCTGCAGGGGGTCGCGGACGGCGCGCCAGGCCGCCGCCGCGCTCTGTACGTTGCCGTACGCGGCACGCGGGTCGCGATGGCGTCGGCGGACCCGGGCGAGGTCCAGCGACAGGTGGAACGACCTGAGCGCGTCACCGGCCAAGTAGGCGATGTACGCGGTCAGTTCGCGCAGCTTCAGCACCTCCGGGTGTTCCTCGCCCAGCGACTGCGCCGCCTCCGCGACGGCTCGCTCCGCCATCCCCGCGGCCGCCTCGATCCGGCCCATCTTCACGGCCTCGTTGATCCGCGCCACCGGTTCCACGAGGAACGCCACGGTACCGTCGCCCTCCTGGGCCGAGTTCGGCGCAAGCACCGCCTCGGCGACAGCGTCGAAGCCCCGCACAGGCGCGGGCTTCGGCTCCGGCTCGGGCTCCGGGTCCAGCACGGACATGGCTTCCATCCCCGGAGCCGCCTTCCGCGCGGGAGCTCCTTCGGCCGCCGGAGCCGGCCCGAACTCCCCTGTCGGAGCCGCCACAACCCCGGCCGCCGACTCCGGCACCGACCGCAGTACACGCGTCGCCGCGCTCCCGGGAAGCGGCTTGGGCTCGGGCACCGCCCGCAGCACGAAGGTCGACGGGGTGGGGGTGCTGGGCTCGGGGGCGGCGGGGGGCGCCGGCGGGCGTACGGGTTCTGTGGTCGGGTTGGCGGGTGCCGCGGCGTGTACGGGATCAGGTGCCGCGTCGGCGGGCACCTGGCCACGTGCCGGTTCAGGCGCGGGGGCGGTATGTGCGACGGGAATCGCCGACACGGAAGCCGGGGCGGGCGCCACGGGCTCACCCACGGGCAGTGGCGCCGGGGGCTGGACGGCACTCGTGGAAACGGGTGCCGGGGCGGCGGACGGCGCGGCGGCCGTCGGAAGGGGCGCCGGATCGGCGAACGCCGCGGGCCTCACCGGTTCCGGCGCCGGCACTGGAACCGCCTCGGGCTTCGGTGCGGGCTCAGGTGCATGCGGGAACGTGGGCGCAGGCGCGGGCATGGGCGCAAGCTCCGGCTCCGCGACACGCGCAGGCCCGGGCGCGGGCGCGGGCTCCGGACTCGAGACGGGTACGGGAGCGAGCTCCGGGCCCTGCACAGGTGCCGGGCCAGGCTCCGGCTCCGTGACAGACACCTGCACGGTCCCGCGCTCAGCCTCATCCGCAGGCGCAGGCCCGGGCGCGGGCGCAGGCCCGGGCGCGGGCGCAGGCACCGGACTCGAGACGGGTACGGGCGCGAGCTCCGGGCCCTGCACAGGTGCCGGGCCAGGCTCCGGCTCCGTGACAGACACCTGCGCGGGCCCGCGCTCAGGCTCAGCGGCAGCGGCAGCGGCAGCGGCAGCGGCAGGCCCAGGCTCGGGTGTCGGCTCCGGTACCGCTCGCAGTACGTACGTCGCCTTGTCGCGGCGCGGAACCGGTGGCGTCTCGGGCGCTGTCGGCGCTCCGGTCGCCGGACCCTCGGGCGCCCGGTCACCGGATGCCGGAGGGACGACGGGGGCAGACGGAACCGGTGCGGTCGGCGGCGCCGGTGCGGTCGGCGGCGCCGGTGGCCGCGGCGACTGTCGAATCTCAGGCTCACGCGGCTGCTGTCGCGGTGCCTGCGCGACCCCGGACTCGCGAGCCTCGCCCAGCCCCGGCCGCTCCTGCGGATGCGGACGCGGCTGCGGCTGCTGCGGCGGCTGGATCTGGCCTCCCGGCTGCGGCTCCGTCGCATTCCCCGCCGCCCAAGCCCCCGGCACCGCCGACGTCCCGGCCCCCACCCGCACCGGCTCCCCGGCATACCGGCTGGAGCCGTCCACGGACACCTGGAGCGGTACGACGTAGCCGATGCGTTCGTCGTGGATGGTGGCGAGAACGGGGTGGCCGGTGGCGAGCGCGAGGCGGTGGAGGTAGTTCAGGACGGCGGCCTGGACGGTCTCGCCGGGCGCGGCGAAGACCGGCATGCCGCCGACCGTGGCCCCACCGGCGTCACCGCCCGTGGCACCACCTGTGGACGCCGGCACCCGCACCTCGATCGGTGTCACCCCGGCCGCCGGTTGCCCCCCGGGCACGGCACCGGCCGCGCGCTGCCGCTTGAGTTCCCGCTTCTGTTCGCGGCTGAGTCGAGACATGGGTTCCCTCACGAAGGTGTGGACGAGGAAGAGAGAGACGGGGACGAGGGGGACGGGGACGAAGGAGAGGGGGACGGAGGAACCGCGGCCTCGACCGCTGTCACCTCGTCGACGTGCCACGGCTGTCCCCGACCCGCACGCGTCAGCTTGAGATAGACGTTCGCGCGCGGCCCCGTGCCCGTCCAGCCGTCGCGGCCGTGGGCCGTGCCCTCGACGAAGAGGGCGCGGTAGGCCAGGACAGCCGTGTCGACGGGGCCGTCGCCGTCGTCGTCCGCGGTCACGTCCACCGTGGTCCACGCCTTGTGGCCGGCCCAGGTGTTCCAGTCGTTGCCCGCCCCGCTCGCGGGCCGGTACGACCGCTCGGCGGCGGCCTTCTTCGCCGTGAACCAGCGGGCCGAGCGCAGCACGGCATCGTGCGGACCGGAGTCGTACTTCGTGTCATAGCCGTACGCCACCTCCGCCCACGCCTCCGATACCTCTGTCGCGTCCGTCCCGTCGACGCCCGACGGGCTCGGCACCCGCGCGTCCGCGCCCAGCGGCCTGCCCGACGGCAGTGGCGCCTTGGGCGCCACCGACGGGACCGCGGAGGGTGACGAGCCGGGCACGCCCACCGAATCACGGTGATCCTGCAAACCACAGCCCGTCAACGCCAACAGCCCCGTGACGGACACGACCGCCAGGGCGATCGTCCTCGTAGGCATCGTCGTCGTACCTGTCCTCATACCCGTATTTCCACGCGTCCTCATCCTCGCCTCCCTCCTCACTTCAGCCCCAGCCAGGGTGCCGGATCCACGTACTTGCCGTTCTGCATGACCTCGAAGTGCGCGTGCGGTCCGGTCGAGTAACCGGTGGAGCCCACCTCGCCGACCTGCTGGCCGACCTTCACCTTCTGTCCGACACTGACGTTGAGGGCGCGCATGTGGTTGTAGGTCGTCGAAATCTGGTCGCCATTGATGGTTCCGTGGGAGATCACCACACGGTTTCCGTATCCATTGGCCCAGCCGGCGGAGGTGACCGTGCCGTCCCGGGCCGCCTTGAACGGCGTACCGGCCGCCGCCCCGAAGTCGATGCCGGTGTGCAGCTTGTAGACGTGCAGGATCGGGTGCATGCGCATGCCGTACGGGGAGGTGACGGGCGGGTTGCCGGGGAGCGGCATCGCCATTTGCTGCCCGTCCGGGATCTTGCCCGGCGGGTCGTCGATCGACTCGTACTTGGATATCAGCGACTTGATGCGGGCCACGTAGTTCTGGGTCTCGGTGTACGGAGGCATACCGCCGTACTGGTGCACCGCGCCCGGTCCCGCGTTGTACGCGGCGAGCGCGAGGTCCAGTGTCTCGCCCTGCGCCTCGCCACGGTTCTTGTAGCCCTCGACCTGCTTGGCGAGGGCGCAGTCGTAACGGCCCTGGGCCATGATCGCGTCGCCGGGGTCGAAGGGGGAGGCAACGCCGTTGCCGTCGTCGTCCCGGCCCCACGTCTGCCAGGTGCCGGGCATGAACTGCGACAGCCCCAGGGCGCCGACCGGCGATCGGGCGTTAGGGTTCCAGCCCGACTCGGCCTCGATCTGCGCGGCGATGACCGCGGGCTTGATGACGTCGCAGAGGGCGCCCGCCTTGAGGACCCAGGGCACGTACTGCTGCGGCACCGTGCCGTCCTTCAGCCCCCCGCCCGCGCCCGACCCCGTATCCGCCTCGCTCGGCGATCCGCTCACCGCGACCATCATGACCACCGGCATGATCACCGCGGCAAGACAGCCGCCGACCACCCAAGTCATGGTGGATCCACCCCCGTTGGACATCGGCTCCCCTCAGCCTCAAGATCCGGTCGTGTACCTGCAGTTGAGTCTCTCGGCTCCCACCCGCTCCATGCGTCACCACGGCGTCACAGGCTCGTCCCAGGAACTCACGCCCCGTTACCTAACCTGTTCGGGCGCCGTGAAGATCGGTGGGCGACGACGGAGGAGAGTGGCGATGCAGGGGGTGGCGATGCACGGGAACGAGCGGCGCGGGCCGGACGGGCCCGAGATCTGGATCCGCGGGCCGGTCGGCGAACCGGAGCCGCACCGGCGGCAGGAGGAGGGACCGGAAGCCCACCAACTCCCGGTGAGCACACGGCGGTTCGCCTGGGTCGCCACTCACGGCGGCGCCGGTGCCTCCACGCTCGCCGCCGTCTTCGGCGGTCACGACGCGGGCCGCAACTGGCCCCGGCCGGAACAGGGCGAGCCGGGTTCCGTCCTCCTCGTGGGGCGTACGCACGCGACCGGCCTGGACGCCGTCTCGCACACCCTCGACATCTTCCGGCGGGGCGACGCGCCCCCGGGGCTCGACCTCGACGCCATCGTCCTGGTCGCCGACGCGCCCGGGCGACTGCCCCGTCAACTCACCCAGCGCATCAAGGTGATCGGCTCGGTCATCGACGTCTACCGAGTGCCCTGGGTGCCCGCATGGCGCACCGGCGACCTCACGGGACCGCTGCCGCGCGAGATCGCATCACTGGCCCGACTGACCGGGAGGACGACCCCATGAGCACCCTGCACACGATGACCGCCACGCTGGCGGCGGGGGACGGCCCTCCGGCCGGTGTCGCCACCCAGCTGAACTACGTCCTGAACATCATCGCCTGGCTGGTCACCGCGGCCGGCGTGACGGGGCTGATGATCGTGGGCTCCCGCATGGCGATCGCCGTCAAGGTCGGCGACGGAGAAGAGCACTTGAGCCAGTTCCTGATGGTCATGGGGGCGTGCGTCATCGGCGCGACGGCGGGCCCGATCGTCGGTTTCCTTCTCTGAAACACCCGTCCGTCAAGCTCCACCCCCCGAAGGCGCCATCCGAACCTGATGGCGCCTCACTTCTTTTACGGGGCCGCCCACCTGGTACTTGATGACGATCTCTTCCCGTCTGTCACGGACACGTCACTGACAGGTGCTGGATCACTACATCGCTTGGCCGGAACTCACAGGAGTCGCCAAGCTCACTGTGCAACCGGGAACTCGGGCGTCACACAGCCCTCAATCACCCGCGAGAGAACCCTCAAGCACCTTCAAGCACCGCTCACATCAAGCACGTTGTCGGCCGGCAGCCGACCACATCGGGGAGAAGCCATGTTCAAGGCGATAGCAGCCAAGGCCCACATCTACCTGGCGGACGGCAAGGTCCCCAACCCCAAGAGCGACGCGCCGGGCGAGCTGACCGGCAAGGTCGACACCGTCCTCGGCATCCTCGCCTGGGCCGGCACCGCGGCGGGCGTCGCGGGTGTGCTCATCACCGGCGCCATGATGGCGATCTCGATGCGCCGCGGCGAGGGCTCGGAGCACATGGGCCGCCTCGGCATGGTCCTCGGCGGCTGTGTCCTGGTCGCCACCGCGGGCCCCGTCGTCACCTTCGTCTTCGCCTGACCTGATCCACACCTGATCAGAAACCGATGCGAAGGGAGCGCAAACCATGCTGAACTCCGGCCGGTCCCAAGGGGGCAGCGGGGAGTGGGAGCAGCCGTTCTGGCAGCAGCGAGGCTGGATCCTGTCGGCCGGGTTCCTGCTGGTGCTGCTCGTGCTCGCCGGCTTCACGATGATGAGCGGCGGCGACGGGAAGCCGGCGAACGGGTCGGGCGCCCCGGACCCGCAGCCGACCTCGTCCGCCGGCTCGGACTCGGGCGGCGGCAGCGGCGGTTCGGACGCCCGGCCCGCCGGCTGTCGCACCGACGACAGCGACCAGGCCAAGCCGACGGCCGCCCCGAAGGACTTCACCTGGAAGGCCAACGGCACCGGACTGGTACCCGTCTCGAAGACGGTGGGCCCGCTCAAGTACGACGGACCGGTCTGGTCCTGCTTCGCACACACGCCGATGGGCGCGGTCATGGCCGCGCACTCCATCACCGACCACCTGAGCTACCAGGGCTGGCGCGAGGTCGTCGACCGGCAGGTCATCCCCGGTGCGGGCCGCGACGCGCTGATCAGGAGCCGTACCGCGGAGGGCGACAAGCCCACCTCGGGCACGCCCGATGCGGGCGGCTACGCCGGCTTCACGGTCCTGTCGTACGACAAGGAGAAGACGACGTTGATGGTCGTGGTCCGCATCGCAGGCAAGGACGCCTACGGCACCGCGTCGGTGACCATGCGCTGGCAGGACGGCGACTGGAAGCTCGCGCCCGACGCCGACGGCACCGTCTACTCGGGCATGTCGCAGGTCAGCGGCACCTCGGGCTTCGTCACCTGGGGGGCGTGACATGGCTTGTTCCTGGCGGATTTACGACTGTGTGATCGACGAGGTCGGTACCCAGTTCACCCAGGGTGCCGTCGTGGTCTTCGCCAAGGCGATCGGCGACGCCGCGTCGGAGGTGCTCAAGGCGCTCAACGGCGTCTGGATGAACGTCGACGTGGACGACCCCTCGAAGCCCATCGGCCTCATCGACAAGGAGGTCGACTGGATCGTCGCCTATGTGGCCGTGGCCTCGCTGCTGGTCGCCGCCATCAGAATGGCCCTCGACCGCAAGGGCCAGCCGATGAAGCAGGCGTTCCTGGGGATGTGGAAGGTCATCCTCGTCGGCGCGGTCGCCGTGCCGGTGGTCCAGGCGCTCACCAAGGCCTCGGATCTGTACGCCCAGCACGTGTACGAGAAGTCCGACCTCGGCGACACCGCGTCGACGATGCTCGGCGTACTGACGCTCAACCAGCCGGGCCTGGTGCTCATCTTCGGTCTGCTGGTGATGCTGTCGAGCTTCGTGCAGATCTGTCTGATGTACATCCGCATCGGCGTCATGATCATGCTCGTCGGCACGCTGCCGCTGGCCGCCGCCTCCTCGATGACCGGGTGGGGCGAAGGCTGGTGGAAGAAGCACATCGGCTGGCTCGCGGCCTGGCTGCTCTACAAACCGGCGGCCGCCCTGATCATCTATTCGGCCACGTCGATGACCCAGGACACCAAGAACCTCGACCAGACCATCGCGGGTCTGGGCATGCTGATCATGGCGGTGTTCGCGCTGCCGGCGCTGCTCAAGCTGATCGTTCCGGCGACGGCGGCGCTCGGCGGCACGTCCGGCGGCACGGTCGCGCTCAACGCGGCCAACAACATCGCCACCGGCGCCGTCAGCATCGCCGCGGGCGGTGCCGGAGGGGGCGGCGGGGGCGGCGCGGCCGGCCCGAAGGGCTCGCCGTCCTCGGGCGCCGGCGCTCCGGCCGGTGGCGCGGGCGGAGCGGGCGGAGCGGCCGCCGGAGGCGGTGCCGCCGCCGCGGGTGCGGCCACGGGTGGCGCGGCCCTCGCGGTCCAGGCCGCCGCGGTCGCCGTACAGACCGGCGTCGCGGCCGCCACGGAAGTCGCCAACTCCCTTGACGACAACGACGGCATGAAGGGCCACAACCAGTAGGCGCCGGTCCACGCCCGGGCGCTGGGGCGGCGACTGCCCGACAGGCGCCGCCCCAACCCCCGTACACCCCAAGCACTTTGAGCCGAGCCGGAAGAAGGAACTCCATGTCCACCGACGCCATGACGCGTCCCACGTACGGGAACTGGCGCAGGCCCCGCCGTCCCGGACTCGGTCCGCTGGGTCTGCTCGGCACCGTCGTCGCCTTCGGCGGACTGCTGGTGGCGCTGCTGGCGTCACTGGTATCGCTGATGGCCGCGATCGCCGTGCTGGTGCCGGTCGGGCTGTTCCTCGCCCCGCTGGCGCTGCGCACGGTGGACGGCCGCAATGTCTACCAGGTCCTCGCGGTCCGGATCGGCTGGATGAAGCGCAAGGCGAACGGCTCGCACACCTATGTCTCCGGGCCGCTGTCCAAGCGCCCCGGCGGCCGCTTTCAGCCGCCCGGCCTGCTCGCGCGCACCAAGATGTACGAGGGCCGCGACGCCTACAACCGCCCGTTCGGTGTGCTGCACCACCCGGGCCGCGGCCTGTACACGGTGGTCCTGGCCTGCGAGCCGGACGGTGGTTCGCTGGTCGACCCGCAGCAGGTCGACATCTGGGTGGCGTCCTGGGGCGACTGGCTCGCGCGGCTCTCGCACGAGCCGGGCCTGCGCGGCGCCCAGGTGGTCGTGGAAACCGCCCCGGACACGGGTACCCGCCTCGCGGCCGAGGTTCTCCCCCGCATCTCGCCGGACGCTCCGGCCGCGGCCCGCGCCGTGATGGAGGAGGTCGTCGAGCGCTATCCGTCGGCGAGCTCCGAGATGCACACGTACATCGCGTTGACGTACGGCCCGACGGGCGGCCCCAAGCGCGAGGTCGACGACATCATCACCGACCTGTCGATGCGCCTGCCCGGACTGCTCTCGGGCCTGGTCGCCGCGGGCGGCGGCAGCGCCTACCCCCTCGCCGCCGAGCGGCTCGCCGAGATCGTCCGTGTCGCGTACGACCCCGCCATCGCCCCCGACGTGCTCAGTGCCCGCGCCGAACACGCCACCACCGGCCTGGAGTGGAACGACGCGGGCCCGGCGGCCGCCGTCGAGACCGTCGCGTCGTACAAGCACGACTCGGGGATCTCGCGCACCTGGATGCTGACGCTGGCGCCGCGCGGCACGGTCAGGTCGAGCGTGCTGCGCGGCCTCCTTGAACCCGCGCCGGGCACCCGGCGCAAACGGGTCTCCCTCATCTACCGGCCCATCGACCCGGCGACCTCCGCCCGCATCGTCGAGTCCGACCGGCGCTCGGCCCACTTCATGGCGGGCTCGCGGCGCGGTCTCGTCCAGGCGCGGGCCAGTTCGGAGATGCAGGCCGCCGAGCAGACCGCGGCCGAGGAGGCGGCCGGTGCCGGGCTCGTGGAGTTCTCGCTGATGGTGACCGTCACCGTCGACGACGAGGAACACCTGCAGGACGCGGGCATCACCGTACGCAATCTCCAGGCCTCGTCCCGCATTCTGATGCGTCCCGCGGACCGCATGCAGGCCTCGGCCTTCACCTGCACGCTGCCGGTCGGCCTGCTGCCGTGGGAGCACACCCTCGTTCCGTACCAGATCAGGGAGGCGCTGTGAGTGCCGTGAAATCCATACCCACCGCCCCGCCGCGCGGCTGGTACGGGCCCGGCGGCGGCCAGGTCGGGCACGTGGACCCGCCCTCGATGTGGCGCGCGACCACGGTTCAGGCGTGCGGGCTGTGGCCCTTCGCTGCGGGCTCCGGCGCGCCGATGACCGGGGTCCCGCTCGGCCAGCATCTGCACACCGGAGCGACCGTCTGCGGCGACCCCATCTCCTGGTTCACCCGCGCCCGTTACATCTCCAACCCGTCCCTGTTCATGCTCGGCATGCCCGGCCTGGGCAAGTCGACGCTGGTCAACCGCATGCTGATCGGCATGTCCGCCACGGGCATCACCCCGCTGGTACTCGGGGACCTGAAGCCCGACTACGCCGACACCGTACGGGCGTTGGGCGGCCAGGTGATCTCGATCGGTCGGGGCGTCGGGGGCATCAACGTCCTCGACCCGGGTGCGATGGGCGAGGCGGCCGTACGGATCGGGGGCGAGCGGGGCCGCATCCTCGCGGCGGAGGCGCACGGCCGGGTCCTGAACATGGTCGCCGCGCTGATCACGATCGTGCGGGGCCGCCCGATGGACGACCACGAACAGTCCGTGCTGTCCGCCTGCCTCCACCACCTCGCGGAGCGTACGAAGCCGGGGCGGGCACCGTTGCTGCCGGATCTGCTGAAGGTGCTGGACGAGGGTCCGGACCGGGTCCGGGCGGTGACGCTGGACCGGGGGAACGTCGCCCGCTATCAGGAAGCGGTGGACCCCCTCCACCGGTCGCTCCTGGGTGTGCTGGACGGGCCCCTCGGCGACACGTTCGCGTCCGAGACCTCGACGCGGATCAACCCGGCCTCGCCGGCGGTCTGCGTGGACATCTCGCGTATCGGCGAGGCGGATACGCAGCTGACCGCGGCCGCGATGCTCGCCGCGTGGTCGGACGGACTGGGCACGGTGGCGGCCGCCCACGCGCTCGCGGACGCGGGGCTGGCCCCACAGAGGTGGTTCTTCACGGTCCTGGACGAGCTGTGGCGACCGCTCCGGGCCGCCTCCGGCATCGTCGAGCGGATCGACGCGCTGACCCGGCTGAACCGGTCGCTGGGGCTGGGCGACGCGAAGATCACGCACACGCTGAAGGACGCGGAGGCGTTGGGCAGCGAGTCCGACCGCGCCAAGGCGCGCGGGTTCGTGGAGCGGGCGGGGATGGTCGTCTGCGCCGGGCTTCCGCGTACCGAGATGAAGGAGCTCGGCGAGATCGTCGGCATGTCCGAGCGGGAGATCGAGCTCGTGTCGTCCTGGTCGTCGCCGCCCGGGTGGGCGAGCACGGGCGGGAACGAGGAGCCGCCGGGGCGCGGCCGCTTCCTGATCAAGGTGGGCGGGCGTCCCGGGATCCCGATCAAGGTGTCCATCACGGACACCGAGCGGGCGTTGCACAACACGAACACGCGGTGGTCGGAGGCGGGGAAGCCGAACCTTTCCAAGGGGGCGGGGCGATGAGCGCGGGCCCTGGACAGCCTCTCTTCGCCCCCTCCGCCCCTGCGCCCCCGGGTACGGGACGGGCAGGGGCGGAGGGGGGCGAAACACTTCTGACGGGGGATCACGGATGAGCAGCACACGGAAGAATCACAGCAGCGGGGAGGACCTCCTCCCCTGGATCGTGCCGGGCGCCGCCCTCCTCATCGGCACCCTGTTCTTCGGGGCCTGGCTGGGCGGAACCCTCGGGGCCGCGGCGAGCGGAGCCGGCTGGGACCCGCCCCCGTTCGGGCTGTCCACCCTGTCCACGCTGGTCGACGACGGCCCGGCCACGATGTGGCCGAAGGCGTCGACGACCGCGGTCGCAGCGGGCATGGCAACCGTCTTCGGCGCAGTCGTGGCCCTCGTCGTCGTACTCATCACACTCGTACGGCGACGGACCGCCAAGCCCGACGGACTCGCGGGCCGTAAGGAGCTCGCGAGCCTCCTCCCCAAGGGCGCCGCCCAGCGCGCACGTCAACTCCGGCCCTCGCTGGCCAAGTTGGGCAAGATCACCCCAGACGACACCGGGAACCTGCTCGGCAACCTGGAACCGGGCGGACCGGAGCTCCGCTCCAGCCACGAGGACGTGGAGCTGGACCTGATGGCCCCCCGGGCGGGCAAGTCCACGAGCATCGCGGTGCCGCGCGTCCTGCGGGCCCGCGGCAGCGTGCTGCTGACGTCGAACAAGGCGGACGTCTACAGCGTGACCCGAACGGAGCGCGAACGCGTCGGCCGGGTGTGGACGTTCGACCCCCAGGGCATCGCCCACACCCCCCGCACCCTGTGGTGGGACATGCTCGCCGACGCCGCCACCATCGAGGGCGCCCGCCGGCTGGCAGGCCACTTCGTCGGAGCCGTCAACGACGACGCGTCCAAGCGCGACTTCTGGATCTCGGCCGCGCAGAACACTCTCACCGCCCTCTTCCACGCGGCCCACCGCGGCGAGCGGCAGATCGGCGAGGTGCTCGCCTGGCTGGCCGACCCGGCGGACCGCACCCCCGTCGACCTGCTGCGGGACGCCGGAATGGCGGCCCTCGCCGACCAGCTGCAAGGCACCGTGCAGGGCGCCGTGGAAACCAGGGACGGCATCTACGAGACGGCCCGCCAGTGCGTGGCCTGTCTGCTCGACCCGTCGATCGCGGCCTGGGTGACCCCGGACCCCGACCTGCCGCAGTTCCTCCCGGAGCGGCACGTCCTGTCCGCGGACACGCTGTACCTCCTCTCCAAGGACGGCGGCGGCTCGGCGGCCGGTGTCATCGCGGCGGCCGCGGACTCCGTACTGCGTGCGGGAGTCGTGGCCGCGGAACGCATGGGCGGACGACTCGATCCGCCCATGACGGCCGTCCTCGACGAGGCCGCCAACGTCTGCCGGATCTCCGATCTCCCCGACCTGTACTCGCACTTCGGTTCACGCGGCATCAACATCGTGACGCTGCTGCAGAGTTACCGGCAGGGCGTCCGGGTGTGGGGCGAGGCCGGCATGGACGCACTCTGGGGAGCCGCCACCATCAAGCTGCTCGGCGCGGGCCTGGACGACGCGGACTTCGTGGAGAAGATCTCCCGGCTCGTCGGCGAGCACGACGTGTCCACGGTCAGCTGGTCCAAGAGCAAGGACGGGCGGTCCCGTTCCACCTCGTACCGCCTCGAGCGCATCCTGCCCGCCGACCGCATCCGCGCCCTGCCCAAGGGCACCGCGCTGCTCCTGGCCACCGGCATCAGGCCGGCGCTGGTCAGGCTGCGCCCCTGGTACGCCGAACCCGGCGCCGACCGTATCGCGACCGCGGCGCAGGCCGAGGTCAAGGCCATCACCGCCCGAGCCGCCGAAGGGATCATCAAACGATGACGACCACCACCGCGGAGCAGGTCCAGGAGGGGCCTGCCGCCCCGCCGTTCATCCTCTATCTCGACGGCGCGGAGTACGCCGAGGAGATGCGCCAACTCGCCGTCTGGGTAGCCGACTTGCTGCTGCCGGTGTACGGCCGCGAGGTCACCTCGCAGCAGCCGTGGTGCCCGCGCTGGTGGGAACACCTGGAGGCGGTGGCCCGGCTGCACGGGCTGTGGCTGGCCTGGCAGGAGCACACCGATCCGGCCGCGGGCGCGTCCGGGCCGGCCGTCTGGCACCGCGACCACCTCGGCCCCGTACTCACCGAACTCCGCTCCCCCACTGGCCCGTTCGCCGGGTGCAAAGCAGGCAGCCACCGTCCGAAGACGGCGCCGACCGTCGAGTCGTACGAGGATGCCGTCGCCGCCGCCCCGCGGCCCGACCCCGATCCCTACGACACCAGCCTGTGGTGAGCGGAGTACGAAACGAGGTGTGGTGAGCGGAGTCCCGCGCGGCCTCAGCCGCCGGCCCGCTCGCTCTTCACGCCGGCGAGGAAGCCGCCCCAGGCCCCGGGCGAGAAGAGCAGGACCGGGCCCTGCCGGTCCTTGGAGTCACGGACGCCGACCCTGACGGCGATGCGGGCCGTCTCCACGCAGGTCGCGTCATGGTTGCCGCTGTAGGAACTCTTGCGCCAGACAGGAGTTGCCGAGTACGCGTCCTGTGCCCGCTCCATTTCCCGCCCCTCACCGCAGGTGAATCCCCTGCCCTACCCTGAACCGACGCGCAGAAGATTACCCGGCCGGCATCGGACGGAAACGAGGCCCGGAAGACATGACGGACAAAAAGCGGACCAGCGGGATCGAGCACCTGGGCTCCCTCCCGAAATACACCGAGCGGGAATCCGAAGACTTCGTGCGCGCACGCGACTTGATCGGCGCGCTCGTCGCCCACTACAGCGCACGTATTCACCGGGAATCGGATCCGCGAGCCGCCGAGCGGCTCATTCAGGAACAGCGCAAGTACTGGACGGAGATGCAGAGCCTTTCCGTCCAGGACGGGGAGGCGATTCGCCGCGTCATCTCCGAGTATCCCGAAATCCTGCGGAAGGCACGGGAGGACATGGAGTGACGAACACTCCGCCGCAAAGAGATGTCCTTCCCCAGAAGGAGATCGAGGAGATATTCGAGCGCTCCATCAAGCCCCTCATGTCGGGGCCCTCGAAGGAACAGCCGGTCGCGGTGTTCATCGGCGGTCAGCCCGGCGCCGGAAAGAGCACGCTGGAGGCACAGCTCGTCGAGGCGAAGGGGCTGCGGGACGCGGTCCGGATCGACGGCGACGACCTGCTTCTGTTCCATCCCCGGTATGTCGAGCACGCCCGCGAGAACGACCGGACGGCGGCCGCCGTGTGCAGCGACGCGCGCTGGTGGAACATGGCCGTCGAACACGTGCGGGAGCAGCGGGCCGACGTGGTCATCAGCTCTCCGCTGGCCGGTCCGGAATGGGCCCAGGAGCGCTTCAAGGACTTCCGGGACGCCGGATACCGGGTGGAGACCGTGTTCGTCGCGGTCGACGACGCCCGCAGTCAGCTCGGCATCGTCGACCGCTATCAGGCCATGCGGGACGACCAGGGGTACGGCCGCTGGGTGGGGCCCGAGTGGCACGACACCGCCTACCAGCGCGTCCTGGAGACCGCGGACGCCATCGATCGCAACCAGTCCACGGACGCCGTCCACGTCGGCCTCAGGGGCGGCGAGATCGTGCACAGCAACGAGTCCGCGCCGGACGGCGGTTGGCGCCTTCCGGTGCCGACGCGTGAAGTGATCGAGCGCGAGCGGGCCCACCCCTGGACGGAGCAGGAACAGACCCGGTTCAAGGCGCGCGTCGAGTCACTCGCCACCCGTGTCCCGGAGGACCTGAAGCCGCTGCTGGCCCGTACGGTCGAGCGCGCACAGGCCCATGTCCCGACGACCGCGCAGACGCATACGCCGACGACCGCGCAGACCCGGATACCGCCCATGCGGGCCCATCCGGCGACCGCACAGTCCCATACGGCGACCCCGCCCGCCGCCGCTTCCGCCACCTCGGCGGTCCCGCCCACGCCCGGCGGGCTCGCCGCGGCGGCGGCCTCCCGCAGCGGCCCCCGGGCGTCGTCGCAGGCCACCGGGGGTGTGTCCGCCACGGCCCTGCCGTCCTCGCCTACCCCCTCGGCCCCGCCCCGGACGCCGCGTCCCGCGTCGAGTGGCGGAGCGCCGTCGCGGAGCCGCTAGTTTCCGCTTCCGCGTCCGCGACAGCGCACGCTTCCGTGACAGCGCCAACTGCCCTGGAATCCCAAGGAGAAGCACGTATGAACCACCCGCACCCCGCTCACCCGCACGTCGACTACTTCGAGGACGTCGTCGACTGGCGCCACCACCGGGCCGGCCGGGCGCACACCTTGGTGCGCGCGGTCCGTTCGCCCGACGGCCGGCGGGCGGTGGCCGTCGTGTCCGAGCTGGCGAGCAACCCCGACGACCGCGGGATCACGGACGACTTCGGCTCCGTGGCGAACGCCGTGCTGCCGACGCTGCGCCTGAGCTTCGGCGCGCAGCTCGAACAGGTCGACTGGATCGCGCACTTCGGGGAGTTCTCGTACCACGACCCGACAGGACCCGAGACCTTCACCCGGATCACCGTCACCGCCGGGCCGGGCGGACACCACGACGACCTGAGCGGCGACCGGCCGCTGGCGGCGAGCGAGGTGGAGGAGCTGCTGGGCCGCAAGCTCGAACCCGTCGTCCAGGTGCTCGCGCGGATCCAGCAGCACGGCGGGTGAGGCGACGATGACTGAGCATGTGTCGGGACGGGACGTCCTGCGGCAGGCCAAGGAGCTCTACCAGCCCTACCGGGACGCGGTGGAGCCCACGGGACAGCGGGTGGCCATCATCCGGTTCGAGCCCGCCGCCACCGATCCGCCGGACTGGCGGGTGCGTCTTGAGGCCTCCAAGGTCTCCGCCGAGCAGAAGGTGAAGAGCTTCGAGCACCTGGGCTTCAAGGCGGACCACGTGGTGATGCCTCCGGGGACCACGCGTGCGCAGTTCGCCGAGGCCCTCGACCGCGCCAACCAGGATCCCGCGACCCGGGCGATCATCGTCCAGTTCCCGCCGCCGGCCCATCTGCGCCCGCTCGTCGAGCGGATGGACCCGGCCAAGGACATCGACGCCCTGCTCAAGGGGCGTTCGCAGTACACCGCGTGCGCGACGGCTGAGGGCATCTGCCGTGTGGTGGAACCCTTCGCGCAGGACGACCCGACGATCGCCGTCGTGGGCAGCAAGGGTTTCGTGGGACAGGGCGTGGTGAACACCCTGCGGGAGCGGGGACACCGGCTGATGGAACTCGACGCCGGCGACGACCTGAAGCGGGTGCGGGACGCCGACATCGTCGTCTCCGTCACCGGCAACCCGGGCATCCTCGGCCCCGAGCACCTGCGACCGCACCACCGGCTCGTCGTCGACTCCGGTTTTGTACCGCAGCCGGACGGGAGCGTGCGCGGAGACGTCCAGCGCGCGGCGTACGACATCCCGCAGCACCTCACCCCCGTGCCCGGCGGCATCGGCCCGGTGGAGATGGCGACGCTCATGGAACGGGTGGTCCGCAAGGAGGTCGATCCGGCGGCTCCGTCCTGGAAGGTCGAGCCGCGCCCGTATCTGACGAAGGAGCAGATGGCCCAGGGGGCGTCCACGACACCGGCTGCGCCGACGGCACCTACGTCTGCGGTGGCGTCGACGGCCCCTGCGGGCCCCGCGGCCTCGGCGGGCCCGGTCGCGTCGGCGGGTCCGGTCGCGTCGGCGGGTCCGCAGTCGGCCGCGGCTCCGGGTAATCCCGTGGCGCAGGCCGCGAAGCTCCGCGGGGTCGGTGGCGGTGCTCCCGGTGCCGGAAGCGTGCCGGGACGGCCTCCCGCCGCCGGCCCTTCGAGCCCGCTCCGCCCGCAGCTCCCCCAGCAGCCGAAGCCACCGGGACCCGGCGGGGGTCCCGGCCGCTGAGCCGCGTACGAGTCACCTCGCAACGAGCTGCCCCGTACGAGTCACACCGAAGGAGTCTCCGAGAACCCATGGAACTGGATCTGTCGCCGGACGGCTATCCGTCCTTGTCGGCCGAGGACATCGCCGCCGCCGTCCGGGCGCGCACGGTCGGCGCCGTGGACGTGGTCGCTGCCTCGCTGGCGCGGATCGAGCGGGTGGAGCCGGCCCTCTCCGCGTTCGCCGAGGTATGGGCTGAGGAGGCGCTGCGGCGGGCGGGCGAGGTGGACGCGCGGGTCGCCGCGGGCGAGTGGCTGCCGCTCGCGGGGGTCCCGATCGGAGTGAAGGGGCGCCGCGGGCTGCGTACGGCGGGCGCGCTGGTCGCCGCCGGGTGCGTGCCCGTGGGAGCCACGTCGGTGCCCGGGCCGGGTACGGCCTGGCAGACATGGGGGCTCGGGGCGCACGGACGGACCGTCAACCCCTGGCGGGCCGACCGGTCCCCGGGCGGCTCCTCGGCCGGGTCCGCGGCCGCGGTCGCCGCGGGACTGGTGCCGATGGCCACCGGCAGCGACGGCGCGGGCTCCGTACGGATCCCCGCGGCGTGGTGCGGCGTCTTCGGCCTCAAGAGCACGAACGGCCGACTCGCGTCCACCGACCGTACGGGCCTCACGGCGGCCGGCGTTCTCACGCGCACCGCGTCGGACGCGGCCGCGTACTGGCGGGTCGTGTCCGGCAGCACACCGCGGCGGCCGGACGAGGGGCCGGACCGGACACCGGACCAGGGTCCGGACGCGGGCCACGCGGGCCGGGGTCCGCACCCTGGCCGGGGTCCGCACCCGGGCCCGGGGCCGAACCCGAGCCCGGATGCGGGTCCTGACCCGAGCCCGGGTGCGGGTCCTAACCCGAGCCCGGGTGCGGGTCCTAACCCGAGCCCGGGTGCGGGTCCTAACCCGAGCCCGGGTGCGGGTCCGAGCCCGGTCTCGGACGCGCGCCGGAACCCGACCCCGAGCCCGGACTCGGACCAGAGCCATCGCCCGAAGCCGAGCCCGGACCTGCACCCGAGCCATGGCCCGGCCCCGAGCTCAAACGTGCTGCCGAGCCATGGCCAGGCCCCCGGCAGGCATCCGGGCTCGTACCAGGAGTCGGACCAAGGCCGGAAC
Source organism: Streptomyces sp. NPDC027189 (assembly GCF_055566975.1). NCBI lineage: Bacteria > Bacillati > Actinomycetota > Actinomycetes > Kitasatosporales > Streptomycetaceae > Streptomyces > Streptomyces sp. NPDC027189. The sequence continues at coordinate 22,153 of NZ_JBVHRI010000015.1, forward strand.
CCACACCCGCACCCGAGCCAGACCCCGCACCACAACCCGAACCAGCCCCCGTCCCCCATCCCCGCCGTCTGGTCCCCCGACCTCGGCTTCGCCGACACCGATGCGGACATCGCGACCGTCGCTCACGGCGCGGTGGAGCGGCTCGTCGAGGCGGGGATCGTACGGCTGGTGTCCCGGGACGTATGCCTGGACGACCCCGGCCCCGCCTGGCTGGCGCTGCGGACGCCGGGTGCCGACGCCGCCGTGGCTCAGCCGCTCCGGGAGGCGAACGACCACCTGCTCGCCGGGCTCTTCGCCGAGACTCCCCTGCTGCTGACCCCGACCACACCCAACCCACCGCACGGCCACGAGGGACCGGGCGACCGCTATTCCACCGCCCTGACCTGGGCGTTCAACCTGAGCGGCCACCCCGCGACGAGCATCCCCGCGGGCCTTGGCCCCGACGGCTGCCCGGTCGGCCTCCAGCTCGTGGCCCGGCACGGTGCCGAGCCGCTGCTCCTACGGGTCGCGCGGCTGAGCGAGCTCAATCGGACGAGAGAACAGGACCCCCACTGATGCGATGGACCGTCCACGGCGAGCGCACCCTGCACGACACACCCTGGGTCCGCCTGCGTTCCCTCGATGTCGAACAGCCCGACGGCACCCGCGGCGACTACCACGTCGTCAGGCTGCGGGACGTCGCCGTCACCGCGGCGGTGGACGGGCAGCGGCGCGTACTGATGATGTGGCGGCACCGCTTCGTCACGGACACCTGGGGCTGGGAGCTGCCCATGGGCCTGGTCGAGGAGGGGGAACGCCCCGAGGACACGGCGGCGCGGGAGCTGGAGGAGGAGACCGGCTGGCGCCCGGACTCGCTGCGGGAGTTGATCTACGCGCAGCCGGCCGGCGGGATCACCGACTCCCAGCACTTCGTCTTCCGCGCGGACCGGGCGACGTGGGTCGGCGAGCCGACGGAACGCAATGAGTCGGACCGCCTCGAGTGGATCCCGCTGGCGGACATCCCGGGGATGATCGCCCGCCGGGAGATCGTCAGCAGCGCGACGCTGGTCGGCGTCATGGCTCTCCTGCTGGACCTGGGAGCCTGGGCGGCCCTGCTCGAAGCCTGACGTCTGAACCGTTCCGCGCCGTGACCGTGGCAGAGCCCTGGACAATTAAATGCGTGCGCATATATTGTCCACGCATGTAGTCACCGTTCGCCGCGCACGTACTCACGCGCACGCACGCGCTCCAAGGGGGACCCATGAACCGCCACTTCCTGTTCGTGCTCGGCAGCAGCCGTTCCGACGGCAACACCGAGATACTGGCCCGCAAGGCCGCCGAACAGCTGCCCGCGGATGTCGAGCAGCGCTGGCTGAGCCTCGCCGAGCATCCGCTGCCCGACTTCGTGGACCTGCGGCGCGACAGCGACCACGTGCGCTCCCCCGACGGGAGCAACACGGCGCTGCTGCTCGACGCCACGCTCGCGGCCACCGACATTGTGATCGCCTCGCCGCTGTACTGGTACTCGGTCTCCAGCCTCACCAAGCGCTACCTGGACTACTGGTCGGGCTGGCTGCGCACCCCGGGTGTCGACTTCAAGGCGACCCTGGCCGGTCGCACGCTCTGGGGTGTCACCGCCCTCGCGGACAACGAGCCGGAGGTCGCCGAGCCGCTGATCGGCACGCTCAACAACTCCGCCGCGTACCTGAAGATGCGCTTCGGCGGGGTGCTGCTCGGCAACGGCAGCGCGCGGGGCGACGTACTGAACGACACGGAGGCACTGGCGCGCGCGAAGACCTTCTTCGCACAGGACCCGCCGCTCGCCCGCTTCCCGCACGAGACCGCCGCCCGGTGAGTCCTACGCCGTAATGTCCTTCGCCGTGAACCGCGCCCACGCCGCCGACCCGAACACGGCGGCGTACAGCGCCTGAAGCCCGAGGTTGCGGACCAGGTCGTCCCAGTACACCGGGTCGCGCATGAGGTCGGCGAAGGACAGCCAGTAGTGCGAGAAGAAGTACGGCTGGAGCGCGTGGAGCTGGGGGATCTGGTCGAGGATCTGGATGGTGATGAGGAGGCCGACCGTCGTCGCCATCGCCGCGATGCCGCTGTTGGTCAGGGTGGAGATGAACAGGCCGAGCGCCGCGACGCCGATCAGTGAGGAGGCGACGACCAGCGCGATGAGCAGGGCCCGCCCGAGTCCCTCGGCGAAGCTGATCCGGGTCCCGGAGATCGTGGTCAGCTCGCCCAGCGGGAACAGCAGCGCACCCACGATGAGCGCGGACGCCGCCACGACCAGGGTCGCGACCAGGCAGAACGTCATCGTGGTCGCGTACTTGGTGAGGAGCAGACGGGTACGGCCCGCGGGGGCGACCAGGAGATAGCGGAGCGTTCCCGCGTTGGCCTCGCCCGCGATCGAATCGCCCGCGATGACGCTGATCGCCATCGGCAGGAAGAAGGGGAGCGTCGCGGCCAGCGCCGTGAACACCAGGAACAGGCCGTTGTTGGTGATCTGCGAGATGAACGCCGGCCCTTCGCCGCCGCCACCGCCCGCCGCCGGACCATCGCTCGTCTCGATCTTGATCGCGATGCCGATGAGGATCGGCACGGCGGCCAGCACGCCGAGCAGCGCGATCGTCCGCCAGCGCCGGAAGGTGGTGACGAGTTCGCTGCGGAAGAGTCCAAAGGTCCACAGGGGGCTCGGTTTCCGTACGGCTGTGTCCTTGGCCGGCACCGTCTCGGCCCCCGGCGCCGCCTCAGCCCGCGACATCGAACCCCTCCCCCGTCAGCGCCACGAACGCGTCCTCCAGCGAGGCCCGTTCGACCCCGAAGCCACGGACCCGGACACCCGCCGCGACCAACGCGGCGTTCAGCTCGGCGAGTTCGCGGTCCGGGGGCTCGGCGGTCACGCCCGTCTCGGTCACGACGAGATCCGTGACGCCCTGTTCTTTCAGTACGCGCGCCGCGTCCCCGGGGTCCGGGGTGGTCACGACCAGCCGGCCCCGCGCACCCGCCGCGAGATCGGCCACCGCACCCTGGGTGATGAGCCGCCCCTGCGCCATCACGGCCGCGTGTGTGCACACCTGCTCGATCTCGTCGAGGAGGTGCGAGGAGAGGAAGACGGTCGTGCCGTCGGAGGCCAACTCCCTGACCAGGGATCGGATTTCACGCATGCCCTGCGGATCCAGGCCATTGGTCGGCTCGTCCAGAACGAGCAGTCGGCGGGGCTGGAGCAGCGCGGCCGCGAGCCCGAGCCGCTGCTTCATTCCGAGCGAGTACGCCTTCGCCTTCTTGCCGGCCGCGGCGGTGAGCCCGACCCGGTCGAGGGCGGCCGCGACGCGCGTACGCCGCGTGCGCGGGTCGGCGGTCGGGTCGGCGGCGTCGTACCGGATGAGGTTGTCGCGCCCGGAGAGGAAGCCGTACAGCGCGGGGCCCTCGATGAGGGCGCCGACATGCGGGAGCACGGCGCGGGTGGCCCGGGGAATGGGCTGCCCCAGCACTCGCGCCGTGCCGGAGGTCGGCTCGATCAGGCCCATCAGCATGCGGATGGTGGTGGTCTTGCCCGAGCCGTTCGGCCCGAGGAAGCCGAAGACGCTGCCTGCCGGGACGGTCAGGTCCAGGCCGTCGACGGCGAGCTGTCCGCCGCGGTAGCGCTTGGTGAGCGCGCGGGTGGCGATCACGGTGTCCTCCGCGACCACTGCGCCGCCCGTGTCCACCATGTCCGGTTCCGCGGCGGAGAGTTCCTCCATGGGCTCCCTCAATTCATGGTGCGCATACGGTGATCACCGGGCGGCGTTGGCCGCCTTCACCAGCGCGTCCTTGGTGACGGCACCGGCGTACACCTTGCCGTCGTCCGTGATCAGCGCGTTGACCAGGCGGGTCGAGAAGACCGTGCCCGAGCCGAACTTGCCGGTGACGTGGTCGCCGAGGGAGTTCAGGAACCCGTCGACGTCCCCGTTGCCGGACGAGCCGGACGGGACGCCCTGGCCGCCCGTGTCGAACACGGCGATGGAGTTCCAGCCCTTGCCGAGGGTCTTCAGGCCGTCGAGGCCCTTGGCGAAGTCCTCGTCGCCCTTCGGCTGCGCCTTCTCCTCGCTCTTCAGGTCGTCACCCTCGGTGACCTTCGCGCCCCTGGGCGGCGTGAAGTCGAACGTCGACGCGGCCGGCTTGGCGAAGTCGACCTTGGTGAAGCCCGCGTCCACGACGGCGGCGCCACCGCTCGACGGCGTCAGCGTGAACTTCAGCGGCAGCCCGGTCTTCGCGTCCACCGCGATGCTGATCGCGCCGACCGTGGTTCCGGACTGCTTCGGCTTGATGAGCAGCTTGTACGCGTCACGGCCTGCGACCTGCGCGGTGCCGTCGACGGTCACGGAGGTGGTGTCGTCGACCGACTTCAGGGCCTCGTCGGCGAAGTCCTTGGGCGTGGCGGGGACCTCCTCCTTCCCCTTCTGGCTCTCGGACTGGGGCGCGGTCGCGTGGTAGGCCTCGTTCGACTTGCTGTCGTACGCCCATACCTCGTTGCCGTTGTGGATGACGCTGTATTCGGCGGCGCTGTCCAGCAGGGAGACCTTGCCCTTGTCCGGGCCGTCGGCCGCGACGCGCAGCGTGTGCGTGCCGGAGGCGAGTTCGAGCAGCTTGGACTGCGGGTCGGCGGAGGAGCCGCCGTCGCCCTGGGCGGCGCCGGACGCGAAGCTGCTCTCCAGGCCGCCCAGGTTGGGCAGTCCGAGATCGGTGCTGATCTTGACCGTGCCGGACAGCTGCTGGACGTCCGACTTGGCGATCTTCTCGATGAGCTGCTGTGCGGTGATCTTCGGCAGGTCGGGGTCGCCGGAGTCGGCGAGCGCCGGGACGAGCCCGATGGTCGCCGCCGCCACCCCCACCACCGCGACCGGGACGACGTACCGCGCGGCTTTGCGTCGCCCGGCGCGCACGTCCTCGGCCTCTTCGGCCTTCGTGCTGTCGTCGGATTCGTACGGTGCCATGTGTGCCTTACCTCCGTCGTCGGCGGCGGCCTACCGTCCTCACGCTCTTCCACCCCTGAGCCGCCATTCTCACCCGAACCGGTGAGGAGTGGTGTACTCAATCTGACCAAATCGGCCAGAGAGAAGCGTCAGACCCCGGACTCAACTCCACGTACTCCTGCGGTATGACGTGAGGAGGCGGCGCCTCCCCCGACCCGTAGGGGTCGACGGAGACACCGCCTTCCATGCGCTCGGTCGATCAGCGCTGCACGAACACGTAGTCCGCCTGGTAGGGGACACCCACGATCGTCCCCGGCGAGCAGGACCCGGCCGGAGCGACGCCGCCGACGGTGTTGAGGCGCAGGATCTCCTGCGTCCCTGCCAGCAGGCCGCGGTGCTTGCCGGACTGGGTGGCCTTGAGGTCGAGCTCGGGGATGTTCTTGTCGCCGTTCGGGGTCTTGGAGATCAGTGCGCCGGTGACCGCGCTGCGGTCGGGCGCGACCCACTGGGGCGTACCCGAGTTGGGCTTCACGAACGAGTGTGCGATGTTGCCGCCGAGCAGGGCCGCGACGTCGCGCTGGGCGAAGGCGTACCCGCCGCCCTCGACCGGCTTGCACTCGTAGATCTGCTTGCCCTTGACGACCGACGCCTGGAAGTTGTTCAGGGCGTGCCGGAAGGCGAAGGAGCTGGTGACCTTGTGGAGCTGGCCGCGCACGGCGCCGCCCGGGAACTCGGCGGTGTGCAGATTGGCGTAGAAGGAACCGGGGTCGGACTTCAGGGCGGCGAGCAGAGCCGCGTCCTCGACCTTGACGGTACCGACGACACTGTGACCCTTGATCTTGTCGAGCAACTTGCTGAAGTCGACCTTGACGCCGCCATTGGTGCCCTTGGCGCCTTGGTGGATGTGGAGCAGGGTCGGCCTGCCGGTGCCGCGCCAGGTCACGGCGACGGACACCTTGTTGCCCTTGACCTTGATGAACTCCAGCGCGGCGCCGTCCTTGTCGCCGACGGCGGGGCCGCCCTGGACGGGCACCTCGTTGGCGCCGTTGAGGCTGGTGGCGAGGATGGTGCCGCCGCTGCCGCCCATGACGCCGCTCTGCGTGACGATGGTCTGGTCGCCGTGCGCCGAGTGGCTCGTACCGCTGTGGCTCTTGCCGTGGCTGCCGCTGTCGGCGACCGCCGGGATGACGGCGGCGGCGACACCGGCCGCGGCGGCTACCGCGACGCCGGTCAGGATCAGGCTCTTGCGACGCGTGGTGAACGTGGCGTTCGATCCCATGATTCTGTTTTCTCCCCGTATCTCAGCTGACACCCCCTGCGTCAGCTTCTGGGCATGAGTACGGACTGGATCCGACCCTGGACTCAATCCAACTATGTGACCCCCGTCACATCACTCGAGGGGCAAGCGAAAACTCACCCAAATCCGTACATCTGAGTGGCAGCAATTGGCATCGGTCTAGGGGGTAGCCATGCGGCACATCATTGGTTACGCGGCCACGGGCACCGCGCTGGTGGCGCTCACGCTCGCCGGGTGCGGGAGCGGAGGGAGCGGCGGCGGTGGCGCCACGAAGGCCGGCACCTCGACGGCGTCGGGGACCACGCTGACAGCCGCCGACGTCAAGAACGTCGGCACGGTCGTGACCGACAGCAAGGGTTACGTCCTCTACCGCTTCGACGCGGACTCCGCGAACCCGACCAAGGTCACCTGCTACGCCGCGTGCGCCATGCTCTGGCCCGCCGCGACCGCCCAGGGCGCCATCACGACCAAGGGCATCGACAAGAACCTCGTCTCCACCGTGAAGCGCACCGACGGCACCACCCAACTCACCCTCGCCGGCTGGCCCCTCTACCGCTACAGCAAGGACGACGAACCGAAGGAGGCGTACGGCCAGGGAGTCGACGGAACGTGGTTCGCGGCGACACCCACAGGAGCGAAGGCGTCAGGCGAGCCGGCGACGAACACGGGAGGATCGGGTTACTGAGACAGCCGCCGCAGCAGTAGACATGCGCGCCGGGGGCCGGGGCGCCGGGGGCCGCCAGCCGACCCAGCTGTGGGCAATCGTGCCGCCGGGGCGGCACAGGTGGGCACAGCGGCACCCCGTACAGCAGCGGGCCGCGCAACCCACCCGACGGCAACCCCACCCCCGGGCACCCGGAAGGCGGACCTCACCCGGCCCGGTGCACCACCGCGTCGACAAGCTCCGTCAGCGCGGCCTTCGCATCACACTCCGGAAGCGGAGCCAGCGCGGCCCGCGCATCCTCCGCGTACCGCACGGTGTCCCGCCGCGCCTGCTCCAGCGCGGGATGGACCCGCAGCCGGGAGAGCGCCTCGGCATGCCGGGCGTCGTCCGTCAGGTCGGAGTCGAGCAGCTCGCACAGCGCGATGTCCTCGGCAAGACCCAGCCGCTCCGCCCGCTCCCGAAGCCGCAGCACGGGCAGCGTAGGAATCCCCTCACGCAGATCCGTCCCCGGCGTCTTCCCGGACTCGTGCGAGTCGGACGCGATGTCCAGCACGTCGTCCGCGAGCTGGAAGGCGACACCCAGCCGCTCCCCGTACTGCGTCAGCACGTCCACGACCGTCTCGTCGGCCCCCGACATCATCGCCCCGAACCGGCACGCGACGGCGACCAGCGAGCCGGTCTTGCCGCTGAGCACGTCCAGGTAGTGGTCGACCGGGTCACGCCCGTCGCGCGGTCCCGCGGTCTCCAGGATCTGCCCGGTCACGAGCCGTTCGAACGCCTCGGCCTGGATCCGGACGGCCTCGGGCCCGAGGTCGGCCAGGGTGTGCGAGGCACGCGCGAAGAGGAAATCACCCGTGAGGACGGCCACCGAGTTGCCCCAGCGGGTGTTCGCGCTGGGCACCCCGCGTCGCGCGTCCGCCTCGTCCATCACGTCGTCGTGGTACAGCGTGGCGAGATGGGTCAGCTCGACGACCACGGCCGAGGGCACGACACCCGGCGCGTACGGATCACCGAACTGCGCGGCGAGCATCACGAGCAGCGGACGGAACCGCTTGCCACCGGCCCGGAGAAGATGCTGCGCGGCCTCCGTAATGAAGGGAACCTCGCTCTTGGTGACTTCGAGCAAGCCCTCCTCCACAGCCGCCAATCCGGCCTGGACATCGGCTTCGAGAGCCTGGTCCCGCACGCTCAGCCCGAACGGCCCGACGACGGTCACGAGAGGTTCTCCTGTCTGCTGACGATCACATGGCGAACTCGGTCGATCATTCGGTCGATGACACGGTTTGTCGATGTGTCGCTGCCATCACTCAAGTCAGCGTATCCGGTCACGTTTCGATCACCACGAGCGCCCACCGTCCCCCCGCTCGACTTCGCTCCAGCAGCAGGTACCCCGCTCGCCCGGGCGATATCGGATCACGGGCGGTATGTTCTTGATCAGCTGATACGACCGGACATGCAACGACCCATCCGGAGGGACCCCGCCGTGTCCCGAAGCGCCGTCGAGACCGAGCCCGGCAGCCGGCAGCCGCCGGGTGACGACCAGGCCTTTTTCGCCAGGCCCAGGGGCCTGCCGCCCCTCTCCGGCCTGGAGGTCCGGGAGCGCTTCTCGTTCCTCGGCATGCAGGTGATCCTGATTCTCTGCTGCGCCGACATCGTCGCCCACGGCGGCATGGGCATGGCCGCGGGCACGGCGGCGTACGCAACGCTCGTCCACCTGGGCTCCGTGGCCCGCGGCCGGCTCGCCGACCGCAACGGGGGATTCTCGGCGGCGGCCATCCGGATGACATTCGGCCCCACCCCGTACGTGGCGGGCCGCCGTCACCTGGCCGGACGCGGACACGCCGCGCAATTCGCCCGCGCGCCCTGACCGCGCCGCACGATGCACCCGGTCCACTGACGCCACTGGGGTGACGCTCATGCACATCCGTACGTCCTTCCCGTACGAGATCACTCACGAGGACATCTGGATCCCGCTCCCGGACGGCACCCGCGTGTACGCCCGCGTCTGGCGCCCGCTGACCGACGAGCCCGTGCCCGTCCTCCTCGAATACCTCCCGTGTCGCCTCACGGACTGGACCGCGCCCCGCGACTGGCAACGCCATCCCTGGTACGCGGGCCACGGCTACGCCTCCGTCCGGGTGGACGTCCGCGGCCACGGCAACTCGGAGGGCCTGCCGACGGACGCGTACTCGGAGGTGGAGCTGGCCGACGGGGTGGAGGTCGTCAACTGGCTCGCGTCCCAGCCCTGGTGCACCGGCAAGGTCGGCATGTTCGGCATCTCCTGGGGCGGCTTCAACTCCCTCCGGATCGCGGCTCTCGCGCCCGAGCCGCTGAAGGCGATCGTCACGGTCTGCTCGACGGACGATCGCTATGACAACGACGTGCACTACATGGGAGGTTCCGTCCTCGCCGTCGACATGCACGCCTGGGCGGCCACCCTGCTCGCCTTCGTCTCCCGCCCGCCCGACCCGGTGCACGTGGGCCAGGTGATGTGGCGCGACATGTGGGTGAAGCGCCTGCAGGCGGTGGACCCGCTCATCCACACCTGGCTGTCCCACCAGACCCGGGACCCGTACTGGCGGCACGGCAGCGTCTGCGAGGACTACGGCGCGATCCGGGCGGCGGTCCTCGCGGTCGGCGGCTGGCACGACCCGTACCGCGACACGGTGCTGCGGCTGGTGGAACACCTTCCGCGGGATCGCGTACGCGGCCTGATCGGCCCCTGGTCGCACCAGTATCCCGACCGGGGCCTGCCGCCCGGCCCGGCGATCGGCTTCCTCCAGGAGACCCTGCGCTGGTGGGACCACTGGCTCCGGGACAAGGACACGGGCGCCTTGTCCACCCCCGTCCTCCGCTCGTACGTGATGGACGCACATCTCCCGGCGACGACGTACTCGGAGCTCCCCGGCCGCTGGGTCGGCGACCCGGCCTGGCCCTCCCCCTCCGTCACCCCCGTCTCGTACGCGCTCCAGGGCGACCCGGTACTGATCCGCTCGCCCCAGCACACGGGCGCGGACGCGGGCCGCTTCCTCCCCCTCGGGAACGACGCGGACCTGCCCCCGGACCAGCGGGAGGAGGACGCGAGATCCGCCTGCTTCGAATTCGAAGTACCGGAGGAGACCTGGGTGTTGGGCCGTCCGAGAGTCCGCCTGCGGCTGAGGTCCTCGGTTCACCGGGGTCAGGTGATCGCCCGCCTCTGCGACGTGGCCCCCCACGGAGCCTCGACACTCGTCACCCGGGGTGTACTGAACCTGTCAAAGCGTCATGGTCGTGACCAGGCGGTTCCCTGGAAGCCGGGTGCTACGGAGGAGGTGGTTTTCGACCTGACCAGCATCGGCTACGCGTTCCCGCCGGGCCACCGCATCCGCCTCTCCGTCTCCAACGCGTACTGGCCCTGGATCTGGCCCCAGCCGGGCTCGGAGGCCGGTATCACCCTGGACCCGACGGGCAGCCTGCTGGAACTCCCGGTAAGAACACGGGAGTCGACGCCCTCCCTCACTTTCGAGGATCCGGAGCAGTCCGAACCGCTGGGGGTCATCGTCCCGACGACGCTGGACGAACCCCGCCCGGAACGCCTGGTGGTCCGCGACGTGGCCGCCTGCGCGTGGCGCTTGGAGGTCGACCCGCGCTACGGCGGCACCCGCGTCTACCCCGACGGTCTCGAATTCACCGAGAACGCGCTGGAGACCTACACCATCAACGACTCCAACCCCCTCTCCGCCCGCGCCCGCTCGACGTGGTCGGTCCGCCTGCACCGCCCGGACCTGCCCTGGGACGCGCGCATCTCGACGAGCTCCGAAATCACTTGCGACGCCGAGGACTTCATCACCTCCAACGAGGTCGTCTGCAAGGACGGCGACGAGGTGGTCTTCCACCGGACCTGGGAGAAGCGGATCCCCCGAGCCGCGGGCTAGGACTTGGAGGGCCGGGGGTCCGGCAGGGAGCCCTGAGGCCATGGCGCAGACGCGGACCGCGGAATTCCTGATGGACCTCGACGAGGGCATGCTCGCGCACTTCCGCGAGATGGCCCACGAGATGGTCACGCGCTTCGGGATCTCACGGGCGGAAGCCGTCGCGAGGATCAACAGGGCATACCAGGGGCGGCAGTTCGAGCCGTATCCCGACCTGATGTGCCACGAACTCCCCGAATACTGGGGCTACGGCCTCTACTTCAAGCCCGACGCGGGCCGCCTCCCCGACGACAACCCCGACACGGACCTCTCCGTGTGGGAGGTGCGCCCAGCTCCTCCCCGGCATTCCCCGGCCCGGACGCTCGATGCGTAATGTCCGAATTAAAAGCATTGCCGCTTTAATGTGCCTTGGTCGCGTGAATTGAGTCACGCCCGAGCCGCCCCGGCGCCATGCCCCACCACCTCGATTCCCCTTCGCGAAAGCCAAGTTGAGGATCACATTCCGGCACAATCGGGCATTTCACCCCCTCCTTTTCCGGGATTAAAACGGACTGAGCCATGAATTCGGGTCTTGTTCCCGACATGTGCTCTCGCATACGTTCGCCCCGATCCGGGCGGATCGCCGAATCCTGCCACCGCCCGGAAACCCACCCACCCACGCACGGCAGGAGCGGGGGACCCAGGTAAGCCGCCGGTCCGGACCAACGGAACGGCTAGGGGTGAAGCCGCGCCCAGCGCGCGGCCGGGCACCTCCCGCCCGAACCCGACAGCTCACCTCGCAGGCGCCGGAGAGGAATGTCGTCATGCCCGCACGAGGCAAGCACTACCGCCCCAAGACCAGCAGCACGTTCACCCGCTGCATGATCGCCGCAGGCACGAGCGGAGCCGCGCTGGCCCTTCCCCTCGTGAGCGCGACCAGCGCGCACGCCGCCCAGCCGGCGCAAGCGCCGCAGGTCACGAAGGCTGCCGCAGTCACGATCACCGACGTCCAGCTCGTCACCTACAAGGTGGTCGCGGGCGACACCCTGTCCAAGATCGCGCAGAAGTACCCGCAGAGCGGCGGCTGGAAGAAGCTGTACGACGCCAACCGTGCGGTGATCGGTGCGAACCCGACGGCCCTCTCCCCGGGCCTGACGCTGACAGTGGGCACGAGGACCGTGAAGTTGGGCTCGGCGACCAAGGCAAGCACCCAGTCCGCGACGCCGGCCGCCCCCGCCTCCACGAAGACGTACGCCAACAATCTGGACGGCTGGATCAAGCACTCGCTGGACATCATGGGCAAGGCGCACATTCCGGGCACCTACAACGGCATCCACCGCAACGTCATGCGGGAGTCCTCCGGCAACCCCCGGGCCATCAACAACTGGGACTCCAACGCCGCCGCCGGCATCCCGTCCAAGGGCCTCCTCCAGGTCATCGACCCGACCTTCAAGGCGTACCACGTCCCCGGCACCTCGATGGACCCCTACGACCCGGTCGCGAACATCACGGCGGCCTGCAACTACGCGGCGGCGAAGTACGGCTCGATCGACAACGTCAACGGCGCCTACTGAGACACGTTCTCCCGGGCCTTCTCCTGGGCCCCGAAGAGCCGCTCCAGCACCACCGCGATCCCGTCCTCCTCGTTCGACAGGGTCACCTCGTCGGCCACCGCCTTCAGCTCCGGGTGGGCGTTGGCCATGGCGACGCCATGGGCGGCCCAGTCGAACATGGGGATGTCGTTGGGCATGTCGCCGAAGGCGAGGGTGGTGGCGTGGCTGAGGCCGAGGTGAGCGGCGGCGAGGGCGAGCCCCGTCGCCTTGGTCACACCGCATGGCTGGAGTTCGACGGTGCCCGGCCCCGACATGGTGACCGTCGCCAGCGAACCGACCACTCCCCGCGCGGCCAAGGCCAACTCGTCGTCGGACAGCGAGGGGTGACGGAGCAGCACCTTGCTGATCGGCTCCGTCCAGAGGTCGTCGCGGCGCGGCACCCGTACCGCCGGCAGCGTCGGATGCGGCATGACATACCCCGGCTCGATGAGCGTCAGGCCGTCCACACCGTCCTGGTCCACCGCCGCGTAGAGCAGCCCGACCTCCGCCTCGATCTTGCCGAGCGCGGTCTCCGCCAGCTCCCTGTCCAGGGTCACCGACCACAGCAGACGGTGCGCCCCGGCGTCGTACAACTGCGCCCCCTGCCCGCACACCGCCAGTCCCTGGCCGCCGAGTTCGTCCAGGAGCGGTCGGACCCTGGGTGCCGGCCGTCCCGTCACCACCAGATGCTGGGCACCCTCGGCCGTGGCTCTCGCCAACGCGGCGCGCGACCGGTCGGAGAGTGTGTCGTCGCCGCGCAGCAGCGTCCCGTCCAGGTCAGTGGCGATGAGTGAATATGCAGTCGGAGCGGCCATGATCCGAAGAATACGGATCGAACGACTCATCGGCCCGGCGTGAACCGGACGACGTCCGGTATCCCGTCAGCAACACCGTTCACCGCACGGACGGTATGGGCGATACCGGCGTTATCGGCCGTACTGGCCATGGGTGGTCCACTTCTGCCCACACCGGTGTGCGCCACCGCGTCCGGGTCCAACAACAGCCCCCAGGCGCGGAGTTGGCCCGACGCGAGCCGCGGGCGGGACGAGCGGCCGGAGCCGTGCCGATGTGATGCGACGGCCAGGGGGCGCACCCACGCGCAAGGGCGCCCCCTGCCTCGACTACCCGTGCGCAGCCACCAAGTGCTTGGCCAGCCGCGGTGAAGCGAACTCCGTCCCGCACACGAACCGCATCACCGGCCCGTACGAGGCCGCCGCCGGCAACCCCGTGAAGTACAACCCGGGCACGGACGACCGATACCCCCCGCCGAGTTTCGGCGTACCCCGGCTGACCGCGAGCTCGGTGCGGAGCTCGTGTCCGAGGAAGTCCATCGCGGCGATGTCGACGCGATAGCCGGTCGCGGCTATGACGTGGTCGGCGGAAAGCTCCTCGGTCCGGCCGCCGTGGGTCTGGGCGGAGAGGACGGGGTGGCCGTCGCGCGCGTCGACGCGGACGATCCGGGAGACCTCGCGGACGTCGACCTTGCCCTCGAAGCGGTCGCGCAGCCACCAGGCGCCGAGCGGACCGAGCACACGGCGGACCAGGTAGTGCCGGGCTTGCGCGGGCAGGTAACGGTAGGGCTGTGGGTAGTAGCTCAGCGCCCACAGGGACCAGGCGCGGCCGAAGGGCGACTCGGGGCGCAGCTTGGGCTGCTTCCACGGGGGCGCGCCGAAGTCGACCGCGCCCTTGCCACGGGAGACGATGCGCACCTGCGCGCCCGCCTCCGCCGCGAGCGCGGCCGTCTCCAGGGCGGACTGGCCCGCGCCGACGACGATGAGCTCCTTGCCGGAGAACCGGGTCAGGTCGTGGTGCTGGGAGCTGTGGGAGACAGGGCCCGTGGGGGTGGGTCCGTCTGCCGCCGCTCCCGCGAGCTCGGCGGGCAGATGGGCGAGTCCGGACAGACCGGTGGCCACCACGACCGCCCGAGCCGTGAACAACTCCCCTGAATCCAGCTTGAGTTCGAAGCCGTCGGAGCCGCCGGAGCCCTTACGGCCGTCCTTGCGGTCGACCGAGACGACCCGCACCCGCTCCAGCTCGGGCACGAGCTTGTGCTGGAACCACTCCCCGTACGCGATGAACGTCTCGACCGGGATGATGTCCTCGTCCGTGACCAGTCGCGGTATCCCCGCCGCGTCGCAGTAGTCGAGGAGTGTGTGCCCGCGCTGCGGGGCGTCGATGCTGGAGGCGGCGGGGGTCGACTTGAGGAGCATCCCCTCGGGCATGTGATCGCGCCAGCTCACCATGGGCTCGCCGAAGACACGCACCGGAACACCGCGCGCCCGCAAATGGGCGGCGGTGGACAGGCCGAATGGCCCGGCCCCGATGATTGCTACCGGATGAATCACGAAGTCCCCTCCCCAGGACGTACTACGTCTACTTCGCGGTGGAACTGTTGGTGCTGCCTAAGCGGTTGGTCCGCCACAGCTGATACAGATGCTTCGCGCCCGGCCGCACGAAGCGCGCGAGCATCGTGAAGAACGGCCGCAGGTCGTCACCCGCGAGCCACGCAAGTTCCGTACCGCTCGCGCGAACCGGCGCGTGCGGTGTCGTATAGCCGCTGCGCCGATAGGCGAGCAGGGCCGGCAGGTCGATGTTCTCCACGATGTACCGGTGACCGGCGCGCTGTTCCCCCTCTGGAACGGTGCGTCCGGTCAGGTCCAGATGCATGGCACGGACGACGTCGATCCCCGACTCGTTCTCGAAAAGCCGGAATTGCGCGCCCATCCGTGGGTTGAAGTCAAGGAGCTTGTACTGTCCGTCGCGCCGGTCGAAGCGCAGGTCGAGGTCGATGACGCCGCTGAAGCCGATCTGTTTGATGAAACGCGCGGCGAGGTCCGCGAGTTCCGGATTGTCGACGACGTACGCATTCGCCGTCATTCCCGCGTGCGGCGGCCAGGAGCGGACCTTCACGCCCGTGAACATCGCGAGCGGCGTCGAGTCCGCGTCGAAGTACGCGTGCACGATCCAGTCCTCCGCCTCCTCCCTCGGCAGGTACTCCTGAAGGATCACGCCCGGTTGCGCGCCCCAGTCCCGGGCGAGCGTCAGCAGCCCCTCGCGGGTCGCGATCCGCGTCGTCCCGTTCACCGCAGGCCGGCTGCGGCGCACGAACGCCTCGCGGTTCTTGGCGACGAGCGGGAAGCGGGCGCTCTCGGCGAACGCGACGATCTCCTCGTACGACTGGGGAAAGGCCGCCTGCGGGCTGGGGATGCCGTGTTCCACGCACAGTTCGTGCAGACCCTGTTTGCTGGCGAGGCGGCGCGGCAGCTTGGCGTCCACACGCGGAAAGAGAAAGCGGTCCCCCAACTCGTCCTGATGCTCGGCGATCAGCACGGCGGCCTCTTCGTCCGTCGGGACGAGTACCGTCGGCCGCCCGATCCGCCGCCCGATCCGCAGCAGCCCCTCGACGAGCCGCTCCGGCTCCTCCGTCCCGGTCGTCGGCCAGACGAAGGCACGCCGCAGATAGCGCGAGGCCGCAGCGGGCGTGTAACGGTCCTCGGTGATCGCATACATCGGTATGCCGAGCCGGCCCAGACTGCGGATGGCGCCCACCCCGCCGTGGTGCAGCGGGTAGTCGCCGAACTTCACGATGAGGCCCGGAACCTCCCGGTCGGCGTCGACCGGCACACTGCTGGAGCTCCTGGCCACGGGTCCCCCCACGCGTCCCCCTACGGACCGGATCCACCCCGTCCGTGTCCCCAAAGGACGCTAAGCCGGAATTGCCGCGTCCGACAAGGCCAATTCGGACATTGCAAACTCTTTAGGCCCTGCCACGGCACGGTCACTCCCCCGTAACGTGTGCCCCGACCACTTGGAACACATGAATCACATGGCGAGTACGAGTCCGAAAGTGAGGCAGCACCCGATGCCCCCCTTCGATGTCCCCGAGGGCGATCCCTTCGGCCCGCACAACCTTCCGTACGGCGTCTTCAGCCGGGTGGGCTCGTCCGAGCCGACCGTCGGCGTCCGGCTCGGCGATCACGTACTCGACGCGGGCGCGGCGGCCCGCGCCCTCGGCTCCCCGTACGCCGAGCTGCTGGCGCAGCCGACCCTGAACCCGTTGCTCGCGGCGGGCCGCACGGCCTGGTCCGACGTACGGCGTGCGCTCACGGCCTGGGTGACCGTCCCGGCCCACCGGGAGACCCTCGCGCCCCACCTCCACCCCCTCTCCGAGGTGACCCTGCACCTCCCCTTCGACGTAGCGGACTACGTCGACTTCTACGCCTCCGAGAACCACGCCCGGAACGTAGGCCAGATCTTCCGCCCCGATGCCGCCGACTCGCTCACCCCCAACTGGAAGCACCTGCCGATCGGTTACCACGGCCGCTCCGGCACGGTGGTGGTGTCCGGCACGGAGGTGGTCCGCCCGTCGGGCCAGCGCAAGCCCCCCTCCGACACCGCCCCCACCTTCGGCCCTTCGCTCCGCCTGGACATCGAGGCGGAGGTCGGCTTCGTGGTCGGCACACCTTCACCCATGGGCACCTCCGTCCCCCTCTCCGCCTTCCGCGACCACGTCTTCGGCCTCTGCCTCCTCAACGACTGGTCGGCTCGCGACATCCAGGCATGGGAGTACGTCCCCCTCGGCCCCTTCCTCGGCAAGTCCTTCGCCACATCGGTGTCGGCGTGGATCACCCCGCTCGACGCACTCGAAGACGCCCGGGTGGCGCCCCCCGCCCGCACGCACCCCCTGCTCCCCTACCTCGACGACTCCTCCGAAGACCCCGGCGGCTACGACCTCCGCATCTCCGTCGCGATCAACGGCCACGTCGTGTCCGAACCCCCCTTCTCCACCATGTACTGGACCGCCGCCCAGCAACTGGCCCACATGACGGTCAACGGCGCCTCCCTGCGCACCGGCGACCTGTACGGCTCCGGCACCGTCAGCGGTTCCGCCGAGACCGAACGCGGCTCCCTCCTCGAACTCACCTGGAACGGCCGCGACACCCTCGCCCTCCCCGACGCCAAGCGCACCTTCCTGGAGGACGGCGACGAGGTGACCCTGACGGCGTGGGCTCCGGGGCCGGGCGGCACGCGTGTGGGCCTCGGCGAGGTGACGGGCCGGATCACGGGCGCCTGAGAGAAGGCGCCGCGAGGCCTTGGGGGCCGACGAGGCGATGGTGATCACGGCCACGCGGGAGTCACCGGGACCACAGCCCCCACGCACCCGCAGTCGCCCACGCACGGAAGGGTCCGTGCCGGTACATCGAATGCCCGTCCCTCACGACAGGCAAGTTCGACTTCACGGAGAACGTCCGCACCGCGACGGGCGGATGTACCGGCACGGACCCGCCCCACCCACACGCGTAAGGCGCACGCGGGCAGACCACCGGTGGCACACCGCAGGCATACCGGTGGCATGCCGGTGGCAGATCTTGCCCGCGGACACACGAAACCCCAGGTCAGCAGGGCGTCCACAGCGACTGGCAGTGGCGCAACACTCCGGCAACACCACAGTCAACCCCCCGTCGGTATGGTCCGTCGCATGCCCACCGACCGCATCCGAGACCACGCCGGCCAGGGCGCGACCACCGTCGCCGCCCACCGGCGGCGGCTGCGCGCGGACCAAGCCCGCCAACTCGCCGACCTGCTGCGCCACCAGATCCTGACCGGCGGCTACCCGGATGGCTCCCTGCCACACGAGACCACCCTCGGCGCCGACTACCGCGCCTCCCGCAACACCGTCCGCCAAGCGCTCGACCTGCTTCGCGCGGAAGGCCTGGTGGAACGCCTCCCCGGCGTCGGCACGGTGGTCGTCGCCCAGAAGTACCCGCACGGACTCGACCGGCTGATGGGACTCGCGGAGACCCTGCGCGAACACGGCCAGGTCACCAACGAAGTCCGCACCGTCGGCCCCGTCGCCGCACCCGCCCCGGTGGCCGACCGCCTCCGCCTCGCCCCCGGTTCCGACGTGCTCTACATCGAACGCCTCCGCCGCCTCGACGGCCTCCCCCTCTCCCTCGATCTCACCTACATCCCGCTCGACCTCGGCACCGCCCTGCTCGGCGCCGACCTGGAGAACACCGACGTCTTCCGTCTCCTGGAAGCCGTCGCGGGGCAGCCCCTCGGGCACGCCGACATCACCCTGGAAGCGGTCAACTCCGACACCCACTCGGCCGCCGTACTGCAGGCGCCGCGCGGCACCGCCGTACTCATGCTGGAACGCCTCACGCACCTCGCCGACGGCCGCCCCGTCGACCTGGAGTTCATCCGCTTCCGCGGCGACCGCATCACGATGAGCGGCCGGCTCCGCCGCGCACGCTGACCCCTTCCCGCCCGACCCCACCCGGCCAGACCCCACCCTTCCCGCAGGACCTCCCTGGAGACAGCCATGCCCTTGGCGCCCCAGCGGGCCGACGTGCCCGTGATCATCGACGAGTCGAAGTGCATCGCCGGCTGCACGCTCTGCGTGGACATGTGCCCGCTGGACTCCCTCGCCATCGACGAGAGCAACGGCAAGGCGTACATGCACGTCGACGAGTGCTGGTACTGCGGCCCGTGCGCGGCCCGCTGCCCCACCGGAGCCGTCACGGTCAACATGCCCTATCTGCTCCGGTGAGAGGCCTGAACTCCCATGATTCACAAGGCAATACACAAGGCAGGGCACGGAGCCGCACACGGGGCCGTACGCGGCGCCACGAGCAAGGCACTCGCCGCCCTCGCCGCGACCGCCCTCGCACTCCCCCTCACCGCCTGCGGCGCCGACACCGGGTCCGGCGGCTCCACGGTGACCGTCACGGTCGGCTACCAGTCCAAGACGATCAATACGGTCACGGCGGGAACCCTCCTCCGTTCGCTCGGCTACTTCGAGAAGGAGTTGAACTCTCTCGGAGACGGCATCACCTACAAGGTGAACTGGCAGGACTACGCGACCGGCGCCCCGATCACCGCCCAGATGACCGCGGGGAAGATCGACATCGGCTCGATGGGCGACTTCCCGCTCCTCATCAACGCGGCCCGCGGCAAGCAGCTCGGCCGCCCCACCCACCTGGTCTCCGTCACCGGCTACAACCTCCACGGCGGCCTCAACACCATCGTCACGACGCCGGGTTCGAAGCTCCGTTCGCTGAATGACCTGCGCGGCAAGAAGGTGTCGACCAGCGTCGGCTCGGCGGCCGACGGCACGCTCGTACGGGCCCTCCAGCGCGCCGGAATCGACCCGGACAAGGGCATCGAGAAACTCAACCAGCAGCCGGCCGTGGGTGCTTCGGCCCTCGCGGCGGGCAGCACGGACGCGCTCTCCCAGTTCGTCGCGTGGCCCGGTCTGCTCGCCTACCAGGGCAAGGCGAAGGCCCTGTACGACGGCGCCGAACTGAATCTGCCGACCTTCCACGGCGTCACGGCCCGCGAGGACTTCGCGAAGCAACGCCCGGCCGTACTGGAAGCGTTCTTGAAGGCGCAGTCGGACGCGACGGCCTACCTCCACGACCATCCGGTGGCCGCGGCGGAGAAGGTCGCGAAGGCGACCGGCCTGCCCGCCGAGGTCGTCTACCTCTACAACGGCGCTCATGGCATCGCCACCTTCGACCCGGCACTGCAACCGAGTCTGATCTCCGCCCTGAAGAAGGACGTGTCCGTCCTGAAGTCGGCGAAGCTCGTCGGCGACGTGGACGTGGACGCCTTCGTCGACGACCAGTACGTGAAACGCGCCCTCGGCCCGACCGCGTACGCCGACCAGCTCGCCGCGACGCCCCCACCGGCCGCGAGCGAGGCCTGGCCCAAGGGCGCCACCAGCACGCGCACCTTCAACTCCGCCGCCTCCCTTCTCCACTACGTGGCCGCGCATCGCACCGCCCTCCGCGCCGTGTACATCCCCGACGCCACCACCGGCACCCTGTGGTTCGCCGACAATGCGGTGTGGGTGGCCGACGGCGACGACCTGCACCCGTTCGTCACGGCGGCGACCGCCCGGGCGTACATCGCCGGTCACCAGGGCGCGCGCACGATCTCGTACGCCACCGCCCTGGAGCGGGCGTCATGACCCGGTATCTGGTCAGGGCCGCGTCGCTCACCACGGCCCTGACCGCCTGGCAGCTGCTGACCAGCCTGAACGTCGACCTCTGGCTGCGCTTCTCGCAGTTCCCGACCGTCGCCGACGTGGCCCGCGCCTTCGGCGACCGGCTGGGCGGCGACGACTACTGGACGGACCTCACCGACAGCCTCACCCGCATCCTCACCGGCTTCCTGCTGGCGGCCGTGCTGGGCGTGGCGACCGGAGTGGCCGTGGCGCGCTCCCGCCTCGCCGAGGACCTGCTCGGCCCGCTGCTGGAGGTCGTCCGCCCGATCCCGGCCATCGCCCTCGTCCCCGTCGCGATCCTGCTCTTCCCCTCCAACGAACAAGGCATCGTCTTCATCACCTGCACCGCCGCCTTCTTCCCTGTCCTGGTCTCCACCCGGCACGCGGTGCGCGCGCTGACCCCCGTGTGGGAGGAGGCGGTGCGCTCGATGGGCGGCGGCCGATGGCGGGTGCTCGGCTCGGTGGTCCTGCCGGGCGCCCTGCCCGGGATCTTCGGCGGCTTGTCGGTCGGCATCGGTGTCTCGTGGATCTGTGTCATCTCCGCCGAGATGATCTCCGGCCAGTACGGCGTCGGCTACCGCACCTGGCAGGACTACACCGTCGTCGACTACCCAGGAGTCTTCGTCGGCATGGTCACGATCGGGGTGCTCGGTTGGCTCACCTCCACGGCCGTCGAACGCGTGGGCCGGTGGCTCACCCGCTGGCTGCCACGCACGGAGTACGTCACCGGCGCGCGCCGGCGCAAGGCTGCCGCCCCGGTCTCCCCCACGCCGGCGCCCGTACGCCCCGAGGGGGTGCGCGATGAGCACCTCGTCTGAGACCGAGACGTCCGTCGCCGACCTGGAGTCGCCCGTCGCCGAGACCGGGACATCCAGCGCCACGCGCGGCACCCGGCTGTCCCTCGTGAACGCCTCGCTCGGGCGCCCCGGCACACCCGTCCTCGAAGACGTCGACCTCGACATCGCCCCCGGCGAGATCGTCACGGTCGTCGGCCCTTCGGGCTGCGGCAAGTCGACCCTCCTGCGCACCCTCGCCGGGCTGCTGCCCGCCCTCACGGGAACGGTCGCCCAGGACGGCCGCCCCTTGGTGGGCCCCGCCGCCGACCGTGCGATCGTCTTCCAGGAGGACGCCCTGCTCCCCTGGCGCACCCTGCGCGCCAATGTCGAACTCCCGCTGGTCATCAAGGGGTTGCCCCGCGCCGAACGCCGCGCCCAGGCCGAATCCTGGCTCGCCCGGGTCGGACTCACCGGCCGCGAACGGCAGTTGCCGCATCGTGTCTCCGGAGGCCAGCGCCAGCGCGTCCAACTCGCCCGCGCCCTTGCCGGAGCACCCCGCGCCGTCCTCATGGACGAACCCTTCGGCGCCCTCGACGCCCAGACCCGCGCCGGCATGCAGGACCTACTGGTCGAGGTGTTGCACGGCACCGGCGCCACGGTCGTCTTCGTGACGCACGACGTGGACGAGGCGCTGTTCCTGGGCGACCGAGTCGCGCTGCTCGGCTCCGGACGTCCGCTCGGTGGCGGCTCCCACAGCACCAGCGGGCTCCGCGCCGTACGCGAAGTCCCGCGCCCCCGTGAGCGATCCGCACTCGACGACCCGGCACGGCTCACCCTGCGCCGCGAGGTCCTCGCATCCCTCAGCACCTGAAAGGCACCCCCGTGGACACCACCCGCGCGGACACCCGCATGGAGATCCCCGCCCTCGCGGACGCCGCGGAACTCACCTGCGACGTCCTCGTCATCGGCGGCGGCACGGCCGGCACGATGGCGGCCCTCACCGCCGCCGAGCATGGGGCCGACGTCCTCCTCCTGGAGAAGGCGCACGTCCGCCACTCCGGCGCCCTCGCCATGGGCATGGACGGCGTCAACAACGCGGTCATCCCCGGTCGCGCCGAACCCGACGACTACGTAGCCGAGATCACCCGCGCCAACGACGGCATCGTCGACCAGTCCACCGTCCGCCAGACCGCGACGCGCGGCTTCGCCATGGTGCAGCGCCTGGAGTCGTACGGCGTGAAGTTCGAGAAGGACGAGCACGGCGAGTACGCGGTCCGCCAGGTGCACCGGTCCGGCTCGTACGTGCTGCCGATGCCCGAGGGCAAGGACGTCAAAAAGGTCCTCTACCGGCAGCTGCGGCGCCGTGAGATGCGTGAGCGGATCCGCATCGAGAACCGCGTGATGCCGGTGCGGGTCCTGACGGCGGGCGGCCGGGCGGTCGGGGCGGCGGGCTTCAACACCCGCACGGGCGGCTTCGTCTCGGTTCGCGCCGGTGCCGTCATCCTCGCCACCGGCGCCTGCGGCCGCCTCGGCCTGCCCGCCTCCGGCTACCTCTACGGAACGTACGAGAACCCCACCAACGCCGGTGACGGCTACGCCATGGCCTACCACGCCGGCGCCGGACTCACCGGCATCGAATGCTTCCAGATCAATCCGCTGATCAAGGACTACAACGGCCCCGCCTGCGCCTACGTCGCCAACCCCTTCGGCGGCTACCAGGTCAACCGGCACGGTGAACGCTTCGTCGACTCCGACTACTGGTCGGGCCAGATGATGGCGGAGTTCGCCGCGGAGGTCTCCTCGGACCGCGGCCCGGTGTACCTCAAGCTGAGCCACCTCCCCGAAGAATCGATCAGCGCCCTCGAATCCATCCTGCACACCACGGAACGCCCCACCCGCGGCACCTTCCACGCCGGCCGCGGCCACGACTACCGCACCCACGACATCGAGATGCACATCTCCGAGATCGGCCTGTGCGGCGGCCACTCCGCTTCCGGCGTTCGGGTCGACCATCACGCCCGTACGACCGTGCCGCGCCTGTACGCCGCCGGGGACCTGGCCTGTGTCCCCCACAACTACATGATCGGCGCCTTCGTCTTCGGCGACCTCGCGGGCGCGGACGCGGCCCAGTACAAGCCCTACGAGGGCGAGTTGCCGCAGGACCAACTCCGCGACGCGCACGAGCTGATCTACCGCCCGCTGCGCAACCCGGAGGGGCCGCCGCAGCCCCAGGTCGAGTACAAACTCCGCCGCTTCGTGAACGACTACGTGGCACCGCCGAAGTCCGGCGCCCGGCTCTCGCTCGCCCTGGAGGCGTTCGAGCGGATGCGCGCGGACATCGCGGAGATGGGTGCCCGTACTCCGCACGAGCTGATGCGGTGTGCCGAGGTCACCTTCATCCGCGACTGCGCGGAGATGGCCGCGCGCGCCTCGCTGGCCCGCACGGAGTCCCGCTGGGGTCTCTACCACAACCGCACGGACCATCCCGCGCGCGACGACGCCTCCTGGTTCCACCACCTCGACCTGCACAAGTCCCCCTCCGGCTCGATGGAGTTCACGGCCCGACCCGTTGCTCCCTATCTCGTCCCCGTCCCCGACTTCACGCCGACCGGCGGCCCCTCCCGACACCTCGGCGAGGTCCACCCGGAGGGGGTGGCCACGGCGGGTGCGCGTGATGCGGCACCGGTGGCCTCGCGGCCTGCGGCCACCGATGTCCCGGAGGCCACCACCAGCAGTCACCCGGACGCGGATGACAACTCCTCCCCCCGCCTGCTCGAACTCCTCGCTCTCTCCGAAGAGCAGCCCGAACTCGCCGCCCTGCGGCCTTACTTGAACGATCCAGCCCCCGCCGTCCGGCGGGCGACCGTTGCCGTACTCACCGAGACCGTGCCGTCCGGTACCGGCCCCGCCCTCGCCGCCGCACTCCGCGACCCGCACGGCGACGTACGGGCCGCCGCCGCGGCCTCGCTGCGCGAGCTGGTCGAGACGCTGCCGCCCGAGCCCTACCTGCGCGACGGCCTCGCCTCCGCCCTCGCCGAGGACGATCCCGTCGTGCGCGCCGCCGCCCTGGACGTCCTGCGGGCGCTGCGCCTCGGTGACGCGGCGCTGTTCGCGGACGCCCTCGCCGATCCCGCCATCGCCGTCCGGATCGAGGCCGTACGCGCCCTCGTCTCGGTCGATGCCGCGGAGCCCGTGGCCCGGGCGGCGGCCGACCCCTCCCGCGAGGTCCGCGTCACCGTTGCCAAAGCGCTGGCCGGCGTGACCCCGGGGAATCCGGTCCAGGACACCCTCGACCGGCTCACCGAGGACTCCGAAGCCCTGGTCCGCGCGGCGGCCTTCGAGGCGCTGGCGGCCACGGGATGCCCGGCGCCGCTGGCCGCTCGCGCCGTCGCCGCCCAGTCCGACCCCGCCTGGCAGGTCCGTGCCGGCGCCGCCACCGCGCTGTCCGGCACGGCTGCCGACGTGGCCGTCCCTGTCCTGGCCAAGGCGCTGGGCGACCCGAACGCCGACGTCCGCAAGGCTGCGGTGCTGGCGCTGGTCCGCCATGGCGATGTCGCGGATGCGCGCGCCGCCCTCGCCACGGCCGTGACGGACCCCGACGCGGACGTCAGGGCGTATGCGTCACGGGCGCTGTGACGCCGTGTCGCGGGCTGCTGCCGCCGCGTCCCCAATCTCTCAGGGCAATACACCTAGGGCGCCCGGCGTGGGTGCTTGGCTCGGGGATGGGCCGCCCGGCGCTTACGGAGTGCCGCTCTCTTTGGGGGCGGGCGCCGCCCCCAGCGGCACGCATGCCCACAGCGGGGGCGGTTGGGTTGCGAACGCGCCCCGCCCCTATATCCAGTCCTCCGGAGCCGGTTCCGCGTCCATCTCGGGCCAGTCCGGATCGGGTGCCTCGTCGGGTGCGGCGTCGGGTGCGGCGTCGGGCGTTCCCCCGGCAGCGCTCAGCGAGACAAGCACCCCCAGCACCCCCTCCCCATACGTCGCCAGCTTCTTCTCTCCCACCCCGCTGATGGTGCCCAGTTCGGCCACCGAGGTGGGCCACACCGTGGCGATCTCCCGGAGTGTGGCGTCGTGGAAGATGACGTACGCGGGGACACCCTGCTCGCGGGCCTGTTCGGCGCGCCAGGAGCGCAGGGCCTCGAAGGCGGGGACGAGCTCGGGAGGCAGCTCGGCCACGGAGCCCTTGGGCTTGCGCTCGCCCCGGCCAGAGCCCGAACCGGACCCCGACCGGGAGGCCACCGGCTTCGGCGGCTCCTTGCGCAACGGCACCTCACGCTCGCGCCGCAGCACCGTCCCACTGGCCTCGGACAGCACCAGCGTCCCGTACTCGCCCTCGACCGCGAGCAGCCCCTGGGCCAGCAACTGCCGTACGACACCCCGCCATTCGGATTCGGCCAGCTCCTCTCCGATACCGAAGACGGACAGCTGGTCGTGGTCGAACTGGATCACTCTGGCAGTCCGGCGGCCCAGCAGGATGTCGACGATCTGGACCGCACCGAACTTCTGACCCCGCTCACGCTGCAACCGCACCACCGTGGACAGCACCTTCTGCGCCGCGACCGTGCCGTCCCAGGTCTCGGGGGGCGTCAGACAGGTGTCGCAGTTGCCGCACGCGGGGGTGTGCGGGTCCTGGCCGAAGTAGGCCAGGAGCTGGGAGCGCCGGCACTGGGCCGTCTCGCACAGCGCGAGCATCGAGTCCAGGTGGGCGGCCGCCCGGCGACGGAACGCCTCGTCGCCCTCCGAGCCCTGGATCAGCTTGCGCTGCTGGACCACGTCCTGAAGGCCGTACGCCATCCATGCCGTGGACGGCAGTCCGTCACGGCCGGCGCGGCCCGTCTCCTGGTAGTAGCCCTCGACGGACTTCGGCAGGTCGAGGTGGGCGACGAACCGCACGTCCGGCTTGTCGATGCCCATGCCGAAGGCGATGGTGGCGACCACGACCAGTCCCTCTTCGCGCAGGAAGCGCGACTGGTGGGCCGCACGGGTGCCCGCGTCCAGCCCCGCGTGGTAGGGCACCGCCTCGATGCCGTTGCGGGACAGGAACTCGGCGGTCTTCTCGACCGAGTTGCGTGAGAGGCAGTACACGATGCCCGCGTCGCCCGCGTGCTCCTCGCGCAGGAAGGACAGCAGCTGCTTCTTGGGGTCGGCCTTCGGGACTATCCGGTACTGGATGTTGGGGCGGTCGAAGCTCGCTTCGAAGTGCCGGGCCTTCGGCATGCCGAGGCGCTGGGTGATCTCCTTGTGCGTCGCACGGGTGGCCGTGGCCGTCAGCGCGATCCGCGGAACGTCGGGCCAGCGCTCGCCCAGCAGCGACAGCGCCAGATAGTCGGGGCGGAAGTCGTGGCCCCACTGGGCCACGCAGTGCGCCTCGTCGATGGCGAAGACGGAGATCTTCGCGCGCGCCAGCAGGTCCAGTGTCGTGTCCAGACGGAGCCGCTCCGGGGCCAGGTAGAGCAGGTCCAGCTCCCCCGACAGGAACTCCGCCTCCACCACCCGCCGCTCGTCGAAGTCCTGCGTGGAGTTCATGAACCCGGCGCGCACGCCCAGCGCGCGCAGCGCGTCCACCTGGTCCTGCATGAGCGCGATGAGAGGGGAGACCACGACGCCCGTACCGGGTCTGACCAGCGCGGGAATCTGGTAGCAGAGCGACTTGCCGCCACCCGTCGGCATCAGGACGACGGCGTCACCGCCCGCCACCACATGCCCGATGATCGCTTCCTGCTCGCCGCGGAAGGCGTCGTACCCGAAGACCCGGTGGAGCGTGGCCAGTGCCTCGCTGTCGCCCAGTGTCTCCGTCGTGTCCGCTCCGGTCATCGCACCTGCCCCGCCCATCCCGCTCATCGCCCGTCGTCCCCCGTATGTCGTGCTTCGCCCACGACAGCCACCATAGGGCCCCGCACCGACAGCCTCAGAGTTATCCACAGGCTGCGACCGGACGGCTTCGGTACGCACCGGCGCCCGGCTCCCCGCGCTGCTCTGGACGGCGTGCCCCGTCGGCGTTCAGCCCGTTGGTCCCTTCCGCATGGCGGCCCCTCGCGACGACGGGACATGCTGCTCGGGCGGGAGGAGGGGGCCCGCGCCCGACGGGCCGGCGTCGGCCCGTACGCCTCTCGCGCCTCTAGGAGTCACCGCATGCCCCAGCGTCCCCTCAGGACCGTCTTCACCCTCGCGACAGCCGCTGTCGCGTCGCTCTCCCTGGCCCCCGTCCCCGCTCATGCCACCGCGGACGACCCCGGCGACCCGACGGTCCGGGCGCAGCTGGCCGAGTCGTACGCCGCGACGGCGAAGTACCTCTACGAACCGAACGCCGTGGCCGACGGATATGTCCCCGACCGGTGCTCCAACGACCCCATGGGCCACGGCAGCATGGGTTACCACTACTTCAAGGAGTCCCTCTACGGCTCGACCGACCCGGCGAAGCCCGCGGCGCTCCTCTATGAGGACGGGGAGGACGGGACGCGCAGGCTCGCCGGAGTGGAGTGGATCGTTCCGGACGCCGACCAGAACCTGAGGACGCACGACGACAGACCTTCGATGTTCGGCGGCGAGAAGTTCGACGGACCGATGCCCGGCCACACCCCCACCATGCCGATCCACTACGACCTGCACGTATGGCTGTACAAAGACAACCCCAACGGTCTGTTCGACCGGTGGAATTCCACGGTGAAGTGCTCAGCCGACACAGCCCCCTCGACGCACTCCGCCCACCCGGCCCACTGAACATGACTCGGGCCCCGCTCCCGAGGAGGGAGCGAGGCCCGGCACCCGCGCGGTTCAGCGGACGAAGACCCCCGCCTGGCCTGCCAGGTCGAGGAAGTACTGGGGCGCCACACCCAGCACCAGCGTGACCGCCACGCCCACCGCGATCGCCGTCATGGTCAGCGGCGACGGCACGGCGACCGTCGGCCCCTCCGGCCGCGGCTCGCTGAAGAACATCAGCACGATCACACGGATGTAGAAGAACGCCGCGATCGCCGACGAGATCACACCGACCACGACCAGCGGGCCCGCGCCGCCCTCCGCCGCCGCCTTGAACACGGCGAACTTTCCGGCGAAGCCGGAGGTCAGCGGGATGCCCGCGAAGGCCAGCAGGAAGACCGCGAATACGGCCGCCACCAGCGGGGACCTGCGTCCGAGCCCCGCCCACTTGGACAGGTGCGTGGCCTCGCCGCCCGCGTCCCGGACGAGCGTCACGACGGCGAAGGCGCCGATCGTGACGAACGAGTACGCGCCCAGGTAGAAGAGCACGGACGAGACGCCGTCGGGCGAGGTCGCGATGACACCCGCGAGGATGAAGCCCGCGTGCGCGATCGACGAGTACGCCAGCAGCCGCTTGATGTCGGTCTGGGTGATCGCGACGATCGCGCCGCCCAGCATGGTGACGATCGCGACGGCCCACATGACCGGCCGCCAGTCCCAGCGCAGGCCCGGCAGGACGACGTACAGCAGCCGCAGCAGCGCGCCGAAGGCGGCCACCTTCGTCGCCGCCGCCATGAAGCCGGTGACCGGTGTCGGCGCGCCCTGGTAGACGTCCGGCGTCCACATGTGGAACGGCACCGCGCCGACCTTGAACAGCAGGCCCATGACGACCATGGCCGCGCCGATCAGCAGCAGGGCGTCGTTGCCCATGGTGCCGGCCATCACCGGGTCGACATTCGTGATCGTGCCGTCGACGACCTGCGCGATCGTCGCGTACGACACCGAGCCCGCGTAGCCGTACAGCAGGGCGATACCGAAGAGCGTGAACGCGGAGGCGAAGGCGCCGAGCAGGAAGTACTTGACCGCGGCCTCCTGCGACATGAGCCGCTTGCGGCGGGCCACGGCGCACAGCAAGTACAAGGGCAGCGAGAAGACTTCCAGGGCGATGAACAGCGTCAGCAGGTCGTTGGCCGATGGGAAGACCAGCATGCCGCCGATCGCGAAAAGCAGGAGCGGGAACACCTCGGTGGTGGTGAACCCGGCCTTCACGGCGGCCTTCTCGCTGTCGCTGCCGGGCACGGAGGCGGCCTGCGCGGCGAACGAGTCGACGCGGTTGCCGTGCGCCTCCGGGTCGAGCCGTCGCTCGGCGAAGGTGAATACGCCGAGGATGCCCGCGAGCAGGATCGTGCCCTGCAGGAACAGGGACGGTCCGTCCACCGCGATCGCGCCCATCGCCGCGATGTGCGCCTTCGTGGTGCCGTATCCGCCAGCCGCGAGGGCGACGACCGCGGCGAACGCGGCGGCGAGTGCGACGACGGAGACGAACACCTGGGCGTAGTAGCGCGACTTGCGCGGCACGAACGCCTCGATCAACACCCCGACGATCGCCGCGCCGATGACGATCAAGGTGGGCGACAATTGCCCGTATTCGATCTTCGGCGCGTCGATCTTGGAAATCGGATCGGCCGCTGTTGTCCACAGGCTGTGGACGGCTGCTGCGCTCACTTGGCCGCCTCCACCTCGGGCTTGGGGTCCTTCTGCTGGACGTCGGACATGGTCTGCTTGACCGCCGGGTTGACGATGTCGGTGACCGGCTTCGGGTAGACACCCAGGAAGATCAGCAGTGCGATCAGCGGGGCGACCACCAGGAGCTCACGCACCCTGAGATCGGGCATCTTGGCGACCTCCGCCTTCACCGGGCCCGTCATCGTCCGCTGGTAGAGGACGAGTGTGTAGAGCGCGGCGAGGACGATGCCGAAGGTGGCGATGATGCCGACGGCCGGGTAGCGCGTGAACGTGCCGACCAGGACCAGGAATTCACTCACGAAGGGCGCGAGCCCGGGGAGCGAGAGGGTCGCCAGGCCGCCGATCAGGAAGGTGCCCGCGAGCACCGGGGCGACTTTCTGCACCCCTCCGTAGTCGGCGATCAGACGCGAACCGCGCCGCGAGATCAGGAAGCCCGCCACCAGCATCAGGGCGGCGGTCGAGATCCCGTGGTTGACCATATAGAGCGTCGCGCCCGACTGGCCCTGGCTGGTCATCGCGAAGATGCCCAGGATGATGAAGCCGAAGTGGGAGATCGACGCGTACGCGACCAGCCGCTTGATGTCCCGCTGGCCGACCGCGAGCAGCGCCCCGTAGATGATGCTGATGAGCGCCAGTACGAGGATGACGGGCGTCGCCCACTTCGACGCCTCCGGGAACAGCTGGAGGCAGAAGCGGAGCATCGCGAAGGTGCCGACCTTGTCGACAACTGCCGTGATCAGTACGGCTACCGGGGCGGTGGCCTCACCCATGGCGTTGGGCAGCCAGGTGTGCAGTGGCCACAGCGGCGCCTTCACCGCGAACGCGAAGAAGAAGCCGAGGAAGAGCCACCGCTCCGTGCTGGTCGCCATGTGCAGCGAACCGTTGGCGCGGGCCTCCACGATCTCCTGGAGTGAGAAGTTTCCGGCCACTACGTAGAGACCGATCACGGCGGCCAGCATGATCAGACCGCCGACCAGGTTGTAGAGCAGGAACTTCACGGCGGCGTACGTGCGTTGCGTCGCCGCCGCCTCGTCGCCGTGCTCGTGGGCACGGTCTCCGAAGCCGCCGATGAGGAAGTACATCGGGATGAGCATGGCTTCGAAGAAGATGTAGAAGAGGAAGACGTCGGTTGCCTCGAAGGAGATGATCACCATCGCCTCGACGGCCAGGATCAGGGCGAAGAAGCCTTGGGTCGGCCGCCAGCGCCTGCTTCCGGTCTCGTGCGGGTCTGCGTCGTGCCAGCCCGCGAGGATCACGAACGGGATCAGCAGTGCCGTGAGCGCGATGAGCGCCACCGCGATGCCGTCCACCCCCAGCTCGTACCGCACCCCGAAGTCCTTGATCCAGGCATGGGATTCGGTGAGCTGGTAGCGGTCGCCGTCGGGATCGAAACGCACCAGGGTGACGGCGGCGAGCACCAGGGTGCCGAGCGAGACGAGGAGCGCCAGCCACTTGGCGGCGACGCGCTGCGCGGCCGGCACGGCGGCCGTGGCGATCGCCCCGAGGGCCGGGAGCGCCGCCGTCGCTGTCAGCAGAGGAAAGGACATCGGTATCAGACCGCCCTCATCAGCAGGGTGGCGGCGATGAGGATCGCCGCACCGCCGAACATCGAGACCGCGTAACTGCGCGCATAGCCGTTCTGCAGTTTCCGGAGCCGCCCGGAGAGGCCGCCCATTGAGGCCGCCGTGCCGTTGACGACCCCGTCGACCAGGGTGTGGTCGACGTACACCAGAGAGCGCGTGAGGTGCTCTCCGCCGCGCACCAGCACGACGTGGTTGAAGTCGTCCTGAAGCAGGTCGCGCCGGGCGGCCCGGGTGAGCAGGGAGCCATGCGGGGCGACCACCGGGACGGGACGGCGCCCGTACTGGGCGTACGCGATTCCGGCGCCGACGACGAGGAGCACCATCGTGGCCAGCGTGACCGTAAGGGCGCTGACGGGCGAGTCGCCCTCCGAGTGTCCGGTGACGGGCTCCAGCCAGTGCAGGAAGCGGTCGCCGATGCTGAAGAAACCACCCGCGAAGACCGATCCGAAGGCCAGCGCGATCATCGGGATCGTCATGGACCTGGGCGACTCGTGCGGGTGCGGTTCATGCCCTTCCGCGTCCGATTCCCAGCGCTTCTCCCCGAAGAAGGTCATCAGCATCACGCGCGTCATGTAGAACGCGGTGATCGCCGCGCCCAGAAGGGCCGCGCCGCCGAGGATCCAGCCCTCGGTGCCGCCCTTGGCGAAGGCCGCCTCGATGATCTTGTCCTTGGAGAAGAAGCCTGACAGGCCCGGGAAGCCGATGATGGCGAGGTAGCCGAGGCCGAACGTGACGAACGTGATCGGCATGTACTGCCTGAGGCCGCCGTACTTCCTCATGTCGACCTCGTCGTTCATGCCGTGCATGACCGAACCGGCGCCGAGGAAGAGCCCGGCCTTGAAGAAGCCGTGCGTCACCAGGTGCATGATCGCGAAGACGTAGCCGATGGGGCCGAGGCCCGCGGCGAGCACCATGTAGCCGATCTGCGACATGGTCGAACCGGCGAGTGCCTTCTTGATGTCGTCCTTCGCGCAACCGACGATCGCACCGAAGAGGAGCGTGACCGCGCCGACGACGGTGACGACCAGCTGTGCGTCGGGCGCGGCGTTGAAGATCGCGCCGGAGCGGACGATCAGGTACACGCCCGCGGTCACCATGGTCGCGGCGTGGATGAGGGCCGAAACCGGGGTCGGGCCCTCCATCGCGTCCCCGAGCCAGGACTGCAGCGGCACCTGGGCGGACTTGCCGCAGGCGGCGAGCAGCAGCAGCAGACCGATGGCGGTGAGCTTGCCCTCGCCCGTCTTGTCCACGCTGTCGAACACCGGCCCGAAGGCGAAGCTCCCGAAGGTCGTGAACATCAGCATGATCGCGATCGACAGACCCATGTCGCCGACGCGGTTGACCAGGAAGGCCTTCTTCGCGGCGGTGGCGGCGCTGGGCTTGTGCTGCCAGAAGCCGATCAGCAGGTACGAGGCGAGACCGACGCCCTCCCAGCCGACGTACAGCAGCAGGTAGTTGTCGGCGAGGACGAGCAGCAGCATCGCCGCGAGGAACAGGTTCAGATAGCCGAAGAAGCGGCGGCGGCGCTCGTCGTGCTCCATGTACCCCACCGAGTACAGGTGGATCAGCGAGCCGACGCCGGTGATCAGCAGCACGAACGTCATCGACAACTGGTCGAGCTGGAAGGAGACGTCGGCCTGGAAGCTGCCGACCGAGATCCAGGTGTACAGGTGTTGGCCGATGGCTCGGTGCTCCGCGTTCTTCCCCAGCATGTCGGCGAAGAGCACCACGCCGATCACGAAGGAGGTGGCCGCGAGGGCCGTACCGATCCAGTGGCCGACGGCGTCCAGCCGCCTGCCGCCGCACAGCAGTACGGCCGCTCCGAGCAGAGGCGCCGCTACCAGCAGCGCAATCAGGTTCTCCACGATTCAGCGACCCCTTACAGCTTCATCAGGCTGGCGTCGTCGACCGAGGCCGAGTGGCGGGAACGGAACAGCGACACGATGATCGCGAGCCCGACCACGACCTCCGCGGCGGCGACGACCATCGTGAAGAAGGCGATGATCTGGCCGTCGAGATTGCCGTGCATACGGGAGAAGGCGACGAACGCGAGGTTGCAGGCGTTGAGCATGAGCTCGACGCACATGAACACCACGATCGCGTTCCGCCTGATCAGCACGCCGGTGGCGCCGATCGTGAACAACAGGGCGGCGAGATAGAGGTAGTTGACCGGGTTCACTTCGACCCCTCTCCCGAGTTCGTGCGCTCCAGGCGCTCCTCGGCGCGCTGCTCCAGGGCCTTCAGGTCGCTCAGCGCCTCTGTCGACACGTCACGGATCTGCCCGCGCTCACGCAGCGTCTTGTTGACGGTCAGCTCGGACGGGCTGCCGTCGGGCAGCAGGCCCGCGATGTCCACCGCGTTGTGCCGGGCGTAGACGCCGGGGGCCGGCAGCGGCGGTACGTGCTTGCCCTCCCGTACACGCTGCTCGGACAGCTCGCGCTGGGTCTTGGCGCGCTCGGTGCGCTCGCGGTGCGTGAGGACCATGGCACCGACGGCGGCCGTGATGAGCAGGGCGCCGGTGATTTCGAAGGCGAACACGTACTTCGTGAAGATGAGGGCGGCGAGCCCGTCCACGTTGCCGTTCGCATTCGCCTTGGCCAGGCCGTTGAAGTCGTTGATGGACGCGTTCCCGATACCCGCGATCAGCAGGATGCCGAAGCCGAGCCCGCACACCAGGGCCAGCCAGCGCTGACCCTTGATGGTCTCCTTCAGGGAGTCCGCCGCGGTGACACCGACGAGCATGACCACGAAGAGGAACAGCATCATGATCGCGCCGGTGTAGACGATGATCTGGACGACGCCCAGGAAGTACGCGCCGTTGGCGAGGTAGAAAACCGCCAGGACGATCATGGTCCCGGCGAGACAGAGCGCGCTGTGCACGGCCTTCTTCATGAAGACGGTGCCCAGAGCGCCGATCACAGCGACGGTGCCGAGGACCCAGAACTGGAAGGCCTCTCCGGTGGAGGTGGAGTAGGCGGCCAGGTTGCTCATGCCTCCACCTCCTCACCCGCGGGCTTCTCACCTTTGGAGACGGCCACTTGGCGTTCCGTGCCGGGCGCCGCCTCCGTCACCAGGCCCCGGTAGTAGTCCTGCTCGTCCATGCCGGGGAAGATCGCGTGCGGCGTGTCGACCATGCCCTCTTCGAGACCGGCGAGCAGCTGCTCCTTGGTGTAGATGAGGTTGGCGCGGCTGCTGTCGGCGAGCTCGAACTCGTTCGTCATCGTGAGCGCGCGCGTGGGGCACGCCTCGATGCACAGGCCGCAGAGAATGCAGCGGGCGTAGTTGATCTGGTAGACGCGGCCGTACCGCTCGCCCGGCGAGTAGCGCTCCTCGTCGGTGTTGTCCGCGCCCTCCACATAGATGGCGTCCGCGGGGCAGGCCCAGGCGCACAGCTCGCAGCCGATGCACTTCTCCAGGCCGTCCGGGTGGCGGTTGAGCTGGTGCCGGCCGTGGAACCGCGGGGCGGTGGTCTTCTGCTGCTCCGGGTACTGCTCGGTCAGCCGCTTCTTGAACATGGCCTTGAAGGTCACGCCGAAGCCGGCGACGGGGTTCTGGAAACCGGGCTTGGTCTCCTTCGGCTCCTCAGCCATCGGACCCCTCCTTTCCGTCACGAGATCCGTCAATTGATCCGTCACTCGCAGTATCGGACCCACCACTGACAATCAACTCCCGCTCGCGGCGCGGGCGGCGCCGCGGCACCGGCGGAAGCTGCTGTCCCGGCAGCGGCGGTACGGGGAATCCGCCCGCCATCGGGTCGAAGGCGGCGGGTTCGGCGGGCGCCTCCTGAGCTCCGTGCTTGTCGCGGAAGATGTCCGCGGCGAACGAGAGCAGCAGCAGGACGAGGACGCCTCCCCCGACGTACAGGGCGATGTCCGCGAAGTCGTAGTTCTCGTTCCTCAGCGTCCGTACGGTCGCGACGAGCATCAGCCAGACCACGGAGACCGGGATGAGGACCTTCCAGCCGAGCTTCATCAGCTGGTCGTAGCGGACGCGCGGGAGCGTGCCGCGCAGCCAGATGAAGAAGAACAGCAGCAGCTGCACCTTCACCACGAACCAGAGCATCGGCCACCAGCCGTGGTTGGCGCCCTCCCAGAAGGTGCTGATCGGCCAGGGGGCCCGCCAGCCGCCCAGGAAGAGCGTGGCCGACACGGCCGAGACCGTCACCATGTTCACGTACTCGGCGAGCATGAACATCGCGAACTTGATGGACGAGTACTCGGTGTTGAAGCCGCCGACCAGGTCGCCCTCGGACTCCGGCATGTCGAAGGGGGCGCGGTTGGTCTCGCCGACCATCGTCACGATGTAGATCAGGAACGAGACCGGCAGCAGGATGATGTACCAGCGGTCGTGCTGCTGCTCGACGATCGTCGACGTCGACATCGACCCGGAGTAGAGGAACACCGAGGCGAAGGCGGCACCCATGGCGATCTCGTACGAGATCATCTGCGCGCAGGACCTCAGACCACCGAGCAGCGGGTAGGTGGATCCAGAACTCCAACCCGCGAGCACGATCCCGTAGATGCCCACCGAGGCGACCGCGAGGATGTAGAGCATCGCGATCGGCAGGTCGGTGAGCTGCATCGTGGTGCGGTGGCCGAAGATCGAGATCTCGTTGTCGGCCGGTCCGAAGGGGATCACCGCGATCGCCATGAAGGCCGGGATGGCCGCGACGATCGGCGCGAGGACGTAGACCACCTTGTCCGCGCGTTTGACGATGACGTCTTCCTTGAGCATCAGTTTGATGCCGTCGGCGAGCGACTGGAGCATGCCCCAGGGGCCGTGCCGGTTGGGGCCGATGCGCAGCTGCATCCAGGCGACGACCTTGCGTTCCCACACGATGGAGAACAGCACGGTCACCATCAGGAAGGCGAAGCAGAAGACCGCCTTGATGACGACCAGCCACCACGGGTCGCGGCCGAACATGGAGAGGTCTTCAGCGGCGAGGTACGGGCTCATGCCTCCACCTCCTTGGGGGCCTCGGCGGGCAGGGTCGCCGGGCCGATGCGGACGAGGGCGCCGGGCAGCGCCCCGGTGTCGGAGGCGACGCCTCCTCCGGTGGAGTTCAGCGGGAGCCAGACCACGCGGTCGGGCATCTCGGTGATCTGCAGCGGAAGTTCGGCCACTCCGGTGGGACCGGTCACGGCGAGGACGTCGCCGTCCTTGACGCCCGCCTCGGCGGCCGTGGCGGCCGACACGCGCGCGCGTGCTGCGTGCCGGGTCCCGGCGAGCGCTTCGTCGCCCTCCTGGAGGCGGCCCTGATCGAGCAGCAGCCGGTGCCCGGCCAGTACGGCCTCTCCGGCGGCCGGGCGCGGCAAGTGCGCCGCGACCTCCAGGGGCTCGGTGGCCCGCGGCCCGTCCCAGGCACCGAGCCGGTCCAGCTCCGCGCGCGCGGTGCGCAGATCCGGCAGACCCAGGTGTACGTCCATGGCGTCGGCCAGCATTTGCAGGACGCGCGCGTCGGTGGGCGACAGGCGGCGGGTCATCTGGTCGGGCTTGAGCGCTGCCTCGAAGAAGCGGACCCGGCCTTCCCAGTTGAGGAAGGTGCCCGCCTTCTCGGCGACCGCGGCGACCGGAAGGACGACATCGGCGTGCTCGGTGACCTCGCTTGGGCGCAGTTCCAGCGACACCAGGAAGCTCACTTCGGAAAGTGCCGCACGCGCGCGTGCCGGATCGGGAAGGTCGGCGACCTCCACACCCGCGACCACCAGGGCCTGCAGTCCGCCACCTGCGGCGGCCTCGACGATCTCACCGGTGTCGCGGCCGTAGCGGTGCGGGAGTTCGGAGACTCCCCAGGCCGCCGCGACCTCGTCCCGCGCGCGCGGGTCGGTGGCCGGACGTCCGCCCGGCAGCAGGGACGGGAGTGCGCCCGCCTCGATCGCGCCGCGCTCCCCGGCCCGGCGCGGAATCCACACCAGCTGGGCGCCGGTCGCGGACGAGGCCCGCACGGCGGCGGTGAGCCCGCCCGCCACGGCCGCGAGCCGCTCGCCGACGACGATCACCGCACCCTCGGCGCGCAGCGCCTCGGCGGCCTTGGCGCCGTCGCCCTCCAGGCCGACACCGCTCGCGAGCGCGTCCAGCCACTCGGTCTCGGTGCCGGGCGCGGCCGGCAGCAGCGTGCCACCCGCCTTCTCCAGGCCGCGCGTCGCGTGCGTGGCGAGTGAGAAGGTCTTCTGTCCGTGCCCGCGCCACGCCTTGCGCAGCCGCAGGAAGACGCCGGGCGCCTCCTCCTCGGACTCGAATCCGGCGAGCAGGACAGCGGGCGCCTTTTCCAGAGAGGTGTACGTGACGCCCGTACCGTCGAGGTCCCGGCCGCGTCCGGCGACCCGGGCCGCCAGGAAGTC
This sequence comes from Streptomyces sp. NPDC027189, assembly GCF_055566975.1. NCBI lineage: Bacteria > Bacillati > Actinomycetota > Actinomycetes > Kitasatosporales > Streptomycetaceae > Streptomyces > Streptomyces sp. NPDC027189. The sequence goes on from NZ_JBVHRI010000015.1 coordinate 59,689, forward strand.
GGCCTCCTCGGCGTTGTGCACGCGCGCGCGGAAGTCGATGTCGTTCGTGTCGAGGGCCACGCGCGCGAACTTGCTGTACGCGTAGGCGTCTTCGACGGTGAGCCGGCCACCGATGAGGACGCCGGTCCGGCCGCGGGCGCCCGACAGCCCCTCGGCGGCGATCGAGAGAGCCTCCGGCCAGGAAGCGGGCACGAGCTCACCGGACTCGTCGCGGACGAGAGGTGTCTCCAGCCGGTCCCGCTGCTGCGCGTACCGGAAGGCGAACCGCCCCTTGTCGCAGAGCCAATCTTCGTTGACCTCGGGGTCGGGAGCCGCGAGCCGCCGCATGACCTTGCCGCGCCGGTGGTCGGTGCGGGTGGCACAGCCGCCGGAGCAGTGCTCGCACACGGAGTGCGAGGAGATGAGGTCGAAGGGGCGCGAGCGGAAGCGATACGCCGCCGACGTCAGCGCGCCCACCGGGCAGATCTGGATCGTGTTCCCGGAGAAGTACGACTCGAAGGGGTCGCCCTCACCGGTGCCGACCTGCTGGAGCGCGCCCCGCTCGAGCAGCTCGATCATCGGGTCGCCCGCGATCTGGTTGGAGAACCGGGTGCACCGGGCGCACAGCACGCACCGCTCGCGGTCGAGCAGCACCTGGGTGGAGATCGGCACCGGCTTCTCGTACGTCCGCTTCTTGCCCTCGAAGCGGGACTCGGCGTTGCCGTGCGACATCGCCTGGTTCTGCAGGGGGCACTCGCCGCCCTTGTCGCAGACGGGGCAGTCCAGCGGGTGGTTGATGAGCAGCAGCTCCATCACACCGTGCTGGGCCTTCTCGGCCACCGGGGAGGTGAGGTGGGTCTTGACGACCATCCCGTCCGTACACGTGATCGTGCAGGACGCCATCGGCTTGCGCTGGCCCTCGACCTCGACGATGCACTGGCGGCAGGCGCCGGCCGGGTCGAGGAGCGGGTGGTCGCAGAAGCGGGGGATCTCGATGCCGAGTTGTTCGGCGGCCCGGATGACCAGGGTGCCCTTGGGCACGCTGATCTCCACGCCGTCGATCGTCAGCGAGACCAGGTCTTCCGGCGGAACCGCCGAGTCTCCTCCACCGGAGGGAGCGCTGGTGGTCACCGTCATGCGTTCACCTCCGTGCGGTCGGCCCAAGCCGTGGACTTGGCCGGGTCAAAGGGGCAGCCGCGGCCCGTGATGTGCTGCTCGTACTCCTCGCGGAAGTACTTGAGCGAGGAGAAGATCGGCGAGGCGGCACCGTCGCCGAGGGCGCAGAAGGACTTGCCGTTGATGTTGTCGGCGATGTCGTTCAGCTTGTCGAGGTCGGACATGACGCCCTTGCCTGCCTCGATGTCGCGCAGCAACTGCACGAGCCAGTACGTGCCTTCGCGGCACGGTGTGCACTTGCCGCAGGACTCATGGGCATAGAACTCGGTCCAGCGGGTGACGGCGCGGACGACGCACGTCGTCTCGTCGAAGCACTGCAGGGCCTTGGTCCCGAGCATGGAACCCGCGGCACCCACTCCTTCGTAGTCAAGAGGGACGTCGAGGTGCTCGTCGGTGAACATCGGCGTCGAGGAGCCGCCCGGCGTCCAGAACTTCAGCCGGTGGCCGGGCCGCATCCCGCCGCTCATGTCGAGGAGTTGACGGAGCGTGATGCCGAGCGGGGCCTCGTACTGGCCGGGATTGGCGACGTGGCCGCTGAGTGAGTACAGCGTGAAGCCCGGGGACTTCTCGCTTCCCATCGACCGGAACCATTCCTTGCCCTTTTGCAGAATTGCGGGAACTGACGCGATCGACTCGACGTTATTTACAACAGTTGGGCACGCATAGAGGCCCGCGACGGCAGGGAAGGGGGGACGAAGCCGCGGTTGACCACGGCGGCCTTCGAGCGAGTCGAGCAGTGCGGTCTCCTCACCACAGATGTACGCGCCCGCGCCCGCGTGCACGGTGAGCTTGAGGTCGAGTCCGCTGCCCAGGATGTTCTCGCCGAGGTAGCCCGCCGCATAGGCCTCACGTACGGCCTCGTGCAGCCGCCGCAGTACGGGGACCACTTCACCACGCAGATAGATGAACGCATGCGAAGACCGGATGGCATAACACGCGATCACAATGCCCTCGATGAGGCTGTGCGGGTTCGCGAAGAGGAGCGGGATGTCCTTGCAGGTTCCCGGCTCCGATTCGTCGGCGTTGACAACTAGATAGTGAGGCTTGCCATCACCTTGGGGAATGAACTGCCATTTCATTCCCGTCGGGAATCCCGCGCCGCCGCGGCCGCGCAGTCCGGATTCCTTGACATACGCGATCAGGTCGTCCGGCGACATGGCCAGCGCCTTGCGCAGCCCCTCGTACCCCTCGTGCCTCCGGTAGACGTCGAGCGTCCAGGACTCGTCCTCGTCCCAGAAGGCCGACAGTACGGGTACGAGCAGCTTCTCGGGGCTCGTCTCGTTGATCTCGGGTGCCAAGGTCATCACTCCCCCTCCTCGGCTGCAGGACCCGCCGGGTGGGACGGGTCGGAGGCCGATGTGTCCTGCGGCGCGTCGTGTGAGCTCAAGTGCTCGACAGGCGACTCGTCCTGAGGTGCCTCTCCGCCGCGCGGATGCACCACGCGCGCGGGGGCGGTCTCGCCCTTGGCCAGGCGGAGGCCGATCAGGGAGGCGGGTCCCGCGCTGCCGCCCGCTTCGACGGCACCGGCACGCTCGTCGGGGAAGCCCGCCAGGATCCGGGCGGTGTCCTTGAAGGTGCACAAGGGGGCGCCACGGGTGGGTTCGACCCGTGCTCCCGTGCGCAGGTCGTCGACGAGGCTCTTGGCGGAGTCCACGGTCTGGTTGTCGAAGAACTCCCAGTTGACCATCACGACCGGCGCGAAGTCGCAGGCCGCGTTGCACTCGATGTGCTCCAGGGTGACCTTGCCGTCGTCGGTGGTCTCGCCGTTGCCGACGCCCAAGTGGTCCTGGAGGGCCTCGAAGATCGCGTCGCCGCCCATGACCGCGCACAGGGTGTTGGTGCAGACACCCACCTGGTAGTCGCCGCTCGGCTTGCGCCGGTACATCGAGTAGAAGGTCGCGACCGCGGCGACCTCGGCCGTGGTCAGGCCGAGCATGTCCGCGCAGAACCGCTGCCCTGTGCGCGTGACATGGCCCTCCTCCGACTGCACGAGATGCAGCAGCGGAAGGAGCGCCGAGCGGGAGTCCGGGTAGCGGGCGATGATCTCGCGCGCATCCGCTTCGAGCCGGGCTCGAACGTCGTCCGGGTAGTCGGGCGCCGGCAGTTGGGGCATGCCCAGGCTGACGCCCTCGGGGGTGGTGGTCACCGGTCGACGCCTCCCATCACGGGGTCGATGGACGCGACGGCGACGATGACGTCGGCGACCTGGCCGCCCTCGCACATCGCCGCCATGGCCTGCAGGTTGGTGAAGGACGGGTCGCGGAAATGGACCCGGTAGGGGCGGGTGCCTCCGTCGGACACGGCGTGCACCCCGAGCTCGCCCTTGGGTGACTCGATCGCCGCGTACGCCTGTCCCGGCGGGACGCGGAAGCCCTCGGTCACCAGCTTGAAGTGGTGGATCAGAGCCTCCATGGAGGTGCCCATGATCTTCTTGATGTGGTCGAGGGAGTTGCCGAGACCGTCGGGGCCGAGCGCGAGCTGGGCGGGCCAGGCGATCTTCTTGTCGGCGACCATGACCGGGCCGGGCTGCAGCCGGTCGAGGCACTGTTCGACGATCCGCAGCGACTGGCGCATCTCCTCCAGGCGGATCAGGAAGCGCCCGTAGGAGTCGCAGGTGTCGGCGGTCGGGACATCGAAGTCGTACGTCTCGTAGCCGCAGTACGGCTGGCTCTTGCGCAGGTCGTGCGGCAGACCGGCGGAGCGCAGGATCGGGCCGGTGGCGCCGAGCGCCATGCAGCCGGCCAGGTCCAGGTAGCCGACGTCCTGCATGCGGGCCTTGAAGATGGGGTTCCCGGTGGCGAGCTTGTCGTACTCGGGAAGGTTCTTCTTCATCTTCTTCACGAACTCGCGGATCTGGTCCACCGCCCCCGGGGGCAGATCCTGGGCGAGTCCGCCGGGGCGGATGTACGCGTGGTTCATCCGCAGGCCGGTGATCAGCTCGTAGATATCGAGAATGAGTTCACGATCACGGAAGCCGTAGATCATGATCGTGGTGGCGCCCAGCTCCATGCCGCCGGTGGCGATGCACACCAGGTGGGAGGAGAGCCGGTTCAGCTCCATCAGGAGCACGCGGATGATCGTGGCCCGGTCGGGGATCTGGTCCGTGATGCCGAGGAGTCTCTCGACCGCGAGACAGTAGGCCGTCTCGTTGAAGAACGGCGTCAGGTAGTCCATGCGCGTCACGAAGGTGGTGCCCTGGGTCCACGTGCGGAACTCGAGGTTCTTCTCGATGCCGGTGTGGAGATAGCCGATGCCGCAGCGGGCCTCGGTGACCGTCTCGCCGTCGATCTCCAGGATGAGGCGGAGCACCCCGTGCGTGGAGGGGTGCTGCGGCCCCATGTTGACGATGATGCGCTCGTCGTCGGACTTCGCCGCGGACTGGGCGATCTCGTCCCAGTCGCCACCGGTGACCGTATATACGGTGCCCTCGGTCGTCTCCCGGGCCGCAGCGGATGCTGCAGAAGAAGGGGTCTGCGTGCTCATGAGTACGACCTCCGCTGGTCCGGAGCCGGGATCTGGGCGCCCTTGTACTCGACGGGGATGCCGCCGAGGGGGTAGTCCTTGCGCTGCGGGAAGCCCTGCCAGTCGTCCGGCATCATGATCCGCGTCAGCGCCGGGTGACCATCGAAGATCAGCCCGAAGAAGTCGTACGTCTCGCGCTCGTGCCAGTCGTTCGTCGGATAGACGGAGACGAGCGAGGGAACGTGCGGGTCGGCGTCGGGGGCGCTGACCTCCAGGCGGATCAGCCGGTTGTGGGTGATCGAGCGCAGGTGGTAGACGGCGTGCAGCTCGCGCCCCTTGTCGTTGGGGTAATGCACTCCGCTGACGCCCGTGCACAGTTCGAAGCGCAGGGCCGGGTCGTCGCGCAGGGTCTGGGCGACGCGGACCAGGTACTCGCGTTCGATGTGGAAGGTGATCTCGTCGCGGTCGACGACCGTCTTCTCGATGGCGTTCTCGGGGACGAGTCCCTGTTCCTCCAGGGCGCCTTCCAGCTCGTCGGCGACCTCGTCGAACCAGCCGCCGTAGGGGCGGGCAGCCGGACCGGGCAGCCGGATGGACCGGACCAGGCCGCCGTAGCCGGAGGTGTCGCCACCATTGTTGGCGCCGAACATGCCGCGCTGGACGCGGATCTCCTCGCCGCCCTCGCCGCGCTGGCCGGGGAGGTTCTGGGCGCCGAGGTCCTTCTCGGGGTTGACGCCGTTGCCCGGCGTGTTCGCCCCGTTACCGTTCGCGTTGCTCACCGCAGCAGGCCCTTCATCTCGATGGTGGGGAGCGCCTTGAGCGCCGCCTCCTCCGCCTCGCGGGCCGCCTCCTCGGCGTTCACGCCGAGCTTGGAGGTCTGGATCTTCTGGTGGAGCTTGAGAATCGCGTCCAACAGCATCTCGGGCCGCGGCGGACAGCCGGGCAAATAGATGTCGACCGGGACGATATGGTCGACGCCCTGCACAATGGCGTAGTTGTTGAACATTCCACCCGATGAGGCGCAAACCCCCATGGAGATCACCCACTTGGGGTTGGGCATCTGGTCATAGACCTGCCGCAGCACCGGCGCCATCTTCTGACTGACCCGGCCTGCCACGATCATCAGGTCCGCCTGGCGCGGTGACCCGCGGAACACCTCCATGCCGAAGCGGGCCAGGTCGTAGCGCCCGGCGCCGGTCGTCATCATCTCGATGGCGCAGCAGGCGAGTCCGAACGTGGCGGGGAAGACGGACGCCTTGCGCACCCAGCCCGCGGCCTGCTCGACGGTGGTCAGCAGGAATCCGCTCGGCAGTTTTTCTTCGAGTCCCATGTCTTAAAGGCCCCTCAGTCCCATTCCAGGCCGCCGCGCCGCCATACGTACGCGTACGCGACGAAGACGGTGAGCACGAAGAGCAACATCTCCACGAGCCCGAAAACACCCAGGGCGTCGAAGGTGACGGCCCAGGGGTAGAGGAAGACGATCTCGATGTCGAAGACGATGAAGAGCATCGCCGTCAGGTAGTACTTAATGGGGAAGCGCCCGCCGCCGGCCGGCGTGGGGGTCGGCTCGATACCGCACTCGTAGGCTTCGAGCTTGGCGCGGTTGTACCGCTTCGGACCGATCAGCGTGGCCATGACCACGGAGAAGATCGCAAAGCCTGCCCCGAGGGCTCCCAGTACGAGGATCGGCGCATACGCGTTCACGCTCCTCGCTCCTCTCAGTCGGCACTGACTGCTGGCGGTTGCGTCGGGCGAGCACTTCTGCCCCACGTGCCCCACGAGCCCCGTGCGTCCTGGCGAAGATCGCGAACATGTGAAGCAGGTCACAAGCCCAACTGCCTCGCATCTTATGCCCGGCGGTCTGTGATCTGCGACACGGGGTATTACACAAGCTTTGTGATCTCCACCACCTGACGAACGATCATGAAGTCGGATGAGCGGTGATCTTCATACCCGAAGCGTCCGAGCGATCACCAGAGGTGACATTTCCGCTCGTCACCGCAGGTCCCGGACGGCGTCTCCATATCAAGAGACTTCCGCTGCATGCAAATTCGTGCTGGACGCGACGCCTTGATAGAGGACCGCATTCACACCTCGGGGGGAGATGCGTGGACGGGTGTGGACGCGTGCACGCGTTCACGAGCGGAGGGGGTGGGGTCTCACGCGCGGGACGCCACCTCTGCGGTGACCGTTCCGTGACCTGCACCACATCTCCCTATGGGTCAGATAAGCCGGGCTTGGCCATCCGTTCCAAGCAGTGGTAGGTGGCGGGCAATTCGGACGTAATACGGAAAGCCCTTGATCACGGCCTTGATGGGTCGTGTCCGCAATGCCCGTTACGGCGTCAATAAAGAGTGACGCGGGCCAAATTCGGCCGCGGATTGAACAACTGTGGCGCACCACACGTTTCTTGAAGGTATGGAGGAGCCCCTGGTACCGCTTGTACTCATGTCCCACACCGCTCACATACGAAGCCACCGGAAGCCCCGTCGCAACGCGTCGTCGCTCGCGATGCGCGCCGGAGTTGCCGGTGGCGTTCTCAGCACCCTGGCAGTGGCCGGTGCGTCGGGTGCGGCGAACGCTGCCGAATCCACGACGCAGACTCTCGAACTGCCCACCCTGACGGCCGACCTGGCCACCCAGGTCGCCCAGTCGGCGGACGCCACGCAGCAGGCCGCGGCCAACTACGAGCTGCAGGCGGAGCGTGACGCGGCCGCCGCCAAGGCCGCCAAGCAGGCCAAGGCCGACCTCGCCGAGGCCAAGAAGAAGGCGGAGGCCAAGAAGAAGGCCGAGGCCGCCCGCAAGGCCGCCGCCGCCCAGGCCGCCTCGCGCTCCTCGGAGCGGACCACCCTGTCCGCCTCCACGAGCTCGAACGTCTCCGCCCCGGCCAGCGGCAGTGTCGCGACCGTCATCGCCTTCCTCAAGGCACAGGTCGGTGACGCCTACGTCATGGGTGGCACCGGCCCCAACGCGTGGGACTGCTCCGGTCTCGTGCAGGCCGCGTTCAAGCAGGTCGGCGTCGATCTGCCGCGCGTCTCGCAGAGCCAGTCGACGGCCGGTACGCCGGTCTCGCTGTCTAACATCCAGGTCGGCGACATCCTGTACTGGGGTTCGGCCGGTTCGGCGTACCACGTGGGTGTGTATATCGGTAACGGGCAGTACCTGGACGCCGCCAACCCCTCCAAGGGTGTGGTGATTCAGGACCTTTCGGGCTACCCGGCGACGGGTGCGGTGCGGGTCCTCTAAGGCGCACGAGTCACACGGCCTGAGGGCCGCCGCCTCGGGGGCGGCGGCCCTTTCGCCCCATCCAGGGTGAATTGCCCTGGAACGAACTCGCTCTATCCGAGGTCGAATGTGTTGGGCAGGCCCAGCTTGTAGCGGAGTTCGTCCACGCGCTTGAGGGCTTCCATCTCCGGCGGCCGGTACAGCTCCCAGATCTCACAGCGCTCGGCGCCCGAATTGTCCGCATCCAGGAGTGCGTTGACGGCGCGACGTGCGGACTCGTTGGCGCCTTCCATGGTCGCCAGGTCCACGTCAGTACGGACGTAGTCGCCCGCGAGGAAGAAGTTCGGCACCGCCGTGCGGGCGGACGGGCGGTTGTAGAGGGTTCCCGTCGGGTGGATGAGGAGCGGCTCGCGGTTCTGCGGGTCCGGGCCGCCGAGCCCTGTCACCGCCGGGTCCATGAACCAGCCGAGCCGGTCGGCGTCCGTGAGCGTCGTCTTCCCGGAGTCGTTGAGGCCGTCCTTGAGCTGCGCCCAGGTCTCGGCGACGATCTCCTCCTTGGTGCACTCACGGGCCGTCTTGCCGTACAGGATCCCCGGCTTGTCCCACTCCGAGACGATGGCCGAGAGGCAGTCGTGGGCGCTGCCGTCTCCGTAGTCGGCCGAAAAGTCGCGTATGTCCCAGAATTGGGCCTGTCCGATGCCCGTCACCGACCATGGCGAGTCGAGGCAGTTGATGTGTCCGTGCACCACGGGCGTCGGCGTGCGCAGATAGAACTGGATACCCACCATCCAGTCCGTCTTCAGGGCATCGCACTTGGCGAGCTGCGGGTCCGCGGCACGCAAGGCCGGGCCCCAGGTCCCCCGCGCATGCTCCACCGGCATCGCCGAGACGTAGTGGTCGGCGGTGACCGTACGTTCCTGGCTCCCGTCGGGAGCCGAGACGCGGACGCCGGTGACACGTCCGCCCGCGTACAGGACCTCGCGCACCTGGGTGCTCAGGACGAACTCGACGCCCAGCGAGCGCAGATATGCCTCCCACGGAGCGATCCACGCCTCACTCGTCGGGGCGTTGAGGACGCGGTCGATGTCGGCGTCGCCGTCCATGCCGCGGCCGAGCAGGCCCCACAGCAGCAGTGCCTCGATGATGACGCGGCCGACGGTGCGTGTGGAGGCGACCTCGGCGCGGGTGGCGACGAGGTTGCGGGTCTGGCCGATGCCGAGGAGTGTCCGGTACTCCTCGCTCATCTTCTCGGCGCGGATGAAGTCCCACCAGGAGGTCTTCTCCCACTGGTCCTCACGGCGCGCGTCGCAGCTGGTGAGGTGGACGAGGAGGCGGTCGGCGAAGTACGCGGCCTCGTGGGCCGGCAGCCGCGTCCCCAGGTCCAGGACGGACAGCAGCTGGTCGCGGATCCAGGACGGCGTGATGTCGCCGGGTGCGGGCGGAGTCGTCACCCGCCGCAGCGGGAAGTGCAGATCGGGGCGGCCGCCTTCGCGGGCGAACAGGGCCTCGGTGCCACCGCGGAGGTTGCCGTGGACGCCGTTCGCGTTGCCGGGGAAGGGGATCCGGCGCATCACATCCGGGAGGTTCCGGTAGAAACCGGGGAAGAACCGGAAGCCGTGTTCGCCGGGCAGCGGCTTGCGGCCGCCGCCCGCCGTTCCGGGGACGTCCATCGACCGGGCCTTGCCGCCGAGGACGTCGTAGTACTCGTAGACGGTCACCGCATAGCCGCGCTCGGCGAGTTCATGAGCGGCGCTGAGGCCGGAGACGCCGCCCCCGAGGACGGCGACGCGCTTGCCGGAGGCGGCGTTCGCGCTCCCGGGCCATAAGGCGACGGCGCCGAGGGCGCCTCCGGCACCGGCCAGGAAGCGTCTGCGTGAGTGTCCGAAGTGCTCCTGGGGCTGTTCCGAGTGTTCTGTTGTCATGAGTACGGGAGGGTAGGGAGCGGCGCCGAAGGCCGGAAGGCCGCCGCCCGGCCACCCACAGCATCCACACACCGACCGGAGGAGAACCAGCCATGCCCCGTGTGTTCGTCCAGGGAAAGCCCGTCACGTCGTACCCCCGGTTGACGCCGGAGGCCGCTCGCGGATCGGTGCGGCGGATCACCGAGGTGGGGGAAGAGGTGTTGCACAAGGCGTGCCGGGACGTGACCGAGTTCGGTCCCGACCTGGCCGCGCTCATCGACGGCATGTTCCTGACGATGTACGTCGCCGACGGGGCCGGGCTCGCGGCCAACCAAGTGGGTGTCGACCTGCGGCTGTTCGTGTACGACTGCCCGGACGACGACGGGGTCCGGCACGTCGGCCACATCGCCAACCCGGTCCTGGAGCAGCTCGATCCGGCCGGCCGGCGCCTCCTTGACGAGGGCGAGGGGTGCCTGTCCGTACCGGGCGCCGTGATGGACGTACCCCGCCCCGATCGCGCTGTCGTACGCGGACTCGACCGCGACGGGAACGCCCTGGTCATCGAGGGGACGGGGTACTTCGCCCGCTGTCTCCAGCACGAGACCGACCACGTCAGCGGTCGCGTCTACCTGGACCGGCTCTCCAAGCGGGAGCGGAAGGACGCCTTGCGGCAGGTGGCCGACCGGCGCGAGCGGGTGCTCGCCCGCCGCGCCGTCAAGGAAGCCGAACTCAGCCGGTAGTCCGGGAAGTCACGCCTTCGGAGCCACCTTCGACAGGCCGTTGATGATGCGGTCCATCGCGTCGCCGCCCGTCGGGTCCGTCAGGTTGGCGAGCATCTTCAGCGTGAACTTCATCAGCAGGGGGTGGGTCAGGCCGCGCTGGGTGGCGATCTTCATGACCTTCGGGTTGCCGATGAGCTTCACGAAGGCGCGGCCGAGGGTGTAGTAGCCGCCGTAGGTGTCCTTGAGGACGCGCGGATAGCGCTGCAGGGCCAGTTCGCGCTGGACCGGGGTGGCGCGCGCGTGGGCCTGGACGATGACGTCGGCGGCGATCTGGCCGGACTCCATGGCGTAGGCGATGCCCTCGCCGTTGAAGGGGTTCACCAGACCGCCGGCGTCGCCGACCAGCAACAGGCCCTTCGTGTAGTGCGGTTGACGGTTGAAGGCCATGGGAAGGGCGGCGCCGCGGATCGGGCCGGTCATGTTGTCGGGGGTGTAACCCCAGTCCTCCGGCATGGACGCGCACCACGCCTTCAGGACTTCCCGCCAGTCCAGCTCCTTGAAGGAGTTAGAGGTGTTGAGCACACCGAGGCCGACGTTCGACGTGCCGTCGCCCATGCCGAAGATCCAGCCGTAGCCGGGCAGGAGACGGTCCTCGGGACCGCGCCGGTCCCACAGCTCCAGCCAGGACTCCAGGTAGTCGTCGTCGTGACGCGGGGAGGTGAAGTACGTACGGACCGCGACACCCATCGGGCGGTCCTCGCGGCGGTGCAGGCCCATCGCCAGCGAGAGCCGGGTGGAGTTGCCGTCCGCGGCGACGACCAGCGGCGCGTGGAAGGTGACCTCACGCTTCTCGCCGGTGTCACCGAGCTTGGCGTGGACGCCGGTGATACGGCCGGTGCGGTCGTCGATGATCGGGGCGCCGACGTTGCAGCGCTCGTACAGCCGCGCGCCCGCCTTCTGCGCCTGCCGCGCCAGCTGCTCGTCGAAGTCGTCCCGCTTGCGTACGAGGCCGTAGTCGGGGAAGGAGGCGAGATCGGGCCAGTCCAGCTGGAGGCGGACGCCGCCGCCGATGATGCGCAGGCCCTTGTTCCGCAGCCAGCCGGCCTCCTCCGAAATGTCGATGCCCATCGAGACGAGCTGCTTGGTGGCGCGCGGGGTCAGGCCGTCACCGCAGACCTTCTCGCGCGGGAACGCGGTCTTCTCGAGGAGCAGGACGTCCAGTCCCGCCTTCGCCAGGTAGTACGCGGTGGTGGAACCGGCTGGCCCGGCCCCGACGACGATGACATCGGCGGTGTTTTCGGAGAGGGGCTGGGGCTCGGTCACGGCGGGTTCTCCCCAAGATGCGAAATCAACGTGCCGACGGGCACTGGACATGGGCAGTCTATGCAGCGGTACTGATCACCTGGATGAAGGGCTGCCCCCGTGAACCGAGCTCTGCCCGACGTACAGCTCCGTGTCCCCACCGACGAGGACGCCTTCGCCTGGCACCGGATCTTCGCCGACCCGGAGGTCATGGAGTTCCACGGCGGCCGGGCGGCCGAGCTGTCCGTGTACGAGGAGCTCACCGCGCGGCAGCGACGGCACGACGCGGAGCTCGGGTTCTGCCTGTGGACGATGGTCGACTCGGCGGGCGAGGTACTGGGCTTCACGGGCGCGCAGCCGTGGCCGCGGGACTGGGGCCCGAAGGGCGAGATCGAGATCGGCTGGCGGCTCGGCCGGGCGCACTGGGGCAAGGGATACGCCACGGCAGCCGCGACGGTCGCCCTGGAGAGGGTGCGGGCGGCGCGCGTCCCGCAGGTCGTCGCCGTGGTCAGACCCGGCAACGAACGGTCCATCGCCGTGACCCGTCGCCTGGGCATGGAGCTGTCCGAGGTCTTCACCCATCCGACGCTGGGAGAGTCCGCGCACTGCTACCGGCTCGCCCTCTGACGGTTGCGACAGGCCACGCGACGGTTCCGGGCAAGCCACCGACGGTTCCGGGCAAGCCATCCGACGGTTCCCGGCAAGCCATCCGACGGCTTCCAGAAGGGCCCGGGCGAGGCTTACCCTTCCGGTACCGCTGGGGGTGACGTCTGTGCGCATAACACCCAAGACACCCGAAGTGCGCGTACCGCGGCTCGTGGGCCTGATGGCCGTGGACGCGCGCGAGACGGCCGAGGCGCGAGGTGTGCTGCTCGCCGCGCCCGACCGGCCCGACTTCCATCTCACGGTCGTCGACTACGTCGTACGCCAATATCCCCTGCCCGGCGTCGAGGTCCCGCGCGGCGCCGTGGTCACCGTGTGGTTCGACCTCGGTGACTCCGAGGGCGGCGGCGCGGGGGTGCGCGAGCCACGGCTGCCGCGTCCGCCGTCGGGCGGGATGCGCCGCGAACTCGACGAGCCGGGCGACCCGTTCGAGGTCCTCAGGTGACCGGCACCCCGGTCAGACCTTGAAGCGCGTCACGCCTTGAGAAACCCCAGACCTTGAGGAACCTCAGGCCTTGAAGCCCCGGTGCAGCGCCACGACCCCGCCCGTCAGGTTCCGCCAGGCCACCTTCGACCAGCCGGCCTTGCGCAGCCGCTCGGCGAGCTCGGGCTGGTTCGGCCAGGCACGGATGGACTCGGCGAGATAGACGTACGCCTCGGGGTTGGAGGAGACCGCGCGGGCGACCGGCGGCAGCGTGCGCATCAGGTACTCGGTGTACACCGTGCGGAACGGCGCCCAGGTGGGGTGCGAGAACTCGCAGATCACGACGCGGCCGCCGGGCTTGGTCACCCGGTACAGCTCGCTCAGCGCGGCGTCGGTGTCCTGCACGTTGCGCAGTCCGAAGGAGATCGTGACGGCGTCGAAGGTGTCGTCCTTGAAGGGCAGCTTCGTCGCGTCGCCCGCGGTCAGGGGCAGCCAGGGGTGGTTCTTCTTGCCGACCCGCAGCATGCCGAGGGAGAAGTCGCAGGGCACGACGTACGCGCCCGTGCGGGCGAAGGGCAGGGACGAGGTCGCGGTACCGGCCGCCAGGTCCAGGATCTTCTGCGCGGGCCGCGCGTCGACCGCCTTCGCGACCTCCTTGCGCCATCGCCGGTCCTGGCCGAGGGACAGCACGTCATTCGTGAGGTCGTACCGTTCCGCCACGTTGTCGAACATCGAGGCGACTTCGTGCGGCTGCTTGTCCAGGGATGCGCGGGTCACGAACCCATTGTGGCAGTACGGACCGGGCGACTCTCCAGCGCCCGGCCCGTACGCCGGTCTCACGCAACCCCTCGGGTAGCACTCAAGGCAGCAGCTTCGGCTTCTTCTTCGCGGCCACGTCCTCGACCCACCCGACGAGCGGGATCGCGACCCAGATCAGCACCCAGCCGATGCCGAACATGAACCACTGGCTCTCCAGCGGCAGCCACTTCTCGAAGGCGGGCACCTTCCAGAACTGGTCGATCAGCGGGACCGCGAGCACCAGCGCGATCTCGTGCCAGAGGTAGATCGTCACCGCCCGCCCGTTGAAGATCGTCACGATCCGGTCGAGCCGCTTGAAGCGGGCGAGCCGGGCGAAGTCGACGTTGTAGTACGCCTTGAAGTACATCAGCAGCGTCACGAAGCCGGCCGACCAGAAGGTCTGGGCGAGCGGCACCTCGTCCAGGTCGTAGGTGCCGAACTCCGCCTGATGCCCCAAGGCGTACCAGCCGCCGTACGCCAGCAGGGCCCCCGACGCCAGGATCACCACGGCCGGCCTCAGGCGCTGGAGCACGCCCTCGCGGTGCGCGAAGCCGACCAACCAGCAGAACAGGAAGGTGGCGAAGTCCGTGAGACCGCTGCCGAAGCGGTTGTACGGCGGTTGCCAGCCGTACTGGAAGACCACGATCGGGACGAGGGAGAGGAGCAGGAGCGGAATCGGGGCCTTGCGGAAGACCTTCAGGAGCAGCGGGGACAGCAGGACGAACCAGAGGTACGTCCGCAGGTACCAGAGGATCTCCCAGGCCTGGACGCCCCACTGGTTGCCCGGCGGGTCGCCGACCGGCACGATCCAGAAGACGATCTGCCAGCCCGGCATCCAGTCATGGATCAGCATCGCCAGCACGACGAAGAATCCCCAGAACCAGAAGGGCGGCAGCAGTCGCCGCATCCGGCTCTTGACCACCTTGAACGCGGGGCGCTCCAGAGACTTGGCCAAGAGCGGGTGCATGCGCAATGAGGAGTTTCCTGAAGCCGGCCGCCGGGCTCGTCTGCCTGGTGGCTCTGGCCTGTGCGGGGTGCTCCTCGGGCGGTGACGACGCATCGGACGCGGCACCCGCGCAGACCCCGCGGACCAGCGCGGCGCCATCCGAGAGCGAGCCCTCGTCCACCACTTCGTACGACCCGTACGTGAGCGCCACCACCGCGTCCGGCACCGACTCCACCGGGTCGCCGACGACGTACAACCTGGCCTTCGTGATCTCCGGCAACAGCGACTGCGCGCCGAAGTGGAACGGGACGTACGCCATCGGCGACTCGGCCGTGAAGACCCGGATCTCGGCGCTCAAGGAGTCCGGCGCGAGCGTGCGTGTCTCCTTCGGCGGCGCGTCCGGCAAGGAGCTGGCCGAGGTCTGCGACAGCGCGACCGCGCTCGCGGCGGCCTACGGCGCTGCGCTGGATGCCGCCGGCTCGGCCCAGGCGGACTTCGACATCGAGGGCGACGCGCTGGCCGACTCCGACTCGGTCGCGCTGCGCTCCAAGGCGATCGCACTGCTCCAGAAGGAGCGCACCGACCTGAAGGTCTCCTTCACGCTGCCGGTGATGCCGTCCGGCCTCGACGACGACAGCCTGGCGCTCCTGGAGTCCGCCAACGACAACGCCGTGAAGGTCTCCACCGTCAACATCATGACGATGAACTACGGCAGTTCGTACACCGGCGACATGGGCGACTACGCCGAGACCTCCGCCAAGGCGGCCCACGATCAGCTGCGGGAGGTCTTCGGGCTGTCGAGCGCCGGCGCCTGGCAGGGGCTCGCCCTCACCTCGATGATCGGCGAACAGGACGTCTCGGGCGAGACGTTCAGCCTCTCGGACGCGGCGCAGGTACGGGCGTTCGCGGAGGAGAACGGGGTGGCCTGGGTGTCGATGTGGTCGACGTTCCGGGACCAGCAGTGCGAGGACGATGACTCCGCGTCCGACGATGCGGCGACCAACTGCAGTGGGGTGGCGCAGAGTTCGGGGGCGTTTGCGGAGGCGCTGGCAGGGTGAGCCGGGTGGGCACGCTGCGGATTGTCTGTGGCTGGTCGCGCAGTTCCCCGCGCCCCTAAAGGGCGGCTCAGCGCACGGGCTGGAATTGGTCAGCGGCGTCTGTGTACCAAGCGGCCCGCGCACACCGTGGCGATGCACACGCCGTCCGAGTCGAACACGGCCAGGTCGGCGCGCCCCGTCCGACGGATCGTGAGGACTCGCGTACGCGGGAGGACGGCGACGTCGTTACGGGAGGCCGCCGCGCGCAGTTCGGCCGTGTCGGCGTACTCCTCCAGTACGGCGGTGGCGCCCGACTTCAGAACGGCGTGGACGCGTTCGCGAGGGGACGGTGCCTCGGGCAGCGGCCCCTCGTGGACGTGGGCGGGCCCGAGGACCCCGGGCCACCTCCGTACGCGCGCCCCCGGAAACCGCTCCAACAGCTCGTCCAGCGGCCCGATGCCTGCGATCCGGTCGCCCTCGACGGCGACTCCGGCGTCCTTGACGGGCACCGCGTCCCAGGTGGACCGCAGCTCGTCAGCGGCGTGAATCGTCAGCATTCCCGGGTCAGTTGGACGCCAGCAGCTTCAGCTCGGGATGGGCCGTGCCGCCCTCGATCGCGGTCGAGGAGATGTGGGACATGACCCGCTCGTCGACCGGGTCGTTCGCCGGGTCGTCGTGGACGACGATGTGCTCGTACGTCGTCGTCCGCTGGGCCGGAACGCGTCCGGCCTTGCGGATCAGGTCGATGATCTCCATACGGTTGGAGCGGTGCTTGGCGCCGGCCGAGGAGACGACGTTCTCCTCCAGCATGATCGAGCCGAGGTCGTCCGCGCCGTAGTGCAGGGAGAGCTGGCCGACCTCCTTGCCGGTGGTGAGCCAGGAGCCCTGGATGTGGGCGATGTTGTCCATGAACAGCCGCGCGATGGCGATCATCCGCAGGTACTCGAAGAGCGTGGCCTGCGTACGGCCCTTCAGGTGGTTGTTCTCGGGCTGGTAGGTGTACGGGATGAAGGCGCGGAAGCCACCCGTCCGGTCCTGTACGTCACGGATCATCCGCAGGTGCTCGATGCGCTCGGCGTTGGTCTCGCCAGTGCCCATGAGCATGGTGGACGTGGACTCCACGCCCAGCCGGTGCGCGGTCTCCATGATCTCCAGCCATCGCTCGCCGCTCTCCTTCAGCGGGGCGATCGCCTTGCGCGGCCGCTCGGGGAGCAGCTCGGCGCCGGCGCCGGCGAAGGAGTCGAGGCCGGCCGCGTGAATCCGCTGGATGGCCTCCTCCACGCTCACCTTGGAGATACGGGCCATGTGCTCGACCTCGGACGCGCCGAGGGAGTGGATGACCAGCTGCGGGAATTCCTTCTTGATCGCGGCGAAGTGCTTCTCGTAGTACTCGACGCCGTAGTCCGGGTGGTGACCGCCCTGGAACATGATCTGCGTACCGCCGAGCTCGACGGTCTCGGCACAGCGCCGAAGGATGTCGTCGAGGTCGCGCGTCCAGCCCTTGTCCGTGTCCTTCGGGGCCGCGTAGAACGCGCAGAACTTGCACGCCGTGACGCACACGTTCGTGTAGTTGATGTTGCGCTCGATGATGTACGTGGCGATGTGCTCGGTAGCGGCGTACCGGCGTCGGCGTACGGCGTCGGCGGCGGCGCCCAGCGCGTGCAGCGGGGCGTCGCGGTAGAGGTCGAGCGCCTCTTCCGGGGTGATCCGCCCACCCTCTGCGGCACGGTCGAGGACGGACTGAAGGTCGGCCTTCTCGGTCACCGGGGCGTCCCTTTCGTAAGGGTTGTGGACGGACCGAACCAGCCTACGCCAGCCCCTCAGGTCACCCGACGTCAGGCCGCGTACGCCGTCGATCCCGCCCTGCTCAGGCCGCGTACGCCCCGATCAGGAGCCCGGCGTACGCCCCCGCGATCAGGAACGGCCCGAACGGGATCGACGTCTTCCGCCCGGCGCGCCGCACCACCACGAGCCCCATCCCGTACAGCCCGCCGAACAGGAACCCGGCGAAGGTCCCCAGGAACACCACGCTCCACCCGTACCAGCCGAGCAGGGCCCCGAGTCCCAGCGCGAGCTTCACATCCCCGAACCCCATGCCGTTCGGATTGACGAGGAAGAGTACGAAGTACCCGCCTCCGAGCGCGAGCGCCCCGAACAGCGCCGTCAGCCACTCCCCCGCGTGCTCGGGCACGACCGCGACCACCCCGAGCAGCGCGAGCGCGGAACCCGCGAGCGGCAGGGTGAGCACATCCGGCAGCCGCTGCACCCTGAAGTCCACGACGGCGAGCAGCACACCGAGCGGCGCGAGCAGCAGCCAGACGACCAGTTCCGGCCGCGTGCCGGTCGCGAGCGCGAGCCCGGCACAGACGAACGCGGTGGCGAGGGAGAGGAGGAGGGCACTGGGTCCGTACGAGGCGGGGGCGCGACCGCCGGCCACCCGTCCCGCGTCGCCGCGCACGGCCTCCGCCGTACGAGACGTACGAGACGTGCGAGACGTGCGAACGGAGCCGGCGCACCGGCCGCACCGGGCCAGTCCGAGCCAGCCGCCCGCGACCCCGGCGATCGCGTGCCCCTCGGGACACCGGTCCCGCCACGCCTCATCCGGCTCGACGGAAAACCGGTACGCGGCCCGGGGCACCAGCAGCCCGGCCGCGGCACCCCAGAGGGCGGCGCCTGCGGTCAGCCAGAGATCAAGGTCCACGCATTCACCCCAAGGAGTCGGTCACCACTGTGGGCAATCGTTCCACGGGGCGATGGGGGTCCCCCCGCTCGAGCGAAGCCGAGAGTGAAGGAGCGTGGGCACAGCCCGCGGTGCCAGGCGCCTGAACAGCGAGGTCCAGCCCCTCCGCCGGGCCCCATCACCCGACGGCGGCTACGCCACTGCGCCAGGTGGGCAGCAACTCGTCCAGCAGCGCCTCCGTGCGCGGAGGCAGCCCCCGCGCCCCGCTGCGCGAGACGAGGTCGGCGGCGAGCCGCTTCAAGCGGTCGCTGTCCCCCGTGGCATGCGTCGCCCGAAGCAACTCGTTCCAGAGCCGCTCGTCCCCCGGGGCGGACCCCAACGCCGCGTTCAGCGCCTCGATCGCCTTCTCCGCCCGGTCCTTCTCCAGATGGAACGCGGAGAGCGCGAGCCCGATGTCCGCGACGAGCAGCGGAAGCTGGGCGTCGATGATCTCGTGCGTGAGCCACCCGTACCGCCCCTGCGGACGATCGGCGAGCAGCGGCCCGCGCACGAGCACGAGCGCGTCCGTGAGCAACCGCCCGCGCACGGCACGGCTGTTGACACCCTTGCCCTGCGTCGCCTCGTGGTACAGCGAGCGCAGCACATCCAGGTCGGACACGACCGACTTGGCGAGCGTGAGCCGCCCGGCGGCGTCGCTGCCGAGGCGGGGCGTGCCGTCGGGGTCGTTGCCGAGCCAGCCGCGCAGCCGCTCGACGAGCGCGTCGCGTACGTCTTCGGTGACACCGCGCGGCCACAGCGCGGAGGACAGCACCCGCGGGTGCACACCCTCACGGTGCAGCAGCAGCAACGCCAGCGCCTCGTGCAGCAGCGGGCTGCGCTCGCCGTCTGGCGTCTCCAGACCGATGATCTCGTACGGGCCCACAAGGCGCGCGTACACCGCCGGACGCCCCTGCTCGCTGATGTCGACGAGGAACGGCGGTGCGGAAGCGTTGGTGCTCTCCCGCTCCGGGTCCGCCTCCACGAACAGCTCGACGACCGCCCGCTGCTGCTCCACCGGCAGCAGCTGCGCGTCGAGTTCGAGCCCGAGCAGCGGCGCGAGCAGCTTGCCCTGGCTGGTGATCTCCATCTCCCAGGCGGCGCCCGGCAGATCGCCGCTCTCGGTGCCGACGAGGTAGCCGATGCCCAACCGGCTTGCGTCGGCGGCGAGTTCGGCGAGCTTGACGGCGTCCTCGGCGGACGGCTGGGCGGCGAGCAGTACCAGGTGCGGCGCCCAACGGGTGTGCTGGGCGGGCCCGGTGCGGCCGGTGAGCACGGAGTCGTGTCCGGCGGCCCCCAGCGCACCGCGCCGCTGCCGCGTCTCCGCCTCCATGGTCTCCACCAGCGCCTCGACGTCGTCGAGGTGGCGCAGCCGGTTGGGCGCGAGCGGCGTCAGGTCCTGGCCGAAGCCGACGAGCGTGATCGTCATGCGGTCCGACCACCCATTGGTCGCCAACTCGGCCGCGACGGAGGCGAAGACGCCCGCGCGGTCGCGCTCGCTGCCGCTGAGCGAGACGATGCCGGGGACGGACTCGAGGTTGAGGAGAAGCCGGGAGTCGTCCATGGTGCCCAGGCTGACCAGCCCGGGGTAGGGCGCGGCGGTGTCGACGTCCTCGTACCGTTCCCCGTCCGTCCGCGCCAGCATCCAGAACGTCTGGTCCTGACCGAGCTGCCACGGTGCCGGCGGCTTCCCGGCCGGCTGGGCGAGCTGCAGATGCAGATCGCCGTTGCCGCTGAGCCAGGCCGCGTAGACGGTCGGCAGCGGGCGCGACTCGGCCGCGAGCGCCGCCGCGAGTCCGCGCAGCGACAGGTCGAGCAGGCGTACGCCCTCGGGGTCGGCGCCCACGAGCAACGCGTCCTGGGCGTCCGCGGCGGATCCGGTCGGGATCGGCGGCTCCATACCGCGCCGCCCGCCGACGGCACCGAGCGCCGACTGCCACAGCGCCTGACGGCGTCGACGGCCGAGGGCGCCGAGGAGGCCGGCGGCGAGCAGGGGCGCGCCGACAAGCGCTTCGGGAAGTCCGAAGGAGAAGCCACTCTCCTGCGAACCGGCCTGCTCGTGCTGCTGATTGTCGCTGCCCTGGTCACTGCTGGGCCGCTGCTGGGGCACGTGGATGTGCGCGGTGTCCCGGTCGCCGGAGCCGCCGCCCCGCTGACTGCCTCCGCCCTGCTGGTGATCCCCGGTCTTGGCGTAGTCGTGGATCTGCTGCTGGACCTGCTCCGAGACCTTGGGCGCCGCGTCGGGCATCTCGACGAGTTCGCCGCCGTGGGCGTCGCCGGGCATTTCGAGGATCCACCCGGGCCGGATCAGGCTGGCCTCGGAGAGCTTGGACCCGTCGGGCTGCGTACGGTCCTTGTTGAGCTGGTAGATCTCCTTGTACCGGCGCCCGTCCCCGAGATGCCGCTGAGCGATCTCCCAGAGCGAGTCGTGGTGGCGTCCCTCGGGCGGCTGGATCCGGTAGTACTTGGTGTCGCCTTGCTTGGCCGTACTGCCGCTGTCGGCATGCGAGGCCGCGTGGGCGGCCTGTTCGGCGATCGCGGCGGCCGTGTCGGCGGCGGCCTGCTCCTGCTGCTGCCCGAACAGCCCGCCGGGGGTCTGCTGGGCGACGGCGACCGTCCCCCGCTGGTTCCCCTCCAGGTTCTGCCCGAGCTGCGAGAGCCCGGGAGTGAAGCTGGCCGCGGTGGCCCCGACGAGGAGCAGCGCGGCGACGAGCTGGCGCGCGAGCAACTGGCTGGGGCCGGCACCGGGTACCCGGTTCGGCAGCCCCACGCCCGACAGCGCGGCCTTCACCTCGACGAGCACACAGGCGGTGAACTGGGCCCAGGCGAACCACACGATCACGGTGAGCACGTTGATGAACGTGTCGACGGTGATCTCCTGCTGCAGCCAGTCCAGCGACGGCTTCCCGCTCGGCAGCGGCCATCCGATCTGCGTGGCCAGCGCGCCCGGCACCCCGACCAGCAGCACGACCAGAGCGACGAACGCCCCGAACGCCTTCACGAAGTCCCCGAACGTCCGACGACGCCGGGGCAGGGGCTGCGGCGTCCGATTCCTCGGACCCGGCGAGCTTCCCGTCGAGTTGGAAGTGGTGCGTCGCGCCATGGCGGGTGTCCTGGGGTCGTGTGGGGAGGGAGTACAGCTGAGAGTGCTGGGGGGTGTGCTGAGCCTACCGAGATCGTACGGAGGTAGTCGAAGGCCAGACAGGGGGTGCGGCAGGCCGTGCGCCCGATTCCTGACCATCCGCCCCCTGAGCCCGAGTTACCGTTCGGACCGCAACCCCCGTGACGTCCAGCCTCCACTCCATTCGCAACCGTCATGTCACAGTTCTCACGGTCCCCACACAATCCCCCTCTGCTGCCCCGCTCCCCTTTACGCGCCCCTGGTAGCTTCGTTCTCTGTTGCACACATGCCTTACACCGGGGGAGATCGATCGTGGCCCGCCGCACCCTGACCACCGCCGCCGCGTTCGCCGCGACGGCGACCCTGCTGCTCACCGCCTGCGGCGGCAGCAACGACGACTCGTCCGACGACATCAAGGGGGCGGAGACGGGGTCGAGCAGTCCGTCGAGCTCGGCATCGAAGGCGTCCGACGCGCCCGACGTCTCGCTACCGAGCGACCTGCACCTCGTCTTCGACTTCGACAAGCCCTCCGACTCCAGGCAAGCGGCAGCGCTCGACACCGCCACGGACTACATCCGGGCGCTGAAGCACGGAATCGTGAAGCAGGACCCGGATGATCCGGCCTACCAGTACTACTCGGCCGGCGGCGCCGCCAAGTACGCCAAGTCGCAGATTCAGGCGTGGGTGGACGGCGGATGGACCCCCACCGGAACGGACAAGTACTCCAAGGCCGAGACCGCGAACGTCGGCTCCACGGGCGTCCTCGTCACCTTCTGCCGGAATCAGGCCAAGTCGTACAGCAAGAAGATCAAGACGGGGAAGACTCACTACACGAAGGAATCCCTGGACAGCTACCAGAAGTTCACGATCCTGATGCGCCCCTCACCCGGTTCCGCGCAGGCGTGGAAAGCACAGCAGATCGAGGTGCAGGGGCGGGTAAAGGAGTGCCAGGGATGACGACCGCACAGCACACGGCGCGCCGGGTCACCGCTCTGGCAGCGGCAGCTGTCCTGTGGTCGGCCGGCGCCGCGTACGCCGATGATGTTCCGGGCGGCACCACAACTCCGCCCGCGGACAAACCGAGCGGTGGCTCCCACAACCAGAACATCTACGCCTCCGCCACCCACTCCCAGATCAAAATCACCTACACAAAGGGCAACAGCGGCGGCAAGAAGGGCAACCTGGGGACCGTCGACCCGAATTGGGAGCCGCCGGCCTGCTGGTACGAGCCCGTCTTCACTCCCGAGGGACTCAAGAAGTTCGTGGACGAGTCGGACGGCAACGGGGACGTCGGAATCCACCAGTCGTGGTTCGGCAAGAAGTTGTGGACCGACCACTACAAGGACGGCAAGCCCGAGGACAACATGGACGAGAAGTGGACGTCCGCGTCGGGCTACGAGAACTACAACATCGGCAAGGACGGTTACTTCTGGCGGAGCGTCGCGCCCGACGACTCCGACCTGAGGTCCTGGGACTGCGGCCTGATCATGTTCTGGCAGGACGCAGGCCAGATCCCCAAGGTCCCGCACGCCCCCACGGCCAAGACCCTCGCCGAATACGCCTACGACAAGATCAAGGTCCCGGACACCGAGATCGAATTGAGGCCCGAGGCCAAGTCAACCGTGAACCTGCCGACTTGGGTCTGGCTCGACAAGGGCACCTTCCAAGAGGTCAAGGTCCGGGCCGAGCTCCCGAACACGGGCCTGTGGGCGGAGACCACCGCCAAGCCGATCGCCCTCCACCTGGAGCCGGGCACCGACGACGCCGAGACGTACCCGGCCTCAGGCGACTGCAAATTCAACGACGACGGCTCCATCGGCACCCCGTACAAGACGGGCGACGCCGACAAGACCCCGCCATGCGGGATCACCTATCTCCGCGCCACGAACGGGCAGCCGTACCAACTGAAGGCCAGCGTCACCTGGCAGATCACCTGGGAGGGAACCGGCGGCACCGGCGGCCCCCTCCCCAACGGCACCTTCGAGACCACCCAGGACATCAACGTCCAAGAGATCCAGTCGATCAACCGCTGAGCGGGCCTGCGGGGCGCCTTGGGGACCACGTCCCGCAACTGACCCACTGTCATTGCGCGTCACACCAGCAACGAGCAATGCGTTATGTTCGCATGCGCGTTCTACTGCAGGCATGGCATTACGTTGCATGTGTATACGGGGGAAACACGTGTCGCACCGCCCGACCGACTGGCACATACTCGACCTGGACCACGACCCGACGCCGGGCGACCCGCACCGGGTGCGCAAACTCGCCGGCTCCCTCCACGACTTCGCCGATGACGTCTCGCAAGTCCTGCGGGACATCAAGGGCATGGCGAACGAGGACGCGGTGTTGAAGTGGGCGGGCAAGACCGCGGACGCCTTTACCGCGGAGTTCGAGGACGTTCCCGGCAAGCTGAAGAAGCTCAAGAAGTCCTACGACCTCGCGGGCGACGCGCTCGCCACGTACTGGCCGGACCTGGAGGACGCCCAAACGAAGGCGGACAAGGCCCTGCGCGACGGCCGCAAGGCCCGCGAGGAACTTTCCACCGCGCAGACCGCGTTGACCGGCGCGAACGACTGGGTGCGTACCGCCACAGCGAAGGCGGACTCCTACGACCCGGACAAGAACCACGGCAAGGACATACCCAAGCCCGACGAGTCCGAGGTCCGCCGGGCCACCCGTAACGCCCAGCACGCCAAGGAGCAGCAGACCGCCGCCCAGAAGGACGTGGACGACGCCCAGGACCTGCTGGACGCCGCGAAGAAACTCGCCGCCCATGCGAAGGGCCTGCGCGAGGACGCCGCCCGCCGCACGGTGAAGAAGCTCCACGAGGCGTCCGACGCAGGCATCCACAACCGGCACTGGTGGGAAGAGGCCGTCGACTGGGTCACCGACCACTGGGACGAGATCGTCACCGTCTGCAAATGGGTCGTGACCATCGTCGGCATCATCGTGATGATCGTGGGCGGCCCACTGGGGTGGCTGGTGTTCGCCGCGGCCCTCGTCGTCCTCGCCGACACGATAAGAAAGATGGCCAACGGCCAAGCGGGCTGGGGGGACTTACTGTTCGCAGCCCTGGACTGCATCCCGGCCACGAAGGGCTTCACCAGCCTCGCCAAGATCGGCAAGTTGTGGAAAGCGGGCGGTCTGCGGGCTCTCGGCGCCGGCTTCATGGGTGGGATCGGTGGCGGTCTCAAGAATCTCGCCAACGGCATTCGAAACGGCGGTGCCGGACTCAAGTCGATTTTCCTGCGCACCATGGGCAAAGGTCATCCGGAGAGAACCGGCTCCAAGATCCCGGCACCTCCGAGAAAACCGGGGGACGACGCGCTCGCCTCCGGTATGCCCATCTATCACGGAGACGGTGTCCTCGCGATCGGCTACGACGGTGCGACACTACGGAACTTCGACGTGGCCGAGCGCCTTCCGGGGCACCACGACGTCGTCATCCATGGCAAACGCGACGGCACATTCCTGGCCGGAAACGAGAACATGGCAGGTTTCCGGGCGGCAGGCGAGGTCGTCAACCCCCACCAGATCGCGGATGCCATCCGCCGGTCTCCTGGCTATGACGGCGGGCCGGTGCGCTTGCTATCCTGCCACTCCGGCGCCATACCACCCAACGGAATAGCACCTGCCCAGGAGATGGCAAACATTCTCGGAACTCCGGTACGTGCACCCACCAATGCGGTGGGCGTTCCCCCCATCGGAAATGGCCCTTTCACCCCGTCCATTCGCGAAAGCGGGGACTGGCGAACCTTCCTACCCATGCTGTAGCAGACAGCCCGACATACAAGGCATTCGAATGATCAGGACCGTCGGATTCTTTCGAGAGCAGTCACCTCAGTGGGGAATCGAAAACAAGGACTCCATCCGGGGCTTCGTGCGTTCCACAGGAGAGACAGACGAGAACGAGATCGTCGCATACCTGGCAAATGGTGCCGACATCTTCAGCGAGATGGGGGCAGAAATCGACGTCCTGTCCTCGGACGACTTCGCCATCGCTGGCGGGGCATCACTTAAGACCGACGGAGAA
The DNA here is from genome assembly GCF_055566975.1 of Streptomyces sp. NPDC027189. Classification (NCBI taxonomy): domain Bacteria; kingdom Bacillati; phylum Actinomycetota; class Actinomycetes; order Kitasatosporales; family Streptomycetaceae; genus Streptomyces; species Streptomyces sp. NPDC027189. The sequence goes on from NZ_JBVHRI010000015.1 coordinate 85,194, forward strand.
TGGGTATGGCGGTACGATCTGCCGCACTATGTTTCGAGTTACCACCTGGCCCTTCCCGAGGATTTCCTTCGGAGAATCAGGAGGCTTGACTACACGGTACCGAAACTTGATGATGACACCCTGTTCTCCATTCTCGAGGAAGTGACGGGCATTGACTTCCGTCAGTAGTGATCAGACAGCCGGTCCTGGCGGGACGCATCCGCCGTCCGCGGGTGTCGGCATCTCGCTCTCCGTGCCGGAGTCGTGGTGGGAATTCGACATCCGCCCCGAAGGCCGCGAGGCGACCATTCGGCGGCTCGTCGATGGACGGGCACGGGAGACTCCCGAACTGGGTCCCTACCGAGTCGAGCTGACGACCATGCTCCGCAAGATGGCAAAGGACGCCCACGACTCCGGTGCCATCTACATGGGCTGCATGGCGGAGAACTTCGAGGGCGTGCCATTGTCCGCGACCGTCACGGTCTCCGTGCTCGGGGCGAAGGACAAGCAGGGCGTGGCCCTCTCCACCGATCCGCGCGCCATCGCCGAGAGCCTGCGCACCATCACCGCCCGCCGCGAGGGCGACGCCTGGCGCACCGTGACCACCGTCGACATCCCCGAAGTCGGGGTCGCCGCCCGCACGTTCGGTGTCGAGGACGTACCCGTCGCGCAGGGCGACACGCGTACCCTTCGTATGGTGCTGACCCAGACGTACATTCCCGTCCCGGGAACCACCGACCAGGTCGTCCTCGTCTCCGGAGCCAGCCCGGTGCTGGACCTGGCGGAGGCGTTCCACGACATCTTCGACGCGGTGACCGGCACGCTCCGCTTCGTCTGACGAACCGAGCTTGGGGGACTTGAGACATGGGCAACGGCAAGAGCGACCTTGCGCTCCCGCTGAGCGAGCTAGAGGACTACGGCGGGCGGCTGCGTGACATCAAGACCCGCCTGAACCACACCAAGAAGCTCTTCGAGTCGTACAAGGAGGACCTCGGCGACCACACCGTCTACGACGCCCTCGACGACTTCGAGTCCGGCTGGGAGGACGGCCGCGAGGACATCACCCAGGCGCTCGACGCGCTCGCCGACATGTCCGACGCCGTCGTCCGTGAGTTCAAGAAGCTCGACGACAAGCTCGCCAAGGACGTCAAGGACGGCGTGAAGCAGGAGGGCGGCAAGGGCGGCAAGAAGGGCGACGGGAAGTAGCCCTCGGCTTCACGCTTCCCTCAACACCACAAGGCACGCAGTGGCGTGCGCGCCGCCCTTCACCGGGGCTGGGCGCCACGCCCCTCAGCCGACCTCGTTCTCCGCCACCGCCTGCCCGTGGACGACCACGTCGCCGCCGTAGAACATGCCCGTGAAGACCGGGGAGTAGGTGAGCTGGACCTCGACCTCGACCTGGTCGGCGTTGGCGGCCACGCAGTGGGTGGCCGCGATGTCGGCGCCAGACATGCCCATTTCGCGGGCGAAGGCCTTGACGCGGGCGCCGCAGTTCTCGTAGCGGATGGGAGCGGGACCGTTCTGGTTCTGGTAGAGGGCCTCGCGGTCTATGTCCTGGGCGGCGTAACGCGCGGCCTGTTCCGCGATGTCGGCGGCGCGTTCCCGCTTGGAGATGGACATGCCGCCGTCGATGACGAAGGCGGAGAGGGAGAGGAAGACGATCGCGAAGATGATGACCGCGCCGGCACCCGAGCCGCGGTCGTCGAGGCGGGTACGGCGGGCCGCCACCCAGGCAGGTGCGACCGCCACCCAAGAACGTCCGGCCGTCACCCGAGTGGGTCCAGCCGTCACCCTGGCAACGCGGGCCGCCCCCCGGCCCCGTACAGCGGGACGCAGCGTCATGCCGTCCTCCGGAACGGGTCGAGCGGCGAGCTGAAGCTGGCCGAGAGCGTCGTGGGCACGTCCAGACCGATCATCGCCAAGCCGCGCACCTCACAGCTCACCTCCACCGTGAAGAGGGTGTCGGGCACGAAGCCGGAGCTCGTCTGGTTCACGGTCACCGGGCCGGAGCAGACGTCCGTGAGATCCGCCTCCGCCGCTTTGCGCGCCTCGGCCATCGCCGTCGCGTGGTCCTTCTGGATCGACCCGGCGCGCGCGGCGTCACGCGCGGCACCGTCCAACGCACCGCGTCCGTCGACGAGTTGTCCGAACGCCACGAGCACCAGGATGAAGAGGATCATCACCGGCGCGAGGATCACGACCTCGATCGTGGACAACCCCCGGTCACCGGTGGACAGCCCCCGGTCACTACGAACGGACACCCGGTCGCGCAGGACAGAGAAGAGCCTCATCAGTTCCCCTCCTCCTTCACGAACCGCTCCACCGGCCCCGACGACTGCGCGTGCACCGTCAGGTCGAGCCCGGGAAAGACCGTGGGCACCTTCGCCGTGATCTCCACGCCCACCGTGTTCTGCTCGGGCTGGAGCATCGTCACGTTCGGCGAGAGCACCAACTGCGGACCGAGCTGGCTGATGTAGCTGTCGACGACGTCACGCGCCTCGCCACGCCACGCGCCGGGCTGTTCGTCGGCCACGGCGCGGGCCTTGCGGGCGCCCGCCTGGGCCGCCGCCTGGGCCACATGGTCCGCGAAGAAGTACAGCGCGAACTGCACCGTCGCGAAGATCATGAAGAAGAGCACCGGCGTGAGCAGCACGAACTCGATCGCGGTCATGCCGGAGTCGCCGCGGGCGGAGGCGGCCTCCACCCTGCGGCGCACCCAGCGACGTAGCCCTCGACGTGCGCGCACCCGTATCCCCGTAACAGAAAGAGAGCTCAGCAGGTCTTGCCCGCGTCCGCGCCCTTGATGCAGTCGCCCACCTTGTTGGCGCCGTCGCTCAGCGCGGCGTTGATGATCGCGGCGACCACGCCGACGATCGCGACGACGACGGCGGAGATGATGACCCATTCGACAGCGGAGGCACCGCGGTCGAGTTCGCCGGAGCGGGCGCGCTGCACCCGGCCCTGGAGGAAGGTGATCAGGAAGTCCACCCCCGGGATCCCGGTGCTGAAGTTCCGTCCGTTCATGGTGAGTTGTCCTCTCAAATACGTCGAGTACGAAGGAAGTTGCGGATCGTCGACTTCAGACACGTCACACCTGGAACACGCGCATCGCCGCCGGGAAGATCAGGAAGACCAGGAAGCCCGCGCACAGCAGCAGCTGGGCGACCAGCATCGACTGCGACTTCTCGCCCGCGCTGCCCTCGATCTCGGACAGCTCGCGGTGCCGCATCGTCTCGGCGCGCGAGGCGAGTGACTCGCGCACCTTCGCACCGTCGTCCGCGACCAGCGCCAGGGAGGCGGACAGGTCCTTGAGTTCCTCGACGCCGAGTTCCTCACCGAGCGAGCCGAGCGCCTGCCACTGGCTGATGCCGGTGATCCGGGCGTCGGCGAGCGCGTTGCGGATGCGCTGCGTGGCCCAGCCGTCGGAGACCTCGGCGGCGGCCATCAGCGCCTCGGGAAGACCCCGGCCGCCGGCCAGGCTCATCGACACCAGGTCCAGATACGCGCCGATGACGCGCCGCAGGTCACGCCGCTTGTCCGCCGCGTCCCGCCGCACCTCCACGTCCGGGAGGAAGAAGAAGACGAGCGCGAACATCAGCGCCAGCCAGACCGGGATGATCGGGCTGCTGCCGAAGCCGAGCGTCCAGACGACGGCGAAGAGGAACGGGCCGAAGAAGACACCCGCTGCGGCCAGCAGGACCTTCGTCGCGAGGAACTTCTCCCAACTCCGGTCAAGGACCGCCAGATCGGCCCGCAGCGAGCGCTGTTCCCAGCCTTGCTGCAGATAGAACTCGGCGACACGGGCGCCCACTTGAGCCCGTACGCTGCCGAGCCGCCCGGCCTCCTGCTGGGCATGGTGCGCGGACTCGTAGGCCGCGCCGCGCGCCCGCATCGCGTCGATACGCGCGACCTGCGCGACCGCACTGCGCTTCGACGGCATGAGGGCGCGTACGAGGGCGTAGATCCCGAGGCCCAGTACGGCGCCGATCAGGATCGGCATGGTCAGGTTCATCGGCGTACCCCCTCATCCGGTACGGACTGCGCGGGCGTACGCGGACGCACGAACTGCACCGACGACTCGTCCCGCACCAGGAACCGTTCCGGCGTCTCAATGGTGGACAGCTTGCGCAGCCACCAGAAGCCGAGCGCGAACAGACCGCAGACACAGGCGAGTACGAGCTGCCCGACCGCCGTGCCGTACGGCTTGACGAATTCGCGGTTGAAGATCGACAGACCGAGCACGAAGGCGATGGAGACGGCGACGACGATCTGGACCGAGCGTCGGGTCGACGCGCGCTGGGCCATCACCCGCTGCCGCATGTCGACCTCCTCGCGCGCCGACTTGGCGAGCGCGCCGAGCACCTGGCGCAGACCCGGGCCGCGCAGCCGGGCGTTGAGGATGAGCGCGGCGACGATGATGTCCGCCGACGCGTCATTGATCTCGTCGGCCAGCTGCTGCAGGGCCTCGGGCAGCGGCGTACGGGAACGCAGCCGGTCCACCAGCGCGTCCAGATGCGGCCGCAGTACGGGGGCGGAGGCGCGCGCGGAGGCGGGGATGGCCTGCTCCAGGCCGACCGCGCCCGCGATCGTGTCGCGCAGCGACTCGGTCCAGGAGGCGAGGGCCTCGACGCGGCGCATGGCGGCCCGCTCCTCCCCGGCGCCGCCGAAGAGCTTGTCCCAGAAGAAGACGAGGACACCGGCGGCGATGCCGGCCACCGCCCAGCGGGTGAGGAGCAGGACGACGAGACCGGCGATGGCCGCGATCGAACCGCGCTGCCCGGCGAAACGGACCAGCTCATTGGCCCGTTCACTGGCCTTCTGCTTCTCGTGCTCGGGCTTGGCGGGCAGCCCGCGAACGGCGACGGCGAACAGCGCGAGGCCACCACCGACCGCGACACCGGACGCGAGCGCGTACAGGACGGTCGTGGAGAACAGTCCGCCCATGGAACCGAGCGAGTCGAGCGCGGCGAGAGAAGTCGTATCCGTCATTCGCTGATCAGCCCCAATTCCCGCCGCCGGGCAGCCGGTAGCCCTGTGCGACGAGGTCGTCGAGGCAGGCGATCGGCGCGTGCGGGACGATCCGGCCGTCCGGCGCCTCGGCGAACACCTCGCTGGACAGCACGCGTCCGTCGACGCCATTGACCTCGCGGACGGAGGTGACCATGCGCTGGAGACGGCCGCCCGACTCGTAGTTGTTGCGCCGCTGGATGAAGACGACGAAGTTCACCGCGCCCGCTATGAGCATCTGGCTGGCCTCGATGGGCAGCCGCTCGTTCGCCTGCAGCGCGTACGTGGAAATACGGTTGAAGACCTCGCTGGAGCTGTTCGCGTGGATCGTGGACAGCGAACCGTCGTTGCCCTGCGACATCGCGTTGAGCATGGTCACGATCTCGTCGCCGAGGACCTCACCGACGATGACGCGGGAGGGGTTCATACGGAGCGACCGGCGCACCAACTCGGCCATGGAGATGGTGCCTTGACCCTCGGAGTTGGGCAGCCGCTCCTCGAACGCCACTACATTCGGGTGGAGGTCGGCGAAGGTGTCGAGCCCCAGTTCCAGGGCGCGTTCGACGGTGATGAGGCGCTCGTGCGGCGGGATCTCGTTGGCGAGGGCCCGCAGCAGCGTCGTCTTACCGGCGTTGGTCGCACCCGCGATCATGATGTTCTTACGGGCCCGGACCGCGCACGCGAGGAAGTGGGCCACCTCGGGCGTGATCGTCCCATTGCCGACGAGGTCCGAGACGAAAACCTTGCCCATGCGTGCCCGGCGGATGGACAGCGCGGGCCGGCGCGTCACGTCCATGACGGCGGAGAGCCGGGAACCGTCCGGCAGCCGCAGGTCGAGCTGGGGATTGGCGGAGTCGAAGGGCCGGGAGGAGAGGCCGGAGTACGCACCGAGGATCTGGATGAGCTCGATCAGCTCTTCGTCGGTCTCGGCGACGGGATCCCCCTTCTCCTCCCGTCCGTCGGCGTATCCGATGAAGACCTGGTCGTACCCGTTGATGTCGATGTTCTCGACTTCGGGGTTGTCGAGCAGCGGCTGGAGACGGCCGACGCCGAAGAGGGCGGCGTGCACGGCGGCCGCGTACTGCTCCTCGGTCTCGGCGTCGAGGGGGGTGCGGCCGAGGTTGATCTCGGTACGTGCGTAGTCCTCGAGTATCTGGGCGATGACGGCGCGCGCGTAGTGCCGCTCGTCCTCGTTGGACATCGGAGTGACGCCACGGACCTGGTCCTCGCGGCGCTGCTCGGCGATACGGTCACCGGCGTCCTGCCGGAACCGCTTGACCAACTGGTGGTCGACCGCGGTCATCGTCCGGCTCCCGCGGCGGGCTGACCGTGATGGCCACCGCCGGCCGGTACGGCCCAGGCGGCGCCGTACTGCTGGTACAGATCCGCGGTGACCTTGCGGGCCGAGCGGATGAGCAGCGACTTGTCGAGCCGTCCGCGCTTGCGCCCGGCCAACTGGTCGGCGCCGGCGGGGTCGTCGGCGAGCGTGCCCACGACGCGGGCCCCCGTCTGAGCGGCCACCAGCATGTCGTTGACCTGGTGGACGAGCTTGGCGGAGTCGCTCGGGTCGGCGATGAGGACGACGCCGATGAGGGGGGTGGCAAGGGAGGCGGCGCCGCGGGGCCCGCCGTGCAGCTTGGCGGAGAGCGCGGCGGCGCGATCGCGTACGCGGGCGATGGACTCCGGCTCGGTGCGGGCGATCAGCAGCACGAGGGCGGCCTGGGAGAACATCTCGACCGCGGGGGTGTCACCGCTGATCCGTCCGCAGTCGGCGATGACGTCGGCGGGCGCGTGCGGCGAGTCGGCGAGTTGGGCGAAGGCCCGCCCGAGCGTGGGCCACAGCCCGGCGAGCCCGGCGGCCTGCTCGGCGACCCCGAGCCCGACGAGGACTTCCAGCCCACCGCTCAACGGCTGTACGTGGTCCCACAGTTGATCGGGCACGAGCCCGCGCCGCGCGGTGGCCGCTATCGACAGCATGCCGGTGTTGGGGTTCAGCGGACCACCGTGGGCCGCCGCACTCCGGTACACGAGATCGCCGCCGGCGGGGTCCGTCTCGGCGAGCAGGACCCTGCGGGGCCAGACCGCGGACAGGGCCACCGCGGCGGTGGTGACGCCGGGGGAACCCTTGTCTGCGGCGAGGGCGATGAGCGCCATTTCTGTTTACTCACTCGCCTTTAGTTGCCGGGGACGAGAACGACGGAGACCTCGCCCGCGGCGGCGGCCGCGGTGAGGGCGGGCACATCGCTCTGGTCGACGAGCAGGGTGATGGAGAGATTGCCGGTGCTCACCGTGGCGTCACTGTCGTCGCTCTTGGTGTTGACGCGTGCGTTCTCCACGAGCAGCGAGTTGCTGCTGCCCGACGTGCCGGACGAACCGGTCTTGTCGGAGCTGCTGCTGCTGCTGTTGTCGCCGACGCGGTAGGCGGACACGATGTCGCCCGGCTTGATGTCGGCCGGGTACTGCCCTTCCTTGAGGGCGAGGCCCACGGAGGCCTTGCCCGCGGGGAGGGTGCTCTTACCGGCGAACATGTCGCCGATGACGACCGTGCCCTTGTAGATGGTGGACTTCGCCTTCAGCTTCTCGAGAGCGCCGAGCTGGCTCCACTTGACGTAGTGGATGCTGGCGTCGTCCGCGACCATGACCGAGGTCGTATTGCTCTTGCTGACGGACTCTCCGGCCTGGATGTCCTGCGTCACCTTGACGACCTCGACCCGATCCCCGGCGCGCAGCACCAGCATCGTCGCGCCCAGCGCGCCGACCAGAATCAGGAGCACCGCGAGAGCGGCGAGCGCGGGTTTGCGCTCGCGAGGCGGCGCGGGAAGGCGCTCACCCATCGCCGGCTGGGCCGACGCGGCGGAACGGTGGTTGCCCGCCCCCGGACGCTCTTGGATCTTCACGCAACCGCTCCCCGTACACCCAAGAAGATTTCTGCCAATTCACATGCCAATTGGGACACTTCGCCTCGGTATGCCCGAGCCGGACGTACCGCCCGACCTGGCCAAATAGCCAGCGCAGAAGCGAGTGTCAAGCCATGGCACCGTATCAGCCGCACATAAGCCCCTCAAGGCGCGCCAAGGCTCGCGAACCTCACGGGACTCGACGTTATCCACGCGCAACGGGGGGTGGGTGGTTCCCTGTTGAGCACGGGGGTGTGTGCGGGGGTGTGGCTGTGCGGCCGCGAATCTGTTGGCCGCCCGTGCTGGAGGTCTCGTCACGGGGTGCGCACTAGGCCTGCACGAGGTGCTCACCTGCGCGGGTGGTCGGCGTGCACGATGCTTCAGTCGTGAGTGTGATGGGCCGACTTCTCCAGGACCTTCACGGACAATCTCACCGATCAGGGCAAGAGGAGGTGCCTCATGGGCACTTGGCTATCGTCCATACCTCACTCCTCTCCTCCCCCACCCGCCACGCCAAGGAGCCCGTCCCCCCATGAAGCGAACCGCCTTCGTCGCCTCCGCACTCTCGCTGGCCGCGCTCTCCGGTCTCACCGGCTGCGGGAGCGGCGACGGCACGGCAACCGACACCGCGGACAAGCCCAAGGCGTCGGCCTCCCAGGCCAAGCAGGTCAGCCCGGCCGAGCAAGTCGCGCAACTCATGGTCACCAAGGCCGAGTCCGGCGGCTACACCGTCAAGAAGCCCGTCGCCGGCGACGCACTCGCCGAGTCCCAGGACAAGATGGACGTCGACAAGGCCGCCTGCACCCCTTTGGCGTACGCGATGAACGAACTCCCTGTCGGCGACCCGGAGGCCACGCTCACGCGCGAAGCCGACAAGTCCACCGGCATGCTCACCTACATCACCCTCTCCACCTACGCGGACGGCAAGGCGGAAACCGCCATGAAAGGCCTCTCCAAGGCGGCTGGCTCCTGCGACAGCGGCTTCACCGCGAAGTCGGACAGCGGCAGCACCACGTACCACTCGGCGACCGTGGAGACCGCCCCCTCGGGCGGCGACGAGTCCCTGGCCACCGCCGCCACCTTCAAGTTCCAGGGCTTGACCCAGACCATCCGCACCCAGACGTTCCGCTTCGGCGACACGATCGCCAACTACTTCACGCTGGACAGCAGCGCGTTCATGAGCACCCACCTCGGCAAGGCCAAGGTCCCGGCCGACCTCGTCAAGGCGCAGAACGCGAAGTTTGGGTGAGGCGGGGAAAGTTGCTGCCGACCCCCAAAGTGGTGCGCGGGACGACCCGCGCACCACTTTGGGGTTCCATTGGAGTTGGCTGCTCAGCGATTCAGGTCCATGACTCCGACTCCAAGCCCCTCGTAGGACTCCGGCGCAACAGTGGCGACGAGCGCTCCCTCGGGAAGCATCTGATTCGGCCGCGCGGCATGCACGGCGGCGGCGACGCTGAAGAGAACGCCGTTACGGCACAGTTCGGCAATGGTCACAGCCATCGCGTAGTCATCGTCGATCAGGTGCAGTATGTCGACCAGCACTCCGACATGGCCAACAATCCCCGCACGCTCGCGCTCCGCCTCCAGCAGACATAGGACGGGCACCCACAGGCGAACATCGCCGCTGGCCGCTGCGGCATGGACGAGACCGGAGACCTGCTTGTTGCCCCCCATCGCCAGGAGGGTCGGGGCGTCTAAGACGTAGTGCTCGGTCTCGTTCAACGGGAGGACTCCGTCACGGCGAGGGCGGCACGGTGAGCGGCAGTGGCCTCACGCATCTTGCGACGCATTTCGGCGGACTCCTCGTCCGTCACGTAATGCCCGAACCGCTCGGCGAGCAGGGCACGCGTGCGATCAGCTCGTTCCCTGATCTGCTCCGGGGTGAGCGTCTGAGCGGCTATCTCCTGCATGAGGGCGCGAAGGCTGGTGCCGCGGGCTTCGGCCACGGCGGCGAGCTGGTCACGGACATCGGCAGGGACGCGGATCATAACGTCGGACATGCGGTGAGTATACGTGACGTATACGCCTGGGGGCTACGGTCTCGGCTCAGGCCTGTGAGGCAGGCTTCACCCCGCCACCCCCCTCAGCCTCGGCAGTCGGCGGCGGTGTCGGACCTGAAGATGGAAGCCGCGTCCATACACAAGGCGGCCTCGGGGCTGCGCGGGGTGGGGCATCACACGGCGAAACCGTCGCAGGAGTTCAAGGCGGAGTCGCATGACCTGGGCGCGCTCGGGAAGCTCGGGTCGCTGCTGGGCGCGACGAACGAGATACGCCAGGGCATGACCACCCTCGCCAAGCTGACCAAGCAGCTGGACGAGGAGTGGGAGGCGGAGGCCAAGCTGCTGGGCGAGGTCTCCGACGCCTTCGACCTGCTGGACGTGCTGCTGGCCGCCGCGGCCCAGGCGAAGAAGGGCTGAGCGGCGCTCTCATGGTCGACCTCAACCCGCGCTCCCGTGCGATACCCGCGGGCTGTGGGCATCGTTGCGGGCCGGAGACGATCAGAGGGCCGCTACAAACGCCGTCCCGGCCGCAGCGCGGAATCTTTAGCGTGCGCGATCACTACGGCCGACGGTAAGTACTTCCACGGTCACCGTCTTCTCCTGGATCTCGTACATCACCCGGTAGTAGCCGAGAAGCATCCGGTAGATTTCGCTGGTGCCGAGGCGAGCGGCGTTGGTCGGGCAGGGGTTGTCCGCCAACTCGTACACCGCGGCCGTGATGAGCATGGCCGCGTCGGTGTGCCGTTCGTTGAGTGCGCTCAGCTGGTCGATGGCGGAGTCCGCCCAGACGATCTCGTTGGCCCGTGCCCTCCCCTGGCAACTCGATCCGGCTCGCCGTCCCGACACCGACCGCACGCATGCCGTCGTGACCGACCGTCGCCTCGTTCTCATCGGCATGCTCGACGATGACGAAGAGCCCTATGAAGAAGTCCTCTGGGAGCTCGGGCGGGCCGAGATCGCCGCGGTCGAGCGCAGGACGTTCGGCTACGGCGAGCCCGACATCCGGCTCGTCTTCGCGGACGGCTCCTGGTGCCGACTCGCGTCGAGCCGCAGCGGCGCGCTGATCCGCCACTTGTCCCCCGCGTCCGAACCGATCGGACCCGAGGTCCTCACCCCCGGTCAGCGGAAGGCGGTCGCCGACTTCTTGGCCAAGGTGGGAGCCGTCGGCCCGGCCGTGGTCACCCGCCGTCCCAGTGGCAGCTACTTGATCGAGGCCAGGAAATCCCTGGACGTCACCGCAGGTCACGGCGCCCAGGTCGACTGGCGGCTGATGGGGCCGGAAGGCGAAGACGTGACGTATCAGGAGGGCGACCTCTGAGCGTGGTCGCGGCAGCCGCCGTGTGGTCGCGCGGTCGGCACACATGGGCGGCCGCGGTTGTGTCGCACGGCGTACGTCGAGGAAGGGCGGGCGTACGCGTCGGGCTCGTACTCCTCATCCTCGGTTTCTGGTGGGCGGCGCTCGCGAGCAGGACCCCGGCGGTGGCCGGGGCCCGACAGTCCCGGCGGGTGGCGGCCTGTGCAGCCTGCGCCACGGCAGTCTGTACGTACCCGCCGCGCACCGGAGATCCTCACGGCACGACGGAGGATGGGAGCGTCGTACCGCATGGCCCTCGAGGGTGACACGGATGACACCGGCACAGACGGCTGATCCCTCCGTACCGCACCGCAGGGACTACGGAGCCTGTCTGACCATGATGGGCGGGGTCGTCGTGCTTTTCGCCGTCCCCATCCCAGGCAAGTCGCTTTGGGGACAGGAAACTTGGCGCTGGGCCGACGCGTCGTGGCCGGGCGGCGCCTACAGCTTCGCCGTGACGGCAGGGCAGACCATACCCATCCTGGTCCTGGCCTTCGCGATCTGCGTGACGCATATCGACTGGAAGGCCCGCAGAGTCCGCTCGCTTGCTTGCACCGCGGCAGCTCTCGCCTGCGTCATCGTCTTCGACGCGATCGGCGGCGCCATCCTGGAGACCATGCCGTTCGGCGGCGGACGCCACGGTGGTCCGGGCGGCACGTGGACCTCTCGGCACTTTCCAGCGGTGTGGGTGACCGGCCTGGCCGCCACGCTCGCGGCGATTGCCGTACTGGCCCTGGCAGTCCGCATATGCAACAGACTCCGTCCGTCGCGCCTGACGCCGGGCCGACGAACAGCGGCTCCATGACGGGTGTTCACCATCACCTCCGCCGCCCCGCCCGGCTCTTCCCCTTGTCCACTCAGGACGACTTCTTGTCGCCGCCCCGGCCCGTCTTCCCGCCCTTGGCGTCCTTCGCCTTGCGCTGAAGGTCCCGCATGAACTGGTCCCTCAGATGGGGAGCGTTGTCCACGCCTCGGAACGTGCGCTCGGCGAGGGCGACGATGCCGCGGTCGCGTTCGTCCGGGTCCAACAAGGGCTGGAACCAGCCGTCCGGAACGATGACGTTGTGGTCCTTGGGCGGCGAGGTGAACTGATCGGCCGTCTTCATGCGGTGTCTTAGCCGGCGACGGCCGCGGAGCCTCCCGCGGTATGCGAGACGTCCGCACCTTGCGCCCACTGCCCATCAACTCCAGGCGGCAGCCCGGGTATTCGGCGGCAACGGCCCAACGAGGACGAGCAGTGCCCCCACGCCCAGAACCTCCACGGTCACCGTGTACCCCATCGGGTCTTACCGATCACTGATCCGCGACGAAGGAGCCCATACCGCGGGTGGTGGTGATGAGGCCTTCTGCGCGGAGGGCGGCGGTGGCTTTGCGGACCGTTTCGCGGGCCACCCCGAATTCCTGCTCCAGCTTCACTTCGGAGATCAGTCCACGTACGGGGTACTCCCCGCTGGCAATCCGCTGCCGGACCACCTCGGCGATCTGCTGCCACTTGGGCCTGGTCGGATCAAATTCGAACATCAGTGAACTGTACGTACCGCCCAGCATGAAGTCATAGAGACCCTCGTCACCCCATAAGGGTAGACAACAAGCACCTCTACGGTTTTGAGGACAGACCCCGGCGACGGATGCAAGCCGTCCCGGGGCGTGGCCGAACGCTTCGAAGGAGCTCCGACATGCGAAACCCTATCCTCCGGCTCCTCGGATGGATCCTCACTTTCCTCACACCGCCCCCGAGCGGCCGACACCGAGCAGCGGGTCTCTTTCGGCATCCCTCGACACCCACCGCGCCTCAACTCCCCCGCCATGGCGCTTTACTTGACGGCAACGCGTCGCCTGTCGTGCACTCCTACTTCTTGGGCGACGCCGAATCACACCTGGAACGCAGCCGCCAACGCGAACGCCGCCGCGCCCTCTACCTCGCGACCCTCGGCATCGACACCGGCCCGGACCACATCCACGGCATCACAGTGGGAGCCACCCGGTGACCGCGCGCCCACCGGTCCGGATGTGCGCCCGCTGCCAGTGCACGACAAGCGAACCGGTCCTGGTCCACGAGGTGCACGCGGCCACCGGTCCCGGCTTCAACGTCTACGCCTGCCCGGAGTGCGCCGACCACTACCCGCCCCTGACCGACCCCCTGGACGTCCTCGAAGCCACTCCGAGGGCATCCCGGATGACGATCCGCGTCTACAAGGTCGCCACTGAGGGTGCGGCCGTCGATGACCGCGGCGAGGTCCGGACCTGGACAGGCAGCCGAATCGACCCACCCCCTCAGACGGCCGCCTTCCCGCCCTGCATGTGTCCAAGATGCCGACCGACCCGATAGCTCCATAACTCCCGCGAAGACTCACAGATGAACTTGACCCCGGACGCACTCCAGGCGTCCGGGACCGAGTGTTTCCGGGTGGACACGATCAGGGCACAGAAGGCAACCGTTTTACTCTGCTAAGTCCAAGATTCCCCCCATCCCAAAGGAAGTTCATCCTGGCGAAACCACAAGCCCCACCGATACCGTCATTGCCCTTGACTGACTTGACTGAACTGACGTCTCACGGGGAGTTCACTCTGATGCGCCGCTCTTTGCCCGTTGCTGCCGCGTTCGCCGCGACCGCAGCCCTGCTGCTGACGGCGTGCGGCAGCGGGGACAGCAACTCGAAGGACAACGACAAGATCGCGGGGGCCGCTACCGGCGACACGAAGCCGTCGGCTTCGCCGAGCGCCAGCGCGTCGGACGACGTCGACCGGCCGGACATCACACTGCCGAGCGACGTCAAGGACGACTTCGCGAACTGGAAGACGGGGGACGCGACCAAGGACGCCGTCCTCGCGGACGCCGGTCGCGCTCAGACGGCCATGAACAACGCCATCATCAAGGGCAAGTCGCAGACCCCCGGCCTGACGTTCTACTACAAGGGCAAGGCCCTCACTTCGTCCGTCAAATGGGTACAGAAGTGGCTGGACGCCGGAATCACGTACACCGGAACCACGCGCTACTACAGCCCGAAGGTCGAGATGTTCGACAGTAAATCCGCGGGCGTCTCGTACTGCGCCGACGAGACTAAGGCGTACAACAAGGACCGCAAGACCAACAAGGCCGACAAGACGCCTGCCGGCGACGACTCGTACGTGCTGTACAACACGCGCCTGGAGAAGAACGAACAGGGCGTCTGGCAGACGTCCAACGGAACTTCCGTACGCGGGAGCAAGACATGCGTTCAGTGACAAAGGCCCGCACCGTCACCACCATCGGAGCGCTCACCATCGTCTGCGTGCTCGCCCTGCCCACCTCTGCCTTCGCCAAGGGCCCGGGAGGGTCCCAGTTCGATGTCGGGGGAAGCAACGAGAAGGACAGCGGCCAGACGCTTGAGTCGCGCATCGTCTACAGCGGTGCCACCGGGGGTTCTGGAGACAAGAGTTCCACAGGGTTCACACCCGTCGGCGACTGGTCTCCGCCCGCCTGCTGGTACGAGCCCAAGTGGACGCCGGCGGAGTTCGCCACGGAATTTCAGAAGGAGTGGGACATCCCGCACGCCAGTGGCGTGGGAGAGGCATACAGCCTCGCCCAGGACCACTACAAAAACGGCCACCCCTATAAGGACTTCAACAAGTCCGAGACAGGCAAGGGAATATGGTGGGATACGGTCCGGGACAAGGCTCGCGAAGAATCCGGCGATCCGGCGGCCTTCGCATGCGATACGGCCACATTCTGGGTGGAGAACGGCAAAACCCCGAACGTGAAGAACGCGGTAACGCCTGAGATCCTCGCCCAACTCGCGTACAACCGAATCAAGGTTCCCGACACCAAGGTCACCCTCGCTCCAGAGAACACAACCAAGGTGAACCTGCCGACTTGGGCCTGGCTCGACAAGGCCAAATTCAAGGAAGTCTCAGTCACCGCGTCACTCAATGTCGGCGGAGTAAGCATCCAAGCCACCACCACTGCCAAGCCCGTCTCTCTCAAACTTGAGCCGGGGACAGAGGACGCCGAGACCTACCCCGCCTCCGGCCAATGCAAGATCAACGACGACGGTTCAATCGGAGAGCCCTATGCCAAGGGCAAGGCCGACGAGACCCCGCCGTGCGGCATCGAGTACCTCCGGTCCTCAGGCGACGGCACGTACAAGCTCAGGGCGACCGTCACCTGGGACATCGCCTGGACCGGTACCGGCGGCGCGGGCGGCGACCTTCCCGACGGGACCTTTGGGACGACCCAAGACATCACCGTTCAGGAAATCCAAGCCGTCAACCGCTGACAGACCAACTGACCCCCGGACCCGTGCCGTTCACGGTCCGGGGCCGAGGTCTTGGGTGCGCCACAGCTGAAGAAGCTGAAGTGAGAGTGTTCTTCGTGTCACGCCCCGGCGCCGGGGCCCCGCTTGCACGGTTTTGCCCGGCTATTTCTCCTGGCGGAACCAATAACCCACAGATATCGTCGACCTCTTGGGGACACCCTCGCCCCGACGAGCTCAAGAACCACCAAGGAGCAGACCCGTGGGCTTCAAGGGAATGAATGACGTCCAGGCACCCAAATTGGCAGCTGCCGTTGACGTCATGGGCGGAACCCTCACCATCCAAGGCGGCTTGATCGACGGCATTCTCGAAAAGTGGAATGCCAAGGCCGAAGGGGTCTCCGACTTCCCCAAGAAGGCGTCCTGGGCCACGGACGAGGCCAAGGACATCCGCCGCCGCCTCGGAATCGCCAAGGACGACCCCGAAGCCGTCCTCACCTTCGCCAGTCTCGCGGGCGCCCTGGAAACCTGGAAGGAATTCAAAGAGGGCACCCTCAAGGACATCAAGACCCCTCTCAAAATCCTCAAGATTCCCACGGCCATCGAAGCCTCACTGCACCTCTACGCGCGCTGGCAGCAGGGACAGAACGTCGCGGGCGCGCGGGCGGTCTGGGAGCTCAACAAGTACTTCGGCTCGTCGGCCGAGCGCATCAAGGCGACGCGCGGCGAGCTCCTCACGGAACTCCTCAAGGACCAGAAGATCCGCAACTGGTACAAGGAGCCCTGGAAGTGGCAGCAGGCGGTCCGCCGCACCGCAGTCCGGCTGAAGATCCCGTTCGCGGAGAAGCTCTTCCAGAACGCGCCGGGCGTCAGCAAGCTCGCGAACCGCGTCTTCCTACCGCTGAGCATCCTGCACGGCGTCAAGGAAATGTTCATTCCGGACCACAAGGGCGCCTACGGCGTGGCCGACCGCGGTATGGGCTTCCTGGAGGCGGGTGGCGCTGCGGCCGTGCTCGGCGGCGCCGGCGCGGCCACGGCACTCGGCGCCTCGGCGGCCGTGGCAGCCGCCGTCCCCGTCGTAGGCTGGGTCGCGCTCGGCGTGGCCGGGGCCTATTTCCTTGGCAGTTGGGCCTGGGACAAGTGGGGCGATGACATCAAGTCCGGCGCCAAACAGGCCTGGAAGGCCACCAAGGAGTGGGGCGGAAAAATCAAGGACAAGGGCAAGGAAATCGTCGACGGCGCCAAGAGCGCGGTCACGAACCTAGTGCCCAACACCATAATGAAATACAAATTCTGGTAACGGCCTTCCGCTGACGATCAACATCTGACAACGAGCAAGTGAGCATCGGACGCACCATCATCATGCAGAGCAGCAGAAATAACACTCCTGGAATCGGCGCCAACATCAATGTCGACCTGGACATGGAGCTCCAGGAGTTCCGCGGCATTCTGGCCGAGGCGCTCGCCGAGGGCGGCACGCAGCCGCTTCTCCGGCTCACGGACGAGGAGATCGCGGTCCTCGATCCCGACTCGCTGACGGAATGCGTGGCCCCCACTCCCCGTATCAGTGAACTCTCCGCCCAGGAGCGGGAATGGGCGTACGCCACCGCGCTGCGCTCCCTGGTCTCCCGCGAGGCGGTGGAGCTCGGCAACATTGAGGAGCTCGACGCGGTCCTGCGCGCCGCCGAGGCCGACCCCGCTTCGGCGGACACCCCCTCCGGTGTGGACGCGGACCTGCGCATCACCCCCGAGGTCAGCCTCGCCCTGACCCTGCGCCGCACCGCCGCCCGCGCCCTGGCCGTCGAGCAGCACACCTCCAACGGGTTCACCCACCTCCTGGTGTACCTCCACGCCAAGGACCTCTACCTGGTCGAGCGGGTCACCTCCGGCGGCCTGCACATGTTCACGCTGGCTGCCTCCGCGAAGGACGCGGCGGACATGGTGCTGCTGTTCGTCGATCCCTTCGAGGTCGCCGACAAGGACGGCCGCACCCTGCAGCTCACCCCCGAGCAGATCAGCACGGAGAACGTCGGCACCGCCCTGTCCGCGGCCATCAACAACGCCCTAGTGGTGGGCCAGACGGTCCTGCTCTCCGACGCCCCGGGTCCGCTCCTCACCACGTACGCCACGGACAAGGCCCTGTGGACGGTGTACGTCGAGAAGCCCAACGCGGCCACCGGCATCCAGGCGCGCCCGGTCGGCAAGAACACCCTGCGCAAGATGATTACCAACCTGATCTCTGAAAGCTGAGAAGGGCGGCGACGGCGAGATGTCCCGTGAGAACGACTGCCGTAAGGATGTACACAAGCTCAAGCAGTACGCGGACGAGTTGGAGCGCTCGATCCACAGCGTCCAGACGCTGTGCGGCACAGACACCTGGAAAGGCCCCAAGAGCGAGCGCTTCCGCCACGAGTTCTCCGGCCACAAGAAGCAGATCAAGGACGCGGTGGCGAGCGCCCGCGCCGCGATAGACAAGGCGCTCAAGCGCGTGGAGGCGGAAGAGGAAGAGAAGAAGAAGCCCGGAGCAGGCAAGTAACCGAATATCCCGGACTACCGGGCTACCCGGACGTACCGGAAACCAGCCGGAAGCAAACGAGAAGTAGAACCACCGTGGCCAACCAGACACAGCGCACCCCCGCCCAACCCCAAGCCCCCGCTCAGGCGCGTCGGATCACCGCGGCATGCGCGGACGCGATCCTCGCCCTCCTGTGCGGCCTCGTGGCCGGGGGCGCGGCGGGCGGCGTCAAGGTGGTCGACGGGGTTGTCGAAATCCGCCCGCAGTCCCTCACGGTGTGGGGCACGGCAATAGGCGCGGCCCTCGCCGTCTCCTTCCTCAACCACGTCCTGCTCACCGTCGCGGTCCGCGCCAGCCTCGGAAAGCTACTCACGGGCCTGCGAGTGGTCCGCTCCTCCGACGGCGGCCGCCCCGGCTTCTTCCGCCTCATCGGCCGCTGGCTGTGTGGCTTCTATCTGGCGTTCGTCATCGTGCCGCTCTCGGTGGTGCTTGAGGACGACCCGGAGCATCTGGACGCGGTGGGGCTGCGCGCAGTGCGCCGTTGACTCATTCCAGGTGTGAACTTCCGTATACACCTCGACGTACGGCCCCTGCTCCTGCTCCAGCTGCATGGGCCGGGAACAATAGCGGCAGCGAACGCCACCCCCTTCCCTCAGGACCCCGGCCCCATGGCGGCCGGGGTCACGCTCCGCTGCGGTCTTCGCGTCACGACCCGATGACAGTCCAGCGAGATCGACCAAGTTGCCCCACTATTGCGCCTGGTGCAACCAACAACCCCACGGATAGCGTCGGCCCGTTGCAGACGCCCTCGCCTCACCGGGAGCCGACCGTGAACCGCCGTACCACGACCGTCGCCACCGCGCTCGCCGCGACCGCTGCGCGTACCAGCACATGGAGCTCCCGGAACCGAAGGTCACGCTCGCGCCCGACGGCAAGGCCAAGGTGAACCTGCCAACCTGGGCCTGGCTCGACCACGCCACCGTCGACACGGCCCAGGCTACGGCGGCCATCGACGTCACCGGCTTCAACATCCAGGCGACGACGGCCAAGCCCAAGTCGCTTACCCTCACCCCGGGGACCGAGGACGCCACCACCATCCCCGCCAACGGTGAATGCCCCATCGTCGGCGGCAAGATCGGCGAGCCTTACGCCAAGGGGAAGTCCGACAAGACCCCGCCCTGCGGCATCACGTACCACCGCTCCCCCAAAGGCGGGGCCTTCCCTCTCAAAGCCCTCTTCACCTGGGAGATCAGCTGGACGGTCAAGGGCCAGTCGGGGGTGACCAGGATGCCGGACGGCACCATGAAGTCTGTTCAGGACGTGACGGTCGAGGAAGTCCAGTCGGTCAACCGCTGAGCACTTCAACCGCTGAGCGCTTAAGGAAGAACCACATGTCGAACGCCGAAACGCCTTCCGACGACGTGCTACCCCCGAGCACGCGCCCCATCGACTGGGCGGCCACCAGGGAGAGGCAGGCACGGCTGAGCCGACGCCGCAAGGTAATCGGTGGAGCCGTCGCCGTCGTCCTGGTGGCCGGGGCAGCGCTCGGGATCTGGCTTGCCACGGGAGGCGAGGAGAAGGCGCCGGTCAAGCACACGGCCGAGATGCCGACCGGCTTCGGTGAGTACCGGCTCGCAGGCAAGGACGACAACTCTCTGTGGTCGGCGTCGCACGGTGGTGACAACCTCGACCCGACGAAGGAGACCGCGCACGCGACCTATGTGCGCCCGGACGGCAAGAAGTCCTACATGGTCACTCTGGAACTCGACCCGTCCGTCGATGTCTCCGATCCGGGTGAGAACGACGACGTCGTCTCCGCGCTCCTCAACACCCCTGTCCATTCCGGCAAGGTGCGGAGCTATGACCCCGGCTCCATTGGAGGGAAGCTGCGGTGCGTGAAGTACGGGGTCGCCAACACGACCAGTTCGCGCTGTGTCTGGGGCGACGACACGGCCACCGTCACTGCCCAGCCCGTGATCCCCTCCGGTCCCCGGCCGACACCGGATCAGACGGCCGCCGACGTCAAGGCCTTCCTCACCGAACTCCATGTCCGCCCGGTCAATGAGAAGTGACGCCCGGCACGGCGGCCGGGCGCCTCGCATCAGTTCACTTGGACGCCTTGTCCAGCTTCCGTTTCTGCGCGTCCATGATCTCCTTTGGCACGGCAACGAACGTGTGGGCAAACTGGTCCTCGGCCGAAATACTGATCAGAGAAGCGCCATCCCGCGCCACGACGAAGCGAGTCTTCATACCCATCCGGTATTCCAACGAGAAGTCCACGACGTCATCGCCGAAGCTGGACTTGTTCGCGGTCACACTGCGAATACTCTTGCTGCGGCCGGAAAGGTTGGTGTCGAAACCCACGTCGCAAGCCGAGACCGCGGCCTTGAGTTCTTTCACCGACTGCTCAGCCTCCGACTCCGACTTAGCACTCGACAGGGTGAGCAGGTATGCGGCGGCGGGATTCTGCGACCCCTCTGGTGTCTTGGCGATGCTCCGTCGCGCCAGCCGCTTGTCGTAGGTCGAGAACTCGGGGTACATCGCGTTGAGGATGGGCTGGCAGGACTTGTTCACCGCCCGGGCTGACCTGACGCCGGCTGATACTTCCGTGATCGTGTAGCCCGCCACATCTCCCTGAGCCAGTGCGGCACTTGATATCTGTGCCCGGCTCAACGGCTTCGATGACGAGGATCCCTTGTCGTCCCCGCATGCCGCAGCACCCAACAGGACCGCGGTGAAAGAGATCGCTGCAATCACCTTCTTTCCGACAGCCGCCGCAGCCCCGGTTTCCCTTGCGCGCACCTCAGTCACTTCGCTCTCGCTCTCGCCTTCGAACTCACACCGACTGTTGCCCGTCTGGCCCCTCAGTCCTTGTTCTGGCCGGGCCAGTCCCATGCGTTCCGCCCATCGGAGAACGGCTCATAGACCTTCTGGACCACGGCGGGGTCCTGCAACCACTCGGAGTAGGCCGTGCGCTGCGTGCCCGACATTTTGTCGATCTCCATCACGGTCCCGTCCTTCGTCAGGAAGTTACGCGTGGAGTCTCCCTTGATGTACTTCGCCGGGTCTCCGCTGTACGTCTCGTGGCTGCCGTCGACCTTCCACACCTCAACCGGTGGAATATAGCGCTTGTCGAACCCGCCGTTCTTCTGGCGGAGGAGGTCGTTCGCCTGGTCCTGATAGGACTTCTGCCAACTCGTGTCGACGGTCTCCTTGTTCACGTCTTCGATCTGGTGCCGCAACTCCGCAGGGGCATCTGACGCCTTGACGTGAACGCCTTCCTTGATCCAGCCGGTGAGAATGTCCGAGCCCATGCCGTAGGCGGCACCGATCGCGGCTCCCTTGGCCCCGGCAAGCCCCGCCCCGCCAGTGGCACCCATGGCGATACCGGTGACCTGGTCAATGAGCCCGTCGCGGAAGGCATTGGTGTCCTTGACCCACTTGTCCCGGTCGCCCTCCAATTCCTTGGCCGACTGACGCATGTTCTCGAAGTAGAAACGGTTCATCATCCCCTTTTGCGCGGAGATGTATCGCACGGAGTCTCCCGTACGATCCCTGTTGATGTCGTTCTCCCTCGCGATCATCTTCTGGTTGTAACCCTCGAAGAGAGCACCCATCATGCCGGCGCCCTTGGGATCGCGGCCGGCCTCAACCATCATTTCGTTCCACATGTCCTGGGAGATTTCGAGGCCCGGACGCTTCTTGTCCTGACCGCCGAAGAAGGATTTGTCATCCCACTTCTTTCCCCCGCTCCAGAGTTTGTCACTCACGGGCGACGTCACGCTGTACTCGACGTCTTTCCAGTAGGCCGTCATGATGCCCGCGTAGAGCTGCCCCGTCCCCTCGATCGGGTGCACGCTCTTCATGTCGCCCTTCCTGTGCTGGGCGTTCTCATAGATCAGACGCGCGGCATTCTTCTCCGCCAGTGCGGGGTGATCCTTCTTCAGGGTCACACTCCCGGCGTGAAGAATGTTCAGGAACGCGACACCGCGCCCTGCCGGCTCGTCCACCTTGAAGGGACCAGTGGGGTACAGCAACGACTGCACGCTGTCCGGGTTATGGTCCATCCACTCACCGGATGCCTCCGGATTCTTGGAGATGGAGTCGAAGAGCTGCTGATAGTTGTCTTTGCCCCACTCGCCTTCACCCATCCCGCTGTTACCAAAGAAGCGAAGTTCGTCCGCCTTGCCCTGCTTACCCTTCTGGAAGACGCGGTCACCGAAGGCGACAAGGAAGTCCTTGTCGTGCGAGCCATCCTTAAGGAGGGGGGTCAGGAAGTCCGGCCGAAAACCTTCATACTCTCCCAGCGCCGCGTCGTCGAACCACTTGTTCCACGCCTGCTGCTTCGCCTTGGGCGACTTACCCTCGAAGGCCACCTTCGTGAAAGTCCCGAACGTTTCCGCAATGGTCTTGCGATCCTCCTCACGCCGTTCAGGATGGTCCTTGTACTGGTCGTTGAAGCGGTCACCCATCTCATTGGACAGCCACATCAGCCGCTGCGAACCAAGCTCGTTGTAAAACGACCTGATGTAGTCCGCGTCCGCCTTGTTGGCGCGAAGATCAGCAAACATCTCCGGGGTGACATCGTCCCCGTTTTCCAGCTTCTCCTTGAACTTCTCACCCAGCTTCTTGCCGTCGTCCTGCGACTTCTTCGTCGAGCCGACCATGCTCTCCTTGATCGCCACCATTCCCTTGTAGCCGTGGCCGTACTTCTGGTCCTCAGCAATGGAAAGGTGGTGCCGGCGCCGCAGCATGGGGATTTCTTTCTCGGCCCAGCTTGCAATGGAGAACAATTCGGTCAGCATCGCGGTCTCGACGCCGTACCTCTGGAAGCTGGACTTGATCCACGTCGCGCTGGACCTGAGACTGTCCTGATCCCTATTGAGCGAGCTGATCGTCTTGGCCAGGTTCTCCGGATCGATGCCGGAGAATCCGTCGCCGCCGTCACCCATGAATGTCTCCCCGTTCAGACTTGACTCTTGATCAGCTCACTCATGACCGTCACCGCGCGCGGGTCACATGTACTGCATTTCCTTGTTCATCATTCTCGCCGTGGACGCGGGAACCTTGGGTGGCAGTTCCTTGATCCGCGCATCAACGGCCGGGATGAGCTTCTCGATCTCCTTGATCATTCGGCCACGGTTGCCCTGGACCTCGTCATGCCATTTGTTGGCCGTCTTGCCGACCCAGGACTTGCCCGTCTTCCCGTCACCGCCTACGTCCTGAGTTGCGGTTTTGAGGCACTTCTTCAGCTCTTTGACCTCGTCCACGAGATTCGTCTTCAATGTCTCAAGACGGGTCACATAAGGGTTATCGACCTGCGGCTCATCGTCCGCGCCCTTGCCCTTGCCGTCGTCCCCCACTGCCCCTCCAGCGTTGCATCAGGATGTTGTCGGCCAGATTTCCAGGTTGATCCAGGTCAAGAATACGGAGCCCCCGACCCCCCAGGCAAGCGAACTCCGGGAGGGTACAAGGCCGGATGACGAATGTCTGCCCATTGCGATAGCATCGACTCCGGCGGACGTAAGGTTCGTCTGGCTTTCGATACACGGGGAGGAACGCCATGAGCGGCGGCAATGCCGGCATGAAGGGCGCAGACACTACTCGGCTCCGGTCTCTTTCCGGGACCTTCAAGACTCAGCACGGCAACCTCGATGACCTGATCCGCGCCATTTCGAATGGCACGAGCCACAGCGAGGAGTTCTGGAAGGGCGGCCGAGCCAACCGATTCCGGGAGGAATGGGACAAGCTGAAGCCGCAGCTGAAGAACTTCCTGACGTCTCTTGAGAATGCCCGCAAGGAGACACACGACGCCGCCCAGGCGAACGACACGATCAACGACTAGTCAAGGACTGGTTAAAGGTCGAGCAAATACATTCGGGCCGGACAGCTTCCAAGCTGTCCGGCCCGAATGTATTTGCCATTTCAGGACGTTGAGGAGCGGGCACCCGAAGACGCGCCACCCCGCTCAACTCTCAGTCCGGCAACACCGCCTGAGCTGGCATCACTTCCCCACCCTGCACAAACAGTCCACGCCCCGTCGGTCCCCCGGTCGCGCTGTTCGACGAGATGCGGATGTTGAACATCTCGCCGTCCGCCGAGCCCTGTGGCGACAGGAGCAGGCCGTTCCGCGACTTCCGGGCCTGCACCACGGAGCCGCGGTACTGCGAGGACAGCGTGTCCACCGCGCCCGCCATGATCACGCCGATGCCGCCGTCCATGCCGCGGCGGATCTCCTCCTCCAGGGCCTCGTCCAGCGAGGTGTCGTAGATCAACTCGGCGTCGTCCACCACGATCACGTACGGACCGCGTGCACTCTGCGTCAGCGCCTCCAGCTCGTCACTCGAACTTTCGGCGTTGAGCGAGCCCAACACACCGTCCTCCGAGGCGAACTCCCGCAAAGGCGACCGCCTCGGCGTCACCAGGATCACCTCGGTCCCCCGTTGCAGCAGCGACACCGTCGCCGCCACCAGCGTGCTGGAGCGGCCCGACTTCGGCGGGCCGGAGATGACGAAGCCGGGGCCGGACTCCTCCAAGTCCATCCCGAGCGGCGAGAGTTCGTCGCCGCCCGCCGCGAAGAGCGCCCACAGGTCCGAGGGTGGGGTGAAGTCGGGCTGGAGGGCCATGGCCTCCGACGCCTTGATGCGGGCAGGGAGCACGTCGACGCGGATCGGGCGCTGTTCGGGAGCTGGGCGGGGCCAGGTCTGGGTAGCCGTCCGGGCGATCTCCTGGAGCGCGGCCACCTGCGACTGGCCGTTCGGGTTCTCGGCGAGGAGCGCGATCTGGCTCTCCCGGACGCCCTCGTCGGTGCCCTTGAGTGCGCGGCCCGACGGGACCTCCTTGGGCACGTCCTTCGGCATGATGCCCGCAAACGAGTAGTCCTGCGGGTCGGCGAGACGGAGGACTAGGCGCTCCGCGAAAGAGCTGGCGATCTCACCCATGAGACCGCTACGGTCCACGCCGAGGACGACCTTGACGCCGACAGCGGCGCCCTCGCGGAAGATCCGTTTCGCCGACTCGACCAGGCGGCCGTAGTCGTAGTTCTCGAAGGCGAGACGGAACGCGTCCCAGCCGTCGAAGACGACCACCATCCACGGCAGCCGGTCCTCCGGCTCGGCCGTCGCGCGCTGCTCGGCCGCGCTGGACTGGCCCTTCTCGGCTAGCAGCAGTTGACGCCGTCCGACCTCGTCGAGGAGCCTGCCGAGGAGACGGTCGACGCGGGCCGTCTGGTCGCGGGTCACCACGGCGCCGCAGTGCGGAAGGGTGGTCAGCGGCAGCAGCGCGTTGGCGCCGCAGTCGATGCCGTAGATGTGGACGTCGCTGGGGCTGCAGTTCTGTGCGACCGCGCCGGCGATCGTACGCAGGGCCGTGGAGCGTCCGGAACGGGGGCCGCCCGCGATCATCAGGTGCTCGCCGTCGGCCAGGTCCAGCGCGAGCGCGGCACGCGCCTGCTCGGCCGGCAGGTCGGTGAGGCCGAAAGCGATCGGCCGGACGGTGTCGGCGCCTACGGGTGCCGGTGGCAGCTCGGGAAGTTCGGTGAGCTGTACCTGGTCGGGGATGGGCGGCAGCCAGGGGGTGCGGGGCGTGGCGCAGTCCAGCTGCTTCGCGCCGTCGGCGATGGCGTCCACCAGGACGGCGAGGTCGGTGACCAGCGTGCCGTCGTCGCCGTCGTCCTGGGCCGCGCGCGGCGGCGGATGCCCGTACGCCGTCCAGTTCAGCAGGTTCACGGTGACCTGTGGTGCCGTGTCGAGCCCGGGGCGGCGGCCACCGATGCGGGCAGTCTGGACTCCGACGAGTGACTGGGCGCCGGAGCGGACGTAACAACGGCCCGGTGTGGCCTTGGAGATGTTGCCGGAGTCGGCGGCATCGATGACGTCGCGGGACTCCTCGCCGTTGGTGACACGCAGCGCGATGCGGAGGTTGGTGTTGGCGCGGATGTCCGCGCTGACGACACCGGCGGGGCGCTGGGTGGCGAGCATCAGGTGCACGCCGAGGGAGCGGCCTCGCCGGGCGATGTCGACAAGGCCCGCGATGAAGTCCGGGAGCTCGGCGACCAGCGAGGCGAACTCGTCGATGACGAGCATGAGCCGCGGCATGGGCTCCAGTTCGGGGCGGAGCCTGCGGGCGTCGTTGTAGTCCTCGATGTCCTTGGTTTCGGCCTCGAAGAGGATCTCCTCGCGGCGCCTGAGCTCCGCGGCGAGCGAGGCGAGGGCGCGCTCCGTCAGATGGGCGTCGAGGTCGCTGACCATGCCTACGGTGTGCGGGAGCCGCGCACAGTCCAGGAACGCGGAACCGCCCTTGTAGTCAATGAGGACGAAGTTCAGCGCGTCCGGGGTGTTGCCGACCGCGAGCGACGTAATGATCGTCTGCAGCAGCTCCGACTTACCGGCACCGGTGGTACCGGCGATCAGGGCGTGCGGCCCGTCGCGCCGGATGTCCAGGACGAACGGACCGTCGGCGGCGATGCCGATCGGCGCCGCCGTGGTCGATCCGCCGCGCTGCCAGATCCGGGCGATGTCCACGCCCGTCGGGTTCGGCATCTCCAGGAGGTTGAGCAGCCGGGCGGCCGTAGGCAGCGCGCTGTCGGCGTCGTCGCGGCTCACATCGCGTACGGGGGCCAGGGCCCGGGACATGTGTTCGCACCAGGCGGTGGAGACCTGGTCGGCGAGGATCTGACCGACCGCCTCGTATCCGTATCCCCGCAGGTGGACACGGGTCGGTGAGTCCGGGGTCCAGCAGATGGCGGTGCGGCACTCCTCGGGCAGCAGCCGCTCGTCGTCGTCCACGCACAGCGCGAAGATGCCGACCGCCGGGCCCTCCTGGAGCAGCTGCGGGACGCCGGGCACCCGGCGCAGCAGCCGCGCCCCGTCGAGGATGAGCAGCACCTGGGAGCCGGGCCGCAGTGCGTTGAAGCCGCCGTGCTCCTTGGCCATCGCCTGGCGGCGCTGGAGTTCGTTGAGGAGCTCGGTGACGCGGCGGGAGATCGACTCGGCGTCAGTGCCGATCAACGCCACACAGTTCTGTCCCTGTTGGGGGCTGGTGTGCGGGAGCCACTGGGTCCAGCTCCAGTGTTCCGCTGCGTCCGGAGCGGAGGAGAGGACCACCAAGGAGAGGTCGCGAGGACTGTGCAGGACCGCGGCCTGGGCGGCCAGCCACCGAGTGGTGGAGACAGCGCGCGCCCGGTCGCCGGCGATGCCGACGACGCCGAGCTCGGCGAAGGGCAGCGTCAGCGGGACGTTGGTGACGACCGGAGGCTGCGGCTCTTCCTCGTCCCCGACGTATCCGCGGGCGAAGGCCAAATCGATCTCGGCGCGCAGGTCGCCGAAGCCCACCCTCAAGTGCATCGCGTCGGGGTCGGTGATGCGGCGCTCCCACAGGCGGCGCCGCGGGCCGGTGGCGAACAGGAGGAGCTGACCGGGGTCGGGAAACGCCTCGCGGCGGCGGCGCTGGTCGACCTCGCCGAGCCGCTCCACCTCGGCCTCATGGTCGGCCAGAGCCTTCTTGTACTCCTTGAGCGCGGCCCCGTACTTCTTCTTGCCGTGCCGCCGGTCGCTGAACCACTGGCCGAGCATCATGACCGGCGACATCAGACAGAAGAGGAGGAAGTAGGCCGACTGCATCATGAAGTACATGCCCACTCCGAAAAAGAGCGGCAGGATCATCGAGAGCAGCTGGAAGCGCTGCGCCTCGTCCTTCTTCGGCTCCACGGGGACGATCAGCCGGGGGTTGGCTCGCGGCGACGTCAGCCGCGGCGGGCGGTTGTAGGCGAGGCCGCCCTCACCCGCGGGCGACAAGTGGGCGTCGGGCAGGCCGACTTCGGAGAGGCTGAAGAGCGATTCGCCGGACTTCAGGAGGACGCCGGGCTGCCACTCCCGCGGCCCGGTCACGGGCTCGTCGTCGAGCGTGAGCGTGACGCCGTCGTACGGGGTGATCTCCACCCGGCCCTTGACGTCGACGGTCACACGAGCGGCGTACTGCGCCAGGTATGGGTCCTCGACCGCGAGGGTCGAGTTGGGCAGCGAGCCGATGGTGCTGA
Source organism: Streptomyces sp. NPDC027189 (assembly GCF_055566975.1). Taxonomy (NCBI): domain Bacteria; kingdom Bacillati; phylum Actinomycetota; class Actinomycetes; order Kitasatosporales; family Streptomycetaceae; genus Streptomyces; species Streptomyces sp. NPDC027189. The sequence continues at coordinate 113,217 of NZ_JBVHRI010000015.1, forward strand.
CCCCGGCGTTCAGGCGGGCCACGCGGCCCGCGCCGGCGCCACCGCTGACCGTGATCTCGAACCGTCCGGCGGGCTCGCCGCCGGCCATGAAGGGCCCGATGGCGTGGTCGGTGGTGAGCCGCACGCCGTCGCGCAGCGCCCCGCCGATCTGCGCCTGCGGCTCCCAGAGCCTGCCGTCGACCCAGAGGCCGGTGCCGCCGGGGGACTCCTGGGCCTGCCACGGAGGCGCCTGCCCGGGGAACGGAATCACCACCTGCGAGACCTGGAACGGCAGGGACGCCGCGGGGCTGCCGAGCCGGTCCACCGCCGCCGCCACTTCGGCCGCGGTGGTGCCGTCGTCGATGTTGATCAACGTTTCCTGTGGCGCGGCTCCTCCCCGGACCACGGTCGCCCGCACTCGCATCGGTACGCGCCCCTCCCGTTCAGCTCTTGTCGCGGCAGCGACAACTAGGCCTTGGATACTTCCTCTACCGGAACCCCCGGGGCAAATGCCCCGACCGCCTCGGCGAGACGGCCCCGGTCAAGGGACCACAGGTTGATGTGCCTGCTCGCCAGGAAGACCTCGTGGTCGACGTGGGGGGCGAGGCGGGTGGTCTGCACCGGGTCCAAGCCGGCGTTCTGCCCCGGAAGCGGAGGGGCCCCGGCCCGGCGGCGCAGACCCACATAGTTCATGGTCGGTGCCCCCGCGGTGAGGTGCTGCTGCCACAGGACCACCGACTGGATGTCCTGCCACGGCACGAAGGCGGTCTGCCGCTGGTACTTCGCGGGAGCACCGCCGAGCGTCACGCCCTGTTCGTCTACGCGGAAGGCGACGAGCCGTTTGGTCCACGCACCGCTCAGGACCTGGAACGGCGTCCAGGTGAAGCGGGCCTCGTACACCGGAGGGAAGTTCGCAGGCATGGGCGGATCGTAATCCGGCCGCTGCTTGCTCATGGCCTGGCCCCTCCCCGTTCGCACTCACGAATACATTAGCCACCGGCGGTGCGGGAGTGGGAAGAGAGTAAGGACATTCTGGGGAGATGGGGAGGTGTCACTGGTGAGCGAGGGCTGTCACACTCGCGAAAGCCGCGTCCTAGGATCCTCCCGACTCCGGATCCTGAGATGTGCATTCCAGCCGTTTGCCCGCCTTCAGGAGCAGATGCACCGTATGAACGGCGTGCGAACACTGCGTTGCCGCTCTTGGCGGTGGCCTTGCCGCGCCAGGTGCCTACGTAGGACGCGGTACGCCGTTTCCGGCACCGTCGCCGGGGGTGTGGACTCGTCCGTGGGGGCCGCCGATGTCGCCCCCGAGGGCCGGGCACCCGCCGAATTGTCTCCGTCGCCGCCTCCGGAGAGGAGGTTGAAGACCAAGACCGAGCCCACCGTCACCGCGGCCAGTGCTCCCGCCACCGCCAGGGCCACCGCGCAACTCAGCCTGCGTCTCAGTTCGTTGGGGGCCGCGGGGATCGAAGTCGCCGCCACCGAGACGGAGCGATTGCCGCGGGTGCGTCCGAAGGGGCGGGGGAACAGCAAGCTGATGCGGTAGCGGGCGATGCGGAGGAGGGCTTGTGCGGGTCTTTCCACGGGCCCGGCATTGTCGTAGTAGGTGCGGGAGGCGGGATCGTGCAGGGCGGCGAACGCGGACAGGAACATCGCGCGTTTCAGCTGCCGGTTACCGCCCCTGGGTGCGTGTTCGCCGTGGATCGAGGTCCCCGACGACTTGGTGGTCGGGGCGAGGCCAGCGTAGGAGGCCCGGAGGCCAGCACTCCTCTTTCAGGACCGCGAAGAAGATAGCGGGGAAGGAACACTGTGGCCTGATTGGCCGCCAACTCGCTACCACCCCCTGCTCCCGGCCGGTTCCGGGACCGTGCACGGGATCCTCGGCCTACCACTACCGCAGACCACGCCGTGGGACCGCATGCCGAAAACGTGTCAGCGGTAGGCCGTATTAGGGTTACGGCTCATGTGGCCAGGACAGCAGCAGCCCGGGGGCGGGCAGAACCCGCAGGACCAGAACCCTTACCAGCATCCAGGGTTCCAGCAGCCGAACCCGTACCAGCAGCCGGGCTATCAGCAGTCGAATCCCTATCAGCAGCCGGGGCAGCAACAATGGGACTCGCCCTCTCCCATAGGGGCGCCGCAGCCGCCGAACGGCGGGAGCGGTGGGAAGCGGACGAAGATTGTCGCGATCGGCGTGGCCGCGGCCGTGGTCGTGGCCGCCGGCGTCACCGGCTTCCTGGTCCTGGGCAACAAGGACGACAACTTCGATGGCGGCAAGGACGTCAACGCGTCGGCCAGTGCGTCGCAGAGCGCCACGGCTTCCGCATCCGGGTCGGACGACAGCCCGCGCGGCACCGAGACCGAGAAGCCGACCGTCCCGGGCTGGAAGGTCGTCGTCAATCCCAAATGGGGGATCGCCTTCGACGTGCCGACAGACTGGGAGGTGCAGTCCCAGGCCTCCGCCGTCGGCTTCACCGACGACAAGACGGACAAGCCCATCGCCTACATGGCGGGCATTGCCGAGTACAAGTCGAAGTGGTGCACGTCCGACGACAACAAGAACGGGCAGACGGAGGACACGGCGCTGGCCACCGTCGGCACCAAGGGTGCCGGCGGCGCCAAGAACACCGCCCAGGTGGCGGTGAACACGGTGGGTTGGTGGGTCTACGCCGCCTATACCCAGCCGGACAAGAAGAGCTTCACGATCGACGAGAAGGCCCAGCCGTACACGACCAAAGCGGGAGTCAAAGGCAGCATTGCCTGGGCCCGGTCGACCAACACCCCCCAGACAGGCAAGTGCGCGAGCGACGGCAAGGCGCTCACGTTCGGCTTCACGAACTCGGCTGACGACTTCGTGGCATGGAGCTTCTTCGGCGCCAAGGGTGTTCACGACGAGGTCCCCAACGCGACCATCATGAAGATCCTCAGCACGGTCCGGCTGCACGGCGACCCAACGGCATCCTGAACCGCACGAGGGCTCCGGCATTTCCGCCCAGTCTGCGGTCAACCGACCTTCGACATCCGGGCCACCGGGTCCCCGGCGTCCGCGTTGTCCGTCTCGTACTTCAAGTCCGTTCCGACGGGGGTCAGTCGGACGACGTGCTCGCCCTTGGTGCACACGTCGCGGTTGGACTTCTTGGCGATGCTCGTGGCGACGAGCTGCTTCTTCGTCACCCTCTTCAGGATGAGTACGTCGTCGCAGATGCCGCCGATCTGGTCGGTCTGGCGGAAGGTGCCCAACTCCTTGCCCACGGTGGCCCGGTGGACGGTGACGCGGAAGGTGCCCATGGGGAGGGCACCACCGAGGGCGAGGCCGTCGCCCTCCCAGGTCCCCAGGTAGGAGGCGGGGATCGCGGACGGCTGCTCCCCGGCACCGGGGGCGCTCTCGCTCACCGTGGCCGAGGGGTGCGCGCCGCCCGCGTCGCTGCCGGCGTCGTTCGATCCACCGCCGCCCGGCAGCAGGTCGAACAGGAACGCCGAGCCCACCGTCGCCGCCGCCAGCGCTCCCGCGACGGCAAGGGCGACCGTGCAACTCAGCCTGCGGCCACGGCCGTTCGCTCCGGGTACGGAGGTCGCGGCCACGCTGACGGAGACCTTGCCCGGGTGGCTGGGGGGCTGTGGCACCACGTCCTGCGGCTGCCGCTGATCCGGTACGCCCGCTGCCTGCGCGGGCATCACGGGCGGCGGCCCGAACACCCCGCCGGACACCGGCACCTCGGTCCCGGCTCCGGTGCCTGCTCCTGTCCCGGTTCCGATCCCCGCTCCTGTCCCGGTTCCGATCCCCGCTCCCGTCCCGGCTCCGATCCCCGCTCCCGTCCCGGCTCCGATCCCCGCTCCCGTCCCGGCTCCGGTCCCTCCCCCTGCCACGGCACCCGCCCCTGAACCCGCCTCCACCGAAGGGCTGCTGAAGCCCACCGGCCCGGAAGGCGCCGCCTCGGTCGCCTCAAGGTTCAGCAGCTGTACGGCACTTCGGCTCACCTGTTCCACCAGGGATCCCGGCAGCCATCCCGCCGTCACCAGCCGCGCCGCGCCCTGCGGAGCCAGCCGGACCGCCACCTCGTCGGGAGTCGGACGCGCCCCCGGGTCCTTCGCCAGGCAGGCCGACACCAGCTCGCGCAACTCCCCTTCCATGGCGCCCAGTCGGGGCTCCTCGTGCACCACCTTGTAGAGGAGAGCGGCGGAGGAGTCCCCGGGAAAGGGCGACTCGCCCGTTGCCGCGTACACCAGGACCGCGCCGAGGGAGAAGACGTCCGCCGCCCCCGCGACGCCCTTGCCGAGGATCTGCTCGGGCGACATGTAGCCGGGGGAGCCGACCGAGACGCCCGTCGAGGTCAGCGACGCCGTGCCGTCCGTGGCGCGTGCGATGCCGAAGTCGATGAGCAACGGGCCGTCGAGGGTGAGCAGCACGTTCGACGGTTTGACGTCGCGGTGGACGAGACCCAGCGTGTGGACCGCCGAGAGCGCCTCGGCGAGGCCTGCGCCGAGGACTCGTACCGAATGCACCGGAAGGGGACCGCCGTCCGCGACGGCGGCGGCGAGCGAGGGACCGGCTGCGTACCCCGTGGCGACCCAGGGGACCGACGCCTCCGGGTCCGCGTCCAGGACCGGGGCCGTCCACGCGCCGCCCACCCGCCGGGCGGCCTCGACCTCACGGCGGAAGCGGGCGCGGAACTCCTCGTCGAGCGCGAAGTGCGGGTGCACGATCTTGACGGCGACCGTACGGCCGCCCGCGCTGCGGCCCAGATAGACGCGGCCCATGCCGCCGGAGCCCAGCCGGCCGAGCAGCCGGTAGGGCCCCACGACCGTGGGTTCGTCGACTCCGAGCGGCTGCATGGCGCTCACGGCTCATCCCTCCCCCGTACGCACCGGACGCACTGCCCAGCAGCGTAGTGCCGTATGCGCCGCCGCAAGCGCCCCGAGCCTCAGGACCCGAAAGACCCTCAGGACTCCAGCAGTCGTACGTTCACGTCCGCCGGGAACCCCGTCGTCGCGCCGACCCGGCGCGCGAACTCCCGTACCGCTTCCAGCTGCGGGCGGCCGAAGCGGAAGTCGAGCGTCGTGAAGTACTGCGCCAGGACCTGCTCGTCGAAGGCCTCCCAGCGCGCCGCCTGCTCGGCGACCTTGCCGACCTCGTCGAGGGAGAGGTCCCGGGACGCCAGGAACGCCTCGTGCACCTTGCGGGTGACGGCCGGCTCGCGCTCCAGGTAGTCGCGCCGGGCGGCCCAGACGGCGAAGACGAACGGAAGGCCCGTCCACTCCTTCCACAGGGAGCCGAGGTCGTGCACCTGCAGACCGAACTTCGGCCCGTCGAGCAGATTGGCCCGCAGCGCCGCGTCACCGATGAGTACGGCGGCGTCGGCCTCCTGCATCATCAGGCTGAGGTCGGGCGGGCACGTGTAGTACGACGGCCGGACGCCGATCTTCTCGGCCAGCAGCAGCTGCGCGAGCCGAACGGACGTCCGCGAGGTCGAGCCGAGCGCGACCCGGGCGCCGTCCAGCTGGTCCAGCGGGACCTGCGAGACGATCACGCAGGACATCACCGGTCCGTCGCAGCCCACGGCGATGTCCGGGAAGGCGACCAGCTCGTCGGCGTGCTTGAGGAACTCGACGAGCGTGATCGGCCCGATGTCGAGTTCGCCCTGCACCAGCTTCTCGCTGAGCTTCTCCGGGGTGTCCTTGGTGAGCTCGAAATCGAGGAGCGTGCCCGTTCTCGCGAGCCCCCAGTACAGGGGCAGGCAGTTCAGGAACTGGATGTGGCCGACGCGCGGCCGGGTGCGAGGATTGTCCACATCGCGAGGCTAGACCCCGTGGGGTACGGTGCAGGCTTCAGGGTCCCGGAGTGGTTCTGGAAACTATCTCGACCCCTTGTGTCAACCCTTGCGACACCGCGACGTCAACCCATCCCCGAGCGGGGTCAAACATTCGGGTGACGTGATCTTGCCCTCTATTGCTTTCGGCTGCCTGCGTGCTAGGCTCGCCGCAAGTTGCAGTTTGGTTTCCCTTGCAGTACAGAGCCTGCGGAGCATGTGACCGCGGGCTCTCGTCGTTTTCAGACGTATGCAGTTGTTTACACAATCGCAGGTTCTGGAGCAGGGCAACCCTTTGGGCCCAAGGAGGGCTTATGGCTACCGGAACCGTGAAGTGGTTCAACGCCGAAAAGGGCTTTGGTTTCATCGCCCAGGAAGGCGGCGGCCCGGACGTCTTCGTCCACTACTCCGCGATCAACGCGAGCGGTTTCCGCTCTCTCGAAGAGAACCAGTCGGTTTCCTTCGACGTCACGCAGGGTCCGAAGGGCCCGCAGGCGGAGAACGTCACCCCGCTCTAAGCCTTCGGCTCCATGAGCCCAATGCTTTGATCCGGAACGGATAGCAGTACCCAAGGAGCCCCGCGCCAGCCGGTCGCGGGGCTCCTGCCTTTGTGTTCACACGTGCTGCATCACGAGCACGAATGTCGTCCCGGGCTCCAGCGCCTCGTACGCGTGCGGTACGTCGCCGCGGTACGACATGTAGTCGCCGGGCCCCAGCTCCACCGCATCCCCGGCGGGCCCCGCCTTCACCCTCCCCGTGCTCACGATCAGGTGCTCCACCGTGCCCGGGATGTGCGGCTCCGACTCCCGGGCCGCGCCCGGCTCCGCCCGCAGGTGGTAGATGTCCCGGCGGGCGCCGGGCGGGCTGGCCGACAGCAGGGTCGCGACATAGTTGGCCTGCTCCGAGGCGACAGCGGGCCCCCGACCGGCGCGGATCACCTGGACCGCCGGAGCCGGCGGCTCGACCAGCGCGCTGAACGGCACCCCCAGCGCCACCCCCAGCGCCCAGATCGTCTCCATGCTCGGATTGCCGCTCGCCGCCTCCAGCTGGGACAGCGTGGACTTCGCGATGCCGGCGCGTTTGGCCAGTTCGGAGAGGGAGAGCCCGGCGCGGGTGCGCTCGCGGCGCAGCGAGGCGGCGATCCAGTCGAGGGGGAGGAGGGACGGGGGCCCACCGTCTGCGTCAGTCACTTCGTTCGCTCCATCGGTACGATCGTTCTCCTTGACGAACAGGGCACGCACTGTTCATTGTAGAAAACATGCGTTCGCCACTCCGAACACCCATGACCGACGACGACCGGGAACTGCTCAGGGACGTCGCCCTCGTCTGTCTCGCCGGCGGGGTCGTCGGCGTGTCGTTCGGGGCCATCGCCGTCGCCGGCGGGCTGCCCGTATGGGTGCCGGTGGTGATGTCGCTGGTGGTCTACGCGGGCTCGGCGCAGTTCAGCGCGGTGGGGATTCTGCTGGCCGGGGGCGGGCCGTTCGCGGCGGCGGCGACGGGGCTGCTGCTCAACACACGTACGGCGGCGTACAGCCTGGCGGTGGCCGATGTACTGGGCCGGGGCCGGGCGACCCGGCTGCTCGGCGCCCACCTGGTCACCGACGAGACGGTCGCCTTCGCGCTGGCCCAGCCCGACTTCGCCAGGCGCCGGGCCGCCTTCTGGATCTCGGGGCTCGGCCTGTTCGCGGTCTGGAACGTGTGCGTGGTGGGCGGCGCCCTGGCCGGGAGCGCGCTGGGCGACACCGGGACGTACGGACTCGACGCGGCGTTCCCCGCCGTACTGGTGGCGCTGGTACTGCGCACACTGCGGGAGGACGCGGACGTACGCCGCGCCGCGCTCGCCGGAGCGGCGGTGGCACTGGCGGTGACGCCCGTCGTCCCCCCGGGAGTTCCGGTGCTGCTGGCCCTGACGGGACTCCTGGCTCGGAGGCCGTCGTGAGCCCGGCGGTGACGGCGATCCTGGCGCTCGCGGTCGGGACGTACGCCTTCCGGCTGGTCGGGCCGGTGCTCCAGGAGCGGGTGGAACTTCCCGTACAGGTACAGCAGTTGCTGTCGGCCGGGGCGGTGGTGCTGCTCGTGGCGCTGCTGGCCACGGGGGCGTTCACGGAGGCTCGGGGGTTCGCGGGGTGGGCGCGGCCGGCGGGGGTGCTGGTGGGCGGCGTACTGGCGTGGCGGCGGGCGCCGTTCGCGGTGGTGGTACTCGGGGCGGCGGGAGCCACGGCGGTGCTGCGGGCTGCCGGGGTGGCGTGAACGGGCGGCTGTCAGTGGCACCGTCCGCCCGCAGCCCCCGCGCCCCCGAGGGCCTGAGGGCCTGAGGGCCTGAGGGCCTGAGGGCCTGAGGGCCTGAGGGCCTGAGGGCCTGAGGGCCTGAGGGACAGCGCGGCCCATACCGTCTTGCCCACCTTGCGCTCCGCGACTCCCCAGGTACGGGCTGATCACCGATACGGAGAAGGTCCGGAAGATCGCCGACCGCCATGGAATCACGCGCGCACTGGCACTCAACCCCATGGAGTCCCGGGCCCTGATCGAAAAGAAGCTGGAGGATCCTTCAGCGCCGAGAGGCTCGACTGGTTCAAGTCCAGCCACAGCAGCGGCGAAGGGCGGCGACTGCCTCGAAGTCGCCTGCACCTGGCGGAAGTCCAGCTACAGCTACGGCGAGGGCGAGGGCGGCGACTGTCTCGAAGTCGCGCCCTGCGGCCCCACACCATCCGCATCCGCGACTCCAAGCACCTCACCGGCCCTCACCTCACCCTCTCTCCCGAGGCCTGGTCGGCCTTTCCCTCTCTACCAAGCCACCGGCAGCTCTAGCGGAAAGCGCCGGATCGTCTCCGTGTCCCACCGCACTTCCTCCGGCGGCACCGCAAGACGCAGCCCGGGGAAGCGCTGCAAGAGGCGCCCGATCGCCGCTTCCAGCTCCGCCATGGCCAAGGGCACTGCGATGCACCGGTGTCCGCCCCAGCCGAACGTCATGTGCGGCTGGTACGGCCGGTCGGGGTCGAGGACGTGCGAGTCCGGGAAGCGCTCGGAGTCACGGTTGGCCGTCAGGTAGGACACATGGACGAAGTCGCCCGCCCGGATCCGTACGCCGCCCAGCTCCACGTCCTCAAGGGCCACCCGGGGGATACCGACCCCCTTGCGGAACGGGATGTGACGGAGCATCTCCTGCAGGACGTCAGTCAGGGTCTCCGGTCGGCGCCTGAGGTGTTCCATCAGCTCGGGACGCGTCAGAAGCAGGTACGCGATGTTGCTGATCTGGCACGTCGCCGTGTCCTGGCCGCTGAGTGTCAGCGTCAGTGCCATGACCGCCAGTTCCCTGTCGTCAAGCTGGTCCTCGCCGTCCCGCGCTTCGGCCATCACGCTGATGAGGTCCTTGCCGGGTGTGTTCCGGCGCTGCTCGACGAGTTTGGCGAAGTAGGCCGTCAGATCGGCCTTGGCGCTCGCCGCGGCTTCCTTGTTGTCCGCGCCGACGACGAGCAGCCGGCGCACGGACTCCTGCATCTGGGGCCATTCCTCCCGTTCGACGCCGAGGAGGTCCAGGATGGTGTGCTGGGGAAGCGGGTCGGAGAGGTGCTGAACCAGGTCCGCCGACGGGCCCGCCTCCTCCATCTCGTCCAGCAGGACGTCCGCGAGCCAGGTGATCCGGCTCCGCATCCCGTCGACCTGCTGATTGGTGAAGGCCTGCGAGGCCAGTTGGCGGACGCGGCTGCTTTGCGGCGGGTCCATCACGTTGATCGACTCGGGCGAGACGATGGGCTCCGGAGTCAGCCGGGGGTAGTCGTGGCCGATGATGGCGGCCCGGCTGAGCCGGTGGTCGGTGGTCACCTGCTTGACGGAGTCGAAGTCGGTGACCAGCCAGGCGTCGGCGTCGCCGTAGGGGAGCCGGATCCGGGTGGGGGAATCGCGGTGCATGAGGTCCGCGAGCACGGGGTCGAAATCCAGGGCTTTGCTGAAGTCGAAAGGGCAGGTGATCGTCTCATTCTCACCGGTCATCAGCCGGCTCCTCCAGGCATAGGTACGACGTTGGTGGCGTCCACGGCGCGGCGAAGAGCCTCGGCGAGCTGCACGGCGTCGCCGACGGCCCAGACGTGGACGAAGAACAGGCGCGGTTCGTCGGTCAGGTTGTGGTGGTGCACCTCGACGAGTTCGACCCCGCCGCGCCGCAGCGCCACGAGGACGGGCTGGACCTCCTCCGCGATCATCACGAGGTCGCCGCTGATCGCGGCCCGGCCGTCACCGAGCGGCTGGAAGATGAGCGCGGTGGTGGAGCCCAGTCCCGGAGGCAGGATCACATGGCCGTCGGTGACGGTCTCGCGGCGGACGAAGGTGCACTTGTAGATCCCATCTTCGGTGGCGCCCTTGACGCCCATCGCGGCGTCGATGGCGGCGGTGTCCAGGTCGACGGGCGGCGAGGGGGCCGGCGGCTCGGCGGGCGGGGTGGCGGTGCGGTCGAGCGCGGCACGCAGACCACGGGCGACGGCGACCGGGTCGTGGCCGTGGGCGTGCAGATGGACCCACCAGACGTCCGGCGTGTGGGCGAGCAGGTGCTTGTGGATGGCGGTCTGCTGGATCCCCCGCTCCTGCAGGGCGTCGCTGAAGCACTGCAGTTCGTGCTCGGTGACCACGACGTCGCCCATCAGCAGCGTGCTGCCGTCGGCGTACCGGACAAAGGACACGTGCGTGCCCAGGGCGAGCGATGGGCGGATCCGGATGCCTCGGGAGAACACCATGAGGTCCCGGCGCGGCAGGCCCGTGTGGTACATGAACCGCCTCATGTCGCCCGGTCCACCAAGGGCCTCGCCCACGTCCGCCCAGTCCGCCAGCTTGGTCATCACCGGCTTGACCAGCGCACGGTTCTTCGATCTGGTGGACAGGGCGTGGGCGTCGGTCGGGGCCCCGGTGAGTAAGGGAGCCAGGGCGGCCGCGGCCAACACACGGCGCCGGGACGCGGCGAGGTTGGAGCGGGTGTCCTGCTGTCGGTCGTCAGCCATGTCATAAGCCTCCTGGCGCGATGGAAGCACGCGAGGACGCGCGGACCGGTGATCTGCACCGTCACATGCGGCCAGGTGGGCTAACAGGGCCTCCCTACCGCATGTACAGCTCCTCCACCTGCGTCGCGAAGTCCCCCATGATCGCCTCCCGCCGTAGCTTCATCGACGGGGTCAGATGGCCCGCCTCCTCCGTGAAGTCCACGGGCAGGATGGCGAAGCGGCGGATGGATTCCGGGCGGGAGACAAGTTTGTTGGCCTCGTCCACCGCCCGCTGGAGGACCGCTCGCAACTCGGCGTCGTCCACGAGGAGTTCCGCGGGGACAGGGTGCTTGCCGTTCATCTGGCGCCAGTGGGTGATGCCGTCGAGGTCGAGGGTGAACAGGGCGGTGACGTAGGGGCGGGCGTCGCCCAGGACCATGCACTGGGAGATCAGCGGGTGGGAGCGGAGCCAGTTCTCCAGGGGTGCCGGGGCCACGCTCTTGCCGCCTGCCGTGATCAGGAGTTCCTTTTTGCGGCCGGTGATGGTGAGGTAGCCCTCGTCGTCCAGGGCTCCGATGTCGCCGGTGGCGAGCCAGCCGTCGGGGGCCGCGGGGACCACACCGCCCGCCTGGGGGTCCCAGTAGCCGCGCAGCACGTTGTCGCCGGAGAGCAGGATCTCGCCGTCGGCGGCGATACGGACCCGGGTGCCGGGCAGTGGCCAGCCGACCGTGCCGAGGCGGGGTTTGAGAGGGGGCGTGACCGTGGCGGCGCCCGTTGTCTCGGTCAGACCGTAGCCCTCGTAGATCTCGATGCCCGCGCCCGCGTAGAAGGCCGCCAGCCGCCGGCCGAGTGGGGAGCCGCCGCAGATCGCGTTCCGTACCCGGCCGCCCATGGCGTTGCGGATGCGGCGGTAGACGAGGGGGTCGTAGAAGGCGCGGGTGGTTTTCAGGGCCCGGTTGGGTCCGGGACCTGAGCCGGTCTGCCGTGCCTCCATGGCCTCGCCGTACCGGATGGCCACAGAAGCCGCGCGGTCGAAGGACGACACCCGGCCGCCCGCCTCGGCACGGGCTCGGGCGCTGTTGAAGATCTTCTCCAGCATGTACGGGATGGCCAACAGGCACGTCGGACGGAAGCTCGCGAGGTCCGGCAGCAGTTCGTCCGCCTTCAGGCTCGGCGCGTGGCCGAGACGTACCCGCGCGCGGACGCAGGCGATGGCGACCATGCGCCCGAAGACGTGCGACATGGGCAGAAACAACAGGACCGACACCTCGTCGCCCGACTTCGCCTTGAAGACCGGGTAGAGGAGTTCGATCGCGTTGTCGACCTCGGCGAGGAAGTTGCCGTGGGTGAGCGCGCAGCCCTTGGGGCGGCCCGTCGTGCCCGAGGTGTAGATGAGGGTGGCCAGGGTGTCCGGGATCAACATGCCCCGGCGGATGTCCACTTCCTGGTCCGGGACCTGCTCGCCCAGCTCCGCCAGCCGGTCCAGGTGCCCCTTCTCGACGACCCACATGTGCCGCAGGTCGGGCAGTCGCTCGCGCTCCGGGCCGAGGGCCGCGGCCTCGGCCAAGGACTCGGTGACCAGGGCCACCGCACCCGAGTCCTGGACGATCCAGCGGACCTGGTAGACGGATGAGGTGGGGTAGACGGGGACCGTCACCAGGCCCGCGGCCCAGGCGGCGAAGTCCAGGAGCGTCCACTCGTACGTCGTACGCGCCATGATGGCGATCCGGTCTCCCGGCACCAGCCCCTCGGCGATCAGCCCCTTCGCCAGTGCCAGCACCTGACCCGCGAACTCGGCGGCGGTCACGTCGGTCCAGCGGCCGTCCGTCCCCTTTCGACTGAGAACCACCTGGGCGGGGGCCGTGTTCGCGTTGTCGAAGGGCAGGTCGGCCAGCGAACCGTGGATCGCCGGTGCGGCGAACAGCGGCACGGACGCCTCTCGTGCCACCCCGTCCAGCCGCCGTATCTCCGGCTCCACGAGTACGGGTCCGCCGTCGTAGTCGAGGTCGAAGCCGGAGTCGGAGTTGATGCCGGGTGAGGGTGAGGACGCGTGAGGGACGGACATGGGGCGGCTCCTGGGGCGTGCAGCTGCGGACTGCTCTGCTGCATGAGGTACGCGCGGCGCGTACTGAGGCGTTCACCAGCGGTGCACGCGCAGGGTGTTACCGCTGGTTAGGTCGGAGATCGTACGGCTCCCACGTGTGGGGTTCGTGCGGGTTCGGGGTTGGTCCGGGGCCGGGCCTGTGCAGCCTCGGCAGCCCCATGAGGCTGCACCGGTTCCAGATCAATCTCCCCAATTTACCGGGGGGTTGAGACAGACCTAAGGTGAGGAAATTTCACGTCCGCTGCAGGATTGCCGTCACCCCCTGCCCCCCTGCCGCGGACATACGTCGACGCAGGCTTACCTACGGTAACCTTACTCCAGAGTAAGCATCCGAGGGGCAGGGAGCTGGACATGGCCGACCGCTATCTGAGCTTCGCCGGCACCGCGCCCGGCCGGTTCCTGACACGGCGCCTCGGGCTGCCGCAGCCGACGGCTCTCCGACGCTGGTCGCCCCAGCATCCTTCACTGACAGGCGACTTGCTGCACCTCACCGCCGGCAAGTCGGACCTCGACGAGACGCTCGTTCCGGCCCGCACGGGGCTGCGCACGAGCACCGGCTCGCAGAAGCCCGCCGCCGTCGTCCTCGACGCCACCGGTGCGCGTGACGTCGACACCCTCGCCGAGGTGCACGCGGCGCTCCACCCCGTCGTGCGGTCGGTCGCGGCGAGCGGGCGGATCGTGGTGCTGGGCGCGCCCCTGGACCCCGCCGATCACCACCAGTCGGCCGTTCAGCAGGCCCTTGAGGGCTTCGTGCGCTCCCTCGGCAAGGAGATCGGGCGCGGGCGGACCGTGAACCTCGTACGGCTCACCGACGCGACCGCCGCCGAGTCGACCATCGGCTTCCTGCTCTCCCCCAAGTCCGCCTACGTCAGCGGCCAGGTGATCGACGTCGGCGCGCCCCAGGAGGTCACCCGACCCGACGACTGGGACCACCCCCTCGCCGGACGTACCGCCCTGGTCACCGGGGCCGCGCGCGGCATCGGTGAGGCCGTCGCCGAGACCCTCGCCCGGGACGGCGCCCGGGTCGTCGTACTCGATGTGCCGTCGGCACGGCAGGACGCCGAACGCGTCGCCGAACGGCTCGGCGGCACCGCCCTCGCGCTCGACATCACGGCCGCCGACGCCGGTGAGCGCGTCTCCGCCGCGCTGCCCGACGGCCTCGACGTGCTGGTCCACAACGCGGGCATCACCCGGGACCGCAGACTCGTCAACATGCCCGCCGAACGCTGGAGTTCGGTGCTCGACGTGAATCTGGCGAGCGTGCTGCGCACCACGGACGCGCTGCTCGCGGGCGGGACTCTGCGCCCCGGCGGCCGGATCGTGGCCACCGCGTCGATCGCGGGCCTCGCCGGGAACGCGGGCCAGACGAACTATGGGGCGAGCAAGGCGGGCGTGGCCGGCCTGGTCCGCTCCCTCGCCCCGCGCGCCCTGGCCGAGCACGGGGTCACGGTCAACGCGGTCGCGCCCGGTTTCATCGAGACGAGGATGACGGCCGCCGTCCCCCTCCTCATCCGCGAGGCGGGCCGCCGGATGAACTCCCTCGCCCAGGGCGGGCTGCCCGCCGACGTCGCCGAGACGACGGCCTGGCTCGCCCACCCGGCCTCCGGCGCGGTCAACGGCCAGGTCGTACGGGTCTGCGGCCAGAGTCTGCTGGGGGCGTAGTGTCCGACACCCTCACCACCTCCCCCGCGCTCGGGCCGCTCCTCGCCCGCGGTGCCCTGCTCTCCCCGCTCAAGCGTCCCCGCCCCGACGCCGCCGTGCCCGCGACCCGGCTCGTCCTTCCCGGCGTGCGCCTCGACCTCGCGCGGCTCGCCGCCTACGAGCGGGTGTGCGGCTTCGCGACGGGGGCGGACGCGCTGCCCGTCACCTACCCGCACGTCCTCGGATTCCCGCTGGCCATGCGGATCATGGCGGGCCGTACCTTCCCGCTGCCGCTGCTCGGACTGGTGCACACCTCGATCGAGATCACCCAGCGAAGAGAGCTCGCGGCCACGGCGGCGTACGAACTCGCCGTGCACGTGGCGGGCTTGGCGCCGCACCGGCGGGGCACCGAGGCGACCGTCGTGACCGAGGCACGGTCCGAGGGCAGCCTCGTATGGGAGTCGCGCAGTACGTACCTCGCGCGGCACCGGACCGAAGGCCGCCCGGCCTCGGAGGCGCCCGAGGCGGAGCGGAAGCCGCTGCCCGCGCTCACCGAGTGGCGCCTCGCCGGAGACGTCGGGCGGCGGTACGGGGCCGCATCCGGGGACCGGAACCCCATCCACCTGTATCCGATCACCGCCCGCCTCTTCGGCTTCCCCCGGGCCATCGCCCACGGCATGTGGACCGTCGCCCGCTGTCTCGCCGCGTACGGGCCGCGGGACGCGGTGACCGTGCGCGCCGCGTTCACATCGCCGGTGCTGCTGCCGGGCACCGTCACCTACGCCGCCGAGGGCCCCGACTTCGAACTCCGGAGTGCCGAGCGCGTGCACCTCACCGGCGAAGTACGGCCCGTCCGTACGGAAAACTGATGAACAAAGAGCGAACACTTCATGGCGCGGGCAACCGCGTCGGCCGCATTGTCATCGACAACCCGCTGGTCAGACAGACCGGTTGAAAATTCCCTCACAGTCCGCGCCCAGCACCCCAAGGCCCTTTCAAGCCATCGCTCATCCCATCCTCAGACACCCTTCCTAGCCTCGGCTCACTCTCTGCCGGACCCACGCCAGGAAGGGCTCCTGAGCCATGCCCCCCAGACGTATCGCCGTACTCGCCGACTCGGACACCCGCTGGAAGTGGGGCGCATCGGTCGCACGGCAGATCGCCCCCGAGCACGCGCTCGACGCCGTGTTCCTGCGCACCCGGGCCACCCCGACGGAGCGCCAGCTGGCGGAGATCGGGATCGTGCCCGACACCCGGCGCGAGGTCTCGGCGGCCGAGCTCGTGGACGACGAGGAGCTGGCCGGGGCCGATGTCGTCGTCATGGCGACCGCCGGCGGTACGACGCTGGCGCTCACCCACAGCCTGGGGATCGCGTGGGAGGCGCGGGAGCGGCGGCCCGTCACCGTCACCGGATACGTCGGAGTCGTCTACGAGAAGATGGTCGACGGGCTCCTCACCCGCGCCGGCACCGATGTCGTCCTCGCCAACAGCGCGTACGACGCCGACCGGTTCCGCGGCGCCTTCGCCGGCGTCGGGGTGGATCCGGACTCCGTCGTGGAGTGCGCGCTACCGTTCCTCGGCGGCGACCCGTACGCACCCTCCGCCGACCGCCCGTTCACCCTCACCTTCGCGGTCCAGCCCTCCGTGCCCAAGGGCCGGGAGTCCCGGCTCAAGCTGCTGGAGCGAGCGGCCGCGCACGCCCGGCTCCATCCCGACCGGCTCGTCCTGATGAAGCTGCGCAGCCTTCCCGGGGAGAACACGACGCACGTCGAGGCCAACCCGTACCAGATCCTCATCGAGGAGCTGGCCCAGCCCGCGCCCGCCAACCTCCAGCTCGTCTACGGCAACATGGGCGAAGTCCTCGACCGTACCGACCTGTTGGTGACCGTGAGCTCCACGGCGGCGCTGGAGTCGATGCACCGGGACATCCCGACCGCGATCCTCACCGACTTCGGTGTCCGCGAGGCGCACGGCAACCACTACTTCGTGCACTCCGGCTGCCTCGTCTCCTGGGACAACCTGGACGCGGGAGCGCTGCCGCGCGTCGACCCGGTGTGGGCGGCGCGCCAGGGCATCGGCAGGAGCGACCCGTACGCCGCCGCCCGTGCCCGGCTCGCCGCGCTGCGCGCCTGCGGATCGTTGCCGCCGCTGCGGCCCTACTACTCGCCGCAGCGGGCCGGGGCCTATCTGGGCGGCATCCTGGAGCGCAACGGTTTCGACGAGAAGGGCAGGCCGCTGCCGGTTTCCCTGGGCGGAGGCGGCGCGGGTCCCCTCAGGGCGGTCGTCCGCCGGGCCGCCCGCAACGGCGCCAAGTCCCTCTACCGCGTAGGCCGCGAGAAGGTCGCACCCACCCTCAGTCGCTGGGGACAGGCATGACCGGGCGGCACCGCTCGGGAGCGAGACCGCGAGCCGCACCCTCGCCCTCGTCGAGAGCCGCGCCAGCTCCTCAACCTCCTGGAGTGGGTGCTCGGCGAGCGCGACGGAGCCCCGGATCCCGCGTGGTGCGAGGCCGCCGTTCTCCTCCCCCGCGACCGGGCCACCCGCCCGCCCCGAGGCCGACCGGCTGCTGCGCGCTCCCGTGTTCGTCCTCTCGCCGCCGCGCTCGGGCTCGACACTCCTGCGGGTGCTGCTGAACAGCCACTCGCTGACAAGATCAAGAGCGGCACCGTACAGCCGGGGCGCCCGGTTCCGCGCCCCGACGAAGTCCCCGAGGGGCTGCGACCACTGGCGTGCGCATGGGGCTACTCGGGCTGAGCCTCCGCGACGGGCGGCGACCAGGGCCGTCCCTCCATGAGGTCGCCCAGGCCCGCCCAGGCGAAGTTCATCAGGGTCGCGGCGGCCTGCTTGGCGGAGACACCCGGGGTGGCGTTGGCCCAGGCGGCGAGGGACTCGGCGGCGCCGACCAGGGCCTCGGCGAGACCGGCGACCTCGCGTTCGGGGAGGGACGGGTCGCGGTGGGCCTCACGGGCGGCCACGACGATCAACTGCGTGACGAACACGACGAGTTCCTCGCGCATCGCGGCGACCTCGGCCGCGAACGGCTCGCCGTGCGTACGAGCCTGCAGATGCAGAACCGCCCAGCCGTCCGGGTTCTCGGCGGTGTGCGTGAAGAACGCCCGCAGCCCTTCCCAGAGTTGACGGTCGGCGGGCAGACCGGGCCGCACGCCCGCGCGGACGGCTTCGGTGAGCGCCTTGACCTCACGCCGGATGCACGCGGTGAAGAGGTCTTCCTTCGAGTTGAGGTACAGGTACACCAACGGCTTGGACACGCCCGCCAGTTCGGCGATCTCGTCCATCGAGGCGGCCCGGTATCCCCGCTGCCCGAAGGTCGACACGGCGGCGTCCAGCATCTGCTGTTCACGCACTGCACGCGGCATCCGCTTGTTCTTCACAGCACCCATGCGGGCAAGCGTACGATCGCCCGCCCCCGGGCCGGCACGGTGAGGAGCGGTGTGCAGGGGTATGGCGTGTTACGAGGTCTGGCCCTGCGCCCCACGCGTCGCGTCGTCCGCGACGTCCGCTACGTCCTCCTGGCTGCGGTTGCTGTCCAGATTGGCCTTGATGCGGTCCACACGTGCGACGACCTGGGCCGAGGCACGGTCTCGCTCCTTGCGCAGCACGACGAAGCTGATGGGTGCGGAGATCACCAGGGCGAGCAGGACGACCCACATGTAGTTGGAGTCGCCGAGCCCGCGCGGGGCGATACCGGAGTAGACGAGGCCCCAGACGACCACGAGGCAGCCCGCGAAGATACCAAGGCGCATCAGTGTGTAGCGGCCCATGTCAATCCACTCTTCCGTATCGAATGTTCCCAAAGGGCACCGTCCAGTGAAGCACGCCGGGACGGCGATCTTGCACGGGGGCCCGATCGGCGGGCGGTATCAGCGCAGTGGAAGCCACATCATGATGTCGTCGCGGTAGTCGTCCGCCGAGACCCGCAGTCCCCCGGGCACCCGGCCCACCTCCTGGTAGCCGCAGGAGGCGTAGAAGTGCTCCAGGCCCATCCCGCCCCGGCACGTCAGCTTGAGGGCCTCCAGACCCAGTGTCCGGGCGTGCTCCTCGGCGGCGGCCAGCAGCGCCCTGCCGTGGCCGCCGCCCTGCAGCGCGGGGTCCACCATGACCGTGGTCACCCAGGCGAAGTGGTCCTGGAGCCGATGCGTGTTGAAGCCGAGGAAGGCCGTGGCGCGCAGCCGTCCCGCGCCGTCGAACCCGGCCAGCAGCCGGTGCCGGCCCTCGGCGACGGTCCGCGCGTAGCGGTCGGTGTCGTGGCGTACCTCGTCGTACGTCACCCGGCCGGGGAAGCCGACCGCGCCGCCCGCGTTGCTGACGTCGGCCCACAGCCGGGTCAGCTCGTCGAGGAGGCCGGCCGTGAGCTCAAGGTCGAGCCGGAAGTCCAGAACGGTGGCCGGCTCCGAGCGCGGCTTCGTGCACAACTCCATGGTCATTGAGCCTAAGCTCCGCGATCCGGGCCGCTGAGACCGGGTCGCCCGCCCCCTTGGGGACTCAGACCCGCATCGGCTGCGGCGACTCCCGGCGCGCCGGGTCGGGGCCGTCGTACTCGCGGATGATCTCGTACCGCGTGTTCCGCTCCACCGGCTGGAAGCCCGCGTCGCGGATCAGGTCGAGCAGGTCCTCGCGCGTCAGCTTGTTCGGCGTGCCGTAGTTGTCCGCGTCGTGCGTGATCTTGTACTCGACGACCGAGCCGTCCATGTCGTCGGCGCCGTGCTGGAGCGCGAGCTGCGCGGTCTGTACGCCGTGCATGACCCAGAAGACCTTGACGTGCGGGACGTTGTCGAAGAGGAGACGGGACACCGCGAAGGTCTTCAGGGCCTCCGCGCCCGTCGCCATCTGCGTGCGTGCCTGCAGCCGGTTGCGGACCTTTCCGTCCTTCATGTCCACGAAGTCGTGCTGGTAGCGCAGCGGGATGAAGACCTGGAAGCCGCCGGTCTCGTCCTGGAGCTCACGCAGCCGCAGCACGTGGTCGACGCGGTGGCGGGGCTCCTCGATGTGGCCGTACAGCATCGTGCACGGGGTCTTCAGACCCTTCTCGTGCGCGAGGCGGTGGATGCGCGACCAGTCCTCCCAGTGGGTGCGGTGGTCGACGATGTGCTGGCGGACCTCCCAGTCGAAGATCTCGGCGCCACCGCCGGTCAGCGACTCCAGACCCGCGTCGATCAGCTCGTCGAGGATCTCGGAGGCGGACAGCCCGGAGATCGTCTCGAAGTGGTGGATCTCCGTCGCCGTGAAGGCCTTCAGGGAGACGTTCGGCAGGGCCTTCTTCAGCTCGCTGAGCGAACGGGGGTAGTACCGCCAGGGCAGGTTGGGGTGCAGGCCGTTGACGATGTGCAGCTCGGTGAGGTTCTCGTTCTCCATCGCCTTGGCGAGGCGGACGGCCTCCTCGATGCGCATCGTGTACGCGTCCTTCTCGCCCGGCTTGCGCTGGAACGAGCAGTACGCGCAGGACGCGGTGCACACGTTCGTCATGTTGAGGTGACGGTTGACGTTGAAGTGGACCACGTCACCGTTCTTACGGGTGCGCACCTCGTGGGCGAGCCCGCCGAGCCAGGCCAGATCGTCCGACTCGTAGAGCGCGATGCCGTCCTCGCGGGTCAGCCGTTCACCGGCCCGGACCTTGTCCTCCAGCTCGCGCTTGAGCCCGACATCCATGCCTTTACCTCTCCTCGTGACGAACCCTGACAACCGTACTCCCCCGCCCTTCGGCGGGAGGTGCCCCCATCAGGGACTTCGTGCTCTAGCCCTCTTCAGGCAGTTCCCCGACCCGGTTCTCCCACTTCGTGGAGAGCACGATCGTCGTACGGGTCCGGGAGACGCCCTTGGTCCCGGAAAGGCGTCGGATGGTCTTCTCCAGGCCGTCCACGTCACTCGCCCGCACCTTGAGCATGAACGAGTCGTCGCCCGCGATGAACCAGCAGTCCTCGATCTCGCTGAGGTCCCGCAGCCGGCGCGCCACGTCCTCGTGGTCGGCGGCGTCGGAGAGCGAGATGCCGATCAGGGCGGTGACGCCGAGGCCGAGCGAGGCCGAGTCGACCGTCGCACGGTAGCCGGTGATGACGCCCGCGGCCTCCAGCCGGTTGATGCGGTCGGTGACGCTGGGTCCCGACAGACCGACGAGGCGCCCCAGCTCCGCATAGGAGGCCCGGCCGTTCTCCCTCAGGGCCTGGATGAGCTGCCTGTCCACCGCGTCCATGCGATCGAAGCCTTCCACTGAAAAGGTCTGAAGAGTTCCTGAAGTGCCTGAAAGTGCTGAGTAACTGGGTACTGCTCAGTGACTGGGTACTGCTCAGTGCTCAGGTGGTGCTGCCGCGCGAACCGCCGCCCAGCTCGCCCTCCCACCGGCGGTACAGGCCGTGCTCGACACCCGCCGCGTCGAGGACCCGTCCGGCGACGAAGTCCACCAGGTCCTGGATGTGCGTGGCCCCCGCGTAGAACGCCGGCGAGGCCGGCAGCACGGTCGCGCCCGCGTCGTCCAGGGAGACCAGGTGCCGCAGCGTCTGCCCGTTCAGCGGGGTCTCGCGGACGGCGACGACGAGCTTGCGCCCCTCCTTGAGCGTGACGCTCGCGGCGCGCTGCAGCAGGTCCTTCGAGAGCCCGAGGGCGACTCCGGCCACACAAGCCGTCGAGGCGGGCACGATGAGCATGCCCTTCGCGGGGTACGAGCCCGAGGACGGCCCCGCCGCCAAGTCGCCCGCGCTCCAGTGCCGTACGGCGTCCATACGTCCCTCGAAGGCGTCGAAAGTGCCGGGCTTGCCGTCGGCGCCCCGGGCCAGCCACTCCCGCAGGTCGTTCCGCCAGTGGGCGTCGCGGAAGGGCAGGCCGGTCTCGTCGAGCAGGGTGAGCCGGGAAGCGCGCGAGACCACCAGGTCGACGCTCTCCCCCGCCTCGAGAAGCGCACGCAGCACAGCGGCGGCGTACGGCGTACCGGAGGCACCCGACACCCCCACGATCCAAGGCCGGCGCTGCGTCTGTCCTGGCTTCATGATGTCGAGCCTATCCGGCCACTGCCGAGATTCAGACCGTGAGCCCGCGCACCAGCAGATCGAGCAGGGCGCAAGCGAACAGGGCGATGCCGATGAAACCGTTGACGCTGAAGAACGCGCGGTTCAGGCGGGACAGGTCGTGCGGCTTGACGATGGAGTGCTCGTAGAGGAAGGCACCCGCGACGATCACCAGGCCGAGCCAGAAGAAGGCACCGGCGCCGGTGGCCGCCCCGTACCAGACGAAGAGGGCCGTGGTGACGGCGTGACAGCCGCGGGCGGCCCAGATCGCGGCCGGGATACCGAAGCGCGCCGGCACCGACAGCACGCCGATCTCGCGGTCCGTCTCGACGTCCTGGCAGGCGTAGATCAGGTCGAAGCCGCCGATCCAGACGCCCACCGCGAGACCGAGGACGACGGCGTCCCAGGACCACTCGCCGGAGATCGCCAGCCAGCCGCCGACCGGGCCCATCGCCTGGGCGAGCCCGAGGATGGCCTGCGGGAAGTTCGTGAACCGCTTGCCGTACGGGTAGACGACCATCGGGATGACCGCGATGGGGGCCAGCGCGAGACACAGGGGGTTCAGCAGCGCGGCCGCGCCGAGGAAGAAGACCAGGGCGACCAGCGCGCCCGTCCACGCGTGCTTCACCGTCATCGCGCCGGTGACCAGTTCGCGATGGGCCGTACGGGGATTGCGGGCGTCGATCTCGCGGTCGATGATCCGGTTCGCCGCCATGGCGAACGTGCGCAGCCCGACCATCGCGATCGTGACGAGCAGCAGCCGCCCCCAGTGGATGTTCTTGTCCCACTGGAACATCGCGGTGAGCGCGGCGATATACGCGAACGGCAGCGCGAACACCGAGTGCTCGATCATGACGAGGCGCAGGAACGCCTTGGTGCGGCCCGGCTGCGGGAGCGCCGCGGAAGCTGAACTCACAGGCCGTACTCCTTCCAACGGCGGTCGACCTTCGCCGCCGTCTCCGGGTCGGACAGCACCATCTCGGGCCAGCCGCCGTCCCGGGTGTAGCCCTCTTCGGGCCACTTCTTCGTTGCGTCGATGCCTGCCTTGCCGCCCCAGAACTGCTGGTAGGAAGCGTGGTCGAGGTGATCGACCGGCCCTTCCACGACAGTGAGGTCACGGCCGTAGTCGGTGTTCCCCAGTGCCCGCCACGCGACCTCGTGCAGATCGTGCACATCGCAGTCCGAGTCGACGACCACGATGAGTTTCGTCAGGGACATCATGTGTGCGCCCCAGATGGCATGCATCACCTTTTGAGCATGCTTGGGGTACTTCTTGTCGATCGCGACGATCGCGCAGTTGTGGAAGCCGCCCGCCTCGGGGAGGTGGTAGTCCACGATGTCCGGCACGATGATCTTGAGGAGGGGGAGGAAGAACCGCTCCGTCGCCCGACCGAGAGGTCCGTCTTCCGTCGGGGGCCGGCCCACGACGATCGACTGAAGCAACGGCCGCTTCCGCATGGTGACGCAGTCGATCTTGAGGGCCGGGAACGGCTCCTGCGGCGTGTAGAACCCGGTGTGGTCGCCGAACGGCCCCTCGGGCAGCATCTCGCCCGGCTCCAGCCATCCCTCCAGCACGACCTCGGCCTGCGCCGGGACCTGGAGCGGCACCGTCTTGCAGTCCACCATCTCGATCCGCTTGCCCTGGATGAACCCGGCGAAGAGGTACTCGTCGATGTCGCCCGGGAGCGGGGCGGTGGAGGCGTACGTCACGGCAGGCGGGCAGCCGAAGGCGATCGCGACGGGCAGTCGTTCTCCCCGCCTCGCCGCCACCTGGTAGTGGTTCCGGCTGTCCTTGTGGATCTGCCAGTGCATGCCGATGGTGCGCCGGTCGTGGCGCTGGAGGCGGTAGAGCCCGAGATTGCGGATGCCGCTCTCCGGGTCCTTGGTGTGGGTGAGCCCGAGGTTGAAGAAGGAGCCGCCGTCCTGCGGCCAGGTGAAGAGCGCGGGAAGGGTGTCGAGGTCGACATCGTCGCCGCGCAGCACCACTTCCTGGACCGGCGCTTCCTTCACCTTCTTCGGCGGTACGTGGGTCATCGCGCCGAGCTTCCCGAAGGCCTCGCGCACCCCGACGAACCCATGCGGCAGTTCGGGCTTGAGCAGCCCGCCGATCTTCTCGGAGATCTCGCCGTACGACTTCAGCCCGAGCGCCTTCAGCAGCCGCCGGTCGGTCCCGAAGACGTTCATGGCGAGTGGCATCGCGGACCCGCGCACGTTCTCGAAGAGCAGCGCGGGCCCACCGGCCTTCTGCACCCGGTCGACGATCTCCCCGACCTCCAGATACGGGTCCACCTCGGCCTTGATGCGCTTGAGGTCGTCCTCGCGCTCCAGCGCCCGGAGCAGCGAGCGAAGATCGTCGTAAGCCATGTGTCCAAGTATCTGCCACCGGCTACCCTGTGCCCGTCACCGGGGCCTGTGCCGCCCCGCCGTCGCTCACTGGGGGAACGTTCGGCCATGCTCAGGTATCTGCCGTTTCTGCTGGTCCTGGCGCTGTGGATCTACGCCTTCATCGACTGCCTGAACACGCCGGAGGAAGAGGTCCGGGGGCTGCCCAAGGTGGTGTGGGTCATCATCATCCTGCTCTTCGGCGAGGTGCTGGTCGGCCCGATAGCCTGGCTGGTCGCGGGCCGGAACCGGCGGGGTCCGGCGGGCGGTTCCACGCCCTCCGAGTGGCATCGCAACCACCGCACGCAGTACGTCGCGCCCGACGACAACCCCGAGTTCCTCAACTCCCTCAAGGCGGAGAACAAGAAGGACGAGGCACTCTTGAAGGACTGGGAGGCCGACCTGCGGCGCCGCGAGGAGGAGCTGCGGCGGCGCGAGCGGGGTGAGGGGTCCGAGGGCTGATGGAGCTGCGGCTGCTGGTCACGTTCGAAAAGGTCGCGACCGTGCTGAGCTTCACTCAGGCCGCGGCCGAGCTGAAGTACGCGCAGTCCAGCGTGACCAGTCAGATCCGCGCCCTGGAGTCCTCGCTCGGCACGGAGCTCTTCGACCGGCTCGGCAGCCGCATCCGGCTGACGGAGGCGGGTGAACGGCTCCTGCCCTACGCCCGGCAGATCATCGAGCTGAGCGAGGAGGCGCGGGCGGCGGTCGTCGGCGCGGAGGAGCCGGCCGGCGCGCTGGCCGTCGGCACGATGGAGTCGCTGACGTCGTACCGTCTGCCGCCGCTCCTGGAGTTCTTCCACCACCGCTACCCGGGCGTACGCCTCTCGCTGCGCACGACCATCGGCGACGAGACCCGGCAGGCGCTGCGTCAGGGCACGTACGACGTGGGCTTCCTGATGGAGGAGGAGACCGAGCACGTCGGGCTGGAGTCCGAGGTGCTGGCGGTGGAGCCGCTGGCGCTGGTGGCGGCGCCCGGGCACCCGCTGGCCGGGAAACCGGTCGGGACGGCCGATCTCGCACGACAGGCACTGCTGGCGACCGAACCCGGCTGCGCCTACCGGGACTTGTTCGAGCGGGAGCTCAACTCGCTTGCCACGGACCCGGTTTCCTTCATGGAGTTCGGCACCATCGAGGCCACCAAACGCGCGGCGGCGGCCGGCCTCGGGGTCTCGCTGCTGCCCGAGGTGACGGTCGCCACCGAACTCGCGGAGGGTTCTCTGGTACGACTGCGGTGGGAGCCGCCGTTCACGCTTCGGACGCAACTGGCGTGGCGGTCCGGGAAGCGGCTTCCGGGTCATGTGCGGCTGTTCGTGGAGCAGGCGCGGCGGCTGGTGTCCGAGGAATCCGCGGCCCCCTCGGAGCCCTCGGAGCCCTCGGAAGGGTGACCTTCAGGCTCGCCAGCACGATCAGCGGGACGCCAAGCGCCTGGACGAGCCCGATGTGGTGGCCGTACACCGCCCAGTCCATGACCATCGCGACGGCCGGGTAGGTGAAGGCGAGGACGGCGATCTTCGAGGTCGGCAGCTTGGCGTACGCCGCGTACATCAGGACGTACATCAGCCCGGTGTGGATGATCCCGAGCCCGACCAGCCACCCCCAGTCGGCGCCCTCGCCGCGCATCGCGCCGAAGTCGGCGAAGGGGAGCAACAGCGGGATGCCGACGAGGACTTGGACGAGGGCGATGAGGTGCGGGCGGACGCCGGTGATGCGCTTGGTGACGAGGGTGGACAGACCGTAGAGGAGAGCCGCGAGGAGGGCCTGGCCGACGCCGACGACGTACGATCCGCCGCTCGTGAAGTCGCCGGGGGTGACGCCCGAGACGAGGATCAGCCCCGCGAAGGCCACGGCCACCCAGCCGACCTTGGCCGCGCTGAGCCGTTCGCGGAAGAGCAGGGCGCCCAGCAGGACCACGTAGAACGGCTGGGTGTGGTAGACGACCGTCGCGACGGAGATCGATGTGTTCTCGTAGGCCTGGAAGAGGAAGACCCAGTTGAAGACGATGAACACGCCGCCGAGGACGGCCAGGCCCAGGGTGCGCGGGGTGAAGCCGTGGCCGCGCAGCCAGCCGCGGGCGACGACGTACGAGCCCAGCGCCAGGGCGCCGAACAGGACACGGAAGAAGACGACGTTGAAGGGCGAGGCGCCCGACTCGACGACGAAGACGCCGAGGGTGCCGGAGAGCATCATGGCGGTGGTGAGTTGGGCGACGCCCTTGTTCTCTGCGGTCATGGAGGTCATGGCTCGAAGGTAGGAGCGGGGGCGGGGGCCGGGCCACGAGCCAGTGGGGCGTCCTGCCGATGGGCCCATCGGCACGCCCGATGACCCCTGCGAGCGGCCGACAGCCCCCCTACAAGGTGTACGCCGACGAGCCTCCCGAAGCGGACAATGCGCCCCTGGGCCGAGGCGTGCGTGCCCCGGACACTTACGGTGCATGACGACAGCCCCCGCCAGCACCACCGCACCGATCGCCCCCGAGTACGGCGACAAAGTCATCGCCGTCGAGACGGCGGGCTCGGAACCGATCCCCGACACCGAACGGCACGGCAGCCCGCTCCAGTTGCTGTGGACCTGGGCCTCCCCGAACATCGAGTTCGCGACCGTCTACATCGGTGTGATCTCGGTCCTCTTCTTCGGCCTGAACTTCTGGCAGGCCACGGCCGCCATCGTCCTCGGCACGGCGCTCGGCGCGCTCACGCAGGGCGTGCTGTCGCTGGACGGGCCGCGGTTCGGCGTGCCGCAGATGGTGGTCGGCCGGTTCTCCTTCGGCTACTTGGGGAACATCCTGCCGTCCGGGGTCAACGGCCTGGTGGCGGGCGTCGGCTGGTTCGCGGTGAACAGCGTGAGCGCGGCCTTCGCCCTGAACACCCTCACGGGTCTGCGCCCCCTCCCCTCCCTGCTCCTCGTGGTGGTGGCCGAGATCCTGATCGGTTTCATCGGCCACAACTTCGTGCACGTCTTCGAGAAGTACGCGTTCCCGGCGCTCGCGGTGATCTTCCTGCTGGCCGGGGTGTGGACCTTCAAGGACGCGGACCTCGGCGGGGGCGGCGCGGGCGGCGGCATCGGCGGCTTCCTCCTCGCGTTCAGCGCGGCCTGGGGGTACGCGGCGGGCTGGAACCCGTACGCAACGGACTACTCGCGCTATCTGCCGCGCACGGCGAACAAGTTCAGGACCGTCCTCTACCCGGCGGTCGGTCTGTTCGTGTCGGTCGCGGTGGTAGCGATCATCGGCGCGGCCTCGGCGACGATCGCGGCCCCGAAGGACGCCACCCCGACGGCCGCCTTCACCGGCCACCTGCCCGGCCGGCTCGGCGACCTGGTGCTGATCGCCATCATCCTCGGCGCGGTGTCGGCGAACGCCCTCAACGTCTACTCGGGCGCCATCTCGATCACGGCCCTCGGCCTGAAGCTCCCCACCTGGCTGAGCCGCAGCGTGCTGGTCGTGGTGTCCGGGGTCGCCGGTACGGCGGCGGCGTGGGCGTCGCTGTCGGACGCGGGGTCGGCGTACGAGGCGTTCCTGCTGATCATCGCGTACTGGGTGGCGCCCTGGCTGGGGGTCGTACTGGTGGAGCGGTGGCTCCAGTCGCGTACGGCTACGGACGAGGAGCTGGCGCGCCGCCTGGGCGACCGGTCCTACACCAACTGGCCCGGCCTCGCGGCCCTGTTGTTCGGTGTCGCTGTGTCCGTCCCGCTCTTCTCCCACCAGGAGAAGTACGTGGGCTGGGTGCCCGAGCACTACCCGTCCTTCGGTGACAGCACCCCGCTGGTCGGCTTTGTGCTGAGCGCGGGGCTGTACGCGGTGCTGCGCCGGCGTAGCAGCTAGCGAGGTACCAGCCGGCGAGGAGAGCGGCCTACTCCTTCGTCCAGCGCTGCGACGCCTCGCCGGCGCACGTCGTCGTCGCCACACCGGTGCTGTCCGCGTCGAGGCAGCCGCCGTTGTTGACGCTGACGAGGGAACTCCCCGAACCCGTACGCCAGTACATCGACGCGGACTGGTCGCAGCTGTTCACGAAGACTGCCTGGCCGTTCATGCCCGCGGCGGCCAGACAGCTGCCGCTCTGCTTGTTGACGAGCTTGAAACTGCCGTCGGACGCGCTCTGTACGGTCCACAGGGCGGACGAGTCCGAGCAGGATCCGTAGCCGGCGGCGTTGTAGACCTGGGTGAGGCACTTGTTGTTGTCGCCGTTGCGATAGCGGTGGGCTCCGGAGGTGGGGGACGACGTCTCCGTCGACGTACCGGCGGAACCGCTGGATCCGCCGGAGTCCCCGTCGCTTCCCGCACCACCCGGGCTGCTCGAACTCCCCGAGTCGCTACCGCCGTCCCGCGTGCCCGAGCCCGCGCCTCCGGCGACCGTCTGGGATCCCGCGGTCCGCCGGCCCTGGTCCGCCGTCGAGGTCGGCGACTTCCCCGGCTTCGCCGTACCCGACGGGCTCCCGACCGACGCCGACTGCGTGGGAACGAGCGACGCCGCGACGGAGGTGGAGGGCGTGGACCCGGCCTGGCCGTCCGGCGTGGAGGCGTACGGCAGGTACTGGAGGGCGAGTGTCGTACCGGTCACCACCACGATGACGGGGACGACGGCGAACAGGATGCGGGTCCGGCGGCGGTCGCGTCGCTTCGGGGCCGGGTCGCCCCCCGGGCTCGGCTCCGATTCCGCCTTCGGATCCGGCTCGGCGGAGGGCAGGGTCGGGACGGGGGCGGGCGGCTCGTCGACCTCCGGGACCGTCGCGGCGAAGGCGGCCCGCTCGGACAGCCGCTCGGTGATGACCTCCGGCCACAGCGGATCGGCGAACGGCCCGTGCCGCGCGGCAAGTTCGGCGAGCTCGGCGGCGGTGGGGCGGCCCTCGGGATCCTTGTCGAGGCAGGCCGCGACGACCTCGGCAAGTTCAGGATCCAGCGCGCGCAGCGGAGCCAGGTCGGGCTCCTCGTGGACGATGCGGTACAGCACGGCGTGCCCGGAGTCGTCGCCGAAGGGCGGCCGGCCGCACGCCGCGTACGCGGCCATCGACCCCAGGGCGAACACATCGACGGCGCCGCTCAACCGCCGTGCTCCCGAGGCCTGTTCGGGTGACATGTAGGCGGGTGTGCCCACGACCACGCCGGTCCTGGTCAGCTGGCTCTGTTCCGCGGCACGGGCGACACCGAAGTCGATGAGGGTGAGGCCGTCGAGGGTCAGCATGACGTTGGACGGCTTGAGGTCCCGGTGCACCATGTCCAGCGCGTGCACCGCGGCCAGACCCGAGGCCGCCTCCCGCAGCAGCAGCCACAGAGCGTCGGCGGGCAGCGGATGCCCGTGCAGTTCGACGGCCTCTCTCAGGGTGAGCCCGGGAACGTACGCCGTGGCGAACCACGGTGGCCGTGCGCCGCGGTCACTGGCGAGCAGCGGCGCGGTGGCCTCCGCGGGCAGCCGGGAGAGGTTGTCCAGCTCATGTCCGAAGCGCCGCAGGAAGTCCTTGTCCTCGGCGACGACGGAGGGGAGCACCTGCTTGACGGCGGCGTACCGTCCCTCGTGTACGCCGAGGTACACCCGCCCCATACCGCCGGACCCGAGCCGGCCCACCAGCGGGATCGACCCGATCCACCGCGGGTCCTCCGCCTCCAGCGGTTCGGCTCCGCTTCCACTCAGATCTAACACGCCTGCCCCGATTTCCCGTCTTCCCCATGCGTGGTCACTGCCGCAGGGGCAAGTCTGAGGGAGCGGCCACTAGAATTGGAGCAGTTTCTAGAAAATCACTCTAGAAAGAGATTCCGATGAGCCCCAAGCAGCATCGCGGCGAGGTCACCGCCGACCTCCTCCTGGATGCCGCGCTGCGTGTGTTCGCCGCCTCGGGCGAGCAGGGCCTCACCGTCAATGCCGTCACCAAGGCCAGCGGCGTCAGCCTCGGCAGCCTCTACCACCACTTCGGCAGCCTGGACGGCCTCTTCTCTGCACTGACGCACCGCTGGTTGAGTCGGTTGCTGACCGAGCTGGTCACGGCGCTGCAAGGTACCCGCACCGCGCGTACGGGCATCCGTGCCGTCGTACGGGCCTACTTGGCCTTCATCCAGGAACACCGGGACGCGGCCCTGCTCCTGCACTCCTCCATGGCCGACCGCTACGGGATGCGGCACGGCAAGGAGCTCCGCGACGCCCAGGAGGCCCGGCTGTCGCCGTTCGCGGAGTGGGTACGCCCGCACATCGAGGCCGGCGACATCGCCCCGCTCCCGCTGCCGCTTATCGAGTCCCTGGTCCTGGGCCCGGTCATCGGAACCGCCCGCCGCTGGCTGTCCGGCGCGGGCGACGTGGACCTCGACGAGGCCGCGCGGCTCCTGCCGGAGAGGATCTGGCGGTCGGTCAGCGCAGAGCCGACGTGAACGCCGACCAGGCGGAGCGGGTGATCAGCAGGACCGGGCCGTGGGGGTTCTTGCTGTCACGGACGGGGACGACGCCGCCGGGGATACTGAGGGCTATTTCGATGCAGTCGCCGCCGTTGGCGCCGCTGTAGCTGCTCTTGATCCAGTTCGCCGCGCTCAGATCGTGGCTGTTCATGATGCTCGCGCCTCTCCATCAAGTCGCTGATCAGAGCGGAAGATTCGGGGGCTGACAGGGCGTCCGCCCGGAGCACATCATAAGTCCGGCTGTGGCGCTCGAAGACGGCCGGATCGTCGTTGAAATGGCCACGGTCCAGCGACTCCGAGTACACCCACCGGTGCCCGTCGGGCAGCTCGATCAGCGACAGGGAAGTGTCGGGACGGTCGATGTCAGGGCGGTCCAACGGGACGATCTGGATACGGACGTTGGGAAGTCGGCCCACCTTCAGCAGGTGCGCGCACTGGTTCCGCATGACGACAGGGCTCCCCACGACATGGCGCAGACAGATCTCGTCCAGCACGACGAGGTAGAACGGGCCGCCATCGGCGTGGAAGCGCTGTTGTCGGCTCAGGCGTGCCCTGACCCGCTCCGCCACGTCGTCGGGCTTCGCGAGGCGGCGGGCGAACAGCGCGGACGCGTAGTCGGCCGTCTGCAACAACCCCGGCATCACCTGCGTCTGGTACGCGCGTACGGCGACGGCCTCGGCGTCCATCCGAGCCCTGCGGTCGAACCAGTCCGGATGCTCCACCTCCGGATACCAGTCGATCCTCCCCCACAGCCGCGCCAACACCCCACCCGTACGGAGCAGTTCGTCGCACTTCTTCGCGAAGGTGTCCTGCGGAACCCTCGTACCCGCCTCCACGCGCGCCACATGCGAGCGGTCACAAGGGATCTCGCGCGCCAACCCCTCCTGCGTGAACAGCGCCGCCTCGCGGAAGTGCCGCAGCATCTCACCGAACAGCACGGCGTTACTGACCGCCGACCCCCCTTCGGCATTGCGTCGCGTCACAACGTCCCCCTCCGTGCCAATGGGCCAGTCGCACGCGTCGAGCGTTGATACGGACCGTTCCCGCAAGCAACGCTGGATACACCCAGAGTGACGAAGAGTGTGCGGAGTGAGCATGACCGAGCAGTGGGAGACGGGGACGTTGGTCTACGACCCGCAGGTGCGCAAGGTGGGCGAGTACCGGGACAAGGCAGGCCCGTACGCGATGCTGCGTCCCGTGGGCGGCGGCCGGGAGTGGCGGGCGGACCCGGCGCTGATCCGCCCGGCGACGCCGGAGGAGCGGCTCAGCGCCGAGGTGAAGGCGGTCAACCACCGTTCGGGGACGTCACTGTGACGGTGCGTCAGGGTGATGAGGCGAGCCGCCCGCCTGTACCCGTACAGGGCTGCGCGGCGTGCAGGGAACTCGACGTACGGCGTGACGACGCCCGCGCCCGCTGCGACGGCACCGAGGAGACCGACGCGAACGTACTGCTACGCCGTCACCTGAGGGCGGCGCACGGGGGCGCACCGGCCCGCCGCCGGATCTTCCGGTACGTGCCCTACACGATCGTGCAGGACGCGACGGCGGAGCCGGAGTACGAGGCACGGTGCGTCTCGGGGGACGAGGCCGACTGCGGTGCCGGGTCCGGTCCGCGCAGCGATCCGGCGGACGTCGAGGAGTGGCAGCGCAGGCACACCCAGGAAACCCGGCACACCCGTTACCGCCGCAACTTCGCGGACTACGCGGTGATGGAGCCCCCGCGCTGACCGTGCTCCTCGCGGAGCGCGAGCGCGAGCAGCCCCGGGAAGCGGGCGTCGAACTCCTCGCGGCGGAGGCGGTTGACGCGCTTGGCCCCTTCGTCCCGCTGCTCCACGAGCCCCGCCCCGCGCAGCACCGTGAAGTGGTGGCTGAGGGCCGCCTTGCCGACCGGCACATCGAAGCTGCCGCAGCTGCGCGTCCACTCGGGGGATCCCGCCAGCTCCCGTACAAGCGTGATGCGTACAGGATCGGCGAGGGCGGCGAGCGCGGTCTGCACGGGGACGTCGTCGGGGTGGGTGTGCTCGGGTGCCGCCCGATGACTGGTGCGCTCCGCCACGCCCGCCTCCCTGGGTCCCTTGATTCCGCCGTGTCCGCTTGAAGAGTGTTCGATGAAAAGCATACACTCCCGAGTGTTCGCTTTCCATTGAACAGTCGAGCACTCGGTAGGGGTGTGTCATGCGCGCGGTTGAGTTCCTGGAGTACGGCGGTCCTGAGGTCCTCCAGGTCGTGGAGGCCGAGGTCCCCGAGCCCGGCCCGGGGCAGGTGAGCATCGACGTGGCCTACGTCGGCGTGAACTTCGCGGACCTGAAGGCGCGCTCGGAGGGCTATCGCGTACCAAGTCTTCCCTTCCGTCCGGGTCTTGAGGTCTCGGGCCGGATCCGGGCCGTCGGAGCGGACGTCGAAGGCCTGGCGGTCGGCCAGGAGGTCACCGCCCTGACGGAAGGCGGGGCCTACGCGGACGTGACCGTGGCCGACGCGGTGACCGTCTTCCCGCTCCCCGAGGGCGTGGATCTGTGCACCGGCGCCACGCTCCCCACCGTCGTGCCGACTGCGTACGCCCTCCTGCACACCGTGGGCCGACTGCAGCCCGGCGAGACGGTCCTCGTGCAGGGCGCGGCGGGCGGCGTCGGCACGGTGCTGGGGCAGTTGGCGAAGGCGGCGGGGGCCGGGGCGGTGTACGGCGTCGTATCGGCCGAGCCGAAGGCGAAGTACGCCCTCGACCACGGCTACGACGAGGTCTTCGTGGGCTCCTTCGTGGACGAGGTCCGAGCCGCGACGGACAGCCGCGGAGTGAACCTGGCCCTGGACCCGGTCGGCGGCGAGACCCTGCGCGGCAGCCTCGCCTCCCTGGCCCCCTTCGGGCGCCTGGTCTCCTTCGGCAACGCGAGCTCGGCGGAGCCGTGGACGGTCGGGCAGCCGGAGCTCTACCCCACGGGCCTGTCGGTCGCCGGCTTCTCCATCCTCGGGCTGGCCAAGACGGCACCGGGTGAGCTGCGCGCGATCGCCGCGCGGGCGTTCCGGACGGTGGTCGAGGGAGTCGTATCCCTCCCGGTGACGGCGGAGTTCGGCCTTGCGGAGGCGGCGGAGGCGCATCGCCTGATGGGGACCCGGAGCAGCACGGGAAAGCTGCTGCTGCGGGTCGCATAGCCGCCACCACGGCTCCGGTCAGCCACGGTCGCCTGCCGGGGCAAGTCACCCGGCCCAAGGCACGGCGCGCGGGCGGACGTTCATGCTCTGTCGTAGGCCTCGCGCAGCCAGGTCAGGAGTTCGGCATCGGGCATGTGTGTCTGCCCGTCAAGGGTTCGGTGCTGGGCATTGGGCAGGGCTTTCGCGAGCGCCTGCATTGCGTTGCGCATCCAGACAGGGCTCTTCCCGCCGCCCATGACGAGCATGGGCGCCGTGGCGGACATCCAGCGGTCGGCCGGCAGGGGCTTGCCCGACCCGGAGTCGCCCACGATGCTCAGGTCGTAGGGGAGCGTGTGCGCAACCGCCTTGAGCTTGGACCACACCGGCATGAGGGGCATGATCGCGATGAGGAAGGCGGGCGTGCCGACCGTCCTCATGAAGAGCTTGACCGCGTCGCCCCGTCGGCCCGCCGCGACCAGCTCCGATAGCTTCGCCACGATGTCCACCGGGAACGGCGGTCGGCTGTCGTCGACGATGAACGGCGCCTCGTATACCGCAAGCTTCTTGACGGTGACTCCGCGGGCCGCCGCCTCCAGCGCGAGCGCGGCGCCGGAGGAGATCCCGTACACATACGCGGATCCGCCGGCCTCCTTGATGAGCGCCTGGATGTCCTCGACCTCACGGCCGATCTCGTAGGGCGCCGTGTCGGTGCTCTCGCCGCGCGCTAGCCGTACGGCGACCGAGGTTCATACCGGTTCATACCTTCGTCCCCCGTCCGTAGACCATCGGCGGACGGCGGGACGACCCACCGCTTCCCAGACTGGGGCCAGGACGACGACGGCATGGGAGGCGCAATGCAGGGGATCCAGGGGCTCCAGAATGTCCAGGGGATCAGTCGGGCACGGTTCCTTGGGATGGCCGCGGCGTTCGGGGGCGCGGCGCTGCTGCCTCTCGGGGGCGCGGGGCGGGCCGAGGCGATGGCTGGGCGGCCGTACGGGCTGTCGTACCGGGGGGTCGTCTACGAGGTGGCGGAGGGGGAGACGGCCGCCACGGCGTGGAGCGCCGAGCGGATGCGTGGGGACATCCGCGCCATCGCCCGCGATCTGCACGCCGACTCCGTCAAGGTCACCGGGGACGGCGTTGAGCGGCTCACCGCCACGGCCGGTGAGGCGGCGGAGCGCGGGCTGAACGTCTGGCTCGAACCCACCCTGGGGGACGTCCCGGAGCGCGAGATCCTCGACCATCTCGCCCAGACGGGCCGGTTCGCCGAGCGGCTGCGGCGGCAGGGCGCCGGGGTGCACCTCAGCGTCGGCTGCGAGTTCGTGCTGTACGTCCCCGGCATCCTGCCCGGCGCCACCCTGCAGGAGCGCGTCGAGAACCTGCTCAAGGGCAACTTCGATCCCGTACAGATGGTCCGCCGGCTGCGCCGGTTCACCGCGAAGGCCGCGGCGGTCGGCCGGTCCGTCTTCCACGGGCGGCTGACGTACGCCGCCGCGCAGGACGAGGACGTCGACTGGGGGCTCTTCGACCTCGTGGGCATCGACTACTACGGCTACTTCAAGCGGCGCGACGCGTACGTCCGCGACCTCGCCCGGTACCGCCGCTTCGGCAAGCCGGTCGCCATCATGGAGTTCGGCTGCTGCACCTTCAAGGGCGCCCCCGAGATGGGCGGCATGGGCTGGGATGTCGTCGACTACACGAAGGAACCGCCCGAGATCAAGGGCGGCCTGGTACGGAGTGAGCGCACCCAGGCGGCGTATCTGACGGACGTGCTGTCGGTGTTCGAGTCGATGGGGCTGTACTCGGCGATGGCGTACACCTTCGTCAGCCCGGACGCTCCGCACCGCCCCCGCGATCCGCGCCACGACCTCGACATGGCGAGCTACAGCATCGTGAAGGCGATCGAGGACCGGCGGCCCGGCGATCCGGCCGTCTCCGGCCGGCACTGGGAGCCGAAGGAGGCCTTCCACGCGCTGGCCCGGCAGTACGGGCGGGCCCGCTGCTGAGGCCGGTCAGGCCACCGTGCGCAGGCCCTCGCCCGTCGCCGCCCGCGCCCCACGCACGATCCGGTGGGCGCACAGGGCGGTGAGGAGGTCGCCGAGCAGGTCGGGGTCGTCGATCTCCAGGCCCAGCAGGGACTCGATGCGTTCCAGGCGCTGGTAGAGGGACTGGCGGCCGATGTGCAGCAGGGCCGCCGTCCGGGTGGGCGAACAGCCGTGCCGGAGGTGCACCTCCAGGGTCCGGACGAGGTCGCTGGGGTGCGCCGCCTCCCAGGCCAGCAGGGGGCCCAGGGTGTGCTGCACCAGCCGGGCGAGCCGGTCACGGTTGGCGTCGACGCCGCCGCGGGTCAGCTCCCGCTCCAGCGCGAGCGCCCGCGAGGAGGTCACCGACGGGCCCTGCGCGGTCGGCGGCTCGGCGGGCGGCACGGTGAGCGCCAGCTCCAGGGTCGTACGCGCCGCTCGCAGCGTGTCGCTCCAGCGCATCCACCCGCTTCCCACGGCGACCGCGTGCCCGACGGCAATGGTCAGGCCCGGTTCGGCGGCGGCAGCGGCGCGGAACGCGTCCTGCACGGCGCGCACGGGGTCGCGCGCACTTCCCGGACGCGCTCCGGTGCGCGCTCCACCCTGCGCGCCACCCTGCGTGGCGCGAGCACGCCCAACGGCGCGCCCCGCACCTCGCGCGCCCCCACGCGCACCACTCGGCACACCGCCACCCGCCACGTCTGACGCACCCTGCACACCACCGCCAGACGCGCCCGTCGCCCCCAGCGCACGCCCGCCCAACGCACCCCGCGTGCCCCCCGCCGCACCGGCGCACCCGCCCTGCACCACCCCCGTCACCCCTGCCGCTCCCGTCACCCCCGCCATCGCCACCAACGCCAGCACATCCCCCGGAAACACCGCCCGCAGCACCCCCACCCCGCCCAGCGCCCGCGCCGCGCGGTCGATCACGCCCAGGTCGCGCGCGCCGTGCACCGACACCCCGATCAGCCGCGCCCCCGCGCCCGGGTGGAACCCGGCGAGCGCCGCACGGGCCTCCACCTCGGGCTGGTTGAGCGCCTGCCGGTCCGCGAGGTCGGCGAGCAGCGCGGCCGTGTGGTCGTCGCCCCGGGGGCGTACGGCGGAACCGCGCCCGGACAGCCCGCGCGCCACGATCGCCCGGTTCGCCGCCTCGGTGATGCGTACGAAGGGCACCACGCGGTGCAGGGCCAGCAGCGGCAGCCCCAGCCGACGGGCCTCGTCGACGACCTCCTCGGGCATCAGCACCAGCGAACGGCCGACCTCCACCGCCAACCCGGCAGCACCGCGCGCGGCCAGCTCGCGGACGTACCGCCGCCGGGTCCCCTCGTCGGCGTCGGTCAGCCCGAAGCCGTTGGTGAGGAGCAGTTCGCCGCCGTCGAGGAAGTTCGCGCCCTCGTACACCTCACTGGAGTGCACCCACCGCACGGGCCGGTCCAAGGCGCCCTCGCCCGCCAGGAGTTCGGGCTCGGTGGAGCGTACGGGCTCGAGGGCCAGGATCTCGCGGAGGGTCAGTGCGGTCATACGCGTCGTCTCCCGGCGGGTCTGGGGCCTGTCCGGCGGACAGTTCGCCCGGTTGCGGGTTGCCGGGAGGGTACTTTCCGCACGTTGCCCTCGTGTTTCGGCCACAGGAGAGTGGAGTCATGGAGCGTATCGATCGGGCACAGGCACGCGCATGGCTCGCCACCGCCGTCGCGGAGGCCCGCGCCGGGCTCGCCGAGGGCGGCATCCCTGTCGGGGCCGCGCTGTACGGCGCGGACGGCACTCTCCTCGGCCGCGGCCACAACCGCCGCGTCCAGGACGCCGACCCCTCGATGCACGCCGAGACGGCCGCCTTCCGCGCCGCCGGACGGCAACGGACGTATCGCGGTACGACGATGGTGACCACCCTCTCGCCGTGCTGGTACTGCAGCGGCCTGGTCCGCCAGTTCGGCATCTCCCGGGTCGTGATCGGCGAGGCCGAGACCTTCCACGGCGGCCACGACTGGCTCGGCGAGGCCGGTGTGGAGATCCTGCTCCTTGACGACGCCGAGTGCACCGCGATGATGCGCGACTTCATCAAGAACAACCCGGCACTGTGGAACGAGGACATCGGTGAGTGACTCCAAGGCCCCGGCCAGCCCTGCCACCCCCGGAGCGTCCGGAACGTCCGCCGCCCCCGGCACGTCCGGCACGTCCACCACCCCCCGCATCCCCACCATCGACCTACGCCCCTGGCTCTCCGGCGACCCCGACGCCCGCGCCGCCATCGCCCGTACCGTCGACGAGGCCCTCCAGACCGCCGGATTCCTCCTCGTCACCGGGCACGGCGTCGACCCCGACCTGCGCACCCGCATCCGCGAGGCCGCCCGCGCCTTCTTCACCCTCCCCACCGAGACGAAGCAGCCGTACGCCGCCCAGGTCGGCGGCCGCGGCTGGCTCGGTCCGGGGGCCGAGGCGAACGCGTACTCGGAGGGCACGGAGACGCCGCCGGACCTCAAGGAGTCACTGACCTTCGCGACGCACGAGCCGTTCGAGGACCCGGAGATCAACGCGGAGTGGTACGCGCCGAACGTGTGGCCCGCCGAGACCCCGGACCTCCAGAAGCTGTGCGAGGAGTACCTGACGAAGATGGGCGAGCTGGAGAACCACCTCCTCGCACTCCTCGGT
Organism: Streptomyces sp. NPDC027189; assembly: GCF_055566975.1. Classification (NCBI taxonomy): domain Bacteria; kingdom Bacillati; phylum Actinomycetota; class Actinomycetes; order Kitasatosporales; family Streptomycetaceae; genus Streptomyces; species Streptomyces sp. NPDC027189. Next base: position 151,282 of record NZ_JBVHRI010000015.1, read on the forward strand.
GAGGCGCTCGGTCTGGATCCGGACTTCTTCACCCAGCACATGGATCACCCGACGTACGGCTTCAACATCAACTGGTACCCGGGCACCGAGGTCATCGGCGAGCCCGAGCCCGGGCAGTTCCGCATCGGCCCGCACACCGACTTCGGCACGGTCACGATCCTCGACCGGCAGGCCGGCAAGGGTGGGCTACAGGTGTTCACGGATGAGGGAGGGTGGGAGGACGCGCCGTTCGACCCGGACGCCTTCACCATCAACATCGGTGACCTCATGGCCCGTTGGACCGGCGACCGCTGGCGCTCCGGACGCCACCGTGTACTGCCGCCGCCCGCCGACGCGCCCGCCGAGGAGCTGATGTCGCTCGTGTACTTCGGCGAGTGCACGCCGGGGACGGTCGTGGAGTCGGTGCCCGCGCCCGTGGGCCGGGTCGCGTACCCGCCCGTCGACTCTCATGTTTATCTACGCGAGAAGCTGGACTCGATCACCGTCGGCTGAGTGGCGGAAAGTTTCGTAACCCAACGGACACCAGGCGCCCTATCCCGAACCAAGTCCCCCTTTTTACACTGGTGTTGATACACCTCACAGCAGCACATCGGACCGGACCGCGCCAGGGGGAGATGCGGTGCACAGAGGGCTGCACGGCCGGGGAGCGCTGTTCGACACCGATCCGCCCGGGCTCGCGTCACGGCTTGTCGGTCTGCGTCCGTATCAGCTTCGCGCGACGCCCTACGAGCATGCGAGTGAGGTGCCGTTCGTCGTGTTCGCGGGCGGGCGGGGGCTCGGGAAGAGTGCCGTGCTGCGTGAACTGCGCGACGCCTATCGCGGGCACACGCCCGTCGCGCTGATCGACGGGGAGGAGCGGCAGTTCGCCGCTCCGCCGGCCGAGCGGCCGGCGGAGGCCTGGTCGCCGGTGGGGCAGGCGCTCACCACCGTCGCCGAGCAGCTCGCCGAGCCGGTGACGGGCGCCGGGCGGATCGGTTTTCCACGGCTGGCGGCCGGGCTGCTCGCGGTCGCAGCGGGCGGCTGGAGCGACCGTGACGTGCCGCGCATCCGGCAGGAGGCGGAGCGGATCCTGCTGCTGAACGAGACCGGCTCATGGATCTCGGGGTTCGCGGGCCGCTGGGTGGCCAAGATCGTCTCCAAGCTCGTCGCCTCGCTGAGCGGTACGGGCCCCGTGATCGCGCCGATCATCGAGGCCACCCTTGAGGCGTTCGCCGAGGGCATCGGCCCCGCTCCCCGCCGGCTGCGCAGGGCCGCCGCCTGGTACCGGGACTATCCGAACGCGGGCGGCAGCCCCAAGCTCGCGCTGATCCTGCTGTCCCGGCACTTCAGGGCCGGCGGCGACTCGCGCAGGCACGCCGAGCGCTACCTCGTGCGGGCCCTGCTGGCCGACCTCGACGACGCGTACGCGGGGGTCGTGCAGCGCTCGCACCGCCGGGGCCGCCCGGTCGTGCTGATCGACAACGTGCAGGATCCGGCCGGCCTCGGGCTCCTGGAGCCGGTGCTGCGCGACCGCGCCGACGACATCGCCGACCAGGTCGTGTTCTTCGCGGCCCTGCGCGGATACGGCCACGCGGCACTGCGCAACGCGGGGCGCCGCACCCTCCCCGAGGTCGCCCGGGAGGCCGGCTGGGAGCCGGGCACCTCGCCGTCCTCGCGCGCGCTGCTCGTCTCGCTGCCGCCGCTGACGCCCGACGACACGCTGCACATCGTGGACACCGCCTCCGACGGTCTGGCCCTGAGCTCGAGCGGTCCCACTGTGCCGTCACAACTCCCGCACGCCACCCACCGGTTGACGGGTGGCAGCCCGCTCGGCATCATCCTGCTCGCCGAATCCGCCAAGCAGAACCTGCCCCAAGGGGCCGCGTCCCTCGGCGAGTTGCTCACCTCGGACGTCGCCGTCCACGAGGACCACGACGGCCGCCCCGCCTACCAGGAACTCCTGGACCGGCTCGTACCCGGCGGCCGTCTGGACGAGCTGACGGTGCTCGCCGCCGCCCACGACCGCGACTCGGCGTGCGTGCTGGCGGAGGCCCGGCTCCCGGACGACTTCGGCGCGTCGGGCGTCCTCGATCTGGAGGAGCGGCTGGCGGAGGAGGGCTGGGCGACCGCCGACGGGCAGTTCGTCGGCGACCCGTTTCTGCGTTCCCTGCTCCTGCTGCGGCTGCACCACGGCGACCCGGACCACGAGCGGTGGCGAGCCGTGCACCGCACCCTCATCGACCACTACCGGGCCTCCGGCGAAATGGCCCCGCCGGACAGCGCGCGCTACCGGCTGCACCACGAACTCGCCTTGGGCAAGGCCGACTTCGCGGTCGCGCACCTGCGCGACACCTTCCCCCGAACCGACACCCGCGGCTGGCTGTCGTCCCTGGTCTTCATCGCGTCCGCGCCCTACTACCACGCGCACGACCCGGACGGCCGGGACTTCGACGGTCACGACCACCGGGCCTCCGTCGCGCTCGGGCACACGGACGCGGCCCAGCAGCCGCCGGACAGCGTGGACGCCGTACTGCACCTGCGGGTACGCCGGCTGCTGCACGCCGTGTGGCAGCTGACCGACCCGCTGGTGCTTCCCGACTCGACGGTGACCGAGCGGCTGCGCTTCGAGCTGGAGCAGCTGTCGAATCTGCGGCCCGCGGGCAACGCCCTGCTGTGGCGGGCCTCGCGGGACTGGCCGTCGGACGCCCTGGCCGGCCGCCCCTTCCGTATCCCGGGCGACGACGACGAGAACGCGAGCGGGAACGGGGGCCGGTGATGGCGCGGCGTTGCGGAAACGGGGGCCGGTGATGGCGCGGCTGCGTGAGGACGGGGGCCACTGATGGCGCGGGTGTGGACATGGCTGCGCGAGGACGTCTGGGAGATACGTTTCCGCCGGTATGTCGCGCTGAGCCTCGCGGCGGTCCTCGCGGCCCTCGGCGTATGGGGCGGCATGACGGCCACGAAGGAGGACCGCTCCTGCGCCCCGGGAGTCGTCCAGCCGGAGGGCAGCGACGAGTGCGTGGGCGTCTCGTGGACGACGTACGCCTTCGGGCGTCCGCAGTTCGCCGAGACGGTCCAGGCGATCAACCGTGAGAACCACCGTCTGACGCCCGGCAGTTACGTCACCGTCGCGCTGCTCGAACCCTTCACCGCGACCGACGCCGACAACCTGGCCGATGTGCTGCACGAACTCCAGGGCGCCTATCTGGCCCAGTACCAGGCCAACCACGACACCAACGGCCTGAAGCCGAAGATCCGCCTCGTGCTCGCCAACCCCGGTGCCACCGGAGCGCATTGGCGGCAGACCGTCGACCGGTCGGAGCGGATGACGAAGGGACCCGACCGGCTGCGCGCGGTGACCGGAGTCGGCCTGAGCACCGACAACAACAAGAAGGCCGTCGAGGAGCTGACCCGGCGCGGCATCCCGGTGATAGGGAGCTCGATCACCGCCGACGACCTCGCCAACGGCCAGAACGGCAAGGACCCCTTCCCGGGGCTCGCCCGCGTCTCCCCCACCAACACCGACGAGGCCCGCGCCCTCGCCTCGTTCGCCAAGGTGTCGGCCGCCAACGCGTTCCTGGTCTACGACCGCACGGGCGACCCGTACACACGCACCCTGCAGAAATCCTTCGAGAAGATGCTCAAGGGCTCGCGCTACGAGGCCCAGCCGTTCACGCCGCCCGCCGACCGCAGCAAGGAGGGCAGTACCGCCAACGTCTTCGCGCAGATCACCACCATTCTGTGCACCACGCCGAAGAGCACGAACACCATCCTCTTCGCCGGCCGGCACACCCAACTGCGCCAGTTCATCAATGCGTTGGGCGCACGCGGCTGCGTCGACCGCCGCTTCACGGTGCTCACCGGCGACGAGGGCTCGTACCTGGCCGGCGACAAGGACCTCGATCCGCGCGCCCTCAAGGACCCCCTGCTGTCCGTGCGCTACACGGCCCTCGCCCACCCGGACGCCTGGGTGAGCGACACCGCGAAGACCGGCGGCAGCGCGGCCGACGCGCGGGTGCTCCAGGCGCTGCTGGACAGCGCCGGGCGCGAGCCGGTCGGCCCGGTCGGCAAGGTCGCCCTGGACGACGGCCAGCTGATCATCGCGTACGACGCGATGCGGCTCGCCGTGCACGGCATCCGCGGGGCATCGCCGACCGGAAAGATCCCGGCCCTCGCGGACGTCGGGCTCCAGTGGCCGCAGGTGAAGGGCAGGCAGCTGCGGGTCAACGGGGCGAGCGGGTGGATCTGCCTGGACGCCCACGGCAATCCGTACGACAAGGCCGTGCCGATCGTGGAACTGACCCCCGACAGCCGCTCGCGATTCGTGAAGATCGCCTGGCCGGAGGGGAAGCCTCCGGCGCAGGAGTGCCTGCCGCCGTCCTGAGCGGGCTCGGGGGCGTGCCTGAACCACCCCCAGCCCGCTCAGCCCCGCAGGAGGGCCAGGAGCCGCTCGAAGCGTGCACGCCACGGCGGCTCCCGCTCCCCCTCGAACTCATGGGTGAACCGGACCGTGGTCCCGTCCCGCACTCCGCGCTCCAGATGGAACCGCACCCGCCCGCGCCCCTCCAGGGTGTACTCGGCGACCCGCTCCACATCCCAGGCGGTGACGCGCCCGCCGCCCAGCCCGTGCAGGGTGACGGCCCCGCCGAGCCGCGGCTCGAACGCGTCGGCGGGCGCCAGCCACCCCCGCAGTCCCTCGGGGGTGGCCAGTGCCGTCCAGACCTTCTCCACAGGCTGGGGAAGACGCAGCAGGTAGTGCAGGACCCGCGCGTCACCCCGGGTCTCGGTGGCGCCCTCTTCGATGACCGGTCGGTCGATGGGTTGGGTCATGACACCAGCGTGGCCCGTGAGCGCGAGTTCTGCACCCCTTAGGGCATCTGACCTGCCCGTTAGCCGCTCAGGGCCGCTGCCCAGCCTTGTCGACGACGGCCCGGCGCAGGACGACCGTGTTGCTCAGCACCTGCCCCTTCTTGATGCCGGCCTTGGGCAGGTCCCCGATCGCCACCTCACGCTCGCCGAGGAACTCATGGGTCTTCGTGTCGAAGATCCACTCGTCCCGGGTCGGGTTGTCGGGGTCGTTGCGGGCGATCGCGACCCCGTGCCGCCCGGCGCCGTCGACCGCGTCGTTCACGACGTTCACGCCGGGGATCCGCGCGACCGCCCGGTAGAGGGCGGCACTCTGCTCCGGCGGCACGATCGCGTCCCGGATCAGATCGCCGACCAGGACGAACATCGTCTGGTTCGTCTCCTGGCCGCTGTTCTCGGGTGCGGTCTTCCGCAGCCAGTCGTACATCTTGTCCGGGTCGGTGGGCAGCGTGGACAAGTGCTTGTAGTTGGTGGAGACGTCGTAGCCGGTCCTGCCGGGCTGGGGGTCCCGGTCGGTGGACCACTGGCCCCGGCCCGCCTCCCGGATCAGCCCCTTGCGGGTGCCGTCCGCCGAGGTCCAGGTCTCCGCCCGGTGCAGCGGCGGGATGGTGGTCCCCTTCCCCTCCGTCGTCTCCGAGTACGACACTTTGCTGTCCACGTACACGAACTGGTCGTCGTGGACCGTGCCGTAGGAGTCCTCGTGCTCCGCCGCCAGCGCGATGTCCTCCAGCAGCGCGGCCGTCGCCTTGCTCGGCGGCTGGGCGCGCGCCCCGCCGTCGTCGGACGACGGCAGCACGGCGACGGCGGTGGCGGCGACCGCCGCGACGGCCGCCGCGGCGATCGCGGGACGCAGCCACTTGTTGCGTACGCGCGCGGGTGTCTCGTCCCGCCGGGGTACCTGCCGGATCTCGGTCATCAGATGCTCCTTGAGGAGTCGGTGACGGCCCGGCGGAAGGTCTTTCTCGGGAAGTGTGTTCATTGGTTTCCCTCCCTGATGGGCCTGACCGCGGTGGTGCGGTCACCTCTCATCTGTCCGCGCTCCAGGGGCAGTTCCGGGTTTTTCAGATGTTTCGCGAGTTTTGTTCTGGCGCGGGAGAGTCGCGACCGTACGGTGCCGACGGGCACCCCGAGCGCCTCGGCCGCCGCCGCGTAGTCGAGCCCCGACCACACGCACAGGGCCAGCACCTCGCGCTCGGCACGCCGCAGCTTGGCGAGCGCGGTGCGTACGAGTTCCAGCTGGGCGGCGTCGTCGAGGCGCCCGGCGATCTCGTCGGCGAAGTCGCGCTCGACCTCGTCGCGGGGCAGCCGGGCGACCGCGGCGGCGTGTCTTCGCGCCGCCCGGCGGGTGTTGCGCGTGACGTTGGTGGCGATGCCGAGCAGCCAGGGCCGCGGCGAACCGCCCTCCTCGTCCAGCTTGTCGCGCAGGCGCCAGGCGTCCAGGAAGGTCAGCGACACCACGTCCTCGGCCTGCGCCCAGTCCCCGGTCAGGCGGTAGGCATGGTTGTAGACGGAGCGCGCGTACGCGTCGAAGAGTTCGCCGAAGGCGTCGTGGTCCCCCGCGCGGATGCGTTTCCTCAGCGTCCTCATCGTCCTCAGAGTCGTATCCACACCTTCCACCTGTCCGTACGACGAAGGCCGGTTCCGGTGACTCACGTCACAGGAACCGGCCTCGGCCGAGAAGGACTTACCGGCTAGACACCCGCGTAGGAGTGCTTGCCACTCACGAAGATGTTGACGCCGTAGTAGTTGAACAGCCAGCAGCCGAAGGCGATCAGGGCGATGTAGGCCGCCTTGCGGCCCTTCCAGCCGGCGGTCGCGCGAGCGTGCAGATAGCAGGCGTAGGCGACCCAGGTGATGAACGCCCAGGTCTCCTTGGGGTCCCAGCCCCAGTAGCGGCCCCAGGCGTCGCCGGCCCAGATGGCGCCCGCGATGATCGTGAAGGTCCACAGCGGGAAGACGGCCGCGTTCACGCGGTAGGAGAACTTGTCGAGCGAGGCCGAGGCGGGCAGCCGCTCCATGACGGAGGTCGCGAAACGGCCGGGCTGGCCGCCGCTCGCGAGCTTGTTCTCGTAGGAGTCCTTGAAGAGGTAGAGCAGCGTGCCGACGGCGCCCACGTAGAAGACGGCGCCGCAGAGGATCGCGGTCGAGACGTGGATGTACAGCCAGTACGAGTGCAGCGCGGGAACCAATTGGTCACTCGCGGTGTACAAGACAGTGACGGCGAGACCGAGATCGAGGAGGACCGTGGTGACCAGGGGGAGGCCGAGCCAGCGGACGTTCTTCTTCAGCACGAGAAGCACGAGGAACACACCGACGGCCACGGTGGAGAAGGTGATGTTGAACTCGTACATGTTGCCCCACGGCGCCCGCCGCACCGACATAGCGCGGGCGATCACACCGGCCGCCTCGACACCCCAGGCGAGCACGGTGAGGGACACGGCGATACGGCCGTAGAGGTCGCCCTGCTCGTCCCCGCCATGCGCACCGGGCCCATCGGGCACGTCACGGGCGCCGATCGCGGACCGGGTGACGACCTGCGGCCGCTCCAGGACCGTGGTGCCGCCCGCCTTCTTCACGGTGACGGCAGGAGCCGCGGACTTGGTCTTCTCGGTGAGCGCGGCGGCCGTGCGGGCCACCTTGCTCCGGCTGCCGAAGAGCCACTCGGCGATGTACGCGAAGAAGGCCAGGGTGTAGACGGCCATCGCGGAGTAGATCAGCGTGTTGCTGATATTGGCGAGGTGTTCGTTGGTTGCGGTGGCGAGAGTCACTGCTTCTCAGCCCCTTCGGCGGAAGGTACGGCGTGACGGTCGGGGGTGTCCGAATCGGGCTCGGGGGTGTCCGGATCGGGGTCGGGTGCGCTGGGCGCCTGTTCGTGCACGAGCGCGGCCAGGTCGCCGAGTTCCTCGGGGAGCTTCGCGGACTCGCTGCGGCCCAGGCCCGCCATCTCGACGACGGTCACACCGTCGGCGCCGGTGGTGGCCCGCACCCAGACACGGCGGCGCTGGATGAACAGCGAGCCGGCGAGACCGAAGATCGCGGTGAAGGCTCCGGCCAGCGCCCAGTCGCTGCCGGGCTGCTGGGTGACCTGGAAGCCGGCCCACTCCTTGATGTCCTTCTCGAAGGTGATCGAGCCGGCGCCGTTCGGCAGCTTCATGGTCTCGCCGGGCAGCAGCCTCTTCTTGAGGATGTTGCCCTTCGCGTCCTTGAACTGCTTCATGTTGGAGGTGTCGAGTTGGTACACGTTCTGCGGGATGCCCGAGTTGACCCCCAGGCTGCCGTGGAAGCCGGACAGCGCGAGCACGGGGAAGTCGAGCGCGGGGAACTGGGAGAACATGGTGCCCTTGCCCGCTCCCGCGAAGGTCGGCACGAAGAAGGCGGAGAAGCCGAGCTGATCGCTGCGGCCCTGCCCGTTCTTGTAGCCGTCCATGACCTTGATCGCGCCCTGCGAGGTGATGTTCGCGTCGAGCGGCAGCATCGGCACGGCCTCGTGGAAGACCACGTTGCCCTTGCCGTCGCGCACGGTGACGACGGGCGCGTAGCCGTGGCTGACGAGGTAGACCTTCGAGTCGCCGATCTTCAGCGGCTCGTTGACCTGGACGGTGGTCTTCTGCGTCTTGCCGTAGGCGCCCACGCTGTAGGCGATGTCCGCCTGGAAGGTGCGCGGGGTGCCCTTGTTGGGCCCGGTCCGCTCGTATGTGGCGGTGAAGTTCTTGAGGTTGAAGCTGAACGGCGTGAGGTCGTCGTTGCTGAAGAGGTTGCCCGACTTGAAGTCGTCGTACTGCGACAGCGTGTTGGAGAAGCCGCCGCCCTCGACGATCAGCTTGTTGCCCTCGGACTTGAAGAGCTGGCCCCAGGCGAAGGCGACGAGCATCACGATCAGCGCGATGTGGAAGAGCAGGTTGCCGGTCTCGCGCAGATAGCCCTTCTCGGCGGCGACCGCGTCCCCCTCGACATGCGCGCGGAACCGCCGCTGCCTGAGCACCTTGAGCGCGGCCTCGCGGACCTGCTCCGGCTCGGCCTCGGTGCGCCAGGTCGCGTAGACGGGCAGCCGGGTCAGCCGCTTCGGCGCGCCCGGCGGCCGGCCGCGCAGCTGCCCGACGAACTGCCAGGTCCGCGGCACGATGCAGCCGATGAGCGAGACGAAGAGAAGGATGTAGATCGCCGAGAACCACACGGAGCTGTACACGTGGAACAGCCCGAGCTTGTCGTAGACCGGCCCCAGCAGGCTGTGCGCGTCCTTGAAGTCCGCCACCTTCTGGGCGTCGGTGCCGGACTGCGGAATCAGCGACCCGGGAATGGCTCCGAGCGACAGCAGGAAGAGCAGGATCAGCGCGACCCGCATGGACGTCAGCTGCCGCCAGAACCAGCGGGCCCAGCCGATGACCTCACGCCCGGTCCAGGCGATCCATCCCCTGGCGCCGGGTGCCCGCGCCCCGCCGAAGGAGCCGGGCATCGCCGTGTCCACCGGCGCGGTGGACAGCTGGGACCCCGCTGCGCCGAGTTCGCCGTCGGCGGCCACACCGACATGCCGCTTGGCGGCCACGGGATCCGGCGTCTGCTCGGTGTCAGGCGTCTTGCCGGTGTCAGTGGTGCTCATGGGTCAGATCCCTACCGTGAAGCCGTCGGACCAGGTTTGCATCTGCTGCACGATGCTGTCCCACGCACCGGTGAGCAGCAGCAGGCCGGTCGCGATCATCATGCCGCCGCCGATCCGCATCACCCAGGTGTAGTGGCGCTTGACCCAGGCGAAGGCGCCGAGCGCCTTGCGGAAGGCGACCGCGGCGAGGACGAAGGGCACGCCGAGACCGAGGCAGTACGCGACGGTCAGTATGGCCCCACGCCCCGCGCTCGCCTGGTTCGCCGCGAGAATCTGCACGGAGGAGAGGGTCGGGCCCAGGCAAGGGGTCCAGCCGATCGCGAAGAGCGCGCCGAGCAGGGGCGCGCCCGCGAGACCCGCCACCGGCCGCCTGTGGAAACGGAATTCGCGCTGGGTGAGCCAGGGCATCAGACCCATGAAGAAGACGCCCATGAGGATCATGAGCACGCCGAGCACCTTGGACAGGGTGTCCTGGTACTCGTGCAGGGTCGAGCCGAAGTATCCGAAGAGCGCTCCGCCGGAGACGAACACCGCGGTGAAGCCGAGCACGAACAGGGCCGCCCCCGTGGCCATCCGCCCCCGTCTGGCGTCCGCCAGATCCGTGCCGCTGACCCCCGTGACGTACGAGAGATAGCCGGGCACCAGCGGCAGCACGCACGGCGAGAAGAAGGAGACGAGCCCACCGAGTACGGCGATCGGCAGGGCGACCAGCAGGGCACCGCTGTAGACCGTCTCGTTCTTGCCGGTGGCCTCGGCCAGGGTCATGGCGAGAAGGGACACGTCAGGTCACTTCTCCGCGAGGACGGGGTCGAGCATCTTGCGCAGGCTCTCTTCGCTGAGCGCCTGGAGCGTCCGGGCCGCGACCTTGCCGTCCCGGTCGATGATGAGCGTGGAAGGGATCAACTGCGGGTTCAGCGTGCCCTTCGTGAAGCGGAGCATCAGCTTGCCCGTGGGGTCGTACAGGCTCGGGTAGGTGACCCCGAACTCCTTTTCGAACGCCACGGCCGGGCCGGTGCTGGTGTCGCGGGTGTTGATGCCGACGAACTGCACGCCCTGGTCCTTGGTGTCCTGATACACCGTCTCCAGGTTCTTGGCCTCGGCGCGGCAGGGCCCGCACCAGGATCCCCAGACGTTGAGGACGACGACCTTGCCCTTGTAGTCGCGGACGTCGAGCTGCTTGCCGTCGATGGTCTTGCCGGAGAGGTCGGGGATCGCCGCCCGCTCCCCCTTGGCGGCGGTGTCGACACCGTCCTTGCCGGCGACGAAGTTGGTGTTGCCCGCTCCCCCGGAGGTCCCCCCGGAACCACACGCGGACAGGACGAGCGCGGCGACGGCGGCCCCGGCGGTGAGCAGGACGGCGCGGCTACGGGTGCGGTTCGGGCGCTGGTCGGCACGGCTGGCGGCACTCATGTGAAAAGTTTCGCATGCCCGTTTCGGGGATCTTCCGCACCCCCCTTGCGGGCGGAAACCCGCATATCAGGCGGCCTGTCCACCCAGGTAGGACTTCCAGCCACCGGCCGGCTGCTGCCCGACGTCCAGCGACTGGAGCCTGGTCAGCGCCTCGGGCTTCTGCACATCCAGCCAGTCCACGAACTGCCGGAAGGAGACGAGGCGTATGTCCCCGCCCTTCTCCTTCTCGCGCGCGATGTGCTTGAACGCTGCTTCAACGGCATCCATGTAGATACCGCCGTTCCACTCCTCGAAGTGGTTGCCGATGAAGAAGGGTGCGCGATTTGTCTCGTATGCCCGCTTGAACCCGGCGATATAGGAGTTCGTCGCCTGGGTGCGCCAGGCCGGGTAGTTGTAGGAGGGCGCCTTGGTCGAGTTGATCGACTGGTTGGCGAGGATGTTGTAGTCCATCGAGAGCACCTCGAAGGTGTGCCCCGGGAAGGGCATCGCCTGCAGCGGCAGGTCCCACAGGCCCTGGTTCTTCTGCGGCCAGCGCTGACGGCCGCCGGGCGAGGAGGCGTCGTAGCGCCAGCCCAGCTCCTTGGCGGTGGGCAGCAGGTTGTTCTGGCCGAGCAGACACGGAGTGCGGCCGCCGACGAGCTCCTTCTCGTAGTCGAAGGGCAGCGCGGGCAGGTCGGTCCACCCCGTGTTGGTCCGCCACTCCTTGACGAAGGCCTTCGCCTGGTCGATCTCGCTGCGCCACTGCGCGGACGTCCAGTTGGCGACCGTGCCGGATCCCGCGCAGAAGTGGCCGTTGAAGTGCGTGCCGATCTCATGGCCTTCGAGCCAGGCCCGGCGGACCAGCTTCAGCGTCGCCTTGACGTGGTCGTCGGTGAGATAACCGATGTCCGAGGCGCCCCGGGGGTTATTGGGCGGCGAGTACATGCGCTTTTTCGACTCGGGCAGCAGATACAGCCCGGAGAGAAAGAACGTCATGTGCGCGTCGTGGTCTTTGGCGAGTTCGAGAAATCGGTCGAAGAGGCCGGTCCCGACCTCTCCCGCGCCGTCCCAGGAAAAGATCACGAACTGCGGAGGGGTCTCGCCGGGCTCCAGCGGCTCGGGCTTCTTCGGCTGGTTCGGCTGCTTGCCGGTGTAGGCGGTGGAGCCGTCACCGATGGGACGCGCGGGGTGCTTGGGGGCGCCGGGCTGCCCGCTCCTGGAACCGCCGCTCCGGCTCGGGCCGTCTAGCTGTGCGGTACCGCACGCGGCAAGTCCCAACGAGGCCGCGGCACCTGCCCCGAGGCCGATCATTCCCCTCCGGCTGATGTCCCCCATGCGGTCCCCATTTCATCGCGCCCTCTCAGCTGGCTCCCAGCTGGCACCCTTTGAGAGGGCCCGATGAAGACGGGGGTTCCGTCAAACTCGCGCATATTTATCTGTTTTTACGAAGTTACGCTCATATAGCACGAGCCATACGCTTTGTGACGGGGCGTACGCCTTAGGAGAGACGTACGCACTCCCGCATCAGTTCCCGGCGCGGCCGTTACGCGCCGAACGCCTTGTCCTTCCCCTTCACCGGCTTGGCGCCCGCGAGGAGATGGGCCGGGACGAGATCGCGGGCGGGCTCGGTGTAGCCCACGGACACGATCTTGTCGCCCCGGTAGGTGAAGGTCGTCAGGGACGCCAGCGTGCACTGCCGCTTGCGCGGGTCGTGCCACAGCCGCCGCTTCTCCACGAAGGACCGCACGATCCAGATCGGCAACTGGTGGCTGACCAGCACCGCTTCATGCCCGCGGGCGGCGTCCCTGGCGGCGTCCAGCGCCCCCATCATCCGTACGACCTGCTCGACGTACGGCTCGCCCCAGGAGGGCTTGAACGGGTTGACGAGGTGCTTCCAGTTCTCCGGCCGCCGCAACGCGCCGTCCCCCACGCCGAACGTCTTGCCCTGGAAGACGTTGTCGGCCTCGATGAGCCGCCCGTCCGTCGCCAGGTCCAGACCGTGCGCCTTGGCGATCGGGGTGGCCGTCTCCTGGGCCCGCTCCAGCGGCGAGGCGACGACATGCGTGACATCGCGCGACGCGAGGTGCTCGGCGACCCGGTCGGCCATCTGCCGTCCGAGCTCGGACAGGTGGTACCCGGACAGCCGCCCGTACAGCACCCCGTCCGGGTTGGCGACCTCGCCGTGCCGCATCAGGTGTACGACGGTGATGTCGCTGTTGTCGATGTGCTCACTCATGCCGTGGCCTCCGCCGCTGCCCGCGCCGCCGCCGGAAGGGCGTCGGCGATCCGCTGAACCGCCTGCTCGTCGTGGGCCGTCGACACGAACCACGACTCGAAGGAGGACGGCGGCAGATACACGCCCTGCGCCAGCATCGAGTGGAAGAACGCGGTGTACCGGAAGGACTCCTGCCCCTTGGCGTCCTCGTAGTCGCGCACCTGACGCCCGGTGAAGAACACGGAGAACATGTTGGAGGCGTTCTGCAGCCGGTGCGCCACGCCTTCCTTGGTGAGCGCCTCGGCCACCAGCGTCCGGATCCGCTCCGACACCGCGTCGACCTTCTCGTACGCGGCGTCGTCGAGCAGCCGCAGCTGGGCGAGCCCGGCTGCGGTCGCGACGGGGTTACCCGACAGTGTGCCCGCCTGGTACACCGGACCCGCGGGAGCGAGGTGCGCCATGACGTCCTCCCGGCCACCGAAGGCGGCTGCCGGGAAGCCACCGCCCATGACCTTGCCGAAGGTCATGAGATCGGGACGTACCCCATCGATCCCGTACCAACCGGCCTTGCTGGTGCGGAAGCCCGTCATGACCTCGTCGGAGATGAACAGGGCGCCGTTCTTGGCGCAGGCGTCCTTGAGGCCCTGGTTGAACCCGGGCGCAGGAGGCACCACACCCATGTTGCCGGGCGAGGCCTCGGTGATCACACAGGCGATCTCGCCGGGGTGCGCGTGGAAGGCGGCGTTCACGGCTTCGAGATCGTTGTAGGGAAGGACGATGGTGTCGCCGGCCTGGGCTCCGGTGACGCCGGGGGTGTCGGGCAGCGCGAAGGTCGCCACGCCACTGCCCGCCGCGGCGAGCAGCGAGTCCACGTGCCCGTGGTAGCAGCCGGCGAACTTGATCACCTTGGACCGCCGGGTGAACCCGCGGGCGAGACGGATGGCGGACATGGTCGCCTCGGTGCCGCTGGAGACGAGCCGGACCTGCTCGACGGGCTCGACGCGCGCGACGATCTCCTCGGCGAGCGCGACCTCGCCCTCACCGGGCGTACCGAAGGACGTACCGCGGGAGACGGCCTCCTGGACGGCGGCGATGACCTCGGGGTGGGAGTGCCCGAGGATCATCGGCCCCCAGGAACAGACGAGGTCCACGTACTCACGGCCATCAGCGTCGGTCAGGTACGGACCGGTACCGGACACCATGAACCGGGGCGTACCGCCCACGGCGCGGAAGGCGCGCACGGGAGAGTTCACGCCGCCGGGCGTGACGGCCGCCGCACGGTCGAATAGAGACTGCGAGGCTGGGGCTTCGTAGGGATAAGGCAGTTCGGTCATGACCTGCGACGTCTCCGACTCCGGGGGGCTAGTGACCTCCTCAGGGTAGGCCAGCGGCTCCGGGCGGCCGTGAGCGGAAGAGAGCGGGGCCGCGTGACCGGAAGAGCGCGGCACCGGTGAACGTAGGATCGCCGATCGACGTACGGCTCCACATACGGAAGATCCCGGCCATCGCGGGGCGCCGTGGGCCGATGCCCGGTACGACAACCGGGCGCGGTCCCCCGGCCATCTGCGAAACTGGGGCTTCGTACGGACAGCTCACATGATTCATGGTGTTCAGAGCCCGCGAAGATCCTGCGGTCAGGTGTTTCAGCGCACGTTTCGGCGTGCGGCCGTGGGGGAGGTCACTGTCACGTTGATCGGGTTGCGTGGCGGGGGTCGCGCGCCTTAGAAAAGCAGTCGGGTGGAGATATGCATCGCGGTGGCGGACTGGGCGAGGGGACCGATGACCTCGGTCCTCGGCGTGCCCGGCGGGGAAGGCACCGGCGCGAGGCGGAGGAAGCGGCCGAGACCCGGGCTGGACAGACACAAGGATCGCAGGGTGGTGACGCCGAGCGGCTGGACCGCACGGTCGAGCGGCTGCGGGCGGGGAGCGGGAATGGTGGCCGGGTGGGGGTGACGTACAAATACTTCGGCGCGCCGGACGGAGCGACGGCGGCCCGCGTCCCGATCTCGATGCGCCCCGAGGAACTCGGCGGCGATGAGCTCGGCATGAACGGCATGTTCACCAAGATCAAGCCCGAGACGATGGCCGCGATGGTCCTCACCGGCATCGAGGGCGTCCCCCTGCACAAGGTGCCCCCGCTGGAGCTGGTCGTCCTCCACCCCGACTACGCCGTGGTCAAGCTCCCCATGACCGTCGTGGACCCCCTCCGCGGCATCGGCGAGGAAGCGGTCGGCGCTGCCGCCTTCATCTGGTCCACCGTGCCGGACCGGGGCGGGCCCCGGGACGCCTTCAACGTCTACCAGCTGCTGCACGAATGGCAGGATTTCAGCCATCGTTTGCATGAGGCGGGGCATCAGCCTTATTGCCTTGTTTGGCCGTGACCTGGGGTTTCGTTTGGTGCGGGCGGGGCTTTCGGGTCCCGCCTTTGTCATGTGCCGGGAGGGGCCGTCAGGCGGCCAGGGCACATTGAGGGCACATTGGTTTCGCTGGTGGCCCTGATATGCCCTGGGCTTCGCCGGTCGGCTGGGCCTCCGGTTCAGTGAAGGCGTCATCGATCGCCTTACGGGTGCGGGTCTCGCTGGACGGCAGCAGGTGTGTGTACATCCGCAGCGTGAAGCCCGGGTCCGAGTGGCCGAGGTACTCGGAGAGCGCCTTGATGCTTTCTCCCGCGTCCAGCAGCACGGAGGCGTAGGCGTGCCGGAGGGCTTACTGGACCCTGGAAATCCGTGCCGCCAGACCCGTCCGCGTCTATCCCCGGATGACCTTCGGCAAGCTCGTCTTCCTCCATTGCCTCGGCACTCCCACCAGCTACCAACAGCACGGCCTCAAGTACACCGCGACCGCCGGCATCGACATCTCGCGCCTCTACGAAGAGCTCGCCGGAGGTGCCACGTGAGTCCTCGGGTAGCGACGGTCCTCGACCTGCCCTTCGGCAGCGCCGGCGGCAGCGTCGAGCTCTTCCTCGACCTCTACACCGGCGAGAACCCGCTGGTTCCGGCCCGCGGCTTCATGCTCGCCCCACAAGCGCCTCCACCCCACCTGCCTACGGGGCTGGAACTGCTGACCGTGCCCGGCAAGTGCCTCTCCGGGCCGCCCTTCACGGCCTACGTCAACGCGTTGCGCGCGAGCGCTGACGCAACGTGTCGACCCGTCCAGCGTCGATGTCCTCCACCTCCAGCACCTCACGTTCGGCGGCACGCCATCGCTGATCCGCGCCCTACCCGCACACCCCCGGATCGCGCTCGTCCACGGCACCGACCTGCTGTTCGCCGAAGCCCACCGCGACCAACTGCGTCTCGTGAAGGAAACCGCGCGTCTCGCGGACGCCATCGTCGTCCCGACCGGCGCAATGGCGGACCGACTCCTCCAGCTCGCGCCCACCACCGAGCGCAGGAAGATCACCAAGATCCCCTGGGGCATCCCCGATCATCTGCTCACCACCCCACCGCCGCGCCCGGCCCGCCGACCGACCGGACACCTCCGGCTGCTCTACGCGGGACGCCTCACCGCCGAGAAGGGCATCGAGGCGCTTCTGCGCGCGATGCCCGTAGCCCAAGCCGTCGAACTGAGCATCGCGGCACCCCGCCACCAGTTCCACGGGCTGCCCCGCTCCTGCGCCTGCTCAAGGTCCGCGTCCGCTACCTCGGCTGGCTCAGCCGTCCACAACTGTGGAAAGCATTCGCCGACCACGACGCCCTCGTCATGCCCTCGACCACCCTCGAAGCCATGGGCCTGGTCGCTCTCGAAGCCCAAGCCTGCGGGCTGCCGGTCGTCTATCAGCCCGTTCCAGGGCTGAGCGACACGCTCGCCGCCACCGGCCTGGCCACCGACTTCACCAACCCGGCCGCCCTCGCCCAGGACCTCAACCGACTCCGCTCCACCCCCGGCCTGCTCCCGGCTCTCCAAGCTGCCGGCCGTGCCAACGCCACTCGCTATCCCCTCACGGCTACCGCCGCTGCCCTGGCCGACCTCGGCAAACAGCTCATCTGACCTGTCCGCGCCGCAACCAGTTTGGCCGCCTCACTACGCTGACCACCGGGACATCTCACGGCCCACGATCGATCGGGAGACCATGGCGCTCGACCTCGACACCGACCGCATCCACCAACTCCTCCACGACGGTGCCCGCGACAAGATCTACCCGGGCGCCGTCTGGGCCGTCGGTGACAGCCTAGGAACCCAGGCCAGCGGCAGCACGGGCGTCCTGGATCCCGAACGGCCCGACGAGCCGATGCGGCACGACACCGTCTTCGACGTCGCCAGTCTCACCAAGATCCTCGCGGTGTGGTCGGCCATCGGCAGCCTCGTCGAGAACGGGAAACTCCAACTCGAAGCGCAACTAGGCGACTTGTGGCCCGAAGTGAGCGAACACCCACTGGCGCAGGTGACCGCACGCCACCTGCTCACCCACACCGCCGGCCTCCCCCTCCGGGCCAACCTCAAGAACCTGTACGGCACCGACCCGCAGGACGTCCGCGACGGCGTCCTCCGAGAAGCCCTGCACCGCCAGCCCGGTGAGGCCGTGGAATACACAGACCGCGCCGCCCTCATCCTCGGCTACCTCGCCGAACACCTCTCCGGCCAGCGGCTCGACGCGCTCGCAGCCGACCGCGTCTGGCACCCGCTGGGCATGACACAGACCTGCTTTGGGCCGTTGAGTCCCGATGCGGCGGCTCGCTGCGCGCCGACCGAACTCGACGACAGCACAGGAACCCATCTCAAGGGGCACGCCCACGACTTCTCCGCCCGCCTGCTCGGCGGGGTGTGCGGCATCGCGGGCGCTTTCTCCGTCCTCGACGACGTCGCCACGTTCCTGCGCTATCTCCTCGATCCGAACCAGCTGAACGCATCACCCGGATTCGGGACGGACTGGATCAAGGAATCTCTCCAGATCCACACTGGTGAACTGACGCCGCCCCGGGGCTTGTTCTGGCATCCCGCACCAGGCACGACGCCGGAAGCCGACGATGTCTGGGTGCACTACGGCTTCACAGGCACCGGCATGTGGCTCTCCCCCAGGAAGGACCGCTGGGCAGCTCTGCTTACCAACAAGCTCTACTACAGCCGTGAGCGGGAGCCACTCACCCGCGTACGCAACGAGTTCCGCTCTCTCGCCTTCGCTTGAGCAGCACCGATTTCACGCTCTGACCAGGCGGCTGTCGAAGCCTGCTCGGACAAGGCGTCGGTAAGCATCACGGACATCGCTGGGTACATCCTGTTCGATGGCGAAGCCAAGCTTCGGGTACTCGATCACCCGCTGCAGGTCGCCGACGAGCATGTCCACGACGAGCTTCCTGTCGCCGATGGACTTGATGTAGTCGTCTAACTCCAGCGGCTCGGAGGCACACACGACGTCCACCTCGGGCCACAGCTTGCGGCAGGTCGCGTACGAGCGGCGCTCCATGTACGGCTTGGAGATCAGCAGCAGCGACTCGACCGTGATGCCGGCCTCGGCCAGCAGCTCGCGGGAGAAGGTGATGTTCTGGCCGGTGTTGGCCGCCTTCGGCTCGACCAGGATCGCCTCTTCCGGTGCACCCAGACCGAGGGCGTGCTCGCGGTAATGGACGGCCTCGCCGCGCGCGAAGCGGGCCCGGGTGGTGCGGCTGTTGCCGCCGCTGAAGACCACGACCGGGAAGAGGCCGGCGCGGAAGAGGTCTACGGCCGTGGTGGCGACGCCGAGGTCGTGGCTGCCCAGGCCGATCGCCGCCGAGCAGGGCCGCTGCTCGTGGCCCATCTGGTGGTAGTTCCAGATCAGCGTCGCGTCGTGGAACTGCTCGTCGGTGATCTGGCGCTGCTCGTGCTGCGGCACTGGCACTCCCTGGCTCATCCCTGCTGGTCCTTTCGGATGCCCTCGATACTGCGCAGCTCGTGGCTCAGTCCCTACTGGCGGGCCATCTGTGCCGCCTGGTCGAGGACGGAGCCCATCCTTCCGGGTCGCCGCATACGACAGAAGGATGCGTACTCGTTGTTGCCCTCTTTGCTCAGCGCCGTACCCACCCAGAGTCGCGCCCTGGCACGGTCGCGAGGGCTCAAGCGCTCGTCCAATGCGAGGAGTTCGTACTGGCAGGCAGAGGATTCCAGCTGGCCGACATCTCCTGGACGACGGCGAGTCGCCCCTGCCGGCGGTGTTCCGCCGTGGCCAGCTGCGGCGCTACCGCAGGTAGTCACTGGCCTCGGCGCCAAGTACGTTCAGAAGTGCCAGCGCATCGGCGCCGGGGGATCCTGGCGGCGCGGTGAAGAGCACGAGGTACTGGTCGCGGTCGGCGAGGGTGAGCGTGTCGCAGTCGACGGTGACCTCGCCGACGGCCGGGTGGTGGAAGGTCTTCGTGAGCATCGGGGCGGCCTGTACATCGTGCCGTTCCCAGAGCCGGGCGAAGTCGGGGCTGGCGTCGCGGAGTTCGTCGACGAGGCCGGTCACCGCGGGATCGGTGGGGTAGCGGGCGACGGTGGCGTGAAGCTGCATCACGACGCTCAGGCGGAAATCGGCGGCGTCGGAGATCCCGTACAGCGTCGCATCGGTGCTCTGCGGCCCGAGGAAGGCCCGGCGTGCGAGGTTGCGGTCCTTGGGGGTGAGCGGGGCGAAGTCCTCCATGAGCGCGGCCGCGAGGTCGTTCCAGGCGAGGACCTCGCATGCGGCGGACATCACGAAGCCGGCCGTCTGAGGCAGCCTCTCCAGGAGCGCGAGGACGCTGGGGCGGACGTCGCGCCGGTGCAGTCCGGTGCGATTCGGCGCGGTGCCCGCGAGGACGTGGAGATGGTCGGACTCGACGTCGGTGAGCCGCAGCGCGCCCGCGATCGCGGCCAGGACGTCGCCCGAGGGGCGTGGCGCCCTGCCCTGCTCGAGCCGGATGTAGTACTCGGTGGAGATGTGCGCGAGGACCGCCACCTCCTCGCGGCGAAGACCTGGTGTGCGGCGTCGCGGGCCGGAGGGGAGGCCGACGTCCTGCGGGCGGAGCCGCTCGCGGCGGCTGCGGAGGAACGCCCCGAGTTCCTGTTTGTCCATACGCCCAGTGTGCGCGCGGCGCGGCGGCGGATCCTGGTACAGCCTGTGCCTGTATCCGGCCGGCAGTCGGCCGGACGCTGTTGCCATGACGAACAACACGCACACCACCGACAGCGCACCCATCGGCCTGCTCACCGGCAAGGTCATCTTCATCACCGGCGCCAGCCGCGGCATCGGGGCGGCCGCGGCCCGGCTCTTCGCCTCCGAGGGCGCCGCCGTCGTGCTCGCCGCCCGCAGCACCGACGCCCTCGACCGCATCGTGAAGGAGATCCGCGCCGACGGCCACGTCGCCGACGCCGTCACCCTCGACCTCGCAGACCCCGCGAGCATCCGCGCGGCGGTCGACCGCGTCGAGGAACTGCACGGACGCCTCGACGGTGCTTTCAACAACGGTGCGATTGTCCAGCAGCAGCCCGGCCCGCTCGACACCACGATCGACGCGGACATCGACGCGCAGTTCGCGGTGAACTTCCGCTCGCACTGGACCGCCATGACCGCCGAGGCCGCGCTCATGCGGCAGAACGGCGGCGGGGCGATCGTCAACACCTCCAGCATCGGCAGCCGCCGCGCGGTACCGCCGCTGCCCGCGTACGGCGCCATGAAGCGCGCGCTCAACAGTCTCACCGAGACCGCTGCGGTGACCTGGGCCCCGGAGGGCATCCGGGTGAATGGCATCACTCCCGGCGGCACGGCCACGGAGATGATGGAGGAGTGGGAGGCGGCGACTCCCGGCATCATCGCGGCCAGTACCGCGGGGACACCGCTCGGCCGCATGGCCGAGCCCCGCGAGGTCGCCGAGGCGGCCGCGTGGCTGCTCAGCGACCGCGCCTCGTTCGTGACCGGCGCGATCGTTCCGGTCGACGGCGGCGCCGGCGCCTGAAAGAGAGCGGCCCGGACCCCGGGCCGCTCCCTCACCGGCACAACATCTGAACGGCGGCAGTACTGCGATCACCGGCGATGCGTCCGGTATCGGTCCCGGACCCGCACGCAAGCCGCGGGACGCCGAAAAGAGAGGAACAAAGGGGAATCAGTCATGACGGATCTCACGGGCAAGGTAGCCGTCGTCACCGGCGCCAGCCGGGGTATCGGGCAGGCGGTCGCGATCCGCCTGGGCCGGCTCGGCGCAAGCGTCGTGGTCAACTATGCGCGGGGCGCAGCAGGCGCCGCCGCAACGGTCGCGGCGATCGAAGACGCGGGTTCGCAGGCCATCGCCGTCCAAGCGGACGTGTCGAAGCCGGACGAGATCGAGGCTCTCCTCGACACGGCGCGCAGCCGGTTCGGCCAGCTTGACATCGTCGTGGCGAACGCCGGCCTCGACGAGGGCCTCGGCCCGGTGCTGGACGTCACCGAAGCCGAATACGACCGCATCTTCAACGTCAACGCCAAAGGCGCGTTCTTCACGCTGCAGAAGGCAGGAGCCATGGTCGACAGCGGCGGCTCGATCGTCTACATCGGATCCAGTTCCACGCTCCGCCCGACGGCCGGCTTCGGCCTCTACACGTCGAGCAAGCTGCCGGCGAGCTTCCTGGTCGGCGTGCTCGCCCAGGAAATCGGCGAACGAGGGGTCACGGTCAACGCAGTCGTGCCGACCGCGACAGACGGCGCAGGCTACTTCACCGAAAGCAAGGCCGACGACCCGCTCCGTCGGCTCGTGCAGAACGCCAGCCCCCTCGGCTCACGCATGGGAACGGTCGATGACGTCGCGGACGCAGTCGAGTTCTTCACTGGCAAGCTGGCCCGCTGGATCAGCGGGCAGCAGCTGCTCGTCAGCGGCGGCGCGCTGAGCTGATCACGCGCCCAGGCCCTTCCTGGGAGTCATCTGCGGCCAAGCCGCGTTCAAGACGGCGATCGGGGTGTCGGCCAGTAGAGCGACCTGCGCCCTCGTCAGGGGAGTCGGAGGGCACATCCAGGGCACATGAGCCTGGGAAACGGCGTTGACCCGTGAGAACTACGGAGATGAGTTTCCCCAGGTCAACGCACATTTCACCGAGAAATCCCAGGTCAGCGCCCCGCCCCTCCCATTCGCTGCACGAATGGCAGGATTTCAGCCATCGTTTGCATGAGGCGGGGCATCAGCCGTATTGCCTTGTGTGGCCGTGAGCCCTTGCGCGGCCGTGCGCCGCAACTGGCGTGTGCGGGCGTTCACAGCCACCCCTTGCGTTTGAAGCCGCGGTGGATGACGAAGCAGGCGGTGGCGATGACGGTGAGGGCGAGCGGGTAGCCGTAGCGCCAGTGGAGTTCGGGCATGTGGTCGAAGTTCATGCCGTAGACGCCGCAGACCATGGTCGGTACGGCGATGATCGCGGCCCAGGCGGTGATCTTGCGCATGTCCTCGTTCTGGGCGACGGTCACCTGGGCGAGGTGGGCCTGGAGGATGGAGTCGAGCAGGGCGTCGAAGGCGTTGAGCTGCTCGGTGACACGGGCCAGGTTGCCGGCGACATCGCGGAAGTACGCCTGTATTTCGGGGGCGATCGTGCGCATCGGCTCTGTGGCCAGGAGATGCAGGGGGCGGCTCAAGGGAGCCGCTGCCCGCTTGAGTTCCAGGAGTTCTCGCTTGAGCTGGTAGATGCGGCCCGCGTCCGCGCTTCGGGGGCTGCGCGGTGAGAAGACGTCCGTCTCCACCTGGTCGAGGTCGTTCTGGACGGCGTCGGTGACAGTCAGGTAGTCGTCGACGACATGGTCGGCGATGGCGTGCAGCACCGCGGCCGGGCCCTTGGCGAGCTGGTGCGGGTCGGCTTCGAGGTCCTCGCGCAGCGGGCCGAGGGAGCCATGGCGTCCGTGCCGTACGGTCACCACGAAGTCGGGTCCGGCGAAGACCATGATCTCGCCGGTGTCGACGACCTCGCTGGTCGCGGTGAGTTCGGCGTGCTCGAGGTAGGTCACCGTCTTGAAAACGGCGAACAGGACGTCGCCGTACTGCTCGACCTTGGGGCGCTGGTGGGCGTGGACCGCGTCCTCGACGGCGATCGGGTGCAGGCCGAACAGTTCGGCGACCCGCGCGAACTCCGACTCGGTGGGTTGGTGGAGACCCAGCCAGACAAAGCCGTGACCGCCGCGCGTGCGGACGCGGGCGACGGATTCCTCGACGCTGGGGGCGGCTTCCTGGCGCTTGCCGTCGCGATAGATGACGCAGTTGACCACCGTGGAGCCGAGCGGGGAGCGGGCCGGATGGCTGAGGTCCACGCGGCGTCCCCGCGTCGCCAGACGGGCGACTCTGCGCAGGTTGTCGACCATCGACATGCGTACT
Source organism: Streptomyces sp. NPDC027189 (assembly GCF_055566975.1). Lineage (NCBI taxonomy): Bacteria > Bacillati > Actinomycetota > Actinomycetes > Kitasatosporales > Streptomycetaceae > Streptomyces > Streptomyces sp. NPDC027189. Next base: position 174,578 of record NZ_JBVHRI010000015.1, read on the forward strand.
CCTTCGGCGGGTGCGGCCAGTCAGTGTGCCAGGACGAAGTAAGCGGGATGTCAGAGCCGGCGCCTGCGGCGTCAGGGGTGCGTCATGAACCGGGCCTGCGGCGTCAGACAAGCGCCAACGCCCCGGCCCGCTCCCTCCCCCGGCACCTTCCATGAGAGACGGATGTCTGTTTGGGCGTACGCCAAGGGGTGACTGATGGGTGAGAGTGAGCGGCTGCGCGTCGTTGCCGGGGTGAGTGGGTCGCTGGGAAGTCTGGCGGCGCTGCACCGGGCCGCGTACGAGGCCCGTCGTGCCGGTGCCGAGCTGCTGGTCGTGCTCGCCTGGCAGCCGCCCGGCGGTGACACCGCCCACGGGCGCGCGGCGTACCCGTCTCCGCTCGTCGACTTCCGGCGGGAGGCGGGCGAGCGGCTGCTCACCGCGCTGCGCACGGCCTTCGGCGAAGCCGGGCCCGGGGTTCCGTTCCAGGGCCTGGTCGTACGGGGCTCGACGGGGCGTGCCCTGGTGGAGACCGCCGACCGGGCCGACGACCTCCTGGTGATCGGCGCGGGGTGTCGCGGCCGGGTGCACCGCGCCCTGTTCCCTTCCGTCAGCCGGTACTGCGTCGCGCACGCCACCTGTCCGGTGCTGGCCGTGCCGCCCTCGCCCCTGCAGCGCGAGCTCGCCACCGTGCACCGCCGCATCGGCCTGCGGCTGCCGCTCGACGCGCGGGAGCTGACGGACGGCAGGTCGTGACTCGGGTCGTGACCGCCCCGTCAGCGTCGCGTTACGGGTACGGGGCTTCCCGTCAAGTATTCGTCAGCGGGGCGCTCCGTTTCCGGACAGGCGGGCAAAGCTTTCACCGAAGCGCCCAGCCGAATCGATCGGCGGCGCACACAGCCTTCTTCGAGGAGCAGCACGATGTCTGCAGTCGAACATTGCGAGGACCCCGAGCCTTCTGAACCCGTCCCGGCCGGACGTCCCGGACTTCTCTTCGTCCCTGTCCGGTCGGGGCCCGCGGGCTGCACGGCCCGGTTCTTCCGCACCCCCCTGGGCGGCCGTACGGCCGTCGGATTCACATCGGCGGCGAAGCTCACCGCCACTCTGGGCACGGACCAGGCCTGCATCAGGCTCTCCGAACCCGCGCTGCGCGCGCTCGCCGCGCCTCTGGGCGTCACGGCCCTCACCGTCGACCCGCCGCTCTCGGCCCCCGCGGCCGACCGCACCGCGGCAGCGGTCCGTGAACGCGAGAACTCCTGGCGCCGCTGGCATCCCCAGCACGTCGGCGCCCTGCGCGTGACCAGCGCCGCCGCTGTCGTCGCGTGTCTGAACCTGCTGATCGGCTGAGGAGGCGCCCGCAATGACCGTTTCCCTTCCCTCGTCCCTGCCCTCGGATCCCGAGGCGCTGTCCCGCCTCCTCGGCGACAAGGACAGCGACAGTGGCAGTGACCGCGACACCGACGGCCTCTCCGTCTGGCCCCGCTCCGCTCGCCCCGAGGCCGACGGCGACGTCTCCGTCGGCGGGGTCTCCCTCGCCGAGGCGGCCGACCGCTTCGGCACCCCCGTCTACATCCTCGACGAGCAGGAGGTCCGGGAGCGCTGCCGTACGTACCGCACGGCGTTCCCCGAAGCCGACATCGTCTACGCCGCCAAGGCGTTCCTGTGCCGCGCGATGGCGCACTGGGTTCAGGAGGAGGGGCTGGGGCTGGACGTCTGCTCGGCCGGTGAGCTCGCGCTCGCCGTCACCACCGGCTTCCCGCCGGAGAAGATCGTGATGCACGGCAACGCCAAGAGCCCCGAGGACCTGCGCACCGCGCTGCGGCTCGGTGTCGGACGCATCGTCGTGGACAGCACCTCGGAGATCGCACGCCTTGCCGCGCTCACCCCGACGGACACCCGCCAGAAGGTCATGGTGCGGGTGGTGCCCGGCATCGCGGCCGGCGGGCACGCCAAGGTGCGCACCGGCACGGACGACCAGAAGTTCGGCCTGTCGATCATCGACGGGTCCGCGCAGCACGCCGTCACCCGGATACTCGATCAGCCGCACCTCGAACTCGTCGGCCTGCACTGCCACATCGGCTCACAGATCGCCACCGTCAAGCCGTACGTCGCCGCGGTGCGCCGACTGGTCGGGCTGCTGGCCCGCATCCGCGACCAGCACGGCGTGGCCCTCCCCCAGCTGAACATCGGCGGCGGCCACGCCATCGCCTACCGGCCCGGCGAGGAGAGCATGAACGTCTCCGTCCTGGCCGGCCGGGTCCGCGCCGAACTGGAGGACGGCTGCGCACAGGCCGAGCTGCCCGTGCCGCGGCTCACCCTGGAGCCGGGCCGGGCGGTCGTCGGACCCGCCGGAGTCGCCGTCTACCGGGTCCTCTCCGTCAAGCGCACAGGGGAGCACACCTTCGTCGCCGTAGACGGCGGCATGAGCGACAACCCCAGGCCCGCGCTGTACGGGGTGCGGTACGCGCCCCGGCTCATCGGCCGCCCCTCCTCCGCGCCGCCCCGCCTCGTCACCGTCGTCGGCCGGCACTGCGAGGCGGGCGACATCCTCGCGGACGAGGTGGCACTCCCGGGCGACGTACGCCCCGGCGATCTCCTCGCCGTCCCGGCCGCCGGCGCCTATCACCTGTCCATGGCCTCCGGTTACAACCTCGTAGGCCGGCCGCCCGTCGTCGCGGCGGCCGACGGCATCGCCCGCGTCCTCGTACGCCGTGAATCGCTGGACGACATGAGCCGCCGGGACGTCGGGCTGTAGCGCCGAGTCTCCTCATCGATCGAGAACCCGAGCGCCTGGACCAACGCCTTCGAGATCGTGCTGATGCTGCTCATCCCCGCGGCCTGTATCCGCATGTTCGGCCGGATGATCGGCAGCCTGAAGCAGAGCTGGACCCTGCTCACGGTCGTCGGCATCCTCTTCGGCCTGCTCCTCGCCGCGGGCACGCTCGCGCAGAGCGCCCACACCGGCACGGTCACCCAGGCGGTCGGCGGACAGTACGAAGGCACCGAGACCCGCTTCGGCATCCCCGGCTCGACGTTCTTCGGCGTCGGTGCCACGGGCTCGGCCGACGGCGCGGCCAACTCCTCGTACGACAGCTTCTCCAGCCTCGGCGGCGGTGTGCTCCTCGCCGCGATGATGCTCGGCGAGATCGCCCCCGGCGGCACCGGCAGCGGGCTCTACGGTCTGATCATGGTGGTCCTCATCGCCGTCTTCATCGGCGGCCTGATGGTCGGCCGGACGCCCGAATACCTGCGCAAGCGGATCGGATACGCGGAGATGCGCTGGGCGTCAACTTCGTGGTCCTGGCCACGGCCGCGGCCGTCATCCTGGCGCTGCTCAACTTCCTTCCGGCGCTGTCCCTCGGCACGATCGCCGACGGACTCCTGTAACCCCGTACCGGCTGAGCCCCCCGGCCCGTCACAGGCTCAGCCGGTACGGCACCACGCACACGACGACATCGGTACGGGCCCTCAGCGCGGCCGCCAGCAGGAGGCCGCGCTGATTCTGCAGGATCTGGTAGCGGCGGTGGAGGGGCTCGACCTCCGGGATGAGAACGGCGATCTGCCGTCCCCCCTCCGCCGCCCGCCGGACGTAGTCGACGATCGGCTGGACGAGCGAGCGCTGGGGGCTGTCGATGATGTCCAGCCGTACGCCCGGGTCCCAGCGCTCCCAGCTCACCTCCAGGGCACGCGCCTTGGCGGGATTCCCGTGCACGGCGACCGCGACGACCTCGTGGCCGAGGGCGCGGGCCGCCGTCAGCGCGAGCTGGGTGAGCTTGCTGACCTCGCCGACCGGCACGATGACCAGGGAGTCGGTGACGCGCGGCGGGGGCGGGATCTCGCCGAGCGCGAGTTCCAGACCGACGGCCGTGTAGTACCGCTGGACGCGGGCGAACAGCAGCATCAGCAGGGGGATCGCGACCACGACCACCCAGGCTCCTTCCAAGAACTTGGTGGTCAGCAGGACCACGCCCGCCACGGTGGTCAGCACCGCGCCGAACCCGTTGAGCACCGCGCGCCGCAGCCAGCCGGGCGGGCGCTGTGCGGCCCAGTGCCGCACGAGCCCGATCTGGCTGATGCTGAAGCCGATGAACACGCCGATCGCGAACAGCGGGATCATGCGATGCGTGTCGGCGTTCACGGCGATCAGCAGCAGCGCCGCGAGCAGAGCCAGGGCCACCACTCCCCAGCGGTACACCGGGACCTCGCGGTGCAGGGGGCAGCGGGAAGGGCCGTGCGAGGCCAGTGTGACCGGCCCCCTGCGGTGCGGGGCGTCAAGGACGCGCCAAGGTCGGCCTCCCTTCGGAAAAGTGCCACTCTCCCTGCGACTTCCCCTGCTCCAACCGGTCCTGACGCCTCCTCGTGTGCGCAGTCGTGTTGCGACCGATCGGGTTATACGTACGGCGCGCCGCGCGCCATAACGCCGCTGCTGAGCTAATGCGAAACGCCAGGTCAGAAGTGATCCCTCCGGCCCCGGAGCGGGCAGCGGGACGCCCGTGCGCGTGATCTGGGGGGTGCGCCAGGTGAGCGGCTCGAGTGGTGGGCGCGGCAGGACGGCCTGACGGTGGATCACGTCGGGGCCTGGTTTTCTCACGCTGACGCGGTGTCAGCAGCCCGGCTGCGACGGAAGGACACCGACGATGCGATCTGCCCGCATGCTCCTCGCTACCGCGACGGCCACGGCCGCTCTGGCGATCGGTGCCCCAGGCGCCTACGCCGCCGCGGGTGACTGGGACAGCAGCGATGACTCTTCGTACAGCAAGGAGCACGACAAGGACAGCAGCGATGACTCTTCCTACAGCAAGGAGCACGACAAGGACAGCAGCCACGACAAGCCGAGCGGTGGGATGCACACGGGCGGCGGTGCGCTGACCACGGTGCGCAGCGACGACTGGAGCAAAGGGGACGACGAGAATAAGGACGACTCCGGCTCCGGCCACGGCAAGGACGACTCCGGCTCCGGCCACGACAGCGGCTCCTCGGGCTACGACGATGACTCCTCGGGCTACGACGATGACTCCTCGGGCTACGGCGAGGACTCGGACCACGACAAGCCCAAGGGCGGCGTGCACACCGGCGGCGGCGCGCTGGCTCTCCTCAGGAGCGACGACGGGAGCAAGGACGACGGGGACAAGAGGTTCGACCCGGAGACCTACAAGAACAAGGACTCCGGCTCCGGCTCCGACTACGGCAAGGACGACTCGTACGGGGACGACTCGTACGGGGACGACTCGGACTCCGACCGCGACAAGCCCAAGGGCGGCATGCACACCGGTGGCGGTGCGCTCGCCTCGACGGGTGTCACGGCCGGCGGGCTGGCGGTCCTGGGGGTCGCCGGCGCTGGTGCGTACCTGCTGCGCCGTAAGAGTGCGGGGGGCGGTGTGTCCTGACGAATGTCTGACGACATAGGTGACATAGACGTCATAACAGCCTGGGCCGCCGTCCGTGCACCTCGCGGCGGCCCGGCTGGCTCGCTTCGTGCCGTATCCGATCCGCTGCCGTGATCCCAGTGAGGTGGTGCCCGATGGCAGCCCGGTTGTCCTCCCTCGTCGAGCCCGAACCCGTGCCGCCCAAGCGGGGCTTCTGCCGCGCGCTGACCTGGATCGTGTGGTCGGTCCTGCTCCTGGCCGTCGCACTGAACCTGTTCGGCGGCCCCGGCAAACCCTCCGACGATTCCTCCACGCCCCGCGGCTCGGCGGCGCACGCACAGTCGGCCATGGGGTCGAGCGGAAGGCATCTGCCACGCTCCACGCCGACGCGGCTGCTCATCCCGAAGATCTCCGTGGACGCCCCCTTCACCACCCTCTCCATCGACTCCGAGGGCAAGCTCAACCCCCCGCCCGCCGACGACACGAACCTGGTCGGCTGGTACGCGGACGGCGCGTCCCCGGGAGAGGCGGGAGCCTCGATCATCGCCGGGCACATCGACACGGCCACGTCCGCCGCCGTGTTCGCGGGCCTCAGCGAGCTGGAGGAGGGGGACAAGTTCAAGGTCAAGAGGGCCGACGGGCGCACGGCCTCGTTCGTGGTGGACAGTGTCGAGACCTTCGAGAAGGACGACTTCCCCGACAAGCGCGTGTACGCCGACACCCCCGACGCCGAGGTCCGGCTGATCACCTGCGCCGGCGACTACGACCACAGCGCGAAGGACTACACCGAGAACCTGGTGGTCTTCGCCCACCTCATGTGACCGGCCCCGGGATGCCGTGTTCGCGCAGGGGGCCGATCCGCCAGCCGTGGGTCTCGCAGGTGTCGAGGATGCGGGGCAGGGCGGCGAGGGTGGTGCGCCAGGAGCCGGGGGCGGAGGTGCAGTCGGAGTCGTGCAGCAGGACGGTGCCGCCGCCGGACAGGTCGCGGGTGACGGTGCGGTGGACCGAGTCCGGTGTGGCCCGTCTGCGCCAGTCCTCGCCCCAGGCCGTCCACAGGACGGGGGCCAACCCGAGACGGCGGCAGGCGAGATGGGCGGCGGTGTTCATCACCCCGTACGGGGGCCGGAAGAGGGTGGGTGCCCGGCCCGTGACTTCGGTGACCGCGTCACGGGCGCGGGCGATGTCGTCGTACGTGGTTCGGGGGCCGCGCAGCAGCAGCGGGCGGTGGTACCAGCCGTGGATGCCGATCTCGTGCCCCTCTTCCGCCAACTCCTTGGCCAGGCCCGGTGCGCGGTCCAGCATCGAGCCGAGCAGGAAGAAGGTGGCGCGGATGTCGCGGGCGTCCAGCAGCCGCAGGAAGTGCGGGGTGGACAGCGGGTCGGGGCCGTCGTCGAAGGTGAGGGCGATGTGATCGGGGTGGCCGCGTCCGGCGAGGCGGGGCATGGCCCGGTTACGGAGGGGGCCGAAGGTGGAGATCACCGGTGCGGCATGGGCGACGGCGAGCGCGGGCAGGGTTCGCGCCCCGGCCCACCGCGCGGCGCGCACGAGCTGGTCCGCCCTCATCGGTCGTCGTCCTCCAAGTAGTGGGTGAGCGCCCCGAGGTGGTGGCCGGGGGCTTCGCCGTAGGCGTCGGCGAGCGGTGCGCCGATGCCCAGCGAGACGGTGGCCGCCACGGCGGCGAGCATGAGGGTCATCCGGCGCCGGTTCCGTCGGGGCGACGCGGTGAGCCGGGCGGCCGCCGTTTCGCCGAACACCGGCGCCGCGGACGGCACGCCGTCGGGGAGCGTCGGCATCGCACGCCGTGCGACGGCCGGAAGGGCGAGCGCCTCGGATGGTACGGCGGCCGGAAGACCCGGCGCCTCCGACGGCACGGCGCGCCCCTGCGCGCCCGGAGGTGTGGGACGTACGACGGGCAGCGGACGTCCGGCCACGGCGGCGACCGTCTGCGCGGGGCCGGACGCGGCGTTGGTGTAGAGGGCGAGGCCAGCCACGCGCTGGGCGTGGCGGCGGGGGCCGTGCAGGAGTTCCGTCAGGGTCGGTGACAGGCGGTGCGGTTCGCGGATCCAGGGGGCCAGGCCCGCCTCCTCCAGGGCGGCGGCGTTGGTCTGGCCGTGGCCGGGGATGCAGCGGTAGCTGACGACCGGGAGCCCGCTGGCGAGCGCCTCCAGGGAGGTGAGCCCGCCGGCGTTCTGGACGAGGACGTCGCAGGCGTGCATCAGGCCGGGCATGTCGTCGACCCACTCGTGGACGTGGGTGATGCCGTCCGCGCGAAGCCCTTCGGCGAGCGCGTGATTGCGTCCGCACACCACGACGGGCAGCGCGACACCGGTGTCGCGGATCTCGGCGGCGGCCTCCCGCACCGGGCCGACTCCCCACGAACCGGCGACGAGCAGCGCCAGCGGCGCGTCCTCGGGCAGGCCGAAACGGGCTCGGGCGGCGCGCCGGTCGTCCTCGGTGGCGGGGCGGAAGCGCGGGTCGGTCATGGGGCCGGTCACGGTGACGCCCGCGGCGCCCTGCTCGTGCGCCTGGGCGGCGGGTATCGCGTGCGCGGCGAGGTGGGCGTCGATGCCGGGCGCGACCCACAGGGAGTGGACGGAGAAGTCGGTGAGATAGGTCAGAGCCGGTATCGCGAGCCGGCCGCGCAGCCGCAGGGCGCCCAGGACCTGGCTGGCTCCGGGATACGTCGATACGACCGCGCAGGTGTCGGGGGTGACGGTGGCCAGGGTGCGGCGTTCGGCACCGCGCAGCAGGGCCCGTACGGCGAGGCTGGGACGCCGGTCGTGCTCGGTGGCGGCGTAGATGCGCTGGTAGCCCGCGGGGGCCCAGGTCAGCAGCCGGTGGTAGCCGTCGCAGAGCAGCTTGCCGATGCCCGCGGGCAGCAGGTCGAGGAAGTCGTGCCGGTCGACGTGGAAGCCCGCTGCCGTGAGGTGGCGGGTGAGTTCGGTCGCCGCGCCGTCGTGCCCGGCCCCCATGCTCGCGGATATGACGGCGATCCGCCGCGGCCCCGGGCCGCCGAGGCCCACGACGGACGGGGCCCCCGCCGGTCCGTCCGCCGGATTGTCGAGGTACGGCACAGCAGATCAGCCTCCAGAGTGGTGCGGGCACGACGGGGGGACTCCGGCTCCCGTACGACGGGGACCGGCGCCTGCAAGGGCCTGGCTCAGGCGGTGAGTGCTCCGGTGCCCAGCAGCGCGAGGAGCAGCGTGCCGACGGCGATCCGGTAGATGACAAAGGCGTTGAAGGAGTGGCGGGCGACGAACTTCAGCAGCCAGGCGATGGACGCGTACGCCACCACGAAGGAGACGGCCGTGCCCACGACGAGCGGCGCGGCGCCGACGCCGGTGCCGACGGCGTCCTTCAGCTCGTACAGACCGGCGCCGGTCAGGGCGGGGATGCCGAGGAAGAAGGAGAGCCGGGTGGCGGCCACCCGGTCCAGGTCCAGGATGAGCGCCGTCGACATGGTGGCCCCGGAGCGGGAGAAGCCGGGGAAGAGCAGGGCCAGGATCTGTGAACAGCCGACCAACATCGCGTCCTTGAGGGTGGTGTCGTCCTCACCCCGCTTGTGCCGCCCCATTTGGTCCGCCGCCCACATCACGCCGCTGCCGACGATCAGCGAGGCCGCGACCACCCACAGCGAGCCGAGCGGCCCCTCGATGAGCTTCTTCGCCGCCAGGCCCACGATCACGATCGGGATGGTCGCGTAGATGACCCACCAGGCGAACTTGTAGTCGTGGTGCTGCCGTTCCTCCCGGTTGCGCAGTCCGCGCCCCCAGGCGGAGACGATCCGCACGATGTCCTTGAAGAAGTAGACGAGCACGGCGGCGATCGCGCCGACCTGGATGACCGCGGAGAACCCGACGACGGCGTTGTCGTCGACGGGAATCCCCATCAGCCCTTCGGTGATCTTGAGATGGCCGGTGGAGGAAACGGGGAGGAACTCCGTCACTCCCTCGACGACTCCGAGGACGGCTGCCTGACCGATGCTGATAGCGCTCATGGGATCCATCTCTGCGGTGAACAGGGCCGGTACGGCAGGGGGCGGTGACGGGGGCACCGGCGCATGGCACACTCGGACCACGGCAGCATTTACACCGCCGTAGAAGCCCAAGTTTTACACGACTGTAGAAGATAGACCGGTGAACGACAAACCCATGAGCGGCGATTCACAAGGGCGGGGCTCCAAGCGGGCCAGCGGCGAGCGCGAGGCCGAGATCCTCGACGTGCTCCAGCGCGCCGACGGTGCGCTGACCCCGGGCGAGGTCGCCGAACGACTTGGCGGCGAGCTGACGTACAGCACCGTGGTGACGATCCTGACCCGGATGCACACCAAGCAGCTGCTCAACCGCACCCGGCGCGGCCGCGCCTACGCCTACGCGCCCGTCACCGACGACCCCGGTTTCGCCGCCCGCCGTATGCGCACCGTCCTGGAGGAGCGCCCCGACCGCGAGGCGGTGCTCGCCCGCTTCGCCGACAGCCTGTCCGACACGGACGCGGACCTGCTGCGCCAGCTGTTGGGACCCGACGCGGACACCGACAGGTAAAGGGGCCCGCCAGGATGCGCATCGCCGTCTACCTCCCGCTGCTCCTGTCTCTGATCGCCCCCTTCGGCGCCCGCCCGCTCTCCGAACGCTGCGAACCCCGCCTGGCCACCTGGCTGCTCACCGCCTCCGCGCTGATCCTCGGCGCGGCGACCACCATCTCCCTGGCACTGCTGGCCGTCACCGGCCTGATCGGCTTCCCACCACTCGCCGCCTTCGGCCACTGGTCGGCGCAGACCGCCCAACTCGACGACCCCGCCGAACCGCCCATCGCCCTGGCCGCCGGCCTGCTGCTCGGCGGCGCGGTGCTCACCGCGGCCCGGATGCTCTGGCGCCGCGCCCGTTCACTGGCCGCGGCCGCCTGGGACGCCGCGTGCATGCCCACGCACGACGGCCTCGTCATCGTGGACGACGAGGCCCCGGACGCGTACGCGCTGCCCGGACTACCCGGCCGCGTCGTCGTCTCCACGGGGATGCTCCGCACACTGGACAAGCACGAGCACGGCATCCTGCTCGCCCACGAGCGCGCCCATCTCGCCTGCCACCACTATGCGTTCGTCGCCCTGGCCGGCTTGGGCGCCGCCGCCAATCCGCTCCTGCGCCCCCTCGCCACCACCGTCACCTACACCGTGGAACGCTGGGCCGACGAACGCGCCGCCCGCGCCACCGGCGACCGCCGCCGGGTCGCCCGCGCCGTCGGCAAGGCGGCGCTGGCCGCCCACGGCGCCTCGGCCCCCCTGCGAACTCCGGGGGCCGTCCTCGGCATCCTCGGCTTCTTCGGCCGCCGCAACCCGCTCGCCGGCGCGGGCCCCGTCCCCCGCCGCGTCGCCGCCCTCCTCGCCCCGCCGCTCACCCGGCGCCCCACCCTCGTCCTCGCCACCACCGCCCTCCTCGCCGTCGCGACGCTGGCCACCCTCGAAGCGGGCCACGACCTCCACGTCCTGCTGGAGGCCGTCGGCGTCTCGCACCACGACCCTCATCACCTCGGAGCGGGCAGGTCGAACCACACCGCCTTGCCCTCCGGGTAAGACGGGACGGTGCCCCAGCGTCCGTCCGTGAGGGCGTCCACCAGGTGTAATCCGCGGCCTCCCTGTTCCCACCCCTCGGGAGTCAACTCCCTTATCACCGGCGGGTTCTCGTCACCGTCGCAGACGATGACGAGAACCCGCGCGGGCTCCACGGACAGCCACAGGGCCGAGCCGTCACCCTTCGCGTGCACGCAGGCGTTCGTGACGAGTTCGGAGGTGCAGAGCGTCGCCGTGTCGACGAGGGCGTCGAGTCTTTGGGCACGGAGGACGGAGGCGACGAAGTCGCGGGCGATACAGGGGGATGTGTCGAGAGGTGGGCAGAGGAGGGTGTACTCGGGCATGGGGCATCAACTCCAGGGAGCGGGTGAGGGGTTGGGGGGCGGTGGGTTCCCTGCCGGGTCAGTGGCCTCGCCTAGGGTGTCGACAGCCCTTGGCGGCACTTCCAACTGGCAGTACGCAGGGGAGAGTTGCGGACCGAGTGACCACTCCGACACTCTCCGTGAATACGGGACGGCAGTAGCGGTGATAATTTCAACTCCGCAACCGCGTCGGCCGAATCGCCCTGAACTCCGTGGTGGTTGAGTTGACGACGCGGCAGACTCAGGGGCGATCACAAGGAGGATGCCATGCCACCGAGGACCATCCCGACCGCACGTCAGGGGCGTCTTGGTGCGGAGTTGCGCAAGCTGCGCGAAGCCGCCGGTGTGGTGTCCCGGGACGCCGCCGAGTTCCTCGGCACGAGCCAGGCCCAGATCAGCAATATCGAGGCCGGGAAGAACGGGGTCAGCGAGGAGCGGTTGCGCAGGCTCGCCATGATCTACGCCTGCGATGACGCCCAACTCGTCGACGCGCTGGCCGACATGGCAAACGAGCGGGACAAGGGCTGGTGGGAGGAGTACCGAGGCGTACTGACCCCCAAGGCGCTTGACCTTGCCGAACTGGAACACCACGGTACGTACATCCGCACCTTCCAGGCCGTGCACATCCCGGGTCTTCTACAGACGGAGGATCACGTGCGGGCGGCCTCAGCCTTCGTGCAACCCAACCTTCCGGAAGACGATCGTGAAGCCCGCGTCGCGTTCCGGATGCGGCGCCAGGGGGTGCTCGAATCCGGGACACCGTACGACGCGATCGTCCATGAAGCGGCCCTCCGCATGCTTGTCGGCGGCCCCAAAGTTGCCCGCGCTCAGCTCGAACATCTCCTCAAGGCGTCCGGTAGGGAGACCGTCACCGTTCGCGTGATCCCGTTCACGGCCAACGGTTTCGCCGGCGCGGGGCACTCCATGCAGTACATCGGCGGAGCCGTCCCACAGCTGGACACCGTGCAGATCGACACCGCGCACGGGGCCGAGTTCATCGACGCCACCGCCCAACTGCACCGCTACCGAGCCCGTCTCGAACGTGTCGACAGCGCCACCCTCACGCAGGACGCTTCGCTCGACCTCATCCGCCGTATCGCCCAAGAACTGTGAAAGGCCCCCTCATGTCCCCCGCTCTGCACTGGCAGAAGTCGTCGTTCTCCGGAGGCGGCGAGGATGAAGACTGCCTGGAAATAGCCTCCTCCCCAACCGCCCTCCACCTCCGGGAAAGCGACCGCCCCACCACGATCCTCACCCCAACCCCCAGCGCCCTCCGCGCCCTGCTCAACGCGGTGAAAGCCTGACCCGTGCGCGGACGACGACTCGACAACCGATACGAATTGATCGAACTCCTCGGCTCCGGCGGTATGGGCGAGGTCTGGCGGGCCCGGGACGAGGAGCTGGACCGCGAGGTGGCGGTCAAGATCCTGCTCCCGGCGAGGGACGACGACGCGGACCGCGACGAGGCGCTCGCGCGGTTCCGGCGCGAAGCCCGGGTCGCCGCGTCCCTCGACAGCCCCCACATCGTCGCCGTGCACGATCACGGGACGGACGGCGAGAGCCCCTACCTCGTCATGGCGCTCGTCGAGGGGCGCACGCTGGAGGCGATCCTGCGGGAGAACGGCCGCGTGCCGGTCGAGGACGCGCTGCGGTGGATCGCGGATGTGTGCCGGGGGCTGAGCGCCGCTCACTCCGCCGGTGTCGTGCACCGGGACATCAAGCCCGCCAACATCATGGTCACCGGCGAAGGCGACGCTTCCGTGGCGAAGATCGTCGACTTCGGGATCGCCAAGTTCACCGAACTCCGGGCCACCGACCCGCGGTTGACCCACACTGGCCAGCTTCCCTTCGGCAGCGTTCAGTACATGGCGCCCGAGCGCTTCCACCAGCGGCGGGGCGACGGCCGTACCGACCTGTATGCCGTGGGGTGCGTACTCTACGAACTCCTCGTGGGCAGACCCCCGTTCGTCGGTGACGCGGCGGGCATCATGTACAACCACCTGCACGACGAACCCCTGCGGCCGAGCCGGGCTCGTACCGAACTCACCCCCGCGGCCGACCGGTTGGTCCTCGACCTCATGGCCAAGGACCCGGACGACCGGCCCGCGGACGCGGAGACGGCGCTCGCGCGTATCGAAGCGCTGGTGCGGTCGCCTGCCCCTACTCCGGCACCGGAACCGGCACCGGCACCGGCACCGGCGGCACCCGTTGCCGTACGAGAACCAGAGCCCGAAGACGCCAAGCCACCCGCGCCCGCCCCGCGCCCCGTGGCCAAGGAGGCGTCGAAGGAGTCCCCTTGGGTCCCCGCGTCGCCACCTCCCTCCGCCCCGCGCCGCCGCCGCCGTACTCCCGTACTGGCCACGGTCGCCGCCCTCCTCGCCGTAGGCATCCCCGCCGGGATCGGCCTGAGCATGTCGTCCTCGGACGACACGGATGACGACGGCAAGGCCCAGGCACCGGCCGCCGGGAAGACCTCCGCCGCCCCGACGACGTACACGCTCGGCGTGGGTTACGCCTGGGGAGAGGACGAGGACGGACAGGTCCCCGAGATCCGCACCCAGGTCGTCAAGGCCGCGCTGAAGGAGGCCGAGCGGCGGGCGAAGCGGAAGATTCCCGTGAACGCCGTCGCCGTGGAGGACTACGGGCAGACTCCGGCCGAGAAGCTGCTGGAGCAGCACCCCGGGATGATCGCCATGGTCGGCGACATCGGGGACTTCGCGAGCGCCAAGGTCGACTGGTCGCCGCAGATGGCGATGGTCGACACCTGTAGGGACGGGGGCCGCCCCGACTACGAATACGCCCTTCCCGCAACGGAGTTCGAGGTGGGGCAGCAGGCGGGCCGCTATCTCAAGGAGGCGTACGGCGTCGCCAAGGTCGTGGAGACCTCGGACAGTTACTGGGACACGGACACCGACAAGGACACCTTCGGGCACGGGCTGCGCGCGGCCGGGCTGACCGCGCTGCCGTTGCCCGCGCAGAAGGAGTCCGACGACCTGACCAAGAGCCGGATCGCGGCGGACCTGGACACGTCGCGACCGGACGCCGTGACCGTGGCGGATCTGCGGGCCGGCGGCGGCGAGGAGAACATCGTCCCGGCCGTGCGGAGCCGCGGCACACTGATCGCCGTCCACGCCAGCTACGCGTCGGCCTGCGACATCTCGGACGACTTCGAGATGTTCGCCAGGGAGGACAAGCAACTGCCCGACGGAAGCCTCCGTTTCCGTACCTTCAACGTCGAGGCGCAGAAGCCCGACTGCACCGATTTCCCCAAGCTGTGCACGGACGACGCCGAGCTGAGGAAACTGCTGAAGTACCGCGGCACGGCCGAGCTGTACGACGCCACGCTCGCCGTCGCGGCCGGGATCAATCAGGTGCTGGGCGACGGAGAGGGTGAGCGGCCGGGCGCCGACAGCGCTCGTACTCAGCTGCGGGCCACCCTGGAGACGGTCGAGACCGACGGGCTCCTCGGGCACTACGCCTTCAAGGGGCACCAGGCGCAGGACCGTCCGGTGTGGGTCGACCGTCTCGTGAGCGGCAAGTGGAAGCAGCTGGGGACGGTGAAGCGGCTCACCGGGTGATCGAGGTGATCAAACCGCCGAAGCGGCTCACGCGGTCCCAGCGGCTCCAGCGGCTCCAGCGGCTCCAGCGGCTCCAGCGGCTCCAGCGGCTCCGAGGGTGATCCAGAAGCGGTCCTCGCCGTGCGCCCGACCGTCGGGCACACCGCCGTTGGCCCGGATGACCCGGCGTGACGGCTCGTTGTCGGAGTCGCAGGTCAGCAGGACGCGGTCGAGGCCCAGGCGGCGGCACTCGGCGAGCCCCGCCGCGAGCATCCGCGTGGCGTGGCCCTGTCGGCGCCACGGTCTGACGACGTGGTACCCGACATGGCCGCCGGCCTCGGCCAGTGCGGGCGTCAGGCTGTGCCGGACGACCAGCGTGCCGAGGTAGTGCTCGCCCGAGACGTACCAGAACACGGTGGACGGGACACCCCAACGTTCCCGCACGCCGCGCCGCTGTGCGACGAAGGCCTCGAAGTCGTCGCCCGCCGGGCCGAGCCATTCCGTGCTGCGTCCTTCCGCCTCGCAGTCGGCCCGCTCACCGGCCAGATACGAGTCCCGCACCGCGGCTGTCGGCCAGACCAGACCGGGCGGTTCCTTCAGAGGGGTCATGCCCTTCAGTCTTCATCCAACTCCGTCGCGGCTCCTCCCATTTTTCTTCCACGATGGGGGTCCCCCCGCTCGAGCGAAGCCGAGAGTGGGGGAGGGTAGGAGCGGCGGGGGCGAAGAAACCCCTCAAGCTCCCGCCTGGCTGGACGGGGCCGCACCACCCCGGATGGTGCCCACCCGCGCCGGAGCGGGTTCGCCAGGCCGAGGGATCTCCGCCCGGAGCGTGAGCACCATGGTGAGTCCGCCGCCGGGGGTGTCCTCGGCATTGAGCGTGCCGCCCATCGCCTCGGCGAAACCGCGTGCGACCGCAAGGCCGAGGCCGACGCCCGCGCCGCGCGGGGCGTCCCCGTAGCGCTGGAAGGGCGCGAAGATGCGGTCCTTGGCCTCGTCCGGGACGCCCGGACCCCGGTCCACCACCCGCACCTCCACGCGGTCGGCGATGGCGCTCGCGGACACGAGCACCGGCGCATCGAGGGGGCTGTACTTGACCGCGTTCTCGACCAGGTTGGCGACCGCACGTTCCAGCAGCCCGGGGTCCACGGCGACCATCGGCAGGGTCTCGGGGATGTCGAGGTCCACGCTGTCCTCGGGTACGCCGCCGAGCGCCATCGGGACGACCTCGTCGAGGTCGATCTCGCGGACCAGCGGAGCGACCGTGCCGGTCTGGAGGCGGGACATGTCCAGGAGGTTGCCCACGAGATGGTCGAGGCGGTCGGCACCCTCCTCTATGGCCTCCAGCAACTCCGCCCGGTCCTCCTCGGACCACTCCACGTCGTCCGACCGGAGGGACGACACCGATGCCTTGATGCCTGCCAGTGGGGTACGCAGATCGTGGCTGACGGCGGCCAGCAGGGCCGTACGGATGCGGTTGCCCTCGGCCAGGTCGCGGGCCTGCTCGGCCTCGTGCTGGAGGCGCTGCCGGTCCAGAACCACCGCGGCCTGCGCGGCGAAGGCGGCGAGCACCCGGCGGTCGGAGGCAGGCAGCACCCGGCCGGAGAGCGCGAGCGCCATGTGGTCGCCGACCGGGATGTCGACGTCGGCGTCCTCGGGACGCACGCACGGCGCCGGACCTACACTGCCCGCGCACGTCCACGGGTCGACGTCGCTCTCCCGCTCCAGCAGCGCGACCGACTCCATCCCGAAGGTCTCTCTGACCCGTTCCAGCAGGGCCTCCAGGCTGGTCTCGCCGCGCAGCACACTGCCCGCCAGGAAGGAGAGGATCTCCGACTCCGAACGCAGGCGCGCCGCCTGATGCGTACGGCGGGCGGCCAGGTCCACCACCGACGCCACCGACACGGCTACGGCGACGAAGATCGCCAGCGCGATGATGTTCCTCGGGTCGGCGATCGTGAGCCGGTGAATGGGCGGTGTGTAGTAGTAGTTCAGCAGCAGAGAGCCGAGGGCTGCCGAGGCCAGCGCCGGGTAGAGGCCGCCGAGCAGGGCCGTCGCCACCGTCATGGCCAGGAACAGCAGCATGTCGTTGGCGAGACCGAGGTCGGGGGCGCCGCTCAGGACCAGGGTGAGCAGCGGCGGGCCGCCGATACCGACCAGCCAGCCCCAGATGAGCCGAGCGCGGCCGAGCTGGGAGCGCGGAACGGTGGCCAGGCCGCGCCCCTTTCCCACCTCGTCGTGGGTGATCAGGTGGACGTCCAGGTCCGGGCCCGACTCGCGAGCCACCGTCGCGCCGACGCCCGGCCCGAAGACGTACTGCCATCCCTTGCGACGGGAGACCCCGAGCACGATCTGGGTGGCGTTGACCCCGCGTGCGAACTCCAGCAGGGCCGCGGAGACGTCGTCGCCGATGACGTGGTGGAAGGTGCCGCCCAGGTCCTCGACGAGGGTGCGCTGGACGGCGAGTTCCTTGGGCGAGGCTGCGGTGAGCCCGTCGCTGCGGGCGATGTAGACGGCCATCACCTCGCCGCCCGCGCCCTTCTCCGCGAGCCGCGCGGCGCGGCGGATCAGGGTGCGGCCCTCGGGACCGCCGGTCAGTCCGACGACGATCCGCTCGCGCGAGCCCCAGATCTTCGAGACCCGGTGCTCACTGCGGTACTCGGTCAGATAGGCGTCGACCCGGTCGGCGACCCAGAGCAGCGCCAGCTCGCGCAGCGCGGTCAGGTTGCCCGGGCGGAAGTAGTTCGCGAGGGCCGCGTCGACCTTGTCCGGCTTGTAGATGTTTCCGTGCGCCATCCTGCGGCGCAGGGCGGGCGGTGACATGTCGACCAGTTCGATCTGGTCGGCCCGCCGTACGACTTCGTCCGGCACGGTCTCCCGCTGCCGAACCCCGGTGATCGACTCCACGATGTCACCCAGCGACTCCAGGTGCTGGATGTTGACGGTCGAGATGACGTCGATTCCGGCGGCGAGCAGCTCCTCGACGTCCTGCCAGCGCTTGTCGTTGCGCGAGCCGGGGATGTTGGTGTGGGCGAGCTCGTCGACGAGAGCCACTTGGGGGCGCCGGGCCAGTACGGCGTCCACGTCCATCTCGGTGAAGACGGACCCGCGGTACTCCAGCTCCTTGCGCGGCACCTGCTCAAGGCCGTGCAGCATCACCTCGGTGCGCGGCCGCTTGTGGTGCTCCACGAAGGCGACCACGCAGTCGGTGCCCCGCTCGACGCGGCGGTGTGCCTCGGAGAGCATCGCGTACGTCTTGCCGACGCCCGGCGCCGCGCCGAGGTAGATCCGGAGTTTCCCGCGTCCCATGTGTCTCTCAGGCCCTCACGCCTCGAAGCGGTAGCCCATGCCGGGCTCGGTGATCAGATAACGCGGGTGGGAGGGGTCCGCCTCCAGCTTGCGCCTGAGCTGTGCCATGTAGACCCGCAGATAGTTGGTCTTGATTCCGTAGGAGGCGCCCCACACCTCCTGGAGGAGTTGTCGCTGCGTGATGAGCCGGCCCGGGTTGCAGACCAGGATCTCCAGCAGGTGCCACTCGGTCGGGGTGAGGCGGATGTCGTGCCCGCCGCGGGTGGCCTTCTTCGCGGCCAGGTCGACGGTGAAGCCGTCCGTGGTGACGATGACGGTCTCGGGGGCGGGCGCCACCGTCTCCGTACGGCGGACGGCGGCCCGCAGCCGGGCCAGCAGCTCGTCCATGCTGAACGGCTTGGTGATGTAGTCGTCGGCGCCCGCGTCGAGCGCGGCGACCTTCTCGTCGGAGGCCCGGCGCGCGGACAGCACCAGGATCGGTACGCGGGTCCAGCCGCGCAGCGCCTTGATGACGTCCACTCCGTCCATGTCCGGCAGGCCCAGGTCCAGTACGACCACGTCGGGCTGGCGCGCCGCGGCGAGCCGGAGCGCGGTGGCGCCGTCGGGCGCCGGGTCCACCCCGTACCTGCGGGCCTGCATGTTGATCACGAGCGCACGTACGAGCTGCGGATCGTCCTCAACCACCAGCACCCGGGTCATCGGTGTGCGCCTTTCCTGTTGTACGGAGGGTCGTACGGAGGGCCGGTGGGCGAACAACCGGCGTCATGGCTACGGGAGTTGACGATTCCGGGATTCCTCCCGAGCCGCCAACTCCCGCGTACTGCGCGTAAGGCCATCAGCTCTTCGCCACGAGTCCCTTGAGCGCGATGTTGAGTTCGAGGACGTTGACGGTGGGCTCACCGATGAAGCCGAGGGTGCGGCCGTCGGTGTGCTCGTCGACGAGCTTCTGCACCTGGGCGACGGACAGGCCGTTCTTCTCCGCGATGCGGTGGACCTGGATATCCGCGTACTCCGGGGAGATGTCGGGGTCCAGGCCGGAACCGGAGGACGTGACCGCGTCGGCGGGTACGTCGGAGGGCTTGACCGTGTAGCCGCCCACCGAGTTGTCCTTGATGACGGCGGCCTTGGCGTCCTTGACCCACTTGATCAGGTCGGCGTTGTCACCGGAACGGTTGGTGGCGCCGGACAGGATCAGCTTGTACTGGGTGTTGACGCTGTTGGTGCCGAGGCCGTTCTGCAGGCGGCCCTGGAACCACTTCAGGTCGGGCTCCGGGGTCTCCTGGCCCTTCTTCAGCGGCAGGTTGTAGGACTGGCCGATCAGCGAGGAGCCGACGACCTTGCCATCCGCCTTGATCTCCGAGCCATTGGCCTTGTCGGAGAACAGCCCTTGGGCGACCCCCGTGACGGCGAGCGGATAGAGGACGCCCGTCACCACGGTGAGCACGAGAAGCGCTCGCAGGCCGGCCCAGAGCAACCGGGCAGTGTTCGTAACCGAGTTGTTCATGGCGATCAGCACGCTTTCAAAAAGTTACAGCCCGGGGATGAGGGAGATGATCAGGTCGATGATCTTGATGCCGATGAAGGGCGCGATCAGGCCGCCGAGACCGTAGATCCCGAGGTTGCGCCGCAGCATCTTGTCGGCGCTCACCGGGCGGTACTGCACACCCCGCAGGGCGAGCGGCACCAGCGCGATGATGATCAGCGCGTTGAAGATGACCGCGGACAGGATCGCGGAGTCGGGCGAGGACAGGTGCATGATGTTGAGCTTGTCCAGGCCCGGGTAGACCGCCGCGAACAGCGCCGGGATGATCGCGAAGTACTTCGCGACGTCGTTGGCGATCGAGAAGGTCGTGAGCGCACCGCGGGTGATCAGCAATTGCTTGCCGATCTCCACGATCTCGATGAGCTTGGTGGGGTTGGAGTCCAGGTCCACCATGTTCCCGGCCTCCTTGGCGGCCGAGGTACCGGTGTTCATGGCCACGCCGACATCCGCCTGAGCGAGCGCGGGCGCGTCGTTCGTACCGTCACCGGTCATCGCGACGAGCTTGCCGCCCGCCTGCTCACGCTTGATGAGCGCCATCTTGTCCTCGGGAGTCGCCTCCGCGAGGAAGTCGTCGACGCCCGCCTCATCGGCGATCGCCTTGGCCGTCAGCGGGTTGTCACCCGTGATCATGACGGTCTTGATGCCCATGCGGCGCAGCTCGTCGAACCGCTCCCGCATGCCGTCCTTGACGACGTCCTTGAGGTGGATGACGCCCAGGATCCGCGCGCCCTCAGTGTCCTCGATGGCCACGAGCAGCGGCGTGCCGCCCGCCTCGGAGATCCGGTTGGCCAGGATGTCGGCGTCCTCGGACACCTCGCCGCCCTGCTCCTTCACCCAGGTGATGACCGAACCGGCCGCGCCTTTGCGGATCTTGCGCCCGTCGACGTCCACACCCGACATACGGGTCTGGGCGGTGAAGGCGATCCACTCGGCGCCCGCGAGTTCGCCCTGGTGCCGCTCACGCAGCCCGTACTTCTCCTTCGCCAGAACGACGATGGAGCGGCCCTCGGGCGTCTCGTCCGCCAGCGAGGAGAGCTGGGCGGCGTCGGCGACCTCGGCCTCGGTGGTGCCGGTCACCGGCACGAACTCGGAGGCCTGGCGGTTGCCGAGGGTGATGGTGCCGGTCTTGTCGAGCAGCAGCGTGGAGACGTCACCGGCGGCCTCGACCGCGCGGCCCGACATCGCCAGGACGTTGCGCTGGACCAGGCGGTCCATGCCCGCGATACCGATCGCGGAGAGCAGCGCGCCGATGGTGGTCGGGATCAGGCAGACCAGGAGGGCCACCAGGACGACCATCGTGAGGTGCGTGCCCGCGTAGTCCGCGAAGGGCGGCAGCGTGGCCACCGCGAGCAGGAAGACGATCGTGAGGGACGCGAGAAGGATGTTCAGCGCGATCTCGTTGGGCGTCTTCTGCCGCGCGGCGCCCTCGACCAGGGCGATCATGCGGTCGATGAAGGTCTCGCCCGGCTTCGTCGTGATCTTGATGACGATCCGGTCGGAGAGGACCTTCGTACCGCCGGTGACCGCGGACCGGTCGCCGCCGGACTCACGGATGACGGGGGCCGACTCACCGGTGATCGCCGACTCGTCGACGCTCGCGACACCCTCGACGACGTCACCGTCGCCGGGGATGATGTCGCCCGCCTCGCAGACGACCAGGTCGCCGACGCGCAGCTCGGTGCCGGGCACCTGCTCCTCGGTCTTGCCGTCCTTGCTCAGACGACGGGCCACCGTGTCCGTCTTGGCCTTGCGCAGAGTGTCCGCCTGCGCTTTGCCACGGCCCTCGGCCACCGCCTCCGCCAGGTTGGCGAAGATCACGGTCAGCCACAGCCAGGCGCTGATCGCCCAGCCGAACCAGTCGCTCGGGTCCTTGAACGAGAAGATCGTCGTCAGCACAGAGCCGACGAGGACCACGAACATCACGGGGGACTTGACCATCACCCGCGGGTCTAGCTTGCGGCAGGCGTCAGGCAGCGACTTCAGCAGCTGCTTCGGGTCGAACAGACCCGCGCCGACCTTTCCTTCGTCCTTGCGTCCGGTCGGCACATCGCTGTGCGGCGCCCGGGTCGGGGTGGCTGTGGACATCGAGTCCTCTTGCTTCTCTATACGAGTGGTCATGACGCCAGCCCCTCGGCCAGCGGACCCAGCGCCAGGGCCGGGAAGTAGGTCAGACCGGTGATGATCAGGATTGCGCCCACGAGGAGACCCGTGAACAGCGGCTTCTCGGTGCGCAGGGTGCCTGCGGTCGCCGGGACCGGCTTCTGCTCGGCCAGCGAACCGGCCAGGGCCAGCACGAACACCATCGGCAGGAAGCGGCCGAGCAGCATCGCGATACCGATGGAGCTGTTGAACCACTGCGTGTCCGCGTTCAGACCCGCGAAGGCCGAGCCGTTGTTGTTGGCGCCGGACGAGTAGGCGTACAGGATCTCGGAGAATCCGTGTGCCCCGCTGTTGGTCATCGAGTTGCCCGGGGTCGGCAGGGCCATCGCCGCGGCGGTGAAGATGAGCACCAGCACCGGAGTGATGAGGATGTAGCAGGCCGCGAACTTGATCTCACGGGTGCCGATCTTCTTGCCCAGGTACTCGGGCGTACGCCCGACCATCAGACCCGCGATGAACACCGCGATGATCGCCATGATGAGCATGCCGTAGAGGCCGGAGCCGGTACCACCGGGCGCGATCTCGCCGAGCTGCATGCTCAGGATGGTGATGCCGCCCCCGAGTCCGGTGAACGAGGAGTGGAAGGAGTCCACCGCACCCGTCGAGGTCAGCGTGGTCGACACCGCGAAGATCGAGGAGGCGCCGACGCCGAAGCGGCTCTCCTTGCCCTCCAGCGCACCGCCGGCGATGTCGAACGCCGGGCCGTGGTGGTTGAACTCGGTCCACATCATCAGAGCGATGAAGCCGACCCAGATGGTGGCCATGGTCGCGAGGATCGCGTAGCCCTGGCGCAGCGAGCCGACCATGCGGCCGAAGGTGCGGGTCAGGGAGAACGGGATGACCAGGAGCAGGAAGATCTCGAAGAGGTTCGAGAACGGGGTGGGGTTCTCGAAGGGGTGGGCGCTGTTGGCGTTGAAGTAACCGCCGCCGTTGGTGCCGACCTCCTTGATGGCCTCCTGCGAGGCGACCGCGCCGCCGTTCCACTGCTGCGAGCCGCCCATGAACTGGCCGACCGAGTGGATGCCGGCGAAGTTCTGGATCGCGCCGCAGGCGACCAGGATGATCGCGGCGACGACGGAGAGCGGGAGCAGGATGCGGATCGTGCCGCGCACCAGGTCGGCCCAGAAGTTGCCGAGCTCACCGGTGCGGATGGGGGTCCCCCCGCTCGAGCGAAGCCGAGAGTGGGGGAGGGAGAAGCCGCGTACGAGGGCCACCGCGACGGCGATACCGACCGCGGCGGAGACGAAGTTCTGCACCGCGAGGCCGCCGGTCTGCACGACGTGGCCCATGGCCTGCTCGCCGTAGTACGACTGCCAGTTGGTGTTCGTCACGAAGGACGCGGCGGTGTTGAACGCCTGGTCCGGGTCGATGGCGGAGAAGCCGAGCGAGCCGGGCAGGTGGCCCTGGATGCGCTGGAGCAGGTAGAGGAAGAGGACGCTGACGGCGGAGAAGGCGAGGACACCGCGCAAGTAGGCGGGCCAGCGCATCTCCGTGTCCGGGTTGGCGCCGATGCCCTTGTAGATCCACTTCTCGACACGCAGGTGCTTGTCGGAGGAGTAGACCTTGGCCATGTAGTCGCCGAGGGGACGGTAGGCGAGTGCCAGTGCCGCTATGAGCGCGAGCAGCTGGAGTACGCCGGCGAGGACGGGGCTCATGCCTGTGCTCAGAACCTCTCCGGGAAAACGAGGGCAAGGATGAGATAGCCCAGCAGGGCGACGGCCACGACAAGGCCGACGATGTTCTCGGCGGTCACAGCTTCGTCACCCCCTTGGCGACGAGGGCCACCAGCGCGAACACCGCGATCGTGGTGACGACGAAGGCCACGTCGGCCATCGTGAGCTCCTAGATAAGGTTCGGGTTGAACGGACTGTTAGAGGAAAGCGCCTCGCTGGCCGAATTCGTCCGTCGTTGACGGCTCCCTTACGGGGCGCAGTACGCCTTTGACGGATCCCTTACGGGTCGCTGCGGAACCCCGGCTCGGAACAGGCTCAGGACAGCCGGAAGCGCAGCCGGCAGATCACCGCGTCCGTGTCTTTCCGCACGGCATGGGCGACGACCGCGCCCCGCTGGTTCTGCAGCAGACGCTGCCAGAGGCGGTCGGGCTCGACCTCTGGGATGAGGACTGTGACGCGGGTGGCGGGCTCGTGGACGGCGACACGGGTCACGTACGACGCAATGGGGCGCCCCAGCGACCGGCGCTCGGAGGCGAGCCGAACGAGTGGGACCCCGGGGTTCCACTCCTCCCAGGCCCGCTCCAGGGCCGCGACCTGGGCGCGGTCCTCGGCGTCCGGATGGCACACGGTGACGGCGCGCACCTCGTCGCCGAGCGACGAGGCGGCGTTCAGCGCCTCGCAGGTGAGCCGGGACAGGTTCGACACCGGCACGACGACCACGGAGCGGTCGCGGTGGGGCCGCTCGGGAATCCGCCCGAGGCCGAGCCGCTCCCCGATCCGCGCGTACGCCCGGTGCACCGTCTCGAAGGCCGCGACCAGCAGCGGCAGCGCGATCACTATCAGCCAGGCACCGTCCTCGAACTTGGTGGCGGTCACGACGACGGTGGAGACGCCGGTGAGCAAAGCGCCGAAGCCGTTGAGCAGCGCCTTGCCCTGCCAGCCCCGGACCCGTTCCTCCCGCCAGTGCCGGACCATGCCGACCTGCGCGATCGTGAAACCGATGAAGACGCCGATGGCGAAGAGCGGCACAAGGGTGTTGGTGTCTCCGCCGGAGAAGACGAGCAGCGCGGCGGAGATGGCCGCCAGCATGAGCACGCCGTGCCGGTGGACCTGGCGGTCGGCCTTCAGAGCGAAGACGTGCGGGAGGTAGTTGTCGCGGGCCAGCAGCTTCAGCAGGACGGGGAGGCCGCCGAAGGACGTATTGGCGGACAGCGCCAGCAGGATCATCGTCGCGAACTGGATGACGTAGAAGGCCCAGTTGTGGCCGAGCGAGGCGTCCGCGAGCTGCGCGAGGACGGTGACGCCCTCCACGGGCTGAAGGTGGAAGCGCGAAATCAGCACCGACAGGCCGATGAGCATCACACCGAGTACGGCGCCGAGGGCGACCTCCGCGCGCTGTGCCCGGCGCACGCGCGGGACGCGGAAGGACGGCACGGCGTTGGCGAGAGCCTCGACGCCGGTGAGCGCGCTGCACCCGGAGGCGAAAGCTTTCAGCAGAAGCAGGGCGCCGACGGTGGTGGCGTTGTCGGCGAGCACGGAGGCGTGCCCGGCGGCCGCCGCGGTGCTGACGGGCGCGGACCGGAAGAGACCGACGGCGATGAGGACGAGGATCGACACGACGAAGACGGCGGTCGGCACGATGAAGGCGCGCGCCGACTCCACGATCCCCCGCAGGTTCACGCCCGTGATCAGCGCGAGCACGGCGAGACATATCCACAGCCGGTCGTCGTAGAGCGACGGGAACGCCGAGGTCAGAGCGGCCACACCGGCCGTGACGGCGACGGCGACGTTGAGCACGTAGTCGAGGACGAGCGAGGCCGCGGCCACCAGGCTCGTACGGGCGCCGAGGTGGGTCCTGGCGACGGCGTACGAGCCACCCCCGTCCGGAAACGCGGCGATCACCTGCCGGTACGAGGCGACGAGCACCGCGAGCAGACCGGCGATGGCGAGCGTGACCGGCAGCGTGAAACCGAGCCCGTGCGCCCCGGCTGCGGCCAGCACGAGGACGATGGCCTCGGGGCCGTACGCCACCGACGCCATCGCGTCCAGGGAGAGGGCGGCCAGGCCCGTGAGGGCGGTGAGCCGGTGGCGCTCGCCGGTATCCGGGGGTTCCTCGTCGGCGGGGGCGGCGCCGGACTGGGCGGTCAGGACGGACATGGGGCACGTGCTCCTTCACTCACTCACTGCACGAAAGGAGCCGCGCACGCGGGGAGGCGGTGCGCGGCTCAGCCCAGATTCGGCCCGCTCCGGCCACGTACGAGCGCCCCTTGCGCCTTCTTCGCGCGCAACCCCCGGTCCTTGTCGAATCCTTGACGCCGAAGCCCATCAGAGACGCGTCAAGGCATGCTGCTCCCGCCCTTCCGAGTCTCTACCGTCGGTCTTATGGAACGCCGCAACGATGCGCCCAACGCGGTCGAGGCACACTCCGGGTCACCCGCGGAAGTGGCGCACGATCGCCACTGGGCCTCGGACCTGCGCAGCTCGGTCCGCTGCGCGGCCGTACTCCTCGCCCTTCTGCTGCTGATCGACTGGGGCGCCGGCACCCTCACGGACCTGCGCGCCCTGCTGTGGGGCACGCTCGCGGTGCTGCTGTTCCTGGTGCTGTATCCCACCAGGGTCGCCGCCGGTGAGGGCTGGCTGACCGCGCGCGGGCTGCTGCGCGCCCGGCGGGTGCGGACCGACCACCTGGTGTCGGTGCGCTGTCTGGACGGTGTCGGGCAGCGACTCGTCCTACGGGACACGTTCGGTGCGCGCGTCGAGATCGATCCGCGCGTCCTGGTCTCCAACCCCCCGCTGTGGCACCGCCTGGACGAGGACGCGCGTGTCTCCGCCCTCCGCGGCTCACTGACGTGCGGGGCGACCGCGCTGCGCCGCGTCTCGGAACGGATCGACCGCGAGACGGCGCAGACGGTGTTCAAGATGTCGGGGCTGGACTGATCCTTCGGGTTGGGCGGCCACCTTTCGCTCCGCGCATGGACGCCCTTTTGCTCCATATGTACGAGTTTGGCGAAACCCTAACGGTCCCTTAACGCCCTGCGGGCCTCCTACCCTCCCCCTCCGTCTCCTTTCCCCGGCTTACTCTCCGCCCGTGTTCAACGTGACGGGGATCCTCAAGCGGCTGGTGATCGGCCGGGCGATGCGCAGCGAAGAACTGCACGAGACGCTGCTGCCCAAACGGCTCGCCCTGCCGATCTTCGCCTCGGACCCGCTGTCGTCGGTGGCGTACGCGACGCAGGAGATCCTGCTGGTCCTCACGCTCGGCGGACTGGCGTATCTGCATTTCACGCCCTGGATCGCGGCTGCGGTCGTGGCACTGATGACGGTCGTGGTGCTGTCGTACCGCCAGGTGGTGCACGCGTATCCCAGCGGCGGCGGCTCGTACGAGGTGGTGTCCACGAACCTCGGCGCGTCCGCCGGACTGGTCGTCGCCGCCTCACTGCTCGTCGACTACGTCATGACGGTCGCCGTCTCGGTCGCCTCAGGGGTCGACAACATCATCTCGGCCCTCCCCGAACTCGCCGACCATCGCGTCCTCATGGCGATCGGCTTCGTCGCGATCCTGACGGCGATGAACCTGCGAGGCGTACGCGAGTCGGGGCGGGCCTTCGCCGCACCCACTTACCTCTTCATCGGCGGCGTCCTGATCATGGTGATCACCGGTCTGATCCGGTACTTCCTCGGGGACGCGCCGGTCGCCGAGAGCGCCAAGTACGGTGTCACGCCGGCCCCTTCGGACGCGCATCTCACGGGCCTGGCCCTCGTCATGCTGGTGCTGCGCGCTTTCTCGTCCGGCTGTACGGCGCTGACCGGTGTAGAGGCGATCTCCAACGGCGTACCGGCGTTCCGCAAGCCCAAGTCGAGGAACGCGGCCTCGACGATGGCGTCAATGGGCATCATCGCGATCGTCATGTTCGTCGGCGTCACCGCGCTGGCGCTGATCACCAAGGTGCACATCACCGGCGACTCCTGCCGACTGACCGGCCTGAACGGCGACTGCTCCTCGTACACGCAGCGCACCGTCATCGCGCAGATCGCGGCGGCGGTCTTCGGCGGCGAGCACAGCGTCGGCTTCTACTTCATCCAGGCGGCGACCGCGCTGGTCCTGATCCTGGCCGCGAACACCGCGTTCAACGGCTTCCCGCTGCTGTCGTCGATCCTGGCCCAACACCGTTACCTGCCCCGCCAGCTGCACAACCGGGGCGACCGGCTCGCCTTCTCCAACGGCATTGTGGCCCTGGCGGTCGTGGCGGGCCTGCTGCTGTGGGGCTTCCGGGCGAACGTCACCAGCCTCATCCACCTCTACATCCTGGGCGTGTTCACCTCCTTCACGCTCTCCCAGCTCGGCATGGTGCGGCACTGGAACCGTGAGTTGCGCGCGACACCCGACCCGGCCGCGCGCCGTCGCCACCACACGGCCCGCGTGATCAACGCGTTCGGCGCGGTCGTCACGGGCCTCGTCCTGGTGATCGTCCTTGCCACCAAGTTCACACAGGGCGCATGGCTGGCGGTCCTCGCGGCGATCGTGCTGTGGGTGATGATGCGCGGGATCAGACGGCACTACGACGCCACGGCGGCGGAGCTGGCGGTGACCGACCCGCACAGTGAACTCGTACCGCCCAGCCGGGTGTTCGGGATCGTGCTCGTGTCGACGATCCACAAGCCGACCCTGCGCGCCCTCGCCTACGCGCGCGCCTTCCGCCCCGACCGGCTGGAGGCCCTGACGGTCTCGGTCGACCGCGAGGAGGCCGCCGCCTTGCGGCAGCGCTGGGAGGAGTACGGCATCGACGTCCCGCTGAAGATCATCGACTCCCCGTACCGCGAGGTGACCCGCCCGGTCGTCGAGTACGTCCGCTCCATCCGCCGCGAGAGCCCGCGCGACGTCGTCGCCGTCTTCATCCCCGAGTACGTCGTCGGCCACTGGTGGGAGAACCTGCTCCACAACCAGTCGGCCCTCTGGCTCAAGAGCCGCCTCCTGTTCACCCCCGGCGTGATGGTCACCAGCGTCCCCTGGCAACTGACCTCCTCCGCCCACGCCGACCGCCCGGCGGCACGGGCCCCCGGCTCGTTCCGCCGCGGCGAACCGCAGAGCCAGGTGGGAACGCGACACAGGTAGGGCCCGGGGCTCATCCCCGCCGGTCCGCCGAATATGCCGGCTGCACCCCCGTCATCAGGATGTCCAGGCCGCGCCGAGTCGTCGCCAGTACGACCCGGTCGCCCGCCCGCAGCACCCTGCCGTGCGCCGGGCGCCCATACGGGACCGGCCGTCACACGGAACCGGCCGTCAGCCGTTGGCGTGCGGCGCCGCTCTCCCTGCCCCGGCCGTCAGCCGTTGCCGTCCCGCACCGGCCCCGCCGTGTCGAGCGCCCCGCCCGTCCGGTCGGCGAGGGCGATCGCGACGAGACGGGCCTGGAGAGGCGGCACGGCTCCCGGGCCGGGGGTGAGCATGAACCGGCCGATGTAGTGGCCGTTGCCGTACGTGCGCAGTTCGATCTCGCCCTCCGGCCAGCCCCAGCTGTCGATGTCCCAGCGTTTGCGTCCGACCGCCACGGTGCCGTCCTGCCCCAGGCGCGGCGGCTGCCCCATGAGGGTGCCGTACTCGAAGCGGCAGGCGCGCAGACCGAGCAGCTCGGTCAGCTGGTGGCGCACATGCTCGACCACGGCGTCCGCCGAGGTGCTGGACTGGGCGAGGTCGGCCGTCTCGTGGATACGGGCGAGATAGTCCGCTTCCGTCACCGTGATGACTTCGAGGCGCCGGGCGCGCGCCGCGAGCTGCGACACGATCAGCCCGACGACCAGGAGCAGCACCGCCGTCTCGATGTCGTCGGAGTCGGAGATGTTGAACGTCTGGTACGGGCGAGTGAGGAAGAAATCGAACCAGGCAGCCGCCGACAGCGCCGCGAGCGCTCCCGCCGCGCGGCTGCCGACCGCGGCGACCGCGACGACCACCACGACCACCACGACCACCACGACCAGGATCAGTGCCGCGTTCGTGCGCGACAGGTCCGTGCGGAACGGCACGAGCACGAGCGCCACCAGGAACGGGCCCACGAGGCCCGCCGCCAGCGCGATCCGGTCCCGCAGCGGGTATCGGGTCAGCGGGTTGCCCGTCACGGGATGGCCGGTCCGGCGGTTGCCGGTCAGGGAATTGCCGGTCCTGACGCCGTCGCCTCCTGCACTCATACTCCGCCCCCTACGATCTGCGTACCACTGGGGTGCTCCGCCTGCTCGGCGAAGGGCAGGGAGAGCACCATGGTCAGGCCCCCGCCGGGGGTCTCCTCCGGGACGAGAGTGCCGTCCATCGCCTCGGTCAGGCCCCGGGAGAGGGCCAGTCCCAGGCCGAGGCCGGTCGTGTTGTCGGTGTCGCCCAGGCGCTGGAAGGGCTCGAAGAGCCGGTTGCGGTCGGTGGGCGGGAGGCCGGGGCCCCGGTCGACGACGCGGATCTCGACGCGGCCCGCGTGGGCGCTCGCGGCTAGGAGGACCTTGCGCCCGGCCGGGCTGTAGCGGGCCGCGTTGCCCACCAGATTGGCGATCACGCGTTCCAGAAGCGGGGGGTCGGCCAGTATGGCCGGGATCTCCTCCAGGTCCAGCACCTCGACCTCGGGGGTGTCCGCGAGCGCCGCCGGGAGGACCTCCTCCAGCGCGGTGACGCGCAGGTTCAGAGTGAGGGCGCCCGCCTGGAGGCGGCTGAGGTCGAGGAGGTTCTCCACCAGCCGGTTCAGTTTGCCCATCGACTCGTCGGCGGTGGCGAGGAGTTCGTCCCGGTCCTCGGCGGAGAACTCCACGTCGCGGCTGCGCAGCGAGGCGACGGCGGCCCAGCCGGCGGCGAGCGGGGTGCGCAGGTCGTGGCCGACCGCCCGCAGCAGCGCGGTACGCATCCGGTCGGCGGCCTTGACCGGCTCTATCTCGGCGGCGGCCTCGGCGAGCCGGGCCCGCTCCACGGCGGCGCCGACATGCGCGGCGAAGGCCGCGAGGACGCGCCGCTCCGAGGACGGGAGCGTACGGCCGTACAGCACGAGCCAGGAGCCGGAGCCGATGGGCACCGAGGCCGCACCCGTATCGGGCGGCTCGTCCACCAGCTCCGCCGAGTCCATCCCGAACGTCTCCCGGGTACGTTCCAGCAGCGCCGGGATCGTCGCGCCGCCGCGCACGATGGTGCCCGCCAGCGACGACATGGTCTCCGCCTCCGCGGTGGCGCGGGCGGAGCGTCTAGACAGCCGCAGCGACCGATCCACGACGGCCGCGACGGTGGCGGCGACGATCGCGAAGACGACCAGGGCCAGCATGGCGTTCGGATCGTTGAGGGTGAACTGGCCTATGGGCGGGATGAACCAGTAGTTGAGCAGCAGCGACGCCGTGATGGAGGCGATCACGGCCGAGGCCACGCCGCCTATGCAGGCCACGCCCACCACGGCGAGCAGGAACAGCAGGGCATCGCTGGTCAGGTTGACGGTGCCCCGCACCTGGGCCAGGAAGAGGGTGAGCAGCACCGGCAGGACCAGTCCGGCCACGGGTCCCGCGACCAGTCGCGCGGTCGGCAGCGTACGACGCCGGGACGGCAGCATCGTGCCCCGCCCGGCGCGTTCGTGCGTGACCATGTGGATATCGATGTCCTTGGAGAGCTCGACCACCGTCTCCCCGGTGCCGCGCCCGGTGACGAAGCGTTCCAGACGGCCACGACGGCTGGTGCCGAGGACGAGCTGGGTGGCGTTCTCAGCGCGCGCGAACTCCACCAGGGCGGTGGCCACGTCGTCACCGACGACCGAGTGGTAGCTGCCGCCGAGGTTCTCGATGAGCCGCCGCTGCCGGGCGAGCGAGGCGTGCGAGGAGCCCGCGGCAAGACCGTCGCTCCGGGTCACGTGCACGGCGAGCAGGTCACCGCCGGCGGACCTGTCGGCGATGCGGGCGGCCCGCCGGATGAGGGTGTCCCCCTCGGGCCCGCCGGTCAGCGCGACCACCACCCGCTCCCGGGTCTCCCACACGCCGCCGATGCCGTGCTCGGAGCGGTACGACTGAAGCGCCTCGTCAACGCGGTCGGCCACCCACAGCAGGGCGAGCTGGCGCAGGGCGGTCAGATTGCCGGGCCGGAAGTAGTTGGCGAGGGCCGCGTCGATCTTCTCGGGGGCGTAGATGTTGCCGTGGGCCATGCGGCGGCGCAGTCCCTCGGGCGGGATGTCCACCAGCTCGATCTGCTGCGCCCGTCGTACGACCTCATCGGGCACCGTCTCGCGCTGGGGGACGCGCGTGATCTTCTCGACGACGTCGTTGAGGGACTCCAGGTGCTGGATGTTGAGCGCCGTGACGACGTCGATGCCGGCGGCGAGGAGTTCCTCGATGTCCTGCCAGCGCTTGGGGTTGCGGCCGTCGCCGGGGACGTTGCTGTGGGCGATCTCGTCGACGATCGCGACCTGTGGGCGGCGCGCAAGGACGGCGGCGAGGTCCATTTCCTTGAACTCGCCTCCTCGGTAGGCGCATTGAAGGGGCTCGACGGTCTGCAGACCGTCGAGCATGGCCTCGGTGTGCGGGCGCCCGTGGCACTCCGCGAAGCCCACCACCACATCGGCGCCGCGCGCTGCCCTGCGGCGCCCCTCGTCGAGCATGCGGTACGTCTTGCCCACTCCGGGAGCCGCCCCGAGATAGACCTTCAGCCGTCCGGGCCGTACGTCATTCATCCCTGCCAGAAAAGCCCTCGGCTCCCCACCGTGGAGGGATCTTGACGCGTCCCTGGCGCCGCTCACGTGGAAGTTGACACTGCCTTGACGGGCCCTGGCCCGATAGGGTGAAGGAGGTGTGCCGGGAAGTCTGGTCGGCAGGGAGCCACAAGGCCTCCCTTTGATGGCCAAGGGGACGGCATGCGCAGCGTAGGAACAGTCCTGGCTCTTGTCGTACTCGCCACCCTCGTGGCGACGTTCGCGCGCCGCTGGCGTATCCCAGCCCCCTCCCTCCTCGTGGTCGCGGGCCTCGCGGTGGCGCTGCTGCCGGGCACCCCGGAGATCGAGATCAGCCCCGAGATCATCGGGCTCGTCGTGCTGCCGCCGCTGCTGTACGCGAGTGCCGAGGAACTGTCCTGGCGCGAGCTGCGCGCGGTGTGGAAGCCGGTCGGGGTGCTGTCGTTCGGCCTGGTACTGGCCTCGGCGGCGGCGGTGGCCTGGGTGGCGTCCCTGGTCACGCCCCTGTCGTGGCAGATGGCGTTCGTGCTGGGCGCGGTGCTCGCCAGCACCGACCCGGTGGCGGTCACCGCGCTGGGCAGACGGCTCGCGCTGCCGCCCAAGGTGCAGGTCCTCGTCCAGGCCGAGAGCCTCTTCAACGATGCGACATCCCTCGTACTCTTCCGGGTCGCGGTGAGCGTGGCGGTGGCGTCGGCCGCCGCGAGCTGGGGGTCGGCGGGCGGGGAGTTCCTGCTGCTTGCGGGCGGCGGCACGGTCATCGGCGCCGCGGTCACCGGGGTGGTCGCGCTGATCCGGCGACGCACCGAGGACCCGGTCCTGGAAACCGTGATAGCCCTGGTCACCCCGTACGCCGCGTACGTCCTGGCCGAGGCCGCGCACACCTCGGGCGTCACGTCCGTCGTCGTCGCCGGAGTCGTCCTCGGCGGCCGCGGCGACCGCCTCACCAACGCCCGCATCCGCCTCCAACTGCACGCCGTCTACGGCACGGTCGTCTTCCTGCTGGAGAGTGTCGTCTTCAGCCTCATAGGGCTCGCCCTTCCCGCCCAGGTGCAGGCGCTCTCCGACGGCGACCGGGCCTGGCCCCTGTACGCGCTCGCCGTCGCCGCCACGCTCATCGCCGTACGACTGCTGTGGCTGGCGCCGCTGTCGGCGGTGGTGCAGCGCAAGGGCGGCATCACCCGCATGAACTGGCGGGTGCCGGTGGTGCTGACCTGGGCGGGCACCCGGGGCGTGGTCCCGCTGGCCGCCGCCCTGTCGATCCCCGTGGCGACGGACCCCCACTCCCCGCTGGCGGAACGCCCGCTGGTCCTCGTCCTGACCACCTCGGTCGTGGTGGTCACGCTGGTCGTCCAGGGCTTCAGCCTCGCCTCGGTGGTCCGGCGCTCCGGCATCGCCCTGGAACCCGACCACACGGAGCGCGAGGAGGCGGAGGCCCGCTGCAGCCTGGCGAACGCGGGCCTGAGCCGCCTGGACGAGATCTCGGAGTTGGAGGCCGTCCCCGACGTCGTCCTCGACCGGCTCCGCCGCGGCCTGACGGCCCGCCTCGACGACGCGAGCGACCGCCTCGCGGTGGCGCACGGCAACGGCGTCGCGACCGAGTCCGCCGACCTCGTCTACCGCCAGCTGCGCCGCGACCTCATCGCGATCGAGGCCGCCGAACTCCAGCACCTGTACGACGAGCACCGCATCAGCGATACGACCCGCAGACGGCTGCAGCGGTCTCTGGACCTGGAGGAGGCCCGCCTGACGGACGCGTGAGCCCGCCGGCGGGTTTTCGCCCCCTCCGCCCCACCTGCGCAGTTCCCCGCGACCCTTTAGGGGCGCGGGGAACTGCGCGACAAGCCCCCACCCACCCGCAGCCGAAAGGCAGGTACGGGACGGGCAGGGGCGGAGGGGGCGAAGAAACCCCACCTCAGCGGAACTCCGCGAACCGTGGCCGCAGTCCCAGCATGGTCAGCACGCCGGCCGCGAGCAGCAGCCCGCACGTCCAGGGCGGCAGCCCGGTCGCCTCGGAGCGGCCCGCGTCCACGGAGGCCGCGAAGTGCTGCCTGTTGATGTCGGTCACCTTGTCCAGCGCGGCCATCCACTCCCCGAAGTGCGCGTTGGACGTGCCCGGCTGCCAGCCCATGCAGAACTCGACGGCCTCGCGCTCCTTGCCCTGGGCGACCAGGGCACGGATCTTGCGGTCGTCGCGCTGGTAGACGGCGTACGTCTCGACCGTCTTCTCGGCGGCGGCCCGCTCGCCGGGGAAGGTGACATTGGCGAGCTCGCGCCGGAACTCGCCGGTGAATTCGAGGTCGTTGTGGTCGGTCTCGTACATCTGCCAGGTTCGGTCGAGATCAGCGTCGTAGTTGGACAGGGTCACGCCCGAAAGCCCGTACAGCTCCTGAGACTTGGCGAGGAAGGACGGCCCGTACTGGTCGCGGCGCTCGGGGTCGAGGAGCCAGCGGCTCTCGTCGGCGTTCGCGTCGTACGCGATCGCGCGGGCACGGGAGAGGGCGACGACCGAGTCGAAGGCGTCGCGCCGCGCGCCGCGCAGGTGCTCGGCGGAGGCGGCGAGCACCTGGCCGCCGAGGAGTACGGCGAGCAGGGCGCAGACCGTGGCGGCCAGCACGCCGGGGTTGAGGATCCGGTGGAAGCGGTGGGCCAGATACCACTGCAGGACGCCGAGCGCGGCGAGCAGCAGCAGACCGAGCGCCACGACGGCGGCGAGCTGGGCGGCGAGGGTCGAACGGGCCTGCGCGTACTCGGCGTTGAAGGCCTGATTATTGGAGTCGACCAACGTACGGGCCTCCGGCAGGAGTTGACCCTGCAGCAGATCGGTCGCGGTGCGGTAGTCGTTGAGCGCGGCCGCCTTGCCACCCGCGCGGGCGTCGTTCTCCAGGGCGCGCCCTATCCGCTCCTGGTACTCGGCGAAGTTGTCGGTGAGGGACTCCACCGTCCGCTCGTCGGCCCGGTCGCCCTGGGCGGCGACGGCGAGCGTGCGCAGGTCGTGGCCGATCTCGCGGCGGGCGTCGCCGTAGAAGCCGAACGCCTTGTCGTACGGCGTCTCCAGGCGCCCTTTGCCCGCGTTGCCGCTGGACAGCAGGAGGTTGGCGGCCTGTGCGTCCATGTCGTTGAGGGCGAGGTTGAGGTCGGCGGCGCTGGTGGTGCGCGGCGCGTCGCGTCCGGCGACGGCGTCCCAGGTGCCGCTGGCGGCGAGACCGGCGAGCGCGAGCAGCAGGGCGAGGGCGGCGGTGAGCAGGACCGCGGTCGCGCGCAGAAGTCGCAGCCGCGCGGGCACGGTGGCCCAGAAGCGGCGGCGCAGAGCGGCCCGCGCGACCACGGTCCGGCGACGGAGGCGCCGCCCGGGGCCGCCCGGCCGCGGACCCCCTCTCGGCCGCGGGCCAGGCCCGCCCCCGGGCGGGGCGAACTGTCCGTGCGGTGGCTGTGGAACTGTCGTGACCCCCGCCACAGGACTGCCCTTGGTGCCGGCCGTGATGGTCACGAGCCCTCCAACGTCACGCCACGGACGGTCGCCCGTGTCCCCCGTGCCGCTCAGTCTGCGACCGGTTTCGGCCACGCATGCCGCGCCTTGACGCGCCCCTGACGTCTTCTCAGGTCACCTTGACGGGGCTTTGACACCGCTGCCCGATGGCGCGTAAGAGAGCCGCAAATACCTCGCTCCACTGGGCAGTTCGGGCATTCGCCCCGGCTAAATTCTTCTTGGCCGCCGGCGAGGCCGCGGACGTCAGTGGCATGACGGCTTTCCTCCGGAAACATCCATGGAGCCTCGTGGCGGCCGAGCACGCGGCGGCGTTCTCGTCGTCTCGCCGCCGACGTCCGTGCGCAGCTCTGCGGTGCCGGGGCCCCGGCACCGCAGAGCCCGGCGGCCACCAGTCCTGTTGTCAGCTCGACCGGGCGTCGGCGCGCCGCTGGGCGCGTGGGCCCGGTTCCTCACCGACGCCCGAAGGTCCCCATGCATCCCGCCGCTCCCCCGCAGGCACCGCCGACCCGACCTGAACGGGTCGTCCAGCAAAGCGCCCGACGGCGCGCCCCGAGCGGTCTCTTCGAACCCGCCCAGCTCGTCCAGTCCTTCCCCGAGGCACTGCGCAAGCTGCACCCGCGGGTCCTCGTCAAGAATCCGGTGCTGTTCGTCGTCTCCGTCGGAGCCGTCCTCACCACCCTCTCCGCGGTCCTCCACCCGGCCGTCTTCACCTGGGTGATCAGCGCCTGGCTGTGGCTGACAGTGGTCTTCGCCAACCTTGCCGAGGCCGTCGCCGAGGGCCGCGGCAAGGCGCAGGCGGAATCCCTGCGCAAGGCGCGTACGGACACGGTCGCGCTGCGCCTGCGCCACTGGAGCTACGGCACCGACGCGGGGCACGCCGAGACCGAGGCGGTGGCCGCCACCGAACTCAAGCCGCTCGACGTCGTCCTGGTCGAGGCGGGCGAACTGATCCCCGCCGACGGCGACGTCATCGACGGCGTGGCGGCGGTCGACGAGTCCGCGGTCACCGGGGAATCCGCGCCCGTCATCCGGGAGTCGGGCGGCGACCGCAGCGGTGTCACCGGCGGTACGACGGTCCTGTCCGACCCGACCGCAAGGGCGGCCGGCGCTGGGCCAGGTCCGCGTTCCCGCCGGCCGGTCCGGTTCTCAGAACCGGACCGGCAGCCCGATCGGGTAGGTGCCGTCGCCCGCGAACCCGACGCGCTGGAGGTCGCCTCGCTCGACTGCGAGGGTGAGGCCTTCGCGCCGCAGCAACAGCTGTTCCAGGATCACCTCGGTCTGCAGGTTGGCGAGCGCGGCGCCGATGCAGCGGTGCGCGCCGTGCCCGTACGCGATGTGCCCGCCGCCGCGCGCCGCCTCGCGATTGAGGTCGAGTCGCCCGGGGTCTCCGAACGTGCCGGGATCGCGGTTGGCGGCGAGCAGCCCGCTCGTCACACCCTCGCCGCGACGGACCAGGACCCCACCGAGTTCCACATCCTCGGTGGCGTACAGGGTGGCGCCGACGCGGACCGCGGACACATACCGCAGCAGCTCCTGCACGGCGCGCGGCAGCAGTTCGGGCTCGGCGCGCAGCCGTGCCACCTCCTGCGGGTGGTCGAGGAGGGCGAGCACCGCGTCGGTGAGGAAGAACGCCGGCGGCGCGATCCCCGTGTTGATCAGCAGGAAGACCAGCGCGATCATCTCCTGCCGACTGAGCCTCTGCCCCTCCTCCGCCTCCGCGCTGGAGCGCAGCAGATAGGAGGCCAGGTCCTCGGCCGGCTCGGCGGCACGGCGGTCGAGGAGGCCGTCGATGTACGCGGCGAGCTGGTCGATCCCGGGGAGGAAGCGGTCCGGCTCGCCCGACTCGTAGTCACGGATCCAGCCGCCCACCGTCGGCCGGTCCGCCTCCTCGACCCCGATGATTTCGCAGATCACGTTCGTCATCAGCGGGTATGCGAAGGCGCTCAGCAGGTCGAACTCGCTTCCCTTCGCGGCGAGTTCCTCTGTCAGGTCCCCGGCGATACGCTCGATCCGCGGCCGCAGCGCGGCTATCCGGCGCGGCGCGAAGGCCCTCATCACATGGGTCCGCAGCCGGGTGTGCTCCGGCCCGTCGACCATCACCAGGATCTCCAGGTACTGCCGGTACTCCGGCGGCAGCCCCGCGCCGTCGAGCAGCTCCGCGCCGACCCCGCCGCCCTCCATCCCCGCAATCTTCGTCGGATCCCGTACGAACCGGCTGTCGCCGAGTGCCGCCTTGACCACGTCGTAGCGCGCGGCCAGCCACACCGGGGTCCCGGTCTGCGGCAGAGTCACCCGCATCAGCGGCGCGTGGCCGTGCGAGGCGTCGTCCACCTGGGCGTGGGTCAGTTCGAGCGGGGCGGCGGTGGGCTCGGGCATGTCGGTACTCCGCTTCGTGTTCGGTCGGTACACCTGTTCGGTCGGTACACCTGGCTGTGCGCTGCTCCGCATGGTGCGGGGAGGACGGATCAGCACGGTTTCACGGCGGTTTCACGGCCCGGGAAGCGTGACCCGTGAAGGTGCGCGACCGGCCGGTCTTAACGCAGTCTTGACGCGTTCGGCCCAGCTATCCGTGGGCCCGGGGATCACTCTCTGCATACGCTGGTCCTGCCGTGTCCTCGATGGCCGGAACCCTTCGAAGAGCCGTACGTCAGGAGCACGCCGATGGCCGCCACCGACCACGACGCCCGCACGAGCCGCCTGCGCGGGTGGATGCTGGAAGGCCTGTCCGACATGGCCAAGCACCAGCAGGGGGAGCAGGCCGTCGAGCCGGAGCCCGCGCACAAGGGACAGCGCTGGTGGCGGGTGATGTGCCTGACCGGCGTCGACTACTTCTCCACCCTCGGCTATCAGCCGGGCATCGCCGCCCTGGCGGCCGGTCTGCTGTCCCCCGTGGCCACCGTCGTGCTCGTCATAGTCACCCTGGCGGGCGCACTGCCCGTCTACCGGAGGGTGGCCGAGGAGAGCCCGCACGGCGAGGGTTCCATCGCGATGCTGGAGAGGCTGCTGTCCTTCTGGCAGGGCAAGCTGTTCGTCCTCACCCTGCTCGGCTTCGCCGCCACTGACTTCCTGATCACCATCACCCTTTCGGCGGCGGACGCCTCCACCCACCTCGTCGAGAACCCCCATCTGACCGCCACCCTCCACGACAAGCAGATGCTGATCACGTTGATCCTGGTCGCGCTGCTGGGCGCGGTCTTCCTCAAGGGCTTCCTGGAGGCGATCGGGGTGGCCGTGGTCCTGGTGGCGATCTATCTGGGGCTCAACACCGTGGTCGTGATCAACGGGCTGTGGCACGTGATGTCCGCAGGGCATGTGGTCACCGACTGGTCCAGCGCCCTGACCGCCGAACACGGAAACATCTTCGCGATGATCGGGGTGTCCCTGCTGGTCTTCCCGAAGCTGGCCCTCGGTCTGTCCGGCTTCGAGACCGGTGTGGCGGTCATGCCGCACGTCGAGGGCGACCCCGGCGACACCGAG
The DNA here is from genome assembly GCF_055566975.1 of Streptomyces sp. NPDC027189. Classification (NCBI taxonomy): domain Bacteria; kingdom Bacillati; phylum Actinomycetota; class Actinomycetes; order Kitasatosporales; family Streptomycetaceae; genus Streptomyces; species Streptomyces sp. NPDC027189. The sequence continues at coordinate 213,714 of NZ_JBVHRI010000015.1, forward strand.
GAGAACCCCAAGGGCCGTATCCGGGGCACGAAGAAGCTGCTGACCACGGCCGCCCTGATCATGAGCGTGTTCCTGATCGCCACCAGCTTCATCACCACTGTGCTCATCCCGGAGAAGGAGTTCGAGTCCGGCGGCCAGGCCAACGGCCGTGCGCTGGCCTACCTGGCGCACGAGTACCTCGGCAACGCCTTCGGCACGGTCTACGACGTCTCGACGATCGCCATCCTGTGGTTCGCGGGAGCCTCCGCCATGGCCGGGCTGCTCAACCTGATGCCCCGCTATCTGCCGCGCTACGGCATGGCCCCGCACTGGGCGCGCGCCGTCCGCCCCATGGTGATCGTCTTCACCCTGGTCGCCTTCCTGGTCACCTGGATCTTCGACGCGGACGTCGACGCGCAGGGCGGCGCCTACGCCACGGGTGTCCTGGTCCTGATGTCCTCCGCGGCGATCGCGGTGACCATCGCCGCGCGCAAGGCCCAGCAGCGCAACTGGACGATCGCCTTCGCCATCGTCTCGGCGGTCCTCCTCTACGTCACCGTCGTGAACGTCATCGAACGCCCCGACGGTGTCAAGATCGGCGCCTGCTTCATCGCCGGCATCATCCTCGTGTCGTTGCTGTCCCGGCTGGCCCGCGCCTTCGAGCTGCGCGTCACCAGCGTGACGCTGGACGACCTGGCGGAACGTTTCGTACGGGACATCGCCAGCCGCCGGATCCGGTTCATCGCCAACGAGCCCGACAACCGCGACATCACCGAGTACCGGGAGAAGGTCGAGCAGATCCGGGCGGACAACGACCTTCCGCCCCAGGAGGACTTCGTCTTCCTCGAGGTCACCGTCCTCGACCCCTCGGAGTTCGAGGCCGGCCTGAACGTACGCGGCGAGGTCCTGCACGGCCGCTACCGCGTCCTGACCCTGGAGTCCTCCTCCATCCCCAACGCCCTCGCCGCCCTCCTCCTCCACGTCCGCGACGCCACCGGCTGCACCCCCCACATCTACTTCGAGTGGACCGAGGGCAACCCCTTCACCAACTTCTTCCGCTTCTTCCTCTTCGGCCAGGGCGAGGTCGCCCCCGTCACCCGAGAGGTCCTCCGCGAGGCGGAACCGAACCGCTCCCGGCGTCCGCGCGTCCACGTCGGCTAGAGCTTTTTCGCCCCCTCCGCCCCTACCCGTCCCGTCCCTGGGGGCTGCCGCCCCCAGACCCCCGCGTACAAGACTGCGCAGTTCCCCGCGCCCCTGAAGGGGCGCGGGGAACTGCGCGACAAGCCCCCACGCACCCGCAGCGGAAAGACAAATACGGGACGGGTAGGGGCGGAGGGGGCGAAAAACCCACCCCCCTCAGCCCTCGTCCGCCGGACCGTCCACGCCCACCGTGAACCCGATCACCGTGCCACCCCCGTCCCGCCGGAAGGCGAACGGCGTGCCCCCGTGGGCGTTGGCCACCTCGCGGACGATGGACAGGCCGAGCCCGGAGCCGGGCAGGCTGCGGGCCTCGGCAGCGCGGTAGAAGCGGTCGAATATACGGACGAGGTCGCCGTCGGCGATGCCGGGACCACGGTCGAGGACCTCGACGCGGACCGGCCCGGGACGACCGGCCGCGGCGCCCGCGTCGACGCCCGCACGGCCACCGTCGGCATCGACGGCGACACGACGGCCGGCACCCATCTCCTCCACGACGATCTCGATCGGCGCCTTCCCCTCCCGATCGAACTTGGCCGCGTTCTCGACCAGATTGGAGATCGCCCGCTGAAGGGCGGTGGGCCGCCCGTCGACCGTCGTGTCACCGCTCACCCGCACGGTGATGTCCCGCCCGGTACGCCGCCGGGCGACGATCGCGACGTCCTCGGCGAGGTCGGCGAGGTCCAGCCGCTGGACGGGTTCGGTGTCGGACCGGCCGGCCGCGAGGGCGACCAACTCGTTGACGAGGTCGGTCAGTTCGCGAGACTCCAGGGCCAGGTCTGCGACGAGTTCCTCGCGGGCGTCGGGCGGCAGCTCGTCGATACGGCGCAGCATGGAGATGTTCGTACGCAGCGAGGTCAGCGGCGTACGCAGTTCATGACCCGCGTCCTGGACCAGTCGCCGCTGGTCCTCCTCGGACTGGGCGAGCCGGCCGAGCATCCGGTCGAAAGAGCGGCCGAGCCGGGCCACCTCGTCGTACCCGGTGACCGGCACCTGGATGCCGAGCCGCCCGGTGCGCGCGACGTCCTCGGCGGCCCCGGCGAGCCGCACCAGCCGCCGCGTTATCCGCCGGGCCAGCCACCAGCCGAACAGCCCCGCCGCGATCACGACCGCCCCGACGAGCAGCACGGTCCGCTGCTGCAGCTCGCGCAGCAGATCCTCCGTGTCACTGAACTGCTGGGCCACCTGCACCGCGCCCCGTCCGCCGCCGAGCGCGACGGTCGCCACCCGGTAGCGGTCACCGGCGACGTCGACGTCCTTGTGCTCCTCCAGCTTGCCCGCCGTCCCGTCGTCGGCGATCGCCCGGTCGGGACTGTTCACGGGCAGCGGCGGGTTGCCGCGGTCGACGATCGCGCCGCCGGGCCCGAGCACCTGTACGTCCGTACGGCTCGGCCGGATGATGTCGTCGAGCGGCCCGTCGTGATCGGGGTCGGACGACGCGAAGTCGCCCGGCTGCAGCGGGTGCTCGCGCACCTGGTCGCGCAGGTCCTGCACGACCTCGGCGAACACGGTCTGCTGGTCCACGCGCACGAGCCGGGCGGCGGCGTCGTAACTCAGGAACCCGACGAGAACCGTCACGGCGGCGGCGACGGCCGCGAAGGACACGGTGAAGGTGGCCCGCAGGGAGGACACCCGCCGAAACCGGGGCCGGGCAAGCCGGAGCGGCCTGCGAAACCAGGTGGATCCGGGCGAGCCGGGGGATCTAGTGGAGCCGGGCGGCACTCAGTCCTCCCTCAGTACGTACCCCACGCCCCGCACCGTGTGGATCAGCGCCGGCGCTCCCGGCTCGTCGAGCTTGCGCCGCAGATACCCCACGTACACGGCGAGGTTCTTGGAACCGGGACCGAAGTCGTAGCCCCAGATCCGGTCGTAGATGGTGGCGTGGTCGAGGACGATGCCCGCGTTGCGGACGAGCAGTTCGAGGAGCTCGAACTCGGTCCGGGTCAGCTCCAGCTCCCGCGGCCCGCGCCAGGCGCGCCGCGCCTGGATGTCCATGCGCAGCCCGGCCGCGACGACCTGCCCGTCGGGCTCCTTCGACGGCGGTACGTCGACGGAGGTGCCGTTCGCCGCGTCCGTGCGGCGCAGCAGGGCGCGCAGCCGGGCGAAGACCTCCTCGACGTCGAACGGCTTGACCACGTAGTCGTCGGCGCCCGCGTCCAGGCCCGCGATGCGGTCCGCGGTCTCGACGAGCGCGGTGAGCATCAGGATCGGCGTGCGGTTGCCCTCCGCGCGCAGCACGCGGCACACCTGGAGCCCGTCGATGCCGGGCATCATCACGTCCAGGACCAGCACGTCCGGTGGGGTGCGGTGGGCCTGGGCCAGCGCCTCCACCCCGTCGGCGACCGCCGTCACCTCATAGCCCTCCAGTGCCAGCGCCCTTTCCAGGGCGTGACGGATGGCACGGTCGTCCTCGGCGAGCAGCACATTCTGGGGCACCCCACCAGTCTGCCAAGCCCTCGGCCGGGTACCACCTGATGAGAGCCCCCGCGACCACCCTTCTTACCCGCCTCTCACCACGTCCCGGCGCGTCGCCTTACCTCTCCCGGTCACTGTGTCCCGTATGTCAGGACGGCCCGGCCCTGACACGCCCCGGTCGCCCCGAGGACTCCCCGGCTCGGGGCCGACCGGAGCGCAGGGGCGGCCGGGGCGGCTTCTTTCGCCCCTGTCGCGCAGTTCCCCGCGCCCCTGTTCAGGGGCGCGGGGAACTGCGCAATCTTTCAGCGGGGGTCTGGGGGCGCAGCCCCCGGGGACGATGGGGGTCCCCCCGCTCGAGCGAAGCCGAGAGTGGGGGAGGGTAGGGGCGGCGGGGGCGAAAAACCCTACGGCCGCAACGCCCCCAGCTGCTGCTCGAACGGGATCACCTCGAAGCCACCCCCGCCCCTGACCGGGGCCGCAGCCGCCGCCGGCACGGCCCCCATCAACCCCGCCAACTCCCCCGCCGCCCGCTCAATCCGCTCGGCCAACCCCTCCGCCCCCCAGTCCTCCGAAGCCGCGTACACCCCGGTCGGCACGACCACAGCCCGCAGATACGAGAAAAGCGGACGCAGCGCGTGTTCAAGGACCAGCGAGTGCCGCCCGGTACCACCGGTCGCCGCGATCAGCACCGGCTTCCCGGCGAGCGCGTCCTTGTCCCCGACGGTCAGCACGTCGAAGAAGGACTTGAACAGCCCGCTGTAGGAGGCGGAGAAAACCGGCGTGACGACGATGAGACCGTCCGCGGACGTCACCGCGTCGATCGCGTCGGACAGCCCCGGCCCGGGAAAGCCGTTCGTGAAGTTGTGGGCGATCTCAACGGCGAGCTCGCGCAACTCGACGACCTGGACGTCGGCAGCCGTGCCCCGGGCCGCGGCGGCCGCCAGCCGGTCGCCCAGCAGCCGCGTGGACGACGGAACACTCAGCCCCGCCGAGACGACGACGAGCTTCATACGACGGTCACTCCCTCCGAAGCCTCTGAAACCTCCGACGCCTCCGAAGCGGCGGCGGCCACCCGAGCCGCATGCGCCGGCGCCTCCGGCACATCAGCCGCCCGCCCCTTGGCGAACTCCTCGCGCAGCACCGGCACGACCTCCTCGCCCAGCATGTCGAGCTGCTCGAGGACGGTCTTCAGCGGCAGCCCCGCGTGGTCCATCAGGAAGAGCTGGCGCTGGTAGTCACCCGCGTACTCGCGGAAGGACAGCGTCTTCTCGATCACCTGCTGCGGCGAACCGACGGTGAGCGGAGTCTGCTCGGTGAAGTCCTCCAGGGACGGCCCGTGCCCGTACACCGGCGCGTTGTCGAAGTACGGCCGGAACTCCCGTACCGCGTCCTGCGAGTTGTGCCGCATGAACACCTGGCCGCCCAGCCCGACGATCGCCTGTTCGGCCGTGCCGTGCCCGTAGTGCGCGTACCGCTCGCGGTAGAGCTCGACCATCCGCTTGGTGTGGTCGGCCGGCCAGAAGATGTTGTTGTGGAAGAAACCGTCGCCGTAGTACGCGGCCTGCTCGGCGATCTCCGGCGAGCGGATCGAGCCGTGCCAGACGAACGGCGGTACGCCGTCCAGCGGCCGCGGCGTCGCGGTGAACGACTGCAGCGGCGTGCGAAACTTGCCCTCCCACGTCACCACGTCCTCGCGCCACAGCCGGTGCAGCAGCGCGTAGTTCTCGATGGCGAGGTTGATGCCCTGGCGGATGTCCTGCCCGAACCAGGGATAGACGGGCCCGGTGTTGCCGCGCCCCATCATCAGGTCGACCCGGCCGTCGGCCAGGTGCTGGAGCATCGCGAAGTCCTCCGCGATCTTCACCGGGTCATTGGTGGTGATCAGGGTCGTGGACGTGGACAGGACGAGCTTCTCGGTGCGCGCGGCTATGTAGCCGAGCATCGTGGTCGGCGACGACGGCACGAACGGCGGGTTGTGATGCTCACCGGTCGCGAAGACGTCCAGTCCGACCTCCTCGGCCTTCTGCGCGATGGCGACCATGGCCTTGATGCGCTCGTGTTCGGTCGGCGTCCTGCCCGTGGTCGGATCGGGGGTCACATCACCGACGCTGAAGATCCCGAACTGCATGGTCGCTCACCCTCCAAGTTGTTTACGATTCAACTATACCCCCTAACGACCACACCCCGGCCGGTATTCCGCACATCTCGCGCACCCCCTCCGGCTAATCGCTTGACCCAGTCACCCGCCATGCGTCAGATTTACCTGCGTGACACAGACACTGCACGACACAAAAGAAACCTCGCATCCTCCCGCCCGAACCCGCTGGGCCATCCTCGGAGTGGTCCTCGCCGCCGACGTCCTGGACCTCCTCGACGGCACCATCACCAACATCGCCGCCCCGACCATCGCCGAAGACCTCGGTGGCGGCACCGGCCTCATCCAGTGGCTCGGCGCCTCCTACGCCCTCGCGCTAGGCGTACTCCTCGTCCTCGGCGGACGTCTCGGCGACAAGTACGGCCGCCGCCGCCTCTTCCTCGCCGGACTCGGCGGCTTCACCGTGGCCTCGGTCGCGTGCGGCCTGGCGCCGACCCCCGGCACACTCGTCGCCGCCCGCCTCGCACAGGGCGCCTTCGGCGCGCTGGTCATCCCGCAGGGCTTCGGCATCCTCGGCGCCGGCTGGCCCCGGGACCAGATCGGCAAGGCGTACAGCCTCTTCGGCCCGGTGATGGGCCTCTCCGCCGTCGGCGGCCCGATCCTCGCCGGATTCCTCATCGACACCGACATCGCCGGCCTCGGCTGGCGCTCGATGTTCCTCATCAACCTCGTTCTCGGCGGCGCCGCCCTCCTCGCCGCCGCCCGCGTGCTCCCCCGCGACACCGGCGACCGCACGGTCACCGTCGACGGCCCCGGCTCCGCCCTCCTCGGCGCCACCATGCTCGGCCTGCTCGCCGGCCTCATCGAAGGCTCGGCACACGGCTGGACCCCCACGAGCACCGCACTCGTCGCCGCCGGAGTCGCCCTCTTCGCCGCCTTCTGGCACCGCCAGCGCACCGCGGCCAACCCCCTGATCCAGCCCTCCCTCCTCCACAACCGGGGCTTCACCTCGGGACTCGTGCTCGGCATCGTCTTCTTCGCCGCGGTCGCCGGACTCCTCTACGTCGTCTCACTCTTCCTCCAGCAGGGCCTCGGCCGCTCACCCGCGGGCGCCGCACTCGGCCTGATGCCCCTGTCCGCCGGCATCGTCATCGCCTCGATCGCCTGCTACCGCCTGATCGGCGCACTGGGCCGCCGCCTCGTCCTCATCGGCCTGCTCATCACCCTCGCCGGGACCGGCTACCTGCTCGCCCTCGTCTCCACCTCCGGCGCGAACACCGGCAGCTGGGCCCTGGTCCCGCCGTTGCTCGTCGTCGGCCTCGGCATGGGCACCTGCTTCGGCTCGGTGTACGACGTCACGGTCGGCGACATCGCCGCCGACGAGGCCGGCAGTGCGGGCGGCTCGCTCGGCGCGGTCCAGCAGCTCGCCAACGCGATCGGCGCCGCCGCCGTCACCACCGTCTACTTCAAGGCGAACGGCGGCGAACCTCACGCAACCACCGTGAGCCTCACCGCCGTCGCCGCCGTCACCCTCCTGTGCTGCCCCCTCGTGGGCCTGTTGCCGCTCAAGGCCCCGGAGGAACAGCATCACTAGGGCTGGAGGACCAGCCGCCCCCGCAGACCGCCCTCCGCCAGCCGGGCGTGCGCCTTGGCCGCCTCGTCCAGCGCGTACGTCTCGGCGACCCGGAGCGTCAGCACCCCCTCGTCGACGAGCGCCGCCAGCTCCGCGAGCCGCGCCCCGTCGGCGGCGACCTCCACCGAGCTGGTCCGCACGCCCCGCGCGGACGCCGGGTGGGCCCCCGGGATGACCCCCACGAACGCGCCACCGTCCCGCACCCACTCCAGCGCCGCCTCGCCGAGGATCGCCGCGTCCAGCACCCCGTCCACGCTGCCCGGCGCCACGGCACCCGACACGAACCGGGCCGCCCCCAGCGACCGTACGAGCTCCTCGTCGGCCTCCCGGGCAAGGGCGGTCACCGACAGCCCGCGGTGCGCGGCGAGTTGGACGGCGTAGCCACCGACCGCGCCCGCCGCACCCGTGACCAGCAGGCTCTGCCCCGGCTCCAGTCCCAGCAGATCGAGGGCCTGCGTGGCGGTCAGGGCGTTCAACGGCAGGCTCGCCGCCTGCACCGCGTCCACCGAGGCGGGCGCCTTGGCCACGGCATCGGCGTCCACGACCACGTAATCGGCGTGCGTACCAAGGGACTTGGCGGGGCCGTAAGCCAGCGCCACCACCTCATCGCCCACCGACCATCCCGTCGCCACACCCGTGGCATCGACGGTCCCGGCCACGTCCCACCCCAGCCCCAACCGCTTGCCCGCACCCCCGAAGCCGCCCGCGCGCACGCCCGCGTCGACCGGATTGAGCGCGGCCGCCGCGACCTTGATCCGCACCTGCCCAGCAGCCGGCTCCGGCACCTCGACCTCGACGATCTCCACGGCTTCCGGACCACCAAAAGCGTTCACAACCGCTGCACGCATGGCAACTCTCCCCATCAATGATGATTTGCGTGGGTTTCTTTCCCGTTGCAACAACCCTATGAACAGTTACTATCCATTGGTAAGTAGGCACCTGAAAGTGCGTACGTCACCCGGAGGTGAGCCATGGCGACCACGATGGCGGCCCAGCGACGCGAGAAGGCGCGCGCCGAGTACGACGCGTTCATCAAGAGCTGCCCCACCAACCAGCTCCTCGACCGCATCAGCGACAAGTGGGTCAGCCTGATCGTCAGCGCACTCGCCGCAGGGTCGATGCGCTACAGCGACCTCGGCCGCAAGATCGCGGGCGTCAGCCCCAAAATGCTGACGCAGACACTGCGCTCACTGGAGCGCGACGGCATCGTCACCCGCACCGTCACCCCGTCCGTACCGGTCCGGGTCGACTACGAACTCACGCCCCTGGGCATGAACTTGAGCTGCCTGCTCACCGCCGTGAAGGACTGGGCGGAAAGGCACATCGAGGAGGTCAACGAGGCACGCGACCGCTACGACGCGTCCTCCGAAGCCTCCTGAAAGTCCCCGCCCCGCAGCCGCGCGATCTGCTCCGCGCTGAAGTCGACCGTACGGCGCATATGCCCGATGATCAGGGCGAGTTCCGCATCCTCAAGCCCACCGAACAAGGCATACCACCCGCCCCCCAGCCGGTCCCACATCCGCCCGAACTCGGCGATCTTCTCGGGCACGGTCGCCACGAGCACCCGCCGCCGGTCCACCGCGTCCCGCTCCCGCACGACATACCCGGCCTTCTCCAGCCGGTCCACCAGCCGCGTCGCCGAGCCGGTCGTGAGCCCCGTCAGCTCGGCGATCCGCCCCGTGGTCACCGCCCCGTCCTCCAAGCTGAGCAGATTCAAGCACTGCAGATCCGTCGGATGCAGCTTCAGATGATCAGCAACGGCCTGATTGAAGAGCGCGTACGACGCCATATAGCGACGCGACACGACGGACAGCTCATCGAGCAGCCGTTCCCGCACGTTCCCCGTCATCACGCACACCCTTCCCCTGCGCCAAACAGAAATCGTACGACGCAGACACATCCGACGGACGCCGCAGCCACCCACCGAAGAACCCCCTGCGCCCAGCCGCCCCCACACACCCGCGGCCGCGAACGTGCCGAAGGGGCCGTGCCCCCGCGGGCGCGGGCACTGGCACAAGCGCGGGGACGGACGCAGGCACCCCCGCTAGAACACATACGAATCCCCCGTATCCAGCGCCAGCACCCGCTGCCGGTCATTGGCATGGTTGCGATCCACCGCCCCGCCACCCCACACCGTGTCGATCTCGAGAGTCACCTCGGACGGCACCCCCTCCAGCCGCACCGTCACTTCGATCTCCTCCCCCAGCGCGTCCGCGGCCAACGCCCCCGTCCGGCACACCACCGTCCGCTCCCCCGCCCGCGCGCACTGCTCCGGCAGCCGCTGCGCATCCGCGAGCGGAGCCGACCAGCGCAGCCGCACGGTCGCGTCGGGAACGGCGGTCGGCCCGTGGTTCTGCGGGGTGAACCGGACGTCGACGCTCCCGGCCGCCATGGACACGTACCCGTGATAGGCGAGATCGGCCTCGGGAGCCAGGGCGTAGCCCGGCGACGCCGCACCCCCCAGCAGAAACGCCCCCGAACCCACCACGCCCAGTACTCGCATCCCCATCCGCATGACGTCATTTCCTTCGCTAGACCGACAGGTCGTCAGGTGATCGAGCCACCGCCGGGCGATCGAGCCACCCTCCGGTGATCAGGCCACGGTCAGGTGATCAGCCGACCGTCACGGGATGTATCCCACCCCTGGCCGCCGACAGGCGCCGTCCATCAGGTGACGCAATCCCCCACACGGCCGCATGCGAAAGTGACCGCATGCTGATCGTTCGCTCCGCCGCCCTCTTCGTCGTCGCCGCGCTCTTCGAGATCGGCGGCGCCTGGCTGGTCTGGCAGGGCGTACGCGAGCACCGCGGCTGGCTCTGGATCGGCGCGGGCGTCATGGCGCTCGGCGTCTACGGCTTCGTGGCCACCCTCCAGCCGAACGCCGAGTTCGGCCGCATCCTCGCCGCGTACGGCGGAGTCTTCGTGGCCGGCTCGCTCGCCTGGGGCATGGTCGCGGACGGCTACCGCCCCGACCGCTGGGACGTCACCGGCGCGCTGATCTGCCTCGCCGGAATGGCCGTCATCATGTACGCGCCACGCGGCAGCTGAACCCGCTGGACCCGAAACCCGGACAGTTCGACGCCACCGCCCACCACCTGCCTATCCTGGCGAAGATTCCCGCACACCCGCCCGAGGAGCCAAAAATGACCGCGCCGTCCGCGCCCTCCGCGCCGTCCGCCCCCTCCCGCATCGCCGTCATCACCGGCGCGAGCAGCGGTATCGGCGCGGCGACGGCCCGGCAGCTCGCCGCGGCCGGCTACCGCGTCGTGCTGACCGCCCGCCGCAAGGACCGCATCGAGGCGCTCGCGGAGGAGATCAACGCGGCGGGCCACCAGGCGGCGGCGTACGCCCTGGATGTCACGGACCGCGCGGCGGTCGACGAGTTCGCGACCGCCTTCAAGACGGTCGGCGTCCTGGTCAACAACGCGGGCGGCGCGCTCGGCGCCGACCCGGTCGCGACGGGCGACCCGGCCGACTGGCGCCAGATGTACGAGACGAACGTCATCGGCACCCTGAACGTCACCCAGGCCCTCCTCCCCGCCCTCACCGCGAGCGGCGACGGCACGGTCGTCGTGCTCTCCTCCACCGCCGGCCACGGCACCTACGAGGGCGGTGGCGGCTACGTCGCCGCCAAGCACGCCGAGCACGTCCTCGCGGAGACCCTCCGTCTGGAGATCGTCGGCATGCCCGTCCGCGTCATCGAGATCGCGCCCGGCATGGTCAAGACGGACGAGTTCGCGCTGACCCGCTTCGGCGGCGACACGGAGAAGGCGGCGAAGGTGTACGCGGGCGTGGCCGAACCGCTGACCGCCGACGACGTGGCCGACACCATCACCTGGGCGGTCACCCGCCCCAGCCACGTCAACATCGACCTCCTGGTCGTACGCCCCCGCGCACAGGCGTCGAACACGAAGATTTACCGGGAGTCGTGATGCCGGAACCGGCAGACGCCGACGACGGCACAGCCGACGCAGCCTCCAGGGACCCGCAGCGCCTGGCCCTGGAGAAGAAGCGCGAGCGCATGGTCTGGTACTACCTCGCGTACTTCCTCTTCGGCATCCACATCGTGGCGTTCGTCATGATCTACGCGGTGACGCACGCGAAGTGATCGCGGCGGGCGCAGGGCCGACATACGCTCCCGCGGTGTGAACAGACACATACTCTTCGAACGTCTGCACAACTTCCGCGACTTGGGCGGATACCGGGCCGAGGACGGCAGAACGGTCCGCCCGGGCCGCCTGTTCCGAGCGGACTCGCTCGGCAAACTGGCCCCGGGAACGCCGGACTGGGACCGCTTCCTGTCCCTCGGTATCCGCACGGTCGTGGACCTCCTAGCCCCCAAGTTCGACGGAACTCTCGCCGTCCTGCGCATCCGTCGAGGCTTCCGCCACGGCGGCCACCTCACCTTCCATCGGGCCCCCGGCTCCGAACACCGCGGCAGGATCCCGGCCAGTGTCCTGCTCTCATCACCTATCTCACCTTTCTCCGAATGTGACGCGGTTACGGGCCGTGCGCCCGGACCGCGGACGCGATCCGACGCCGGGCGCGGTCGCCGGCGGCCACGGTGGCAGCGGCTCGGCCATTCGGCTGCGGTCGGCTCGCGCGCGTTGCCGGACCGCGGTGCTGTTGACACGGAGGCGTGCCGACGTCGAGCGCATGGGGGGCGTCGGGCGCTCAGCCGTGAAAGGACAAGGCATGCACATATCCGGGCCAATAGCGGGCCGACGGAGTTGCGCCGCGGCCATCGCCGCGATGATGGTCTGCTCGACGGCACTGACCGGGCTGGACCTCGCCGCGGCCGACGGCACGCCGACACCTTGGGTGCCCGCCCCGAAGCTGGACTGGGAACCCTGCGTTCAGGGCAGCCGGTTCGACTGCGCGACCGCGAAGGTGCCGCTGGACTACCACGACCCCCGCGGCCGCACCGTCGAACTGGCGGTCGTGAAACGGAAGGCAACCGGCCCCGGACGGCGCATCGGCACCCTGTTCTTCAACCCTGGCGGACCCGGCGGGTCCGGAACGGTCCAGATGCCACAGAATTACGAGTTCTTCCCGCGGGAGGTGCGGGAGCGGTTCGACATCGTCAGCTGGGACCCCCGCGGGGTCGGCAACAGCACCGCGGTGAACTGCTTCGCGAGTCGCGAGGATACCGACGCCTGGAATGCGAGCAAACCGGCCGGCTTCCCGGTCGGCGAACAGGAGCGGAAGACCTGGATCGCCGCGTACAAGGATCTGGCCCGGCGCTGTCAGCAGCGCGACCCCGAACTCCTGCGCCATGTGTCGACCGCCGACACCGCGCGCGACCTCGATCAGCTCCGCCAGGCGGTGGGCGACCCACAACTCACCTACCTCGGGATCTCCTACGGCACGATCCTGGGCGCCACCTATGCCAACCTCTTCCCCGGCAAGGTCCGCGCCATGGCCTTCGACAGCAACATCGACCCGCAGGCCTGGACGAATCACGCCTCCGACGACGACCCCCGGCTCACGACATTCCTGCGCATGGGCGCGGACCGCGGCGCGGCAGCAGTCCTGGACAAGTTCCTCGCCCTGTGCGGGTCCACCACCACCGCCCGCTGCGCCTTCTCCGCCGGCAGCCCCAGAGCGACCCGGGACAAGTTCGACCAGCTGATGCGGCGGCTCCGGGAGCATCCCGTGGGCGCATGGACCTATGGCCGTACGGTCGGTGACGTGGTGAACAGCCTCTACGTCGTCAATTCCGGATGGACGGACCTCGCCGGCAGGCTGCAGGACCTGTGGCAGGGCCGCGCCCCGGAGCCGTCCCCTCTTCCACCCGCACCACCGGTCCCGAATCCGAATCCGTACCTGGGCGGCGAGCAGGCCGCTGCGGTGTTCTGCAGCGACAGCCCCAATCCGCGTGACCCCGCTGCCTACCACGCCATGGAGGAGGCCGGCGCGACCCGTGCGGGCGACGTCGGACGCTACTGGACCTGGGCCGCCGAGGCGTGTGCCACCTGGCCGGCGGTCGCCGCCAACCGCTACCGCGGCCCGTGGAACAAGCCGACGGCACACCCCCTTCTGGTGGTCGGCACCACCTACGACCCCTCCACTCCCTACTCGAACTCGCAGGCCATGGCCAAAGAACTGGCCAACGCCCGCCTGCTCACCAACAACGGGTACGGGCACACCGCACTGATCAACCCCAGCAGCTGTATCCAGGCCCACGAGAGCCGCTACTTCATCGACGGCACCCTCCCGCCGGTCGGAACAACGTGCCGACCGGACACGCCCCCCTTCTCCGCACCCAAGCCGAGCGGCGGCGTCGCCACCGGCGGCGGAGCGATGGCCAGCATCGTCTCCTGAGCCGGCGGCTGCCCGAGGCCAGGGCACGCGCCGACTCGATCGAGCTCCAGAGCGCCCCGGGATCCGTAGCGCGCCACTTTGCCACCAGGTCCGAGACCCCTCGCTCACAGCGAGAGCCCCGGACTGCTGAGTCCGGGGCCGTCGGTCAGGTGGAGTGGCTGGGTGTCAGCCCTTCACGCAGACGACCTGCTTCAGCTTCGCCACGACCTCCACGAGGTCGCGCTGCTGGTCGATGACCTTCTCGATCGGCTTGTAGGCACCCGGGATCTCGTCCACGACGCCGGCGTCCTTGCGGCACTCGACGCCCTGGGTCTGCTCTGCCAGGTCGCGCGTCGAGAAGCGGCGCTTCGCCGCGTTGCGGCTCATCCGCCGACCCGCGCCGTGCGACGCCGAGTTGAAGGCCCTCTCGTTGCCGAGGCCCTTCACGATGTACGAACCCGTGCCCATCGAGCCCGGGATGATCCCGTACTCGCCGGAGCCCGCGCGGATCGCGCCCTTGCGGGTGACGAGCAGCTCCATGCCCTCGTAGCGCTCCTCGGCCACATAGTTGTGGTGGCAGGAGATCTCCTGCTCGAAGGTCGGCTTCGCCTTCTTGAACTCCTTGCGGACCACGTCCTTCAGGAGCGCCATCATGAGGGCGCGGTTGTGCTTCGCGTACTCCTGCGCCCAGAACAGGTCGTTGCGGTACGCCGCCATCTGCGGAGTGTCCGCGACGAAGACCGCGAGGTCACGGTCGACCAGACCCTGGTTGTGCGGGAGCTTCTGCGCCACACCGATGTGGTACTCGGCCAGTTCCTTGCCGATGTTCCGCGAACCGGAGTGCAGCATCAACCAGACGGCTCCGGTCGTATCCGTGCAGACCTCGACAAAGTGGTTGCCCGAGCCGAGCGTTCCCATCTGCTTGGTGGCGCGCTCCTCACGGAACTTCACCGCCTCGGCGACCCCGTCGAACCGCCCCCAGAAGTCGTCCCACCCGGCCGTGGCCATCCCATGGAACCGCCCCGGCTCGACCGGGGACTCATGCATCCCCCGCCCCACCGGAATGGCCTCCTCGATCTTCGACCGAAGCCGGGACAGATCCCCCGGCAGATCATTGGCCGTGAGCGAGGTCTTGACCGCGGACATCCCGCACCCGATGTCGACCCCCACCGCCGCGGGACACACCGCGTCCCGCATGGCGATGACGGAGCCGACGGTCGCGCCCTTCCCGTAATGCACATCGGGCATGACGGCCAGGCCCTTGATCCACGGCAGGGTCGCCACGTTCTGGAGCTGGCGCAGTGCGACGTCCTCGACCGACGCCGGGTCGGTCCACATGCGGATGGGAACCTTCGCCCCCGGAACCTCTACGTACGACATATCGTCCTCATTCCCCCGGAAAACAGCAGAAGTCGTAAATCGCAAAACCGGCGCCAAGGTCGACGTATGGGACAACGGACCGGCGTCCACGGCAGTGCGTGCGATACACATTGTCTCCAGGGGCCGCCCCCACGCGGCAACCGAATAACCACAGGACACCCCGACCGCAGGTCCGTCGGGCACCGTCGAGAGGAGCCTGACCGTGCAGCGGAAGGCGTACGTACCCGGCATCGCCGTGCTCCTCGCGGCACTGCTGGCGGGCTGCACCGGCGGTTCGGGCAGCGGCGGCTCGGCGGACGACTCCAAGGGGAGCAACACCGGTACGACGGCACCCGCGGCCCAGCCCGGCAAGTACCGCACGCTCCCGGAGGCCTGCGGGGCGGTCAGTCACGACAGCCTCGACTCGCTGCTGCCCGGGATCAAGCAGATCGCGGACGCGGAGACGCGCGACAAGGCATACGACGGCGAGGCCACGCTCACCTACGACACCGACCGGCGCGACGGCTGCCGCTGGAAGGTGGAGTCCACGTCCGCCACCGATCACCTTCTCGTCGACTTCCAGCGCGTGGTCTCGTACGACAACGCGGTGAGCGACGCCAACAAGGCCGAGGAGATCTACGGGGGCAAGGAGACGGCGGCCGACCTCCCCGAGCCGGCCGACTCCAGTTCCAGCCCGACTTCGAGTACCGACACCGCGACCCCTTCCTCCCCCTCCTCGTCCGCGTCCGCGTCCTCGTCCGCGTCCTCCTCCTCCTCGTCCGCGACCGCGACCGCCTCCCCGAGCGAGACCCCCACCGATCTCCAGCCCCGTACGCTCGACGATCTCGGCGACGAGGCGTTCCTCAACGACAGGCTGAGCCCGGCGTCCTCGGCGGCCCGGCAGCGCACGGTGACTGTGGTGTTCCGCACGTCGAATGTGATCGTGACGATCGAGTACGCCGAGCAGCCGACCGCGTCCACCGACGCCCCGGACAGCAAGGAAATGCAGGACAGGGCGCAGAAACTGGCACAGAAGCTCGCGGACACGCTCAACGGATAGGGGGGCCGCGGCGCCTCCCGGCCCCCTCGCTCAAACCCCTCGAACCGGAAACGCACAGCCGCCTCACCGCGTACCGTGGCCCCTCGGACCCGACCGGTCGCACGTTCCATGTGCGGCCGCACCACGAGCGCCACGAGTGAAGGAACCATGCACCGACCAGTACAGCGAGTAGGCCGAGCACCGCGACTCACCCGCATCCTTGTCAGCGCAGCCGCCGTCCCGGTGATGCTTGTCGCCGCCGGTTGTTCCTCGGACTCCGGCTCCGGTGACGACGCCAAGAAGGGCGCCGGTGCGAGCCCCGACGCGAAGGCGTCCGCGAGCGCCTCGGCGAACGCCGTCAAGCCGGCGGCGTACGCAAAGCTGCCCGAACCCTGTTCGGTGCTGTCGAAGAAGACGCTGGGCGAACTGGTCCCGAAGGGCGCCAAATCCGGCAAGGAGGGCAAGTCGGACGATGTGGCGACGCGCGGCAACTGCTACTGGAACAGCCTCGACAACAACGGTGTGAAGGGCTCGCAGTTCCGCTGGCTGAACGTGGCCCTGCTGCGTTTCGACTCGGACTCGCGCGGCGAGGGCGGCCAGCAAGCGCACAAGTACTTCGAGAAGCAGGTCACGGGCGCCCAGTCCGTGGCGGGCGCGAAGAACACGAAGTCGCAGCCGGTGTCCGGGACGGGCGACGAGGCGACGGCCGTGAGCTACGACCTGAAGAAGAAGGAAGGCTCCTTCAAGCAGCAGACGATCGTGGCCCGTGTCGAGAATGTCGTCATCACCCTCGACTACAACGGCGCCGGTCTGGCGGGCGAGAAGACCCCGAACGCCGCAGACCTGCTGAAGGCGGCCGAGAAGGCGGCGAAGGAGGCGGTGGCCGCGGTGTCCGCCGCGAACCAGGGCGGGGGCGCCACGGCGAGCACCTCCCCGTCGAAGTCGGCCTCCCCGTCCAAGTCGGCGTCGAAGTCCGCCTCCCCCGCCAAGTCGGCGTCGCCGTCCAAGTCCGCGACAAAGAAGAGCTGACGGACATCTGGCACCGCCCGGGGCTCAACTCGTAGCCCCACCAGGCCATTTGCAGGAGCCCGGCCCCGCGGGAACCGGGCTCCTTCCATACCGCGCGCCCGTGCGACACACACATGTGCCACCCTGTTGCGCGCAACAACACGCAAGGGGAGGGGAGTACGGGTGGCCGCGCCCATTCAGCTCACACGTCTGCACCGGATACTCATCGGCGTGGTCGTCACCGGTGCGGTCATCATCGCCGGTATCGGCTTCGCCGGTTCGTACGCCGCCGTCCGCGAGCTCGCCCTCAAGAAGGGCTTCGGGAACTTCGCGTACGTCTTCCCGATCGGCATCGACGCGGGCATCTGCGTCCTGCTCGCCCTGGACCTGCTCCTGACCTGGATCAGGATCCCCTTCCCCCTCCTGCGTCAGACGGCATGGCTGCTGACGGCGGCGACGATCGCCTTCAACGGCGCGGCGGCCTGGCCGGACCCGCTGGGCGTCGGCATGCACGCCGTCATCCCGGTGCTGTTCGTCGTCTCGGTCGAGGCGGCGCGGCACGCGATCGGCCGCATCGCGGACATCACCGCCGACAAGCACATGGAGGGCGTCCGCCTCACCCGCTGGCTGCTCTCCCCCGTCCCCACCTTCCTCCTCTGGCGCCGCATGAAGCTGTGGGAACTGCGCTCCTACGAGCAGGTCATCAAGCTGGAGCAGGAACGCCTCGTCTACCAGGCCCGCCTGCGCTCCCGCTTCGGCCGCGCGTGGCGCCGCAAGGCCCCGGTGGAGAGCCTGATGCCGCTGCGGCTCGCCCGGTACGGCGTCCCGCTCGCGGAGACGGCCCCGTCGGGTTTGGCGGCAGCGGGCATCGAACCGGCACTGCTGCCGCCGGTGCAGCAGCAGCCGGAGCTGGAGGCTGTGGCCGACACGGCTGCGGGCGATCGTGCCGCCGGGGTGGCGCCCGTCCCGAATGGACCGGCACCTCAAAGCGAGCAGCGCCCTGCCCCCGACGCCGACCAGAGCCTCGAGTACCTGCAATACGTACAGGCCCAACAGCAGTACGACCAGCAGCAGTATGCGCAGGAGCCGCAACAGGAACAGCCGGAGTCGAGCCCCTGGTTCCAGGCCCAGACCCCCCAGGAGATCGTCTACGAGGGCGGCTACGACCCCGCGTACGCCCCCGAGGAGCAGTACCAGCAGTGGTACGAGGAGCAGCAGGCGCAGGCGTACGAGCCCGGCCCGGAGGAGACGGGCAGCTTCCCCATCCCGGCGGGCCCCGGCCGCACCCGGCAGCTGGGCGAGGGCGGCGCCCCCGAGCCGGAGCAGCTCCCCATCCCGGCCCCGAGGGAGGAGCAGTCCCCGCTGGCCGACGAGAAGACCCGCGAGGAGAGCTTCTACCAGGTGTTCCGCCAGTCGATAAACGGTCAGGGCCTGCCCACGAAGGGTGAGTTCGGCAACAACGTCGAGGCCACCTACAACATCACCCTCACCGACAGCGAGCTGAGGCGCTACATGACCCGCTTCCAGAACCGCTTCAACGCGGAACTGGAGGAGGACCACATCGCGTAGGCACATCAGCACGTACGACGGAGGGGGCTCCCGGTGATCACCGGGAGCCCCCTCCGTCGTACAGCCGAAACCGCTACGCGCCCAGCAGCTTGCGCACCCGGTCCTGCCCCACGGCCAGCAGCAGCGTGGGCAGCCGCGGCCCGGTGTCACGCCCGACCAGCAGGTGGTACAGCAGCGCGAAGAACGTGCGCTGAGCCACCTTGATCTCCGGCGGCAGCTCCTTGGCGGTGGCGTCGGCGGAGAAGCCGGCCTGGACCTTGGGGACGCCGTAGACGAGGTGGGTGAGGCCGTCCAGGGACCAGTTCGCCTCCAGGCCCTCAAGGAGCAGCCGCAGCGACTCGCGGCCCTGGTCGTCGAGCGACTTCAGGAGCTCCACGTCGGGCTCGTCGCGCACGACGGTGCGCTCCTCGGCCGGAACCTGCGTGTTGATCCAGGTCTCGGCCTTGTCGAGCCGGGGCCGGACCTCGTCGAGCGAGGTGAGCGGGTTCTCGGGGTCGAGCTCGCTCAGGATCCGCAGGGCCTGGTCCTGGTGGCCGGCGGTGATGTCGGCGACCGAGGCGAGGGTGCGGTACGGCATCGGCCGGGGGGTCTTGTGCAGTTCCCCGGCGGCGGTGCCCACCGCGCGCGCGTACGCGGCAGCGTCGGCCGGAAGGACCGCCCCGTCCGCCACCTTGCCCGCCAGCTTGTCCCACTCGTCGTACAGCCGCTGGATCTCCTGGTCGAAGGCGATCTTGAACGACTGGTTGGGCCGACGGCGGGCGTACAGCCAGCGCAGCAGCTGCGGCTCCATGATCTGGAGCGCGTCGGCCGGGGTCGGCACCCCGCCCTTGCTGCTGGACATCTTGGCCATGCCGCTGATGCCGACGAAGGCGTACATCGGGCCGATCGGCTGCTTCCCGCCGAAGATCCCGACGATCTGCCCGCCGACCTGGAAGCTGGACCCCGGGGACGAGTGGTCGACACCGCTCGGCTCGAAGATCACGCCTTCGTAGGCCCAGCGCATCGGCCAGTCGACCTTCCAGACCAGCTTGCCGCGGTTGAACTCGCTCAGCCGCACGGTCTCGGAGAACCCGCAGGCGGAGCAGGTGTACGTCAGCTCGGTCGTCTCGTCGTCGTACGCCGTGACCGTCGTCAGGTCCTTCTCGCACTGCCCGCAGTAGGGCTTGTACGGGTAGTACCCGGCGGCCGAGCTGCCGTCGTCCTCGGCGGCTGCCCCGGACCCTTCGGCGGCTTCGAGCTCGGCCTCGTCCACCTGCTTCTGGCCCTGCTTCTTGGCCGGGGCCTTCTTGGTCCGGTACTGGTCGAGGACCGCGTCGATGTCACCGCGGTGCTTCATCGCGAAAAGGACCTGCTCGCGATAGGCACCCGAGGTGTACTGCTCGGTCTGGCTGATCCCGTCGTACTCGACGCCGAGCTCGGCCAGCGACTTGATCATCGCGGCCTTGAAGTGCTCGGCCCAGTTCGGGTACTCCGAGCCCTTCGGGGCCGGCACGGAGGTCAGCGGCTTGCCGATGTGCTCGGCCCAGGACTCGTCGATGCCGGGGACTCCGGCCGGCACCTTGCGGTAGCGGTCGTAGTCGTCCCAGGAGAGCAGATGGCGCACGGTGTACCCACGTCGCCGGATCTCGTCCGCCACGAGATGCGGCGTCATGACCTCCCGGAGATTCCCCAGGTGGATGGGGCCTGAGGGGGAGAGCCCGGACGCGACGACGACGGGTTTGCCCGGGGCCCGACGCTCCGACTCCTCGATGACCTCATCCGCGTAACGGGAGACCCAGTCGGTGGTCTCGGTGCTCTGAGCCACGATCGGCACGTCCTTCTTTCTGATACGCCAGTACGGCTGACGGCACCATTCTCCCAGCTAGGTCGGGAAGCGCGAAAACGGCTTTTCACAGCCCCCTGGCCACTCCGCGGGTCGGCCCCCACGCACCCGCGGCCGCGGCCGGCACGGCCCGCCGCCCTCGACGGCAGTTGGCGCACGACGCACGGCCGGACACGGAGCGCGAAATTCGCTTGTCCCCCCATGGGATACTGGCCAGGTCTATCTGAATCCTTCGAGGAGAACGGCACCCACTCCATGGCCTCGGTCACGTCCCTCACCGCTTCCGTCCACCAGCGCCTCGCGGACGCCCTCTCGGCAGCCCTGCCGGAGGCCGGTTCCGCGGACCCGCTGCTGCGACGAAGCGACCGGGCCGACTTCCAGGCCAACGGGATCCTGGCCCTCGCGAAGAAGGCGAAGGCGAACCCGCGGGACCTGGCGACGCAGGTCGTCGAGCGGATCACCTCAGGCGACGTGATCAAGGATGTCGAGGTCTCCGGGCCCGGCTTCCTGAACATCACGATCACCGACAAGGCGATCACCGAGAACCTGGCGGCGCGGTACGCGGACGGCGAGCGCCTCGGCGTGCCGTTCGCGGAGCACCCGGGCACGACGGTGATCGACTACGCGCAGCCGAACGTGGCGAAGGAGATGCACGTAGGTCACCTGCGGTCGGCGGTGATCGGCGACGCGGTGGTCCAGATCCTGGAGTTCACCGGCGAGTCCGTCGTCCGGCGCCACCACATCGGCGACTGGGGCACCCAGTTCGGCATGCTCATCCAGTACCTGATCGAGCACCCGCACGAGCTGGACCACAAGGGCGGCGAGGTCTCCGGCGAGGAGGCCATGTCGAACCTGAACCGGCTGTACAAGGCCGCGCGGGCCGTCTTCGACTCCGACGAGGAGTTCAAGACGCGGGCGCGGCGCCGGGTGGTGGACCTCCAGGCGGGCGACCCCGAGACGATCGCGCTCTGGCAGGTGTTCGTGGACGAGTCGAAGATCTACTTCAACTCGGTCTTCGACAAGCTGGACATGCAGATCCGCGATGCGGACGTGGTCGGCGAGTCCGGTTACAACGACATGCTGGACGAGACGTGCCGCCTCCTGGAGGAGTCGGGCGTGGCGGTGCGCTCCGACGGCGCGCTGTGCGTGTTCTTCGACGACGTCAAGGGCCCGGACGGCAACCCGGTCCCGCTGATCGTGAAGAAGTCGGACGGCGGCTACGGCTACGCGGCGACGGACCTCTCCGCGATCCGGGACCGCGTCTTCAACCTGAAGGCCTCGACGCTCCTGTACGTGGTGGACGCCCGCCAGTCCCTGCACTTCAAGATGGTCTTCGAGACCGCGCGCAGGGCGGGCTGGCTGAACGACGACGTGAAGGCGCACCAGCTCGCCTTCGGCACGGTCCTCGGCAAGGACGGCAAGCCGTTCAAGACGCGTGAGGGCGAGACGGTACGGCTGGTGGATCTGCTGGACGAGGCGATCGAGCGTGCCACGACGGTTGTCCGCGAGAAGGCCGAGAAGGTGGGCCTGGGCGAGCAGGAGATCGTCGAGAACGGTCGCTACGTCGGAATCGGCGCCGTGAAGTACGCCGACCTGTCCACGTCCGCGGTACGGGACTACAAGTTCGACCTGGACCAGATGGTCTCGCTGAACGGCGACACGTCCGTGTACCTCCAGTACGCGTACGCCCGTATCCAGTCGATCCTGCGCAAGGCGGGGGAGGCGCGCCCGGTCGCCCACCCGGAGCTCGAACTCGCCTCGGCCGAGCGGGAGTTGGGCCTGCACCTGGACCGCTTCGCGGAGACGATCGCGGAGGTCGCCGCCGAGTACGCCCCGCACAAGCTGGCGGCGTACCTCTACCAGCTGGCGTCCCTCCTGACCTCGTTCTACGACAAGTGCCAGGTGCTGAGCGACGACAACCCGACGGAGGTCGTCGAGAACCGCCTGTTCCTCGTCGACCTCACGGCCCGCACCCTGCACCAGGGCATGGCCCTGCTGGGCATCAGGACGCCCGAGCGGCTCTGATCGTCTGCGATCAGCCCTTGCGGCCCGTGGCGGTATAGAAGTTGATGTCCGCGTCCGTGGCGTCGTTGATGTCACGGAAGCGGATCTTCTCTATGTCGTCGAGGGTGGCGAGGTAGGCGGGGTCGGCCGTCTCCGGGACGGGGCCGTTGCCGTCCGGGCGCCAGCGGTGACCGAGCACGACACCCGGGTCGTCCAACACCAGGCCGTTGTCTGCGAAGAAGCGCTCGACGTCCGCCTTGGAGCGCAGCACGAAGGTGAAGCCGCGCTCGCGGAAGGTCTGGGCGACCCTGCCGATGTTCTCGGGGTTGACGTCCGCCGTGAGGTGGCTGAGGACGAGCCGGCCGCCGGACGGCAACGCGTCGAGGAGCTCGCGGACGACCGGGTACGCCTCCGCGTCCTCGACGAAGTGGAGCACCGCCCCGAGCACAAGGGCGACGGGCTGGTCGAAGTCGAGGGTCTTGGCGGCCTGTTCGAGGATCTGGGCGGGCTGTCTGAGATCCGCGTCGAGGTAGTCCGTCCGCCCCGCGGGCTCGCTGGTGAGCATGGCGCACGCCTGGGCCATGACGACGGGGTCGTTGTCGACGTACACGACCCGTGAGTCCGGCGCGATGCGCTGGGCGGTCCGGTGGACGTTGTCCTGTGTCGGCAGACCCGTGCCGATGTCCAAGAACTGCCGGATGCCCTCCTCCGCCAGCGCGGTCACTGCGCGGCGCAGGAAATCCCGGTTGTGCCGGACGTCGAGGTAACCCCGCGGGTTCGCGGCGAGCGCGGCGGCGGCCGCGACACGGTCGACCGGGTAGTGGTCGCGGCCCCCGAGGAGGGCGTCGTAGACCCGTGCCGGGTGGGCCTTCGTGGTGTCGATCCTCCATCGCAGTACAGCGGCGTCCTGGCCGAGAGCGTCACCGGGCATACAGCGTCCCCCTGAAGAGTCCCGTCTCTGAAGGCCCAACAACCTAGCTCCTGGAGGGAGTTGATCGCGTCCGAGTCGACAAGTCCTTCACGTACCGAGGCCGCCCCACCCGCGAACTCGCACCACACCGACTTCCCCAGCCTCCGCTCCTCCACGCCCCACTTGTCACTGAGCGCCGCCACGAGCAGCAGCCCGCGCCCGCCCTCGTCCGCGTCGTCCGCGATGCGCGGGGTCCCGGGCCCGCTGTCGTGCACCTCCACCCTCACCACGTCCCCCTCGTACCGCAGGAACAGCAGAAACCCGCGCCCGGGCGGCACCCCGTGCAGCAGCGCGTTGGTCGCGAGCCGAGTTCGACCAGTTCCCGCTCTTCGCCGAGCAGTACATGGTGCACGAGCGCGAGGCGGTGGCCCTGCCCTGGTACGACGCCGTGGTCATCCCCGGCCTGCTGCAGACCGAGCCATACGCCCGCACGGTCCTGGGCGAGCGCGTACCGGCGTACGACGAGGACGAGATCGCGACCAGGACGGCGGCCCGCATGGAGCGCACCGCCTGGGCCGCCTTCACCGCCACGAGGTGACGGTCTCCGTCCCCGCCCCCGTCAGCAGCTCCAGCCCCAACGGCGTGCACTCGTGCCAAACGGCCTTGCCCTCCCGTTGAGTTGTGATCAGGCGGGCGTCCCGCAACGCTTTCGCGTGCTCCGACGCCGAGGACTTGCTGATGTCGAGCTCGCGGGCGAGGTCGCTGGTCGTGCGCTGGCGTACAAGGAGTTCCAGGGCGGCGGCGCGCGTGCGGCCGAGGAGCGCGCCGAGCGGGCCTCCTCGCGCCCCGTCGGAGACGGCCGCGCGCTGCTCGTGCAGCGGTAGCGGGGCCGCCGCCGGGTAGAGCAGGATGCCCGGGGCGTCCTCGTGCCGGGAGATCATCGGGCGTCCGGTCCACAGGGTGGACGGGTGCAGGACGAGCCCGCGCCCGGACAGGACCGCGTCCACCGTCGCACCCCGGCCGCCCACCTCGTCGTACACCAGCACCGTCCCCTCCCACCGCCCGCCGGGCCACAGCCCGGCCAGGGTGGTGCGGATGCCGTACTGGCCCAACAGCTTGGTCCTCCACGCCCGTTCCGCGTCGAAGGCGGCCCGGACGGTCGGCCATGCCTCCGCCAGCAGGCTGCCGTACGCGCTGCGCAGGGCGCGTTCGAGGTCGGTCCAGGCCTCGCGGTCAGCGTCGGCGAGCCGGCGCAGCCAGGGGGTGGAGGCGAGGACGTCCGGTACACGGCGGTCCAGTTCGGCGCGGACACGGTCGGGCGGGGTGCGGAGGACGGTGTCGAGGCCGTCCTCCAGACCAGAGCCGAGGGGGTCGAGGAACAGGGGGCTCCTGGCGGAGGGCGGAATGAGGTCGAGCAGGGGCCTGGCCTCGTCCGGGAAGGCCGCGTGGGCGCGGTGCTGCCAGCGCCTGAGGACGGCGGGAGTGTCGTGTCGCCGCAAGACGGCTACGGCGAAGCCGAGTTCCATCAGCGGGGCGGGTTCGGGCGCGAACGACACGCGTAACAGGTCATCGGCCGTGAAGTGCACCCGCAGCATTCCGCCACCACCCGCCTCGGCACGGTTCGGCCAGAGCCGAAACCATCGCGTGTACCTCCGAACCCACGAATTATGGGCCCCGGGGGGAGCGGCCGCCATGCCGCACGGGGGAGGCATGGCGGCCCACGCACGCCTCTGTCAGTGCCTGCCCCTACAGTCGGCGGCATGGCGACTCTTCCCAACCCGCTGCCGCAGCTGGCGGCCGACCCGAGCGGCCGCTCGCTCGGGCTTGAGCTCCCGCCCGGGAGACTGATCGACGCGACGGACGAGGATCCGTGGCACGAGCCGTTGCTGTGGCATGCCGACGGGCCGGCGGCCCCCGGCGGCTGGGCGGCACTGGAGCCCGCCCGGCGGACGTCGGGCCTGCTGCCGCTGCTCATAGACATCGGCGGCAGCCAAGGCGGTCCGGAGGACTGGGAGTTGATGCCCAGCGAGGTGTCGTATCCCGGGGATCACGACGCCGAGGAGGTGCTCGCGGAGTACTGGGAGGAGTACGCCCAGGACGCACCCGACCCGCAGGAGGACTACCCCGGCAAGGAGACGGTCGTCGAGCTCTTCGGCGAGCCGCACGCGTACGAGGAGACGGTCGCGCCGTACGGATCCGAGTGGCCGGGCCTCGCACCCACCATCGGGCGGGACGCTGACCCCGACGCCCGCGCCGCCGAGGTCGTCGACTCCCTCGCGGACAGCGGCACTTGGCTGAAGGAGCCCCGCCTGGCGCTCGTTCCGGCGCGCCGCAGCGCCGACGTCCCGGCGGCGATCGGCTGGTCCGGCCCCGTGAACTACGAGGGCGACGTGGCGCGCCTCTGCGCCGTCCTGCGCTCCTGGGAGGACCGCTTCGGCATACGCGTCGTGGCCCTCACCTTCGACCAGCTCGTGCTGTCCGTGGCCGCCCCGCCCACCACCATGAGCGAGGCCGAGGCCGTCGCCGCCGAGCACTTCGCCTTCTGCCCGGACAACATCACCCAGGGCGACCACGAGACGCTCCGCGCGTACGCCGCACACGAACTGCTCGGCAAGCAGGTGTGGTCCTTCTGGTGGGACTGAGTCCCCTCCGGAGCGCGGGAATCGCGGAACGGGAACTCGATCGCGGGCATCGGCCAACAACAGGCGACCATGCCCGCGCCTTCGAGGGAAATCCATGAGCCCAAGAGGCGACCAGTGACCGCCTCACCGAGCGTCGGAGTCCACCGTGCCCTGCGCACGGACGAGGATGCCGACTCCGACGCCTCGGTGATCGAACGGTCCTGGGATGAGCCCGACGCGTTCGCCGTGCTGTTCAACCGCTACGCCGACGACATTCACCGGTACGCGGCCAGGCGGCTCGGCACGGAGGCGGCCGACGACCTGATGGCCGAGACCTTCGTGATCGCCTTCCAGCGGCGCCGCCGCTACGACCTGTCGCGGCCGCAGGCGCGCCCTTGGCTGTACGGGATCGTCACCAACCTCGTCGGTGAGCACCGGCGGGCCGTGGCACGCCGTCTCCGGGCGCTGTCGCGGATCGCCTCCACGGCTCCGGGCGAGGGCGGCGGCGGCGAGCCGGTGGCGGAGCGGGTGGCCGCCCGGGTCAGCGCCGAGAGCGCCCGCGGCGCACTGGCGGGCGCGCTCGCCAAGCTGCCGGCCCGCTACCGGGACGTACTGCCGACCCGGACGAGCTCCTCAAGTGGCTCAGGCACGCTCACGACAGCAATGCCCTCACCGACCAGATCGCGTACACGGACGCCTGCCTGCTGATGCGCGGTCCGCGCGTCATGCCGCCCGGGCTGCAGGCCGCCGCGTTCGAGGCCGTCGCGAAGCTGCCCGGCATCAAGCTGGACGACGACGTGGACGCGCTCGGCCGACACGGGATCGGGATCTCCTACCCCAAGGCGTCCTTCGGTCTCGTCTTCGACCGGGAGACCTACGCCTACCTGGGCATGCGCCAGGAGGGCATCAAGGACGGGAAGGCGAAGTCCGTGGAGGTCAAGGGCCTTGTGAAGGCGGCGGTGGTGGACAGGCTGGGCCAGCGCCCCTGAGACCGGACGGCCCTGACGGGATGACGGGCCAAGAGGGGCTGGGCGACCATGAGGGTATGCACTCCAACGCCTAGCCGCGCAGTCCCCTCCCCAGCCGCCGCAGACCCTCCCCGATCTCCTCCGGGGTCTGCGTGACGAAGCAGAGCCGCAGGGTCGCGGGGTCGGGCTCACCCGCGTAGAACGGCGCCCCGGGCACATACGCCACGTCCTGCTCCACTACGCGTGGCAGCAGGGCCGTGGTGTCGTACGACTCGGGCAGCCGGGCCCAGAGGAACATGCCGCCCTCGGGCCGGGTCCAAGTGGACCCGGCCGGAAGGGCGTCGGCGATGCCGGCGAGCATGGCGTCGCGCCGCTCGCGGTAGACGCCCGCGACCCGGGCCACATGGGCGTCCAGGTCCCGGTCGGCCAGGTAGCGTGCGGCGGCGAGCTGGTTGACGGTCGGGGTGTGCAGGTCGGCGGCCTGCTTGGCGACGGCACAGGCCCGGCGCAGCGCGGCGGGCGCGCGCAGCCAGCCGAGCCGCATCCCGGGCGCCATCACCTTCGAGAACGACCCGAGGAGCACAGTCCGGTCCCCGGCGCCGTCGTACGAGGCGATCCACGGCACCCGCTCGCCCTCGAAGCGGAGCTCTCCGTACGGATCGTCCTCGACGATCCACAGCCCGCGCCGCGCGGCCACGGAGGCGATGGCGGCCCGCCGCTCGGCTGCCATGGTCCGGCCGGTCGGGTTCTGGAAGGTCGGCACGGTGTAGAGCAGCTTGGGGCGCTCTCGTACCACCAGTTCTTCCAGTGCTCGCGGATCGATGCCGTCCGCGTCGCCCGGCACGGCGATCACCCGGGCTCCCGCGAACCGGAACGCCTGAAGTGCCGCCAGATAGCAGGGCTCTTCGACGAGCACGGCGTCGCCGGGTTCGAGCAACGCGGTGGCCAGCAGGGACAGCGCCTGCTGCGACCCGGTGGTCACGAGTATCTCGTCGGCCTCGGTCGTCAGACCGCGCCGGCTCGTGCGCTCGGCGAGCGCGGCCCGCAGCCCGGGCTCTCCCTCGGTCGTCGCGTACTGCAGCGCCCGCTCGGGCACCTCCGCCAGCACGTCCCGGAACGCGGCGGCGATCCCCTCCGCGTCGAACAGCTCCGGCGCGGGCAGCCCGCCCGCGAAGTTGATCACCTCGGGCCGTGCCGTGACCGCGAGAATGTCCCGCACCGGTGACCCACCGACCTCGGCGACCCGTGCGGCGAGCGGGGGCACGGGCGAGCCGGCGCTCACGACATCGACATGCTCGGCAACGGTCACGACGCGGCTCCTTCTGTGCGGCTACTTCGTGCGGGCAGCCTAGGAGGGTAGCTGCCCTCTACACCGGTCAATTCCGCGATACGGACGCGGCACGCGACGCAGGGTGCTCCCAGGGCTTGACGGCCGTGGCGGCGCACACGTCGATGTCCGCGTACGTGAGGTCGTTGACATTGATGTCGCGGTGACCGTTGCCGATGGCCAGGCACTGTCACCGGGCACAAAGCCTCTCCCTGGAGAGTGAGGTTATTCAACGGGCAACAACCCAACTGTCCAGGGGACTTGACAGCGCCCAGGGCGTCAGGAGGGCTTCGTCGCGGATACGGCGGTGACGGTCACCTTGTCGTCGCACTCGGCCAGGACGCCGTCGTCGAGGGCGACTTGGTGCGACCCGGCGGCCGGGAGACCCACCACCAGGGTCGGATAGGTGACCGGCGTGGATCCGGACACGCAGTAGCCGTCGGCCTCGCCCTGGACCTGAATGAACGTCAGCTTCGTCCATGCCTTGCCGCCAGGTGCGACCAGCACCTTGGACGCGGAGCCCGACGGGGTCACCTTGAGCGGTCGGTTCTTCTCCGGGGAGCCGTTGCCCGCCCCCGCCACCGTCGGATGGCCCTGGACGAGGCACGGCTTGCCGGACACATTGGTGAACTCGACGATCGCCGCTCCGGTCCCGGTGCCCTCCGGCCGGACTTCGGCCTGGTGCATCGACGCCTCCAGGTCGGACGCGGCACACGTCTTGGCGGACGCGGACGCCGAGCCGGCGGCCGAGGGAGAGGCGCTCCCCGCGGGCCGCGTCGACGAGTCCGTGCCGGCGGGTCGCGACGCCGCGGAAGTCGGGGCGCCGGAGGAGGCCGCCGGCTTGGCCGGTACGCCCGACGGCGAAGCGGCCGACCCGGCCCCGTTCCCGCCCGGCTGACACGCGGTCATGAGCAGGGTGGCCGCCGACGCGGTCACCATCGCCAGAGCGGCTCTGCGGATACCCGTCCGGTGCTGCGTCCCGTTCTGCATGAAATCCCCCGAAGTAGAAGTTCAGGTGCCTGTCTCTCATCGGCACTCGTCGCTTCAGAGCGCAGTGCGGGCTTCGGGGGTTCACTCGTTGGGGGGTCTGTGGCACGACGGTGACAGAGCACGTCCGGGACCGCGACCCAGGGCCGTCCGGCGGATCATGTCGAAGACGCGGGGCCCGGCCCTAGCCGGCGGGAGCCGTCTCCCACTCGCTCCCGCCCAGCGGATAGTCGTACGCCGGCCGCCCCGTGTTGCCGCTCGTGCGGAACGCCTTCCCCTTGTCGTCGATCCGCACCGTCCCGTGCCGGTCCCCGCTGGACCAGTCCAGCTCCAGATACCAGCTCACGTCGTGCGCCCGCGCGTCCGCGAACACGTAGAAGACCTCGGGATCGGACTCGCTGACCTTGTAGGGGAAGTCACGCTGCCCGGCCTTGGGCGTGGCCACGGGCCGCCCCGTGTCGAGGTCCACGTGGAACGAGGCGGTCTCCACGCCACCGCCGCACCCGACGCCCATCGCGTAGTCGTTCCAGGCGAGCGGCGCGCCCTTGCCCACCACGCGCACATGCAGCGCCTCCAGTACGACGGTGGCCTTCCCGGTGCCCTGCACCGTCAGCGCGACCATCTGCTCCCCGCCGGGGACCCCGCCGAGCGCCGTGACCCACCCGCGCGCGTCCGACTCGGTCGGCGGCGGGGGCACTTGTGCGGCCTTGCGGTTCACCAGGTAGTGCTGGCTGCACGGGCCGTCCCACTTATACGGATTGGTGGCGACGGCCGGTGCGGTGGCGCCGTCCTCGGAGGCCACGTCGTCGGAGGCACGGTCCCGCACATCGGCCCCACTGCCCCGCGAGACGGCCGCCTCGGGACTGCCACTGCGCGAAGCGGATACCGAGGAAGACGGGGGCTTCGCACCGGACGAGGCGCCGGCATCGGACGGGCCGGGGGTGTGCGACGCGGCGGCACCCACGGACCTTGCCTCGTCGCGGCCGTCGCCCTTGCCGGGCACAAGGTTCACGACAAGTGCGGCGGACACGACGGCGGCAGCCACAGCGGCGCCGGCGAGCGCGACGGTACGCCGCCGCCCACCGCCCCCGGCTTCCGGCTCCGGCTCCGGCTCCGGTACGGCATCGGGGGCGCCCGTGGCCGGAGCCTCCGCGGCTGAAGTCTCCGTTTCCGGGATCTCCACCCCCTTGCGCCCCCGCAGCACATCGGCCTGCACCCACCTCCGGTGAAGCTCCACCAGCTCCTCCGGAGTCGCCTTGCACAACCGGGCGAACCGCTCCACGGGCGCGTAGTCCGTCGGTACGGCATCCCCGTTGACGTACCGGTGAAGCGTCGACGCACTCACATGCAGCCGCTTGCCGAGCACCCCGTAACTGAGTCCGGACCGCTCCTTCAGCTCCCGCAGCAGCTCCGCGAACTCGTCCCCCGCCACCATTCCTCCATCCCCCGTGTCCCGGGCCGCGTTCCAGGGGGACGCCATTCCCCCAGGTCAGACCCCGTGCGAACATTCCGGCGTCCCGAATACCCCGGCAACCGTGGCGGCCGGGACGGATCACCGCACAAGCTGGGGTCATCCAAGCACGCCGCTCTCCTCGACCGGTCGAGCGGCCACTCCAACCAGCCACACCACACAGGGGGATCACCCATGTCCGCACGCACCGCCCGCACTCGTCTCCTCGCCGCCACGACGGTCGCGCTCGCCGCGCTCGCCCTCTCGGCGTGCGACAACGGGAAGGGCGTACGGGACGAGGGCCCGTCCTCCGCGTCCAAGCCCTCCACTCAGCCGAGCCGGTCGGCGCCCGCCGGGGGCTCGACGGCGAAGCCGGCCGGGAACACCGGCGGCACGACGGGCGGCTCCACGGCCAAGAGCACCGGAGGCACGACCGGCGGATCCACCGGCACGTCCAACGGCGCCGGCACCACCCGCAACACCCCCTGCAACGGCGCCAACACCAAGACCACCGCTACCGAAGTCACCCGCCCCCTCAACCACCTCCTCCTCACCGTCACCAACACCGGCTCGAAGAACTGCGACCTCACCGTCTACCCCATCGCCCGCTTCGGCGAGGCCCAGGCGGTCCCCCCGGTCGCGGAGGAGACCCACCCCCAGGCGGTCGTCACGCTCGCTCCCGGCGAGTCGGGCTACGCGGGCGTACTCCTCTCCGCCGGCGACGGCAGCGGCGGGAACGGCTACACGGCCAAGACCCTCACGGTCGCCTTCGACAAGGGCAGCAGCGCACAGCCGGCGCTCCCCGCGAAGGGCGTGTACGTCGACGACAAGCTCACGGTGACGTACTGGCAGCAGAGCCTGGACGACGCGCTGGCCTACTGAGAGCGCCCGAGGGCTGCCGCGGCTCACTTACCAAAGGGTCAGCAGCTGACCAATAAGTGGGTACTTGTGGCGAGTTGGGGGCCCGACCAGCATGTTCGTCATGACGACACCATCCGACGATCACGCCAAGCCCCCGGTCGGCGTCCTCGGCCTCGGCCGCATGGGCACGGCCCTGGCCGCCGCCTTCCTGAAGGCGGGCCACCCCACGACGGTCTGGAACCGCACACCGTCCAAGACGGGCCCCCTCACCGCCCAGGGCGCCGTCCCGGCCGGGACCCCCGCCGAGGCCATCACGGCGGGCCCCCTCACTCTCGTCTGCCTCACGACGTACGACGACGTGACCGAGCTCCTCCGCCCGCACACCACCGCCCTCACGGGCCGCACCCTGGTGAACGTCACCAACGGAACGCCCGTCCAGGCAAGGAAGCTGGCGTCCTGGGCCGAGGAGCACGGCATCGCGTACGTGGACGGCGGCATCATGGCCGTACCGCAGATGATCGCCACCTCGGCGGCGTACGTCCTCTACAGCGGCGACGAGCGGGCGTACGCGAAGCACCGCAGCACCCTCGCCGCCCTTGGCGGCACCCGCTGGACCGGCGCGGATCCGGGCCTGGCGGCGCTGTACGACCTGTCCCTGCTGACGGGCATGTACGGGATGGTCGCGGGGGTGGCCCAGGCCTACGCCCTGATCCGCTCGGAGGGCATCCCCGCCGGGGGGTTGGCCCCCCTGCTGCAGAACTGGCTGACGGCGATGGTGAACGGCCTGGTGCCCGACACGGCGGACGCCGTCGACACCGGCCGCCACCTCACCGACGTCTCCAGTCTCGCCGTGAGCCAGGCGGCCTTCCCCGGGCTCCTGCACACCTTCACCGACCAGGGCGTGCGCACCGAACTCTTCGAGCCGATGCGCGAGTTGCTGGACCGGGCCATCGCCGAGGGGTACGCCGACGACGGCCTCTCACGGCTGGTGGAACTACTGGCGTCCTAGCTTCTGCGCGACTTCGGTGGCCCAGTAGGTGAGGATGTTCCGCGCACCCGCCCGCTTGATGCCGGTCAGGGTCTCCAGGATCGCCTTGTCCCGGTCGATCCAGCCCTTCTCCGCGGCCGCCTCGATCATCGAGTACTCGCCGGAGATCTGGTACGCGGCGACGGGCACGTCGACCGAGTCGGCGACCTTCGCGAGGATGTCCAGGTAGGGACCCGCCGGCTTGACCATCACCATGTCGGCCCCCTCCTCCAGGTCGAGGGCCAACTCCCGCATGGACTCCCGCGCGTTGGCGGGATCCTGCTGATACGTCTTCCGGTCGCCCTTCAGGGAGGAGGCGACGGCCTCCCGGAACGGGCCGTAGAAGGCGGAGGAGTACTTGGCGGTGTAGGCGAGGATGGCGACGTCCTCACGCCCGATCTGGTCGAGGGCATCCCGGATGACCCCGATCTGGCCGTCCATCATGCCGCTGGGCCCGACGATGTGCGCACCGGCGTCGGCCTGGACCTGAGCCATCTCGGCGTACCGCTCCAGGGTCGCGTCATTGTCGACGCGCCCGTGCTCGTCCAGGACCCCGCAGTGCCCGTGATCGATCGTCTCATCGAGACACAGGTCGGACATCACCAGCAGTTCGTCGCCGACCTCGGCGCGCACATCGCGGATCGCGAGCTGCAGAATCCCGTCCGGATCCGTACCCGGCGTCCCGACCGCGTCCTTCTTCTCGTCCTCCGGCACGCCGAACAGCATGATCCCGGAGACCCCGGCCTCCAGCGCTTCCACGGCCGCCTTCTTCAGGCTGTCCCGCGTGTGCTGCACGACGCCGGGCATCGCCGCGATCGGCACCGGCTCGCTCACGCCCTCCCGCACGAACGCGGGGAGGATGAAGTCGGCGGGGTGCAGGCGGGTCTCGGCGACCATGCGCCGCATCGCGGGCGAGGTACGCAGCCGCCGCGGCCGCGTACCGGGGAAGGATCCGTACTTGGTCATGCCCTCTACGCTACGCCCGCTCCACCGGCCCCCTTGCCGACAGCTTGCCGGTACGTGTGGCGGGGGGCTGGGGTGGGGGCTTGTCGCGCAGTTCCCCGCGCCCCTTCAGGGGCGCGGGGAAC
>NZ_JBVHRI010000015.1:247385-266629 GCF_055566975.1 Streptomyces sp. NPDC027189
TTCCGCCTCCCCCGCACTACCGGGTAAGATCTCCCCCCCCACACCCCAAAACCCCCCACCGGTCCGCAGCCGAAAGGCTGGTACGGGATGGGCAGGGGCGGAGGGGGCGAAAACCACCCCACCCCAGCC
This sequence comes from Streptomyces sp. NPDC027189, assembly GCF_055566975.1. Taxonomy (NCBI): domain Bacteria; kingdom Bacillati; phylum Actinomycetota; class Actinomycetes; order Kitasatosporales; family Streptomycetaceae; genus Streptomyces; species Streptomyces sp. NPDC027189. Next base: position 247,515 of record NZ_JBVHRI010000015.1, read on the forward strand.
CCCACGGGCGCTAAGTGGTCCGGCGCCGCCGGGACCCCGGCCTGCGCTCACTGGGCCGGGTCACAGGATCCCCCGCCTCCACCGCGGCAGCCCGCCGCCGAAGCCCGAAGTCCGCCAACGCCTCGGCCAACTTGTGCACAGAAGGCTCCGGAGCCATGACATCCACCCGCAGCCCATGCTCCTCGGCGGTCTTCGCGGTGGCGGGCCCGATACACGCGATCACCGTCACGTTGTGCGGCTTTCCGGCGATACCCACCAGGTTCCGCACAGTCGACGACGACGTGAAGAGCACGGCGTCGAAACCGCCCCCCTTGATCGCCTCCCGCGTCTCCGCCGGCGGCGGCGAGGCACGCACGGTCCGGTAGGCCGTGACGTCGTCGACCTCCCAGCCCAGCTCGATGAGCCCGGCGACCAACGTCTCCGTGGCGATGTCGGCACGCGGCAGGAACACCCGGTCGATCGGGTCGAAGACGGGGTCGTACGGCGGCCAGTCCTCGAGAAGACCGGCGGCCGACTGCTCCCCCGAAGGGACGAGGTCCGGCTTCACGCCGAAGGCGACCAGCGCCTTCGCCGTCTGCTCCCCCACCGCCGCGACCTTGATCCCGGCAAACGCACGGGCATCGAGCCCGTACTCCTCGAACTTCTCCCGCACGGCCTTGACCGCGTTCACCGAGGTGAAGGCGATCCACTCGTACCGGCCGGTGACGAGTCCCTTGACCGCGCGCTCCATCTGCTGGGGCGTGCGCGGCGGTTCGACGGCGATCGTCGGCACCTCGTGCGGCACGGCCCCGTACGACCGCAGCTGGTCGGAGAGCGAAGCCGCCTGCTCCTTCGTACGCGGCACGAGCACCTTCCAGCCGAACAGCGGCTTGGACTCGAACCACGACAACTGGTCGCGCTGGGCGGCTGCGGAACGCTCACCGACCACGGCTATCACCGGTCGGCCGCCGTCCGGGGACGGCAGCACCTTCGCCTGCTTCAGCGTCTGCGCGATGGTGCCGAGGGTGGCCGCCCAGGTGCGCTGGCGCGTGGTCGTACCCGCGATCGTCACTGTCATCGGGGTGTCGGGCTTGCGCCCGGCCGCGACCAGCTCACCCGCGGCCGAAGCCACCGAGTCGAGCGTCGCGGACACCACGACCGTGCCGTCCGACGCCCCGACCTCGGTCCAGCACCGGTCGGAGGCCGTCCGCGCGTCGACGAACCGCACGTCCGCGCCCTGCGCGTCACGCAGCGGCACACCCGCGTACGCGGGCACACCGACGGCGGCCGCGATACCGGGCACCACCTCGAACGGAACACCCGCGGCGGCGCAGGCGAGCATTTCCTCGGCGGCGTACGTATCAAGTCCCGGGTCCCCGGACACCGCACGTACGACCCGCTTGCCGCCCCGCGCGGCCTCCATGACAAGATTGGCGGCGTCCCTCGACGCGGGGTCACCAACTGTTGTTGACGTGCCGTCAACAACCGTCAGCTGAGGCGTGCCTGTGCCCAAGTACGGGTCCGAAGAAGTGTCCGGATCCGTGTTCAGGACGGCGACGCCTTGTCTGGCATGCACACGGACCACGTCGAGCACCTCGTGCTCGGCGACGAGGACGTCCGCGTTCGCCAGCGCCTCGACGGCGCGCAGTGTCAGTAGTCCTGGATCTCCGGGTCCGGCACCGAGGAAGGTGACGTGCCCGTGCTCCGGACCGGCGGGAAGGTTGGTGGGGCTCAAAGTGCTCGCTCCCCCATCAGACCGGCCGCGCCCTTGGCAAGCATCTCGGCGGCGAGTTCACGGCCGAGCGCCATTGCTTGGTCGTACGTCTCGGGCACGGGACCGGTGGTGGACAACTGCACCAGCGTCGAGCCGTCGGTCGTGCCGACGACGCCGCGCAGGCGCATTTCCTTGACAATCTGCCCGTCGGCCAGCAGGTCGGCGAGCGCACCCACGGGTGCGCTGCAGCCGGCCTCCAGGGCGGCCAGCAGAGATCGCTCGGCGGTCACGGCGACCCGGGTGAACGGGTCGTCGAGCTCTCCGAGCGCGGCGATGAGGTCCGCGTTGTCCGCGGCACACTCGATCGCGAGGGCCCCCTGGCCGGGGGCGGGCAAAACGGTGTCGACCGACAGGAAGTCGGTCACCTCGTCGATGCGGCCGATCCGGCTGAGTCCGGCGGCGGCGAGCACGACGGCGTCGAGCTCCCCGCTGCGTACGTATCCGATCCGGGTGTCGACGTTCCCCCGGATCGCGACCGTCTCGATCGTCATCCCGTGATTGCGCGCATACGCGTTCAGCTGGGCCATGCGGCGCGGCGAACCGGTGCCGATGCGCGCACCGTCGGGAAGCTGGGCGAAGGCGAGTCCGTCGCGGGCGACGAGCACGTCACGCGGGTCCTCGCGCTCCGGTACGGCGGCCAGCGCGAGGTCGTCGGGCTGCGCGGTCGGCAGGTCCTTCAGCGAATGCACCGCGAAGTCGACCTCGCCGCGCAGCAGCGCGTCGCGCAGCGCGGTCACGAAGACACCCGTGCCGCCGATCTGCGCGAGGTTCTCGCGGGAGGTGTCCCCGTACGTCGTGATCTCAACGAGCTCGACGGGCCGTCCGGTCACCCGGCTCACGGCGTCCGCCACCTGCCCGGACTGGGCCATGGCGAGTTTGCTGCGCCTGGTCCCCAGCCTCAGTGGGTGCTCACTCATGCTCGCCCTCGGTTCTTGGCGTTCTCGGTGTTGTTCTCGGCCCGCGAGACGGAGGCGACCGTCTCGGGGTCCAGGTCGAACAGGGTGCGCAGCGCGTCCGCGTACCCGGCACCGCCGGGCTCGGCGGCCAGCTGCTTGACCCGTACGGTCGGCGCGTGCAGCAGCTTGTCCACGACGCGCCGCACGGTCTGGGTGATCTCGCCCCGCTGCTTGTCGTCGAGGTCGGGCAGCCGTCCGTCGAGCCGCGCGATCTCGCTCGCGACGAGGTCGGCGGCCATGGTGCGCAGCGCGACGACGGTGGGGGTGATGTGCGCGGCCCGCAGGGCGGCGCTGAAGGCGGCGACCTCGTCGGAGACGATCCTGCGCACCTGGTCCACATCGGCGGCCATCGGCGCGTCGGCGGACGCCTCGGCCAGCGACTCGATGTCGACGAGCCGCACCCCGAGCAGCCGGTGCACGGCCGCGTCGATGTCGCGGGGCATCGCGAGGTCGAGCAGCGCGAGCACGGGCGCGGGCCGCGGGGCCTCGACGACGGGCTCGGGCCTGCGGCGCTCGGGGACGCGCCCGACGGTGGCGGCCGCGGCCGCGAGCGCCGCGATGGCGTCCGCGTCGGCCTCCGGGTCGAGCACGGTGGCGGAACCCGCGGCCGGGCGCTGCGCGCGGCCCGCCGCGTCGCCCTTGTCCACCCACGCCGCGTGCTGTTCCAGCTCCGCCGCGGCCATGCCGGCCACGGCCGCCTCACCGAGCACCGAGAAGCCGGCCGTGCCCTGCACGGCGGACAGGTCGAGAGGGCAGCCCTCTTCGGTGCCGACGCTCGTGGGCGCGAGCTGAGCGTTCTGGGGTACGGCCGCGGGCGACGCCGTACGGCCGGAGTCGGCGCCCGCGGCCGCGGGCTCCCCCGTGCGTCCCTCGACGGCGGCCGCGACGGACTCGGCCGTCAGGACGAGTCCCGTGGCGCCGGTGCAGGAGACAGCGATGTCGGCACGTGTCAGCTCGACCGGTACCGAGTCCATCGGTACCGCGCGGGCCAGCACGTCCGTGCCGTCGCCGTCGGTGAGGCGTTGTCCGTATTGCTCTTCGAGCAGGAGGGCGAGGCGCTCCGCGCGGTCGAGCGTGCGGTTGGCGATGACGATCTCGGCGACCCCTGCGCGCGCGAGCGTCGCGGCGGCCAGGGACGACATGGAGCCGGCGCCGATGACCAGGGCCCGCTTGCCCGCGACCCAGGCGTCGACGGCGGCGCCCGAGGACAGCTGCTCCAGGCCGAAGGTCACCAGGGACTGCCCTGCGCGGTCGATGCCGGTCTCGGAGTGGGCGCGCTTGCCGACCCGCAGCGCCTGCTGGAACAGGTCGTTCAGCAGGCGGCCCGCCGTGTGCAGCTCCTGGGTGGTGGCGAGCGCGTCCTTGATCTGGCCGAGGACCTGGCCCTCGCCCACGACCATCGAGTCGAGCCCGCAGGCCACCGAGAAGAGGTGGTGGACCGCCCGGTCCTCGTAGTGCACGTACAAGTAAGGAGTGAGCTCTTCGAGCCCGACCCCGCTGTGCTGGGCGAGCAGCGTGGACAGCTCGGCGACGCCCGCGTGGAACTTGTCCACGTCGGCGTACAGCTCGATGCGGTTGCAGGTGGCGAGCACCGCGGCCTCGGTGGCCGGCTCGGCGGCGACCGTGTCCTGCAACAGCTTGACCTGGGCGTCCGCGGACAGCGCGGCCCGCTCCAGGACACTGACCGGAGCGCTGCGGTGGCTCAGCCCGACGACGAGGAGACTCATGCCGGCATCACGGCGGGGACGTCCCCGTCAGGCCCTTTGCGGTTGTTCTCCTGGGCGGCCTGGACCGCGGCGCCCGCCTGGGCCTCGGCCTCCTCGCCGGCCTTGCGCTGCTCGTGGAAGGCGAGGATCTGCAGCTCGATGGAGAGATCGACCTTGCGTACGTCGACGCCGTCCGGGACGGACAGCACGGTCGGCGCGAAGTTGAGGATGGAGGTGACCCCGGCGGCGACCAGGCGGTCGCAGACCTGCTGGGCGACGCCCGGCGGGGTGGTGATGACCCCGATGGACACGCCGCTCTCGTCGATGATCTTCTCCAGGCCGTCGCTGTGCTGCACGGCGATCCCGGCGACCTGCTTGCCGGCCATCTCGGGATCGGCGTCGATCAGCGCGGCGACCCGGAAACCACGGGACGCGAACCCTCCGTAATTGGCCAGCGCGGCGCCGAGATTACCGATACCGACGATCACAACCGGCCAGTCCTGGGTCAGGCCCAGTTCGCGGGAGATCTGGTACACGAGATACTCGACGTCGTACCCCACACCACGCGTCCCGTAGGAGCCGAGGTAGGAGAAATCCTTGCGCAGCTTCGCGGAATTGACCCCCGCCGCGGCCGCGAGCTCCTCGGAGGAGACCGTGGGTACCGAGCGCTCCGACAATGCGGTGAGGGCTCGGAGGTACAGCGGAAGCCGGGCGACGGTGGCCTCGGGAATCCCTCGGCTGCGGGTCGCCGGTCGGTGAGTTCGGCCAGTTGCCACGGTGCTCCTGCGGGTAGAGCGGGGCTGCAGGCGGTCACACGTACCTAGACCGCCCCGTCGAATGCAGGCTATGTCTTTGTGAACGCGTGCACAAAGATGGTGTCCGATTTGCCCGGCCAACGTGACCGGGGTCACGCATGCCCGGCGCGCGCGTATGGAACCGGCGCACGGACAGCTTCGTTCCGCACCTGAAGGGGGCAAAGCCGCACACTCTCCTCAACGAATCCCGCCCCCGAGACCAATCGCCGTCGATCCTAGGCGACTATCCGGACCACTTGGACTACTCAGTCAGGTCACATCAGGGCCACGATGAGCGTTCCCCTCACGGATTTCACTGTGTGAGGGCTTTGCGAAGGCGTTCCTCGTTCACGCGCCAGAAGGTGTGCTGGGCGCCGTCCACCAGCACGACCGGGATCTGTTCCCAGTACTCGCGGTGCAGTTCCTCGTCCTGAGTGATGTCCTTGTGCTCCCAGGGCACCCCGAGATCACCACACACCTTCTCGATCACTTCCTGTGCGTCATCGCACAGGTGGCACCCGGGCTTCCTGATCAGCGTGACCAGCCGCTCGCCCGGAGCCTTCTTCTCGGTACGACGCCCACCGCGCCGGAACATGGAACTCATACCGGCCATTCTCGCGCCACCGCGCCGCACGGGACCTCCGTCGGCTCTTAACGCGACAACCCGCCCTCGTACTGGCCCGACGCGCCGTCCGGATCGCATCTTTAACGGCTCGGTCGCGGAGAGTTCACAGCGCCGAATCCTCTCGACTCCGGAAGCGCCGAACAGACTGGCTATGCTCACGACATGGCCGCTCTCGGATGGCTCACTCCCCGTAGGCGCTCCGCCACCGCGCGGAGCGTGTTGGCAGGCGAGGCCTCGGCGGAGGCAGCGCGCAAGTCCTCGCAGGAACTGGAGGATCTCGCGAACGAAGCCGCGCCGGATGTCTCCGTCGAGGAACCGGATTTCCCGGTGCTCGGCGACGACAAGGCCGCCGCGTTCTTCGATCTCGACAACACCGTGATGCAAGGTGCTGCCCTCTTCCACTTCGGCCGAGGCCTGTACAAGCGGAAGTTCTTCGAGACGCGCGACCTCGCCCGATTCGCCTGGCAGCAGGCGTGGTTCAGGCTGGCCGGGGTCGAGGACCCCGAGCACATGCAGGACGCGCGCGACTCCGCGCTGTCGATCGTCAAGGGGCATCGGGTCTCGGAGCTGATGTCGATCGGCGAGGAGATCTACGACGAGTACATGGCCGAGCGGATCTGGCCGGGTACACGGGCGTTGGCGCAGGCGCATCTCGATGCGGGCCAGAAGGTGTGGCTGGTCACGGCGGCCCCGGTCGAGATCGCCACGGTGATCGCCCGCCGCCTGGGCCTGACCGGAGCCCTCGGCACGGTCGCGGAGTCGGTGGACGGCGTCTACACGGGCAAGCTGGTGGGCGAACCGTTGCACGGGCCGGCGAAGGCGGAGGCGGTGCGTGCGCTGGCCGCGGCGGAGGGGCTGGATCTCTCCCGCTGCGCGGCGTACAGCGACTCCCACAACGACATCCCGATGCTCTCGCTGGTCGGCCACCCCTACGCCATCAACCCCGACACGAAGCTCCGCAAGCACGCCCGCACCTTCGAGTGGCGCCTGCGCGACTACCGCAAGGCGCGCAAGGCCGCGAAGGTCGGCATTCCGGCGGCGGCCGGGGTCGGCGCGGTGGCGGGCGGCACGGCGGCCGCGATCGCCCTGCACCGCAGGCGCCGCTGACGCCGCGCTCCTCGCTTTCCGCCGGTGGGTGGTTTCGCCGTTCCGTCGGTGGGTGTTTCCTCGTTCCGCCGGTGGGTGGTTCCGCCTTTCCGCCGGTGGGTGGTTCCGCCTTTCCGCCGGTGGGTGGGTCGGGGCCGTGCCGGTACATCCGCCCCGTCGCCGGTGGCAGATCGCTTGGCTTTCATGGCTCTGCCTGTTGGCAACCACGTAAGCGACGGGGCATGTGATGTACCGGCACGGCCCCTTCCGTGGTCTGGCGACTGCGGGTGCGTGGGGGCGTACGTCCGCAATGGCAGCCCCATGAGACGTGCATGAGCGAGTGCGGGTGCGTGGGGGCGTGCGTCCGCAACGGCAGCTCCATGGGAGTTGCATGGGCACCTGCGGGTCCGTGGGGAGCGTGCCCGCAACTGCGGCTCCATGGGGCGTGCACGGGCGACTGCGGGTCCGTGGCGGCCCAACTCCGTCGATGCGTGCGTCGCAGCTGCGGGTTCGTGGGAACGTGCGTCCGCGACTGCGCGTGCGTCCCACCTGCCCCGTCTGCCCCCTCCACCCCGGTCGGCAAGTCCTCAGCCCGTCCGGCGTTTGAGGACGTGGCCGTCAAGGCCGATACGGGGGTCTGGGGGCGGAGCCCTCAGGTACGGGTCGGGTAGGGGCGGAGGGGGCGAATACCGCTTGGAGCTCGGCCGGAGCGGTGAGGCGGAGGCAATCACGGGGTCCTACCCGCCCAACGCCCCCGCCAGTCCCGATAACCACAGACGGCCACAACACGCCCCGCACTCAAACGGAACACGGACTAATTCGATCAACAATCGGTCACTGTCCGGTACTTGAAGAGGCGTCAATCAGTAACGGAAGCGACGTAATCGACGATTTGAGCAACTGGGTGTAGCGCTGCCTGTACGAAGCGTTATTCTCCTCAGACGCAAACCGGTACCCCTCCGTCGCTACGACGGGTGAACGGTCCCGCACTGCACGTGATGGAAGCTCTGCCTCTGGGAGTCCCGTGTACTCACACGTCGGGGTTGACGCCTCGGGCCTGGCTACGCTGCGCGCAACGGTCCTGGACCGTCTGCGCGGCTTCGTCCCCACCGCGTACGCCGTCCCCGCCTTCGCCGTCCCCGCGCCCGTCGGCCCCTGCTACGCCCTGGCCGACGGCAACGCGGCGGTCGGCAGACGGGGCCGCTCGGGCTCAACCACCACCGCACGCCGCCCGGCCGCAGACAGTGACAGCGCCCGGATGATGGACCTCGTGGAGCGCGCTCAGGCCGGCGAGGCCGACGCCTTCGGACGTCTCTACGACCAGTACAGCGACACGGTCTATCGGTACATCTATTACCGGGTGGGGGGTAAGGCGACCGCGGAGGACCTGACGAGTGAGACCTTTCTGCGGGCGTTGCGACGGATCGGCACCTTCACCTGGCAGGGCCGCGACTTCGGCGCCTGGCTGGTCACCATCGCCCGCAATCTCGTCGCGGATCATTTCAAGTCCAGCCGCTTCCGGCTGGAGGTGACGACCGGGGAGATGCTCGACGCCAACGAGGTCGAGCGCTCCCCCGAGGACTCCGTCCTGGAGTCCCTGTCGAACGCGGCGCTGCTGGACGCCGTTCGGCGGCTCAATCCCCAGCAGCAGGAGTGCGTGACGCTCCGGTTCCTCCAGGGGCTCTCGGTCGCCGAGACCGCCCGCGTGATGGGTAAGAACGAGGGCGCCATCAAGACCCTCCAGTACCGGGCCGTGCGCACCCTCGCCCGGCTCCTTCCGGACGACGCCCGCTGAGCACCCGCTGAGCACCCGTTGAGAAACGTCCATAACGCGCACGATCCCCGTACGACTCCATACGCTCGGCGACGCTCAACTCACCTTCTGTAAAAGTCCGTTGACTTCGCGGTCCGATCATCCGTCGTCCGTAACCCAAGTGCCGCGACGCTCGTTGTGCGGGATACAGGCTCCCTGTGGTCACGCCCTGGCCAGCACCGATCACTCGATCGTGTGGATCTGGTCAGGGAGTGCAACCCTCAGGACCCCCTGGGGAGTCGACCGTCATGACGAGAGGAGGTGCCGCCAGTGATCGCGAACGTATCGGCACACCGGCGGGCGAACGCCTTCGCCCAGGCCCTGGAGGAGCAGTCCGACCAGGGCACGGCGGCCGAGCAGCCCGATGGATCGGCACCGTCCCAGGCTGCGTCGGAACAGACCGAGCGGGGCCTGCTGTTGGCCCTCGCCACCGGTCTCGGCGAGCTGCCCAAGCCGGAGCTGGACCCCGAGGTCAAGGTCGTGCAGCGAGCGCAGCTCGTCGCCGCGATGGAGGCCATGCTGCTGGAGGGCACCGCCGCCGGAGGCGATGGTTTGGACCCTGCGGTCCCCGAGCAACGGTCCCATCGGGCCAGGGGCGCGCACCGGGCGAGTGGGCTGGGCAAACTGCGACCGCGGTCCCGGCTGTCGAAGGGCCTCGCCGCGGGCGGGCTCACCGTGGGTGTGGCCGCGGGAGCCTTCGGCGGCGTGGCCGCTGCCAGCTCCGACGCCCTGCCCGGTGACTCGCTCTACGGGCTCAAGCGAGGCATGGAGGACATCAAACTGGGCCTGGCCCACGGCAACAGTGACCGGGGCGAGCTCTACCTCGACCAGGCCTCGACCCGGCTGAGCGAGGCGCGTCGGCTGATGGAGCGCGGCCGCTCGGGGCAGCTCGACCACGAGTCCCTGGGCGAGATCCGCCGTACCCTGTCGGGCATGCAGCACGACGCCTCGGAGGGCCACCGCCTGCTGCACGAGGCGTACGAACGGGACGGCTCACTGGGCCCCATCCAGGCCCTGTCCGCCTTCTCCCAGTCGCATCGCGAGGCCTGGGGCGCGCTGCGCGACCGGCTGCCCGTGCAGCTCGGCGACGTCAGTGACCAGGTGTCGTCGGTCTTCGACGCCATAGACGAAGAGGTCGGCCCGCTGCGCTCGCTGCTCCCGCCGTCCCCCTCCACGGAGGGCACCGGCCGCCATCGGGGCAGGAGCGAGGAGTCCGCCGGCACGTCCGGTACGAACGGTTCGGCGCCCAGCGCCACCAGCAGCTCCTCCACCGGCAGCCACAGCAGCGGCAAGCCCAAGCCCTCCAGCTCGGGCAGCAGCGGCGGTCTGCTCGGAGGCACCACGGGCGGTCTCCTGGACCCGCCCAAGGACGCCACCAGCTCGTCCCCGTCCAGCAGCAAGAGCGCGTCGGCCGGTCAGCCCGACGTCACACTGCCGCCCCTGCTGCCCGGCCTCCTGCCGGGGCTGGGCATCGACAGCGAGGACAGCAACTAGCGACTCGACTCCGGTACGACGGTGGGGGCGCCCTTCTCGAGAAGGGCGCCCCCACCGTCGTACCGGCATGCTCAGAAGAAACGTATAGGCATGATCAGAAGAACACCGACCTGCGCTGCACCAGCAGCTTGTACAGCGTGTGCTGGATCTGCTCCCTGACCTGGTCCGTCAGGTTGAACATCAGCATCGGGTCCTCGGCCGCCTCCGGCGGATAACCGTCCGTGGGGATCGGCTCGCCGAACTGGATCGTCCACTTCGTGGGGAGCGGGACGGCACCGAGCGGGCCGAGCCACGGGAAGGTCGGGGTGATCGGGAAGTACGGGAAGCCGAGAAGGCGCGCGAGGGTCTTCGCGTTGCCGATCATCGGGTAGATCTCCTCCGCGCCGACGATCGAGCACGGGATGATCGGGGTGCCCTGGCGCAGCGCGGTGGAGACGAAGCCGCCGCGGCCGAAGCGCTGGAGTTTGTAGCGCTCGCTGAACGGCTTGCCGATGCCCTTGAAGCCCTCGGGCATCACGCCGACCAGTTCGCCGCGCTCCAAGAGCCGTTCGGCGTCCTCCGCGCAGGCAAGCGTGTGACCGGCCTTGCGAGCCAGCTCGTTGACGATCGGCAGCATGAAGACCAGGTCGGCGGCGAGGAGGCGCAGATGACGGCCCGCCGGGTGGTTGTCGTGGACGGCGACCTGCATCATCAGGCCGTCCAGCGGCAGCGTCCCGGAGTGGTTGGCGACGATCAGTGCCCCGCCCTCGGACGGGATGTTCTCGATGCCCTTCACCTCGACGCGGAAGTACTTCTCGTACAGCGGCCGGATCAGGGACATCAGGACCTGGTCGGTGAGCTCGGCGTCGTAGCCGAAGTCGTCGATCTCGTAGTCGCCCGTCAGGCGTCGGCGCAGGAAGGCCAGGCCGCCGGCGATACGCCGCTCCAGGCCGCCGCCCGGGCTCTCCTGCGGCTTCTGGGGCGGCTGTTCCTCACGCGTCACGGGAACATCATCCTGCTGGACGGCCCGCCCGGGCAGGGGCTGTACCTCACGTACCACCACGGGATCGCCCTTGCGCCGGCTCCCCGCACTCCGTCGCCGCGGCGGGCGCTGCACAGCACCCCCGCGCGACCGGTCGTCGTCGAACGGAATGACCTTGGCGTCCGCCATCGTTGATGCGCTCCTCAGTTGGCGCTCTGCGTCGGGGGGTGGCCGCCGCCCAGGTAGGGCAGCGCGGCGATCCGGTCGACGGCCCCCGCAAGGGCCTCGGGGGGCAGGAGTCCGGGCCCCCGGCTGCGGGCGAAGTCCGCGAAGGTCTCCGCCGTCCTGTACTTCGGCTTGTACCCCAGCGTCTCGCGCATCTGGTTCGTGGACACGATCCGACCGTGCGTCAGCAGCCGCAGCTGCTCCGGCGAGAAGTCCGTCACGCCCAGGGTACGCACCGCCGTGCCCGCCCAGCTGAGCGCGGGCAGCAGCAGCGGCACGGTCGGACGGCCCAGGCGCCGCGCGCACTGGGAGAGCAGCAGGACGCCGTCTCCGGCGATGTTGAACGTCCCGCTGTTGAGTGTCCCGCGCTCCGGTTCGTGCGAGGCGATCCGCAGCACCTCGATGACGTCGTCCTCGTGCACGAACTGCAGCCGGGGGTCGTAGCCGAACACGGTCGGCAGCACGGGCAGTGAGAAGTACGAGGCCAGCGGCGAGTCCGCGCTCGGCCCCAGGATGTTCGCGAACCGCAGCACACACACGGCGACGTCGGGCCTGCGCCGCGCGAAGCCGCGTACGTAACCCTCGACCTCCACCGTGTCCTTCGCGAAGCCGCCGCTGGGCAGCGACTTGGGCGGAGTGGTCTCGGTGAAGACGGCGGGGTCTCGGGGCGCGGAGCCGTAGACGTTCGTACTGGACTTCACGACGAGCCGCTTGACCGTCGGGGACTTCTGGCAGGCACCCAGCAACTGCATGGTGCCGATGACGTTGGTCTCCTTGACCGTGGTCCGGCTGCCGCTGCCCAGCGCCGTGCCCGTCACATCCATGTGAACGACCGTGTCGACGGAGTGCTCGGCGAGCACCCGCGCGATGGTGGGCTGCCGGATGTCGGCCTGGACGAAATCGGCACCGCCCAGATGGTGCTCGGGTGGCACCGCGTCCACGGCAATCACCCGGTCCACCTCCGGGTCACGCTGGATGCGTCGTACGAACCGGCCCCCAAGTTGTCGGGCCACCCCGGTCACGAGCACGACCTTCCCCAAGATCAGCGCCTTCCTTCCAGAACTGGACGTAGCTCCGCTCGCACACTGCCGCGTTCCCCGTGTGCCGCCAACTTAGCGGGTTGATGTTGCGCTGTGATGACCGCCCGATGCACGAAGTGACGACACCCACAGACGTACGACCAGACCAAGCCATTCGGCCTACAGGCGTACGCCCAGTGTTCGCATGGCCGGAAACGATCCGACCCCGGACTCGGCCATGATCTCGGACGTCGCCCCGGATACGACTGTGGCCCCCCACCGACTGGTGGGGGGCCACAGTACGCGCTTCTGCGGCGCCGCTTACTTCTTGTTGCGACGCTGAACGCGAGTGCGCTTGAGCAGCTTGCGGTGCTTCTTCTTCGCCATCCGCTTGCGCCGCTTCTTGATAACAGAGCCCACGACTACCCTCGCTCACTTCTCTTTACTCGGTGCTGGGCTGCATGGGCCCACACGACCTATGAGGGGCCAGCCTACCCGTCCGAGCGCCGAGGTCGTAATCGAGGGGTTCCGGGAGATCTTGAACCGCTCTCCCGGAACACCGTCAGGCTGTCTCCACCCCCACATAGCTCTCGCGGAGGTACTCGTGAACCGCTTGCTCCGGCACCCGGAAGGACCTCCCCACCCGGATCGCCGGCAGATGACCGCTGTGCACCAAGCGGTACACGGTCATCTTCGACACTCGCATCACCGAGGCGACTTCCGCCACGGTCAGGAACTGAACCTCGTTCAGAGGCCTCTCGCCAGCTGCAGCCATGACACACCTGAACCTTCCGCACTCGACGGCCACCGGCTTCCCCTTCCGGTGACACTTCGTCGTTGCGTGCTCACTCCCCAGAGTAGGGGCGGGTGATGCGAGTGGGGAAGAGGAGCTGCCATCGGCCGCCTACTGTGACAGACACGCTCGATTGAGTACATAGCGAGTAAGCGGTCGGTAGTAATCAGACCGCACAGCGTCATCAAGTGGAACGACGACGGACACCCGTCCCTCCGCCTCTCCCACGAAGAGCGCAGGATCGTCCGTATCCGCCAGCCCTATGGCCTCGAACCCCAGCTGACCTGCTCCGCAGACCCATCCGTGGTCCCCGATGACGAGCTCCGGGAGCGGCCCGCCGGACTCCGCGGCGGCGGCCAGAGCGGTCCGAACCGGGAGGGGTGAGTGGGTGTGTGCGCCGGTCGCACGACCGGTGGCCTGCCCGACGGGTTCGCGCACCAGCGCGACACCTTGTACGTAGTCAAGGTTGTACGTGCGTAGGCCGAACCGGGTCGTTATGTCGACACAGCTACCCTGCGCGGGGGTGAGGACGGTACACCCCGCCGCCGACAGCGCGTCCGCCAGCGCGGCGTAGAAACCGATCAGTCGATGCGGATGACCGGTGCCGAGGAGCACGGGGTCACGGTTACGGGCGGCTTCGCCGATCCGCTCCGCAAAGGCGTCGAGAGCCGCCAAGGTCAGCTCAGGATCGATCACATCATGCCCTGATGTGTGCAACGGATCGGCCGAAACCCCGCACTTGTCAGCCATCAACTCGATCAAGTCCCGCTGCCGCCAGGTCCATTCGGGATCAAGCCCGAGCAGTACGCGGGGATCACGGGCGGCGAAGAGCCGATAGCTGCGCAGGCTCTCTTCGCGCGAGGTGGCCACGGGCCCGGCCAACCGGGCGGCCAGAAGGTGTGCACGCAATGCTCCGGTGCTCAACACGTCAGCGATGCTGGCGCATCGGCCACCGCCATACGCCCAAAACACGGAAAATGCCGCACAGTTGGCCTAATGGGTATCCCGGGATGCCGCGAGGTGCCATCGCATCGGCGTGACGCCGATGACAGAACAGTGACAAATGGCCCCACAACCAATGCCGGGACCCCCTGGTCTCACAACACGTGTGCGGCAAGCGCCAGTTGACCGTCGGTGCAGTCAGCACAGTGATCAACACTCACCACACTCACCACATTCAGCACATTCAGCACATTCAGCACGGTAGTCACAGTCACCACAGACATCACAGCCACTACAGACATCGCTGTCATCGCTGTCATCACAGGGGGAACACCATGAAGCCGTCCCGTCGTACGACAACCGCCGCCGCGCTCGCCGTCCTGGCCCTCGGCGGCACCCTCGCCGCGACCACTCCGGCATCCGCCGTCACCACGGCCGCATACAACGGCGCCTGCGGCGCCGGCTACCGGGTCACCGCGTCCACGCCGATCAAGTCCTCGCCGACCAGCGCTATCGGCACCACGTACGTCACGTACAACGTCGGGAACCAGGGGTTCTGCGCCGTGACGGTCCGCAACAACCCGGGCGCCCGGATGTTCATGGAGGTCACCCTCGACACGGACCCCACCAGCGGCAACCCGGCCCGGGACTACGGATCGTTCACCACGTACGCGGGTCCCGTGTACAAGGACCACCCGAAGGCGGGCGAGTGCATGACGTGGAGCGGCTCGATCGACATCTACTACAACTCGGAGACGAGCCTGTGCTACTGACCTCGTCGACCGAGGGTCTACGGCAGTAGGCCCCGCCCGCAGTGTTCCTCGGCCGTGGTCCCCCGCAGTGTTCTTCGGCCGTCGTCCCCGCAGTGTTGTTCGGCCGTGGCCCCCCGCAGCGGCCTACGGAAGAAATCCTCGCAGCGGCCTACGGCAGAAGCCCCCGCAGCGGGTACGCGGCCCGGCGCGTCGCCACGATCGCCTGATCGAGGCGGTCCGCCGGGTCGTACCCCGACTCCCAGTCCTTCCAGGACACGGGCCACCGCCCGTCCGTCATCCGCACCGGCGCCAACTGCCGTGTACGGGCGAAGACTTCCTGCCGCCAGCTCTCCGGAATCACCGTCTCGGGATCGATGGGCCGCCCCGCCGCGATGGCGACGAGATGCGTCCAGGACCGCGGTACGACGTCCACCACGGCGTACCCTCCACCACCGAGGGCGACCCACCGCCCGTCCGCGTACTCGTGCGCCAGTTCGTGACAAGCCACCTGCACGGCCCGCTGCGCGTCTAGCGAGACCGCGAGATGCGCCAGCGGGTCCTCGAAGTGGGTGTCGGCACCGTGCTGGGTGACGAGGACCTGCGGCCGGAAATCGGCGACGAGCTCGGGCACCACCGAGTGGAAGGCGCGCAGCCACCCCGCGTCACCGGTCCCGGCGGGCAGGGCGACATTGACGGCGGAGCCCTCCGCGCTGTCGGCGCCGGTCTCCTCAGGCCACCCGGTCTGCGGAAACAGCGTCCGCGGATGCTCGTGCAGCGAGATCGTCAGAACCCGGGGGTCCTCCCAGAAGGCCGCCTGGACCCCGTCCCCGTGGTGCACATCCACATCCACATACGCGACCCGCTCCGCGCCCAGTTCGAGCAGCCGTGCGATCGCCAGCGAGGCGTCGTTGTAGATGCAGAACCCGGACGCCCCACCGGGCATCGCGTGGTGCAGCCCGCCCGCGAAGTTCACCGCGTGCAGCGCGTCCCCGTGCCACACCGCTTCGGCGGCCCCCACGGACTGCCCGGCGATGAGCGCGGACACCTCGTGCATCCCCGCGAAGGCGGGATCGTCCATGGTTCCGAGCCCATACGACGGGTCGGCGGAATCCGGATCGGCGGACGCGGCCCTGACCGCCTCCACGTAGTCCTCGCGGTGCACGAGCCGCAGCGTCGACTCCCCGGCGGGCTTCGCCGCGACCACGTCGACCTCACGGTCGAGCCCGAAAGCGTCGACCAGTCGCCGGGTCAGCGCGAGCCGGACCGGATCCATCGGGTGCTCCGGACCGAAGTCATAGCCCGTTACTGCCTCGTCCCACATCAGCTGTGCGCGGCCGCTCATGTCCGTCACCGTATCGGTTTGGTTCAGGAGCGAACGACCGGGCGTACCCCAAGGTCACCAGGACGAGCACCATCGGTACGAGCATCGCGCCGCGGTAGCTCCAGGCGTCCCCCAGCGCACCCACCAACGGCGATCCGATCAAGAACCCCACGTAGTTGAAGATGTTGAGCCGCGCGATCGCCGTGTCGGACGAACCCGGGAAGAGCCGCCCCGCCGCCGCGAAGGTCTGCGGCACGATCACGCACAGCCCCAGGCCCAGCAGCGTGAACCCGAGCATCCCCACCCACGCTCCCGGCGCCACCGCCACCACCGCGAACCCGAGCGCCGCGACCACCGCCCCCAGCCGTACGACGGCCACGGCCCCGAACCGCCGTACCCCCAGGTCCCCGACGGCGCGCCCCACCAGAGTCATCACCATGTACACGTTGTACGGAACGGTCGCCAGCTGCTCCGAGCTGCCCAGCACGTCCTGCAGATACTTCGCGCTCCAGTTGGAGACCGTCGAGTCTCCGATGTACGCGAACGTCATCACCAGACAGAGCGGCAGCAGCAGCTTGAAGACGACCGGCCCGGCCCCGGCCGCCTCCTTCGCGTCGGGGGCGCCCCCGTCGACGTACCACCGACTCCCGACGAACGTGGCCGGCAGCAGCAGGAGGACCACCGGCAGGTAGGACACGAACAACGACAGATGCCAGTGCGCCCCCGCCCACGCGAGCGAGGCGCCCACGATCCCGCCGAGGCTGTACGCGGCGTGGAAGCCGAGCATGATGCTGCGCCCGTACGTCCGCTGCAGACTCACCCCGAGCATGTTCATCGAGGCGTCGAGCGCGCCCACCGCCAGCCCGAAGGCGCCGAGGGCCACCGCCAGTTCGACCAGCTGGTCCCCCGCCCCGACCCCGAGCAGCGCCAGGAGCACGACGGGCTGGGACCAGCGCAGCAGGCGGCTCGGCCGTATTCGCTTGACCAGCTGCTCTGTCGTCACGCTTCCGACGCCGGCGAGGATCGGCACGGCGGCCAGGAAGGCGGGCAGCAGCGCGTCGGAGACCCCGTACCGGTCCTGGATGGCCGGAATGCGCGTCACAAGCAGCGCGAAGGTGGCGCCCTGAGCGAAGAAGCTGAACGCCAAAGAGGCCCTACCGCGCCGCAGCACATCTGTCATGGCGGCGAGCGTAGGGCCCTGGCTTACCGGTGGGTAGATCAAGCCGAAGATGAATTTTGCTCAGCTCTACGGCTGGACGGTGGACGGTCCTACCGAGCCAGGTCGGCGAGCTCGTCTTCCAGCATCTTCTCCATCGGACCGGCCGCGAGGCCACCGCTGAAGAGAATGGCCAGGGCGATCGTGGCGACCATGATGACCGTGCCCAGCCAGACCATGGTGTCGATCGGCAGCGTGTACGCGCCCACGATCCGGACCAGGCACTCGCCGAACAGGGCCACGCCCCAGACGAGGGAGAAGGTCCGCTCGAACTTCCGGAACCGCTCGGAGCCGCTGAGCAGCCGCTCCCAGGCAGCGGTCTTCACGGCGTCGCCCTTGGTGATGAACGGCTTGAGCGCCGTCGTCATCATCGGCTTCCCCAGCATCACGGAGACCAGGATGCCGATACCGACCACACTGCTGACCCCGCTGTCCTTGGCCAGCATCAGCCGCGGGTCACCGGCGACCAGGCTGAGCAGCAGCCCGACGACGTTGACGAAGAGGATCAGCGCGGCCAGTCCGTGGAACGTCCGCTCCTTCACCACGCCCCACACGGTCCGCACCGCCGGCACCACGCTGCTCCATCCCAGCGCCGCCATGGTGCTCATCCCGAACGCGCTCTTGAGGAGGTAGTACGACCCCATCGGCACCGCCACGTCCAGAATCAGCGGGAGGAAGCTCTGCCGGACGGCGCTCCCGCCGCCCATGGCGGCGGAAGCCGTGGTCGTATCGGCAGGCGCTTCGACGCTGCTCTCGGTGGCCGTGATGCTCATGATCGGGTCCCTCCGTCGTCACTGTGTACGTCCCGTTTCGATGTACTCAGCTTCGCGGTCGGACCCCGTCCGCCAACAGAAACGATCGTCCGGAGCTCGCCATGACAAATGTCAGTGCCGGGCGATGGACGCCGTCATACGAGCAGGTCGGCCAACTCCCCCATGTCGGAGAAGAGTTGAGTGACCCCGGTGAGCCTGGCCGCGGGCGTCATGGCCGTGAATCCGTACACATCCATCCCGGCAGCGTTCGCCGCCCGCACGCCGAGCGGACTGTCCTCCACGACGACACACTTGTGAGCCGGTACGCCCATCCGCTCGGCCGCATGCAGAAACAGATCCGGCGCCGGCTTGCCGCGCCCCACGTCCTGCGAACTGAAGACGCGGCCCTCGTCGAACCACCGGTCCAGCCCGGTCTTCCGGTGCCCCACCCGAATCCGCTCATGACTCCCGGAAGAGGCCACGCAGTACGGCACCCCGTCCGCGGACAGCTTCTCAAGGACCTGCACGGCACCGGGAACGGGCTCCAACTCCCGCTCAAAAGCCGCGAAGACGCGCCCGTGGAAGACGTCGTCGAAGTCGTCCGGCAGCCGCTTGCCGCTGCGCTCCTGGACGAGCTCGTGAATGCGGTGCATGGCCGACCCCATGTAGTCCCTGAGGGACTCCTCGTACGAGGTTGGGTGCCCGAGCTCGGTGAGATAGGCAGCCAGGATCGTGTTGGAGATCGGCTCGCTGTCCACGAGGACGCCGTCGTTGTCGAAGATCACCAGGTCGTAGCGCATGACTAGACCCTAAACGCAGAAAACCCCCGTACCGGTTTCCCGGTACGGGGGTTTCTCTACAATTAGTTCGGCGGCGTCCTACTCTCCCACAGGGTCCCCCCTGCAGT
>NZ_JBVHRI010000016.1:0-220638 GCF_055566975.1 Streptomyces sp. NPDC027189
CACCGCCGAACCGGCCGAGGACGACCATCAGCTTCCTCCACAGCCGGAACCGAACCAGCTCGGCCAGTGACTACACCACTCGGCGGGACACCATCTTGGGCCCGGCCCCTCTGCGCCTGCGGCGCCGGGGCCGTGCCCCTGGGGCCGCAGCGAGCTACGGCCCTGAGTAGAGACCTGAACACACAGTGGCCACGGTCAGAACGAGCCTCCGGCGGGGGGCGCTCAGGTTCCGAGATGGAGGGGGCGCCGTTCGCGAGTGCCGGCGGAGTAGTGGCGTGCGCGGGGAGCTCCCATCCCGTCTGCCGTCGACCCAGGCAGAGCCGAGCAGACGCGGCCCCTGGCGTCCAGGTCGTTCGTACAGTGGCGCGCTCCACCTGGACGCCAGGAACCACGCCCGCTCCACGGTGTGTGGGTCGACGGCAGACGGGACGGGAGCTGGGGAGGATGGTGGGTTGAGGAGGAGCGAAGGCGCGACTCACCACTTAGAGCCCGGTGCAGCCCGAATCGAATGTCGTCAATCGCCGCGGCCGTCCTCACCCTGGAGTGGCAACGCTGAAAGAGCTCACTGCTTCGACCGAACAAAAGAAGGGCCGTCAGCAAACTGACGGCCCCTCACGGAAGATCGAGGTTAGGCCGCTACGCCGGGCCACCGTTCAGGTTCCCACCCCTCTCCCGCCGGGCATAGCCGATCGGGGTGTTCCCCCGCGCTAAGAAGCCCTGGCGGGGACGGAGCTTTGCCGACACTGCACTTGACTGCAATCCCTGTGCAGGTTACCTCATGGGGGCAGACAAGAAGCTCCCTGGCGTAGCTTCACAAGATGCACCAAGGAAGCATCAAGGCGCCAAAAAGGAACCCCGGTACATTCTGCAGATCTGATTACGTTGTCACTGTCTTGGAATAATATGTGCCACCATAATAGGCGCCGAATGTGATCTTGACGCCCTCGGGGAAGTCCTTGTTGCAGTATCCCCATTTACCGGCTCCGAGAGTGCTGCCGCACTGCCCCCACCTGCTGCTGCCGTTCGAGAGGCTCCAGTCGTTGGAAACGCCGTTGCCGTCGGCCTTCAAGTCCTTCACATACAGGTAGTCACCTTCGGCCTGAAAACAGGCCGTGGTGTTAGGAGTGCTCACGCACACCTGCGATGCATCCGGGGCGGGACTGCCAGCCTTTGCGAGATCACCTTCATAATCGGAGGCGGACGCTGTGCTTGCCAGTGGAAGCGTAGCCATAAGCACGCCACTGAGCGTGATGGCTATCCTGAATTTGTTTTTCACAGGTCTCCCGTTGTGTCTCTTGATCGTTGCCTTATTGTGAACATGCCAAGCTGTAGTCGCAAGGCTGCGGTTTGTGACCCTTCTCACGAGAGCATGAAGCCCACCCTTTGCAGCCTCCTGTACAGGCCAGCGCAACGTCTTCCTGGACGCCACCTACTGCAAGGCCCGGGTTGAACCACCGGATCGTCTCCCAGGCGGTGGAGAAGGTCTCTGACATCCACGATTGACTGTGAGGATGCCGGTGGTGCTGCCCTGGGGGCCTGACTCTCCGTCTGACCGACGCAGCCGCGTCGACCACCCTGACCGAGGCGCCTGCTGGCTCAGGGTGCTCTCCGCACCACAGGACGCAGCAGCGTAAAAAGCCCTGGGTAGATGCCGTCAGGCCGTTTCGTCGCCAACGGGATTGTCCTTCTCCCAGCTTGAGCTGGGAGACAGCTCGCACCCGTCCGCCGAGCGCGCGACACGCGCCCCGAGGCGGAGGCGCGGGTGAAGCCGAACGAGAGAAGTTCCGGAGAGCTGGCAGCCCCAGCACGCGGCTAACCGCAGGGCCGTGCCACCCTGCGTGCACGACAACGCCCAGGCACAGCAATCCGTGTGCAGTCGCGACGGCCCCGGCAGCCGACCTCCCAACCTGGGCTACGTCAGCCCGGCCGGAACCAATCGGCCCCCTGATCCCCTCACTTGATCCCCTCACTGCCCGGCGCCGTGCCCATAGCTGCCCGGAAGGGCGGGAAACAAGGGTCAACAGCGGTGCGACCCCGCACTTACGAGCCCCGCGGAAAGCACAGATGCCCAGGTCAAAAGCCCTTCCAGGTTGAAAGCGCCGTCGTTTCCCAAGCCGAGAGCGCGAGTTTGATTCTCGTCACCCGCTCCAGAGTGAAACCCCAGGTCATTAGCCTGGGGTTTGTTGTCTGCAGTGGATCGGCGGGCCCACGCTGAGCACGCACTTCGCTTGCCTCTGGCAGCAGGTCGGCTTCGTCTTGCATATGGCGAGGGCGGGGCCCGAAAGGCCCGCGGGTGCCCGAGGGCGCGGACCCGCGCTCCTCGGCCCGTTTTCCGGCGCTAACTGCAGCCCTGTCGTCGGACTCGTGGGCGATGGCGCGTCGGTGTTATGCGGTGTCGGGGTTGACCAGGACGATCTTGCCGATGTGGTGGGCGTCCAGGATCCGGTGCGCTTCGGCAGCCTCGGTCATGGGCAGGGTGCGGTCGATGACCGGCTGTACGGTTCCGTTCTCGATCAGTGGCCACACGTGGTCCTGGACCTCGGCCACGATGGCCGCCTTCTGCCCGGTCGAGCGGGAGCGCAGGGTGGTCCCGTGTACGGATGCGCGCTTGAAGAGGAGTTCGGCGAGGTTGAGTTCGCCCTCCAGGCCGTTCTGCAGACCGATGATGACCAGTCGCCCGTCGGGGGCCAGGGAGTGGACGTTGCGCTGGAGGTAGTGGCCGCCGACGACGTCGAGGATCACGTCGTACGGGCCATGCTCGGCGAAGTCCTCGGTGCGGTAGTTGATCGCGACGTCGGCGCCAAGGTCTCGTACCTTGGCGGCCTGCTCGTTGCCGCCAACAGTGGTGACGACGTAGGCGCCGTGGGCCTTGGCGAGCTGGATGGCCATCGTGCCAATGCCGCCGGCTCCGCCGTGCATGAGGAAGGTTTCACCCGCCTTCAGCGCACCGGTCATGAAGACGTTCGACCACACCGTGGCGGCGGCCTCCGGCAGCGCCGCCGCTTCGACAAGGCTGACGCCCTTGGGTACCGTGAGCAGCTGGCTGGCAGGGACGGCGACCTTCTGCGCGTACCCGCCCCCGGCAAGCAACGCGCATACTTCGTCGCCCGGTTGCCACTGGGTCACGCCCTCGCCGATGGCGCTGATCCGGCCCGAGACCTCCAGTCCCGGGTAGGGCGACGCTCCCGGCGGGACCGGGTACCAGCCCATCCGCTGTGCGACATCCGCTCGGTTGACCGCGCCGGCCACCACGTCGACGATGACCTCGCCCGCGGCCGGGGACGGGGCCTCGACGTCGATCCACTCCAGGCCCTCCGGCCCACCGGGTTCCTTGATCAAATTGCCTTCATGTCTCTCCTGTTCGCGCACCTGCTGGGTGGCGGTGCGTACGCCTGCGAGGCGTCGTCCAAATGCTGATGCGATGCCGGAGAACGTGCTGCGCATCGCGCGGCGAAGGCGGGACGCCTTCCGGGAGCACGGGTGGGTCTTGATCGCCGTCTGGATATGCGCGCGAAGACTGGGACTTCAGCCATCGGTTGCCTGAGGCGGGGCATCGGTCGGCTCCGTGCCGATGCGGGTAGGGAAACGGGTGCGGGTGCTCCACTACGTCATGTCAGCTTCTTCAGGATTTCGGTCGCGGCCGGTGCGGCGGAGGCGGGGTTCTGGCCGGTGACCAGGTTGCGGTCTACGACCACGTTCGGAGCCCACGGCTCGCCCTCCTGGTAGTCCGCGCCGATCTCGACCAGGCGGTCCTGGAGCAGCCACTTCGCGCCTGCCGCCAGCCCCCCCTGGGCCTCCTCGGCGTTGCTGAAGCCGGTGAGGCGGTAGCCGGTGAAGGCGTTGCCGCTATCGGTCAGGGTCGCGGCCAGCAGCGCGGCCGGGGCGTGGCAGACCACGCCGAGCGGCTTGCCCGAGGCGAGTGTGTCGATGAGGAGCCTGCCGGAGATGGCGTCGACGGCCAGGTCCTCCATCGGGCCGTGGCCACCGGGGTAGAAGACAGCGGCGTAGTCGGCGAGATCGACGTTCTTCAGCCTGACGGGGTGCTGGAGCTCGCCGATCGAGGCAACGGCGTCCGCCATCTTCTTCGCACCCTCCTCGCCGCCGTTGAACTGCGGCGCCAGACTGGCCTGGTCCAGGGGCGGCACGACGCCGCCCGGCGTGGCGACCACGATCTCGTGGCCGGCGGCCGTGAACGCCTCGTACGGGGCGACGACCTCCTCGGCCCAGAAGCCGGTCGGGTGCTTGGTGCCGTCCGCCAGCGTCCAGTAGCTGGCGCCGGTCATCACAAAGAGGATTTTCGACATGGTGCTGTCTCCTAATGCAAGGTTTAAAGGTTTATCGGGCGGCGTCCGCAGAGGGGGCGCCCAGATCTCCGCACCGACTATTCGGTCTCAGCCAAGGCGGCGAGAATCAGGCCGCTGACGGCTTTGGTGGACACCGGGTTCTGGCCCGTGATCAGGCGGCCGTCGCGCACGGCGTGTGGTGTCATCGGGACGGTGGAGCGCACATACTTGGCGCCCTTCGCGCGCAATTCGTCCTCCAGCAGGAACGGCACCCTGCCCTTCACACCGGCCAGCCGTTCCTCGACCGTTGCGAAGCCTGTGACGGTGCGGTTCCGTACGAGCGGGTTCCCGTCCGTGTCGCGGAGGTTGATGAGCGCGCAGGCGCCGTGGCAGACCGAGGAGACGATGCCGCCATGGGTGTAGATGGCCTCGGCTGTTCCCTGCAGGTCCGCGCTGTCGGGGAAGTCCCACATCGTGCCGTGCCCACCCGTGAAGAAGATCGTGGAGTAGTCGTCCGGATCCGCGTCGGCGACAGAAGTGGTGGCTTTCAGAGCCGTCATGAAGGCCGGGTCGTCGAGATAACCGCGAACCGTCCGGTCGACGAACAAGCGGCCAAGGCTTCGAGGGTCGAGCGGCACCTCACCGCCCGCCGGGCTCACCACATCCACGGTGTGACCGGCCTCCACCGCCTTGTCATAGAAATGGACCAGTTCAGCCAGCCAAAGGCCGGTCCGGTGCTCGCTCGCCCCGTAGGTGGCCTGATTGGTCACCACCGCCAGAATCTTCTTCTGTCGCACTTTTCCCACGGCTCCTTTGTCGGCCAACTGCACATTCGGGGCCGGGTGTAGCCGAATGACACCGACGGTGATGATCTATAGAACCCGCTGCCCCTTGGTCGCGAAACTAAAGGTGCTGAAGTATCCGCGCCAATGAAGAGACCGATACCGGGTATCGATGACCCGATGCCTCGCCCCGAGGACGGGCGGCACGTGACCGCCGCGCGTACCTCGTAGGCTCGGAGCCGTGAGCGATCACAACACTCCTGGATCCGGTCCGGTGGACCTGAACCTGCTGCGCACCTTCCTCGCGGTGCACCGCCTGGGCTCCTTCACTGCCGCAGCACGTCAGCTGAGCTTGTCGCAGTCCACCGTCACCACGCAGATCCGGACGCTGGAGAACCGCCTGGGCCGCGAGCTGTTCGAACGCCGGGCGCAAGGCGTCACCCCGCTGCCCCACGCGGACGAACTCGCCACCCGGCTGTCGGCCCCCCTCGACCAGTTGGCTGTCATCACCGGCGAGGAGCCGAGCAGCACCGTCGCACCGGTGCATCTGGCGGGCCCCGCGGAGTTCATGAGCATGGCCGGCCTCACGGTGCTGGCCCCGCTGGTCACGCAGGGCGTCCGGCTGCGGGTGGCCATCGGACTGACCGAACCGCTGCTCGAAGAACTGCGGGCCGGACGCCACGACCTCGTCGTCGCCACGCGGCGGCCCCGCGGCCGGACTCTGCACGTGGAACTCCTCGCCGACGAGGAATTCGTCCTGGTCGCCGCCCCTGTATGGGCCGAACGACTCAAGGGGCAGAGCTTGCCCACCGCCCTGGAGAGCCTCCCACTGATCGCCTATGCCGAGGATCTACCCATCGTCCGCCGCTACTGGCGCCACGTCTTCGACCGCCGCCTGCACGCCCAGGCCGCGATCACCGTTCCCGACCTGCGCAGCGTCCTCACCGCCGTCACCGTCGGCGCCGGCTGGAGCGTCCTGCCCAGCTACCTGTGCCGCACCGAACTCGCTTCCGGCGCGCTCCGGCTACTGCACCAGCCGGAGGACCCGCCGATCAACACCGCCTACCTCGTCCAACGCCCGGGCAGCTCCACCAACCCACACGTGACACTCGTCCGCGAGCACCTACTGGCCGCTGCGAAGAGGACCTGGTGAACCGGCCCAGCGGCGCCGAGACCCAACTCGAGGCAATCAGCGACGCAGATCCACCCAGGATGGCGAAGGCGAGGAAGACTCCCCCACCCCTTCCCAGGGGCCCCGAAGGCCCCTCATGGGAACGTCATGGGAACGGAAGGCCATGTAAAAGACGGGGAACGATCAGACAAGGACGGAAGACCGCGCCCCGCTGACCAGCAGGAACGGTGAATCTAAGGAAAGGCCGGCACAGACAGGGCAGGCAATAGGGCCTCTCCTAAAGCGGGTGTCGCAGGTTCGAATCCTGCCGGGGGCACAAGGGAAAAGGCCCCGGACCGATCATGGTCCGGGGCCTTTGACATCCATGATTGACATCAACGAGCACGGTCAGCGACGACCGGGACGCTTCCTGAGCAGCCGGTCCATGTGGCTCATGGCCTCGCGCTGCGTGTCCTGCACGACGTGCGTGTAGACGTCCACGGTGATGCTGATCTGCAAGTGGCCGAGGATCTCCATCACGACGCGGGGCGCGACTCCGGCCGCCGTGAGGAGGGTGGCCGTGCCGTGCCGGGCGCCGTGCAGCCGCCTCCAGTTCGTGGGAGATGTAGTCGCTGAGAGCCCGCGCCGGTATGCGGCGGCAGCGGCCGATGGTGATCGAGGGAAGCCGACGGGAGCGGATCAGGTCATACACCGTCGACCGGCCGAGCTTGAGCCGCGCCATGACGTCGGCCACGGCCAACAGCTCTTCGTCACGCATGCGTCGGTTCTCCTTCTGTTCCGGGGGCGGGTTCGAGGGATGCGGCGAGCCAGGCTTCGGCCGATGACAGGCCGGTTCCGGCGAAGACCCAGTGCGAGAGGACGAGGGTCGTGTCGGTGTCGTGCTCGGCGGCTGCTGCGGTTTGTGCGCGGCGCCATTCGGCGCGGGCGGTGCGGAGGGCGCCGAGGGGGGTGGAGTAGCGGCGGGATTTGGTGCAGAAGTGGCCGCGGAAGCCGGGCATGTGGGCCCACGCGCGGAGTCGGAGGTCTTCCAGTTCCTTGCGTGCGCCGAGCGTCCAAGCGGTACGGATCAACCGGCGGGCGTGGTCGCTGATGTCGAGCTGGGCGAGTTCGGCGAGGAATTTCAGAGGGCGGTCGAGAGCTCCCGTGGCGGTCTAGACCGTATGGAGAACCGGCGCCTCGCTCGCAAGTTGGCGCGGGTTGCCGCCACTCTGAGTGGCGGTAGAGCCGCAATTGCGGGAGGTGCCGGTCATGTTCGAGCGTACGTATGCCGGGCTGGATGTTCACGCCCGGTCGGTCGTTGGGGCCGCGATCGATGGGGTTTCCGGGGAGATCCGGTCGCTGCGGCTGGCGCCGGAGACGGACGCGGTGGTGTCCTGGGTGGCGTCGTTGCTTTCTCCGGTGGCGGTGGCGTATGAGGCCGGGCCGACTGGGTTCGGGCTGGCCAGGGCGTTAACGGCGGCGGGTGTGCGGTGCGTGGTGGTGGCGCCGTCGAAGGTCGAGCGGCCGCCGGGTGACCGGGTCAAGACCGACCGGAGGGATGCCGAGCGGCTGGCGCGGCTGTTGCGGATCGGGGAACTCCCGGCCGTGCGGGTGCCCACCGAGGCGGAGGAAGCCGCGCGGGATCTGGTGCGAGCGCGCGAGGACGTGCGCGGGGACCTGATGCGGGCCCGGCACCGGCTCTCCAAGTTACTGCTGCGCCACGGACTGGTGTGGCAGGGCACGGCCTGGACGCAGGAGCACGAGTGCTGGCTCCGCTCGCTCTCCTTCGACCGGATCGGCGTCCAGCTGGCCTTCGACGAAGCCTTCGACACCGTGCTCAGCACCTGTGCCCGCCGCGGGCGGCTGGACGGGGCCATCGAGCAGATGGCCGCCGCCTCGCCGTTCGCGCCGGTGGTGGGGCGGCTGGGTGCCTGCGCGGCGTCAGCACACTGACCGCCTTCGGGCTGGCCGTCGAGGTCGGCGACTGGCACCGGTTCACCGGCGCCACCATCGGCTCCTATCTGGGACTGGTGCCGTCGGAGGCCTCCAGCGGCCAGCGCCGGGTGCAAGGTCCGATCACCAAGACCGGCAACAGCCACGCCCGCCGGCTGCTGGTGGAGGCGTCCTGGCACCATCGCAAGCGGTACCGTCTGGGCCGCGAGCTGATGCGCCGTCAGGCCGGTCAGCCGCCCGCCGTCCGGGACCGGGCCGAGCGGGGCAACCGGCGCCTTAACCAGCGGTGGAAGCGATTCGACGCCCGCGACAAGCGGCCCACCATCGCCGCCGTGGCCGTCGCCCGCGAACTGGCCGGATGGTGCTGGAGCCTCGCCGTGATGGACGAGCCGTCCTGACCCCAGCCGGCCCGCAAGCCGCCGGTGGGAGACCGGCACTGGACAGGCAGCGCGAGGAGGACCCGCGGCACAGCTATGAGCAGCCCCGCCGGACACCGGCGCGGCCACGCTCGACCCTAGACCCGCGGAACACTCCCGACGCACAACCGGTCATGCGGTACCTAACCCGCGCATATCAGCCTGACCGCGCGTCGAGCCGACACGCCTCACCACACGCCCTCTCCCACCGGCCCAACAGCACGAAGACCAGGCCCGGCACCTGAGTGTCGAGCCGGACACCGCACCTCCCTTGACACCCAGGCCCTCCATATCAGCTGTTCACTCAGTCCGCTCGGTTCCTGAATTGGAGCGCTGAAGCCGCGCTCCCGGAGTTCGAGGCGGCTGTAGGCCGCTTCAGTCACCCGTAGCGGCCATTGGATGGATGTTACGACCGTCGCTGATACGACCGACCGCCTCACGGCGGGAGATCGTTCGTGGTGGAGCGCGCACACGCCGCTCACACCTTCCATCAAGGAGGCGTACATGCGAATGCGGCGTACTTTCACCGCGCTCGCGACGATGCTGGCCCTCGGGGTCGGCATGCCGGCAGCCATCGCCGATAGCCCACACTTTGTCGGCAATCTAGGGTGCAACACCGAAAACCAAAACGTCGGCCTGATTTGCAGCGGCAAGGTGGCCGGACTGGGCAGCACCACCACCTTTGTCTTCCTGACGGCGGACCAGGTGACAGCCACCTTCGAGTGCGTCAACAGGGGTGGCAACGTCGCGCCTGGTCAGCCCGTCGTTGAGGAAGACGTGACTGGCCCGGTCAGCACTTTCCCCAACCCCCGCAACGGCCAGATCACCTTCAGCGTGACGATCCCTCCACCGCCCCCTCCGAACCCGCGCCAAGCATGCCCCAATGGCAACTGGACGGTGCGCCAGACCGGGCTGAACTTCGTGAACGTCGTGCTGCACGTCCAGCAGCCCCCGGGGACGCCGCCGGACGCGAATGAAGTCCTGACGCACGATTTCGGCAACCTCTGACCCGTGGCCCTGTCCTTCAAGGCAACCGCCGAAGAGAGCCGCACTCGCGACTCTCTTCGGTTGTCGCCGCGGCTGAGCGTCGTTCTAGACAACTCCCCCCGTTCGACCACCTGTCCAGCCTGGCAGGAGCAATGCTCAGAACCTGTGGATCAGCCCGGGGAGGACGTACCTTCCCGGGTGATTGATCGATAGGTCACCGAGCAAGACCGGTGTTCGCAGCACCGGCCGGGAAGGTACGTCCGTGCTCACCGTAGTCAACGAGGACGGCTCCACGCACGACGGGTCGTCGCTGATCGACGAGATCGTTCGGGAAGGCGCAAGAAGGATGCTGGCCGCCGCACTGGAGGTCGAAGTCAACGCCTACATAGGCGAGTTGGCCGACGAGTGCGACGAGAACGGTCGGCGGCTCGTGGTCCGCAACGGCTACCACCAGCCCAGGAAAGTCACCACCGCGGCCGGCGTAGTCGAGGTGAAGGTCCCGCGGGTGAACGACAAGCGCGTCGATGAGGCGACGGGCGAGCGCAAGCGGTTCTCCTCGGCGATCCTGCCGCCGTGGTGCCGCAAGTCGCCGAAGATCAGCGAGGTGCTGCCGCTGCTCTACCTGCACGGTCTGTCCTCCGGCGACTTCGTGCCCGCCCTGGAGCAGTTCCTGGGCAGTTCCGCCGGGCTCTCCCCGGCCACGATCACGCGGCTGACGACGCAGTGGCAGGCCGACCACGCCGCGTTCATGGACCGCGACCTCGCGGGGGTCGACTACGTGTACGTGTGGGCTGACGGCATCCACCTCAACGTCCGCCTGGAGGAGGCCAAGGCGTGCGTCCTGGTGCTCATCGGGGTGCGCGCCG
The DNA here is from genome assembly GCF_055566975.1 of Streptomyces sp. NPDC027189. NCBI lineage: Bacteria > Bacillati > Actinomycetota > Actinomycetes > Kitasatosporales > Streptomycetaceae > Streptomyces > Streptomyces sp. NPDC027189. The sequence continues at coordinate 10,399 of NZ_JBVHRI010000016.1, forward strand.
ACGGCTCCAAGGAGCTGGTCGCGCTCAAGGACGGCTACCGCGAGTCGGGCGAGTCCTGGGCCGACCTGATGCGCGACTGCGCCCGCCGGGGCATGCGCGCCCCCGTCCTCGCGGTCGGCGATGGCGCGCTGGGCTTCTGGAAGGCGCTGGCCGAGGTGTTTCCCGACACCCGCGAGCAGAGGTGCTGGGTTCACAAAACCGCAAATGTGCTCGACGCCATGCCGAAGTCCGCGCAGCCCGGAGCGAAGAAGGCGATCCAGGACATCTATAACGCCGAGGGCCGCGACCACGCCACCAAGGCGGTCAAGACGTTCGCCCAGCTCTACGGCGCGAAGTTCCCGAAGGCCGTCAAGAAGATCACCGACGATCAGGAGGAGCTGCTGGCGTTCTTCGACTTCCCGGCCGAGCACTGGATCCACCTGCGGACCACGAATCCGATCGAGTCCACGTTCTCCACCGTCCGGCTGCGGACCAAGGTCACCCGCGGGGCCGGCTCCCGCACCGCCGCCCTGGCCATGGTCTTCAAGCTCGTCGAGTCCGCCCAGCAGCGGTGGCGGGCCGTGAACGCACCCCATCTCGTTGCCCTCGTCCGTGCCGGAGCCCGCTTCGAACGCGGCCAACTCGTCGAACGCCCAACCACCGTGGCAGCATGACCGGCTTCAGCCAAGCATCCAGGGAGGCATCCGCCTTGTCCGACCTCGACAGCCAGGTTCCCTACTGGGATGCCGCTGCGGCCACGAAGACGTTCACCCACCCGCTCCATCTGCCCTGGCTCGACAGGATCAGCAGGCACGCCGCGATCCTCGACTACGGATGCGGCTACGGCCGCATCATGAAGGAGCTCGAACAGCGAGGCTTCGGCAACCTCACGGGCTTCGATGCCTCACCGGGAATGATCGGTCGGGCACGCCGCCTGCACCCCACCATGCGCTTTGCCGCCCTGGACGCACCACCCGCCTCGCCCTGTCCAGACGCAGGCTTCGACGCCGTTCTGCTCTTCGCCGTGCTGACCTGCATTCCCGGCGATGAAGCCCAGCACCGGTTGATCGCCGAACTGAACCGCATCCTCAAGCCCGGCGGAATCCTCTACATCAGCGATCTTCTGCTGCAAGACGACGAACGCAACCGCAACCGTTACGGCCGCCATGCCGATCACTACGGCAGCTACGGTGTGTTCGAAACCGGCGACGGCGCGGTCTGCCGCCACCACCCCCGCGAATGGTTCTCCACCCTGCTCACCGGGTTTCAGACCATCGACACCCGAACCATCACCGTGCCCACCATGAACGGCCACGAGTCAACGGGGATCCAGATCCTCGCCCGCAAGCCCACATCGCCATGAACGCGGCTCAGATCCACAGGTCTTGACTATTACTCCGCCTGGCAGACCTCAGCGACCGTCCAGCCCGCAGTTCGCACCTAGGGGGCGAACCAGCGGAAAGCGTCAGCGGCCCTGGGCCGTCTCGGGGCCGTCAAAGGGCGCTCAACGACGACCAACGCTGACAACCACCGACGGCTAAGTCGCAGGTCGCAGCGTTGATCGATGACACGGCCCGCAGGTCAGGGACCCGGCCCTTCACTTCTTCGGCTACTGAGCGCACCCAGTGGCGCTTGACAACTTCCCAAGCTGCGGGCGCTGGAGGCAAACAGCTCTTGGATGTCTTCACGGGCCGGCCGCCGCGGCTTGCATGTTGACGGCTCCAGCAGGGTGTCTGACTGTCATTGGCTGGCCAGAAGAGCAAGACACTCGGCGTCCGAGGCGACTGACAGGCCACTCAGGACGATCCGCACAGGGAGGGGCGCGCGGGGGCTCAGGATGGACATTTCAAGCGCTGGGTGCGCCGGTGACACAGTCGGTGAGGAGAGGTACTTTCGGACGGGGGTCGCACGGGGGATTTCTTGACCTTGTAGATATAGGCGTGAATGCGGTTTGGGCACTGGGGGGGAAATGTCCAACGAGCTGTACGATTTTGAGGAATTTTCTCGCCTCATCGAGGAAGCCTTTGATGCGGCATTGGAGCAAATCGGAAAATTCAACCTTGCCGTGTTCGGAGATGCAGGCGCAGGAAAGAGCACTTTAGTCAATGCCGTCTTCGGTTTTGACCGTGCCACAACGGGAATCGGGAATCGTCAGACAACCCACATACAGCTATTTCGAAAAAACAAAGATGACGTCTTAGGGATCTATGACACTCCGGGGTTCGAAATCGGCTCGGGAGATCTTGCCGCGCTAATATCAGAAGTCACGGGTATCGTGGAGAGTGCTCGGCATGAACATATCAGCGAGCACATTCACGCCGTCTGGCTGGTCGTGAACGCAACCAATGGTCGCTTTCTCGACGCTCATGCAGACATGCTTCGAGCCCTACGTGAAATCCATCTCCCCGTCTTTGTAGTGCTCACTCGGGTAATGCAACTCGATGGACGATTCCATCAAGATGCCCTGGATCTGCAACGGGACATCTCAGGGAGGGAGCTCCCGCTGTCGGGGGGCCAGGTGTTCCTCGTAAACTCGAAGCAATACACGGAGCTTAGCGGGACCATCTACCCCGTGCACGGCCTTAAGGAACTTCTCGCTGCCACAGTAGAAGAAATTCCTCAAGCCGCACGATACGCAGCCACCGCAGCTCAGCAGTTAGATTTTACTCATCAGCGCCTAGCTTCAAAGCGCGCGATCAAAGTGGCAATGGGAGCCGCGTTCGGATCGCAACTGATGCCAATTGGGCTTGACATGGCGGGATTTACCGTCACCCTGGCCGGAATGATGGCGCGGATTAGTGTCCTGTATGGCGTGCCTGTCGACAAGCAAGCACTCATACGCCTTTCATGGAAGGTGTTCATCGGTGGCAATGCGGCGAAGCATGGTGCCAATTGGATTGCGGAGGAGGCGGCGAGGCGCACTGCCGAGAAAGCGGCAAAGGAAGCAGGTAGGAAGATTGCCAAACAGTCCGCAAAATTGATCCCCGGAGTAAATCTTGCAGTTGCAGCTGTGAGTACCGCTGTCGCTGCTCCCATGATGTATGCCGTCGGGTACGCATGGATGGACGTTTGCGAGTACTTGCGTACCCACCCCGAGGAAGCGGCTGCCGATCGGGAGTCAAATATCGGCATGCTATTCCTGAAGTGCTACAGCGAACGGATGGCGGATCATCGACCGAACTGGCTGTCTCGCATCATAGGTCGAGGCTGAAGTGGGCGAAAATACCCGATGCAATCCAGGCAGGGATGACCGCCAACGGCCGACGAGTCGAGGAAGTCAGCGTTCGGTCGCAGGCTTTGAACAAGGAGTCAGGAGAGACCTCAGCGAAGCCGCCAGACGAGGCCTGGACGGCGTTCCCCTGCGTCAAGAGACCGAACCGGCCTTTATTGACCTATTCCAGACGAGCGTCGAAAGGGTGCTCGCCGAGCCACAGCGACATGGCGAGGCAACGAACAACATGAGCACCTTCACTCGAGATCTTGCCACCGAAACGCGGCGGAGGAGCCTGACATCCGTCACCCTCGCAGTTTTCAGCTATATAAAGAAATCGTCGTGCCCTATGTGGCCGTTCTGTTAGCTCCGTAGGAGGCAGTCCTCTTGGGTGTGCCCCGGCGGAAAGTGCGGGCGAGTTGGTCCTTGGCGGCCGGGACGGAGACGGAGGCGGAGGAGCGCGTGGCGGCGGCGCGGATGGCGTCGGCGAGGAACTCGACGGTCGCCCAGGATGGCGGCGGTGTGTCGGGGCCGTCCGGTCCGTCGAGGCGGATCACGGCGTGGAAGTGCAGGGCTCCGCGCTTCTGAAATTCGGCGACCTTGCCGTACGACAGGCGTACGGGTCCCCGCGACGAGCACGAGGAAGTCGTCCGCGTACCGGCAAATCCGGTAGTGGGGCCGTCCCTTCGCCCGCCGGTGAGCCCTGCGGCTCGAGGTGGTGTTCGGTCCGCCCGGTCCTGCCGCGGTCGAACTATTCCATGGACCCTCGATTCAGACGCTCGCCCCGCCGCCCAGCAACCGGCCGAGCGTGCTCACCGCCCCGTCGATCTCGCGGGCGCACCCGTACAGCACCAGGTGGCGCTTCCCCCACGGGTCCGCGACGTCGTCCTCGGCCGGCGGGACCGGGGCGGCGGCACCGCGACGGCCGGCCGCGGCCGCGACTACGACGTCGAAACCGTCCGCGACCCTCAGGTCTTCCCCGTCGGGTACCCCGCCATGCGCGGTCGCCGCACCTTCCCCGCCCACTTCCCCGCCCCGCACTTCGTCGACTCCCCCCACGGCGAGACGCACGAACTCCTTCAGGGTGAAGCAGCGCCGCATCGCCGACGGCGCGAGCCGCACGGCCGCCTCCCGGTGCTCGCGCGCGAGCCCGAGGACCAGCGCCGCTCCCGCGACGAGCTGCGCGGTGAGCGGGCGGGCCGCGAAGCCGGAGCCGTCACCGCCCAGCTTCTCCAGCACCGCCCTGGTGGAACTCTCCATGCCGGGCCGGGGCCACGCCTCCGTGCCGGCGCTCTCCGGCCGCACGGCCGAGCCGGGCGGAAGCCTCGCGGCCAGCAGCCGCTCGGCGAGCACCGAGCGGTGCACGTTGCCCGTGCAGACGAACAGGACCCGGGTCATTTCTCGCCCGCGAGATCCGTCGCCGCGGGTACGACGGCCTCCTCGCGGGGGGCCGACGCACGGGGAGCGGGCAGCTCGCCGTACCCGTAGTTGCCGTAGCGGCCGTAACGGCCACCCCTTGGAACCGGAGCCATACTGAAGACCGTACCGAGGACGCGGACGCCCACGCGCTCCAGCGATTCCGCAGCGGTGCGCACCTGGTCCCGGCCGGTCTTCGCAGCGCGGACGACGAGCAACGCGCCCTGGGCGAGCGAGGCGAGTCCAACGGTGTCGGCGACCGGCAGCAGCGGCGCGGTGTCGATGATCACGGCCTCGTAGGCGTCCGCCAGCTCGCGCAGCACCTCTTCCATGCGCGCAGAGGCGAGCAGCTCCGTGGGATTCGGTGGTACGGCGCCGCTGGCAAGTACCGAGAGCCGACCGTCGGCCTGTTGCATCACGTCCTCGATGCGAGCCTGTCCGATGAGCACCGTGGTCAGACCGGCGTCCTGGACGAGACCGAAGGTCGGGGCCACACGCGGGCGGCGCAGGTCGCAGTCCACGAGGCAGGTGGAGACACCTGCCTCGGCGAGCGAGAGGGCGAGATTCACCGCGGTGTTGGTCTTGCCCTCACCGGGCACCGAACTCGTCACCACGATGACCCGTGGTGGGTCGTCGACCTGGGAGAACTGCAAGTTGGTGCGCAGTTTGCGGAAGGCCTCGGCGCGCTTGGAGTGTCCGTCGGCGCTGACCAGCGGCTGCCTGGGTGCGTTCCTGTCGTACGGGATGGTGCCGAGACCCGGCAGCGCGGTGAACTCGCCCAGCGCCTCGCTCGTCTTGAGCGTGGTGTCGAGCGTCTCGCGCAGGGCGACGATTCCGGCACCGAGCAGCAGGCCGCCGAGCACTCCTGCGGCCAGGTTCAGCAGCGGGCGGGGCGAGACCGGACCGGTGGGGGCGACGGCCTCCTGGGTGACGCCCAGGGAGACGGGTGAGACGGGCGGGGCATCGTCCGCGTGTTTCTTTCCGGACCGCTGGACGGTGCGCTTGGGCGTCTCCAGCCGCTCGACGACCGCGCTGAACCGCTCCGCCACGGCGTTGGCGATGCGCGCCGCCCGCTTGGGCGCGGTGTCCCGGACGGTGATGTCGATGAGCACGGTGTTGAGCGGCGCGACCGCGGTGATCTGGGACGCCAGTTCCTCCGGTGTGGTGCGCAGCCCCAGCTTTTTCACCACAGGTGCGGTCACCTGACGGGTCGTCACGATCGAGGCGTACGACTGCACGCGCGCCTGCGAGAAGCTCTGCCCCTGGTTCAGCTGTGTGGTGTCCTCACCGGTGAGGGTGGCGACGAAGAGCTGGGTCCTCGCCTCGTAGACGGGGGTGCTCAAGCCCGTCACAGCGAGTGTCGCCCCGACCCCGAGAACCAGGCAGAGCACGACGGTCGGCCAGCGTCTGGCAAGAGCCTTCAGGAATCCGTGGAGATCCAAGCTGCACCCCTATAACCCCTCGTGGACCGAGGCAATCACCCGAAATGAAATGTTCTGTTCCCTGCGCACAGCCGAAGATAGGGACTCGCGTGCTCGAACTGGGGGAGCCACCCCTACGTCGGACTGTCGGACGACCCCGGTGGCGCAGACCGTCCGACCACTCGACGCGGCGGCATGGGCCAACAGTGGGCAGGCGCTCCACCATCCGGTGACTTCTGGGCACCGCCACACCACCAGATGTCGGTATGTCCCACTTATTCCATGTATCCAGATCTTGGTACCTAGAAATGGATTACGGCCGACGCTGCAGCCTGGCCCGCACCGAAGTCGAGGAGAGGGAAGAGGATGACGACATCGCCCAGATGGAGGGTCGCCCTGGCATCGGCAGCATCAGCTGCCATGCTCATCGCGGCACCCCTGATTGGCGCGCAGGCCGCCTACGCACAGCCATACCCGGGGTCGCCCCCGCCCCTGAACGTCAGCACCACCACGGTCACGGCCGGAGGAGAGTTGAGCTTCGACACGCCCCCGGACGTCTTCGATCCCGGGCAGAGCATCACGGCGCTGCTGGAATCGACCCCGATCGTCCTCGGCAATTTCCAGGCCGAGGACGACGGTTCGGTGGCGGGTACCGTGGACATCCCGGAGACGGCGCCTTCCGGCTGGCACGTCTTCCGGCTCACCGGGGACAACCCCGACCAAAGCGTCGGCGTCACCATTTACGTGGAGGGCGGGGTCGGTAGCACCCCGCCTCCGACACCGACGCCGACACCGACGCCGACTCCTACCAAGCACCCGAAACCGACCAAGACCCCGACCAGCCGACCCACCCACTCGGACAAGCCCGAGCACCCCGGTGGGCACGACGGACATGACGACGGACACAACGGAGGCGGCGTAGTCGGCGACCCGGTGAACTACCAGCACGAGACTCAGAGCCACAACGGCGAAGGCCTCGCGGAGACGGGCAATGGGAAGGCCCTGACCCTGGGCGGCACCGCAGCGGCGCTGCTCGTGGCGGGCGCCGGCACGACGCTGGCCGTGCGCCGTCGCCGCAGCTCATGACGGGTAGTTCATGACGGAGCGAGACATCCGTAAGGCGGCACGGCGTCCCGGCCCCGGCTGGGACGCCGTACGCATGCCCGGGGCAGACTGCTCCGACGAACAGGCACCGGGTCGCCGCCGCGTACTCAGGAAAGTACTGCTGGCCAGCACGCTGCTCCCGTTGGCCGGCGCGGTCTGGATCGGTGTCACCGGACTGCTCGCCCGCTCGGAGCTGCTCGCGGCCCAGCAGGACCTCGACGCGCTGCGGCACTCGGCGACGGCCGCCGCGGCGCCCGGCTCCGCCTCCGGAAAGGCGACCGCGTCCGCGCAGGTAGCGGAACAGGCAGCGCGCTCCGCCGCCGTCCACGCAACTCGGGCGCATCGTCTCACCACCGGGCCGGCCTGGTACTCCGCCGCAGAGCTGCCCTTCCTCGGGGGTCCCGTCAGAACCGTGCGCGGCGCCGCTTACGCGGCGGACCGGCTGGCCGGCGACGTGCTGTCCCCGCTGACCGGCGTCCTGCCGCCGTCCACGCCGCACGGAAGCGGCGGCGGGATGTCCGAGGCCCTCGCGGAGTTGCAGCGCCACGGGCCGGAAATCGCCCGGGCCGCAGACGCCGTTGCAGAGGTGCGGACCGACGTGCACGGTCTGCCCCGGTCCACCTGGCTGCCGGCGGCCGACCGGGCCCGTGCCGGGCTGCAACAGCAGCTCGACCGCCTCGCCCCGGTGATGACCGACGCCTCCCTGGCGGCTCGCGTCCTGCCGCCCATGCTCGGCACGCAAGGACAACGGCGTTACTTCCTCGCGTTCCAGAACCTCGCCGAGGCACGAGGCACCGGGGGTCTTCCGGGCGCCTTCGCCGTGCTGCGGGCCGACCGGGGCCGGCTGTCCTTCGAGCGGTTCGGCAACAACACCGAGCTGGAAACGGCGAAGCCGGACCTCGACCTCGGGGCCGAGTTCAACGCCCGCTACGCGGGCAGCGACCCCATCCACGTGTGGCCCAACTCCAACAAGAGCCCGCACTTCCCCTACGCGGCCCGCATCTGGGCAGCGGCATGGCGCAAGCACACCGGCGAACGCGTGGACGGGGCGATCGCCGTCGACCCGGTCACGCTGAGCCGTCTCTTGCGGGTCACCGGCCCGGCCCGCATGGCCGACGGCACCGAGCTCACCGCCGACAACGTCGTGGACCTCACCGAACGGGCCAGCTACGCGAAGTACGACGACGTCGCCCGGCGCAAGGCGTTCTTCGTCGACGCGGCGCGTGCCGCCGCCGCACGGCTGATGGGGGCGCTCGACGACCCGCACCGACTGCCCGCGCTGCTCGTCGCCGTGAACGACGTCCAGCGGGACGGACGGCTGAAGGTCTGGAGCGCCCACACGGCGGAGCAGCGCCTCCTCGAGTCGCGCCCCTATTCGGGCACGCTCCCGGACACCCCTGGCCCCTTCGCCGGGCTCGTGGTGAACAACGCGGCCGGCAGCAAACTGGACTACTACCTCGACCGGAGCCTGACCTGGGAAGCGGGCGCGTGCTCCGGCGGCGGCCGGGCGGTCACCGTGACCATGACCCTGACCAACCGGGCGCCGACCTCCGGCCTGCCCGACTACGTGACCATCAGGACGGACTCCCCTCCCTACCGCACCCGGCCCGGTGACAACCGCCTCCAGGTGTCGTACTACGCCGGGGTCGGAGCCACCCTCGCCGACGCGACCCTGGATGGCCGCCGCGCGCTGCTCGCGCCCGGCGTCGAACGCGGCCACTCCGTGTTCACGCTGGACCTGGAACTGTCCGCCGGCGCCCGCCGCACCCTGGTGCTGCATCTGCTGGAGCCGCACGCGGACGGCGCGCCGACACTGCTGCGTCAGTCCCTCGTGAGGCCGCAGCGGACCACGCTCAAGTCGGGAGGGACCTGCCGTGTCTGAGCGTGTGCGCCGCGCGGCGGGGGCCGTACTCGCGGCCGCGCTGCTGCTCGCGTCACGCCCGCCGGCAGACCGCGCCCCCCACGACCCGGCAGGCCGAGCCATGGCCGCGGCGCACCGGGTCGAGCACCTGCGGGTCAAGGTGCTCGAGACCCTTCCGCACGACCCGCAGGCGTTCACCCAGGGTCTCGAGATGGCCGGCGACACGCTCTACGAAGGCACCGGCATCTCCGGCCGGTCCTCGGTACGGGCAGGGCATCCGGGCAAGGAGCCAACGGTCCGCGCGGCACTCCCCGCGCCGTTGTTCGGTGAGGGCATCACCGTGCTCGGCCGAACCCTGTGGCAGCTCACCTGGCGGAACCGGACCGCCATCGAGCGCGACGCCAAGACGCTCGCGGAGCTGCGTCGCGTCCCGTACCCGGACGACGGCTGGGGCGTGTGCGTCCAGCGGGCCCGGCACCGGCTGGTAACCAGCGACGGCTCGTCACGGCTGACGTTCCGCGACCCCGGCACGCTCGCGAAGACGGGCGAGGTCACCGTGACCGAAGGGGGCCGACCGGTGACGGAGCTCAACGAGTTGGAGTGCGTCGGCGCCGCCGTGTACGCCAACGTGCTCTTCTCCAACCGCATCGTGCGCATCGATCCCGCCACCGGAGCGGTGACGGCAAGCATCGACGCCTCGGGGCTGCTGCGCGACGACGAACTCGTCCCGGGGTCCACGCTGAACGGCATCGCGGCCGTGCCCGGAGCGGATGAGTTCCTGCTCACCGGGAAGTTCTGGCCCAAGATGCTCCGTGTACTGTTCGTCCCGGCCTGACGAACGGATGGCTGGGGTGGCCGAGCCGGAGGGAAGGCCACCACGGCGAGGCAAACAGCCGTGCGGCCCACTCGCGGAACTCCTCGGCGGGCGCCGTCAGAACCATGATGTGGGGTCGACCACGTATGGGTACATCCACGGGAAGCCGGGGTCCTTCTCAAAACACAGGTTCCACAGGGTCAGCTCCGGGCGCTCTCGACGGCAAAGTCCACCTCGTCGTGGACGGCCGCTCCGCCTTCCGCTCCCGAAAGGTCCGCACCTGCCGACCGGATTGAGCCCTTCCCCGTAACGTCTCGTTACGTTTGGTGATCTTCGTTTCAGGCGGTGCGTCCGTGTTCGAGCCAGAGCAGGACGAGGGCAGCTCGGGCGACCCGGGTGATGGCCGCGAGGTCGCGGCTAACCCTGCGCAGGGCCTTGAAGGTGACCTCCAGCAGGGTGTTGACGCGTTCGGCGACGGCGTGGACGCCTCGGATCACGGCGTTGAACGCCTTGCCGGGCTCGGCGAGTTCACCGCTTGAATTTCTTGACCGGATGGCGGAAGCCGTCTGCCGCGTTCTCCTAGCCGAGCTCGGTCAGGGTGGGGATGCCCAGGGTGGCGGCGAGCCGGTTCAGCCGAGCCCGCGGCCGGACCCGACTCGCCGCCGAAACCCGCAGGACATCGTCCTCGGCTGCTTCCACGGCCCGCACGTCCGATGCACCTTCGGACAGAACCCTTTGAGTTTCGGATCAATAAGCCATCTGATGTACTCGCCTCGCGCGCCGCGTCGCGGGAAAGTCCAGGAGTGTTAAAGCATGCTCATGCCTGACATTTTGCGGCGCTTCAGTGCCCTTCTCCTTGCCTGCCTATTTGTCGCCGCCCTCGGCGGATACGGATACCTTTTCTCCAGGAGCGACTGGGGCTACAGCAACGACAGCTACCGCTATACACGCGCCAGTCTCGAGTTCCTCGGCGAGTCACGTACCGAAGCGCACCTCAGGGCGGTCGATGCGTACTGTCGGATCGAGGAGGTTTCCGATGTTCCGGGATGCCTGAAGCGGAACCGCCATTCACTCGTTCCCGACCAGCCGAGGTATGAACGGATCTTTGCCACCCGTCCCGGCTATCCGCTGCTGGCCGCGCCGTTCATCGCCGCATTCGGAGTACTGAAAGGGCTATGGGCGCTCTCCTTGATGCTCATGGCAGCCTCCAGCGTCCTGATCCACCACCTGCTTCGAGAGGCAGGTGCGCGGCGGCGCACGGCCTCGGCAGGGCAGCTCCTCTTCCTGGGGAGCGGTCTCGGTTATGTGTGCCTGCGGCCGCTGACCGAGAGCCCGGTGACTCTCTTCACTCTGGCCTGTACAGTCGGCGCGGTCCGTCTGCTGCAGAGCCCGACACGGGCACGTTCAGGTCTTGCCTGGCTGCTGACCGGCTTCCTGTTGCTGGGAGTGACGAGGTATCCCAATGCGCTGTTGCTCGCCGTTGGCCTGACGATCACAGTCGGCGCGTACACGTACGCGTCTCGACATGGCCACCCGGGGCACAGAGGGAGTCGGCTGCTCGCCGCCGCATCCGCAGGCCTCGTCCTCGCGACAGTGGTCGTCACGAATGCCCTCGGCCTGCCGGGGTTCAACGAAACCCTGCAGGACTTTCAAACGCGCCATTTCACCAGCCCCGATGTACCGCATCCGCTCGGCGGAATTCTGCAACCCGAGGCCCGGTTCTGGGCGGGGTGGCTCCACTCCAACACGCCACTCGCGCTTCTGATCGCCGTCTCCTCATGGGCCCTCTGGCGCAGCCGCCCCGCACTCGCTGTGCCGACCGTTGCTGCGGCCCTGACTGGTCTCGGCCTCACGGCGGTGCATCCGGTCCCGGCGGAGGGCGACCGGCTGATGAGTCTGGCGTGGGTTCCCGTAGTCCTGGGGTTGCCACTCCTCGTCGAAACGATGTGGAGTGGGGCAGGAGTAACACTTCCCTCGACGCGTCGCCCCGCTGCCTCCCCTGACCAGGGCCCGGCACGGGTGGCAGCCGAGTAGCACCGACTCGCGGCGGGTGCGGCGAGGAAGGTCTGCCTCAGCGACGCTGATTACCGCTCGCACGACGCGTTCGTACGCCGCCGAGGGGCCGGGGTCTCGGTGCGCGACCCCGGCCCCTCGCGTGTGCGCCGGTCACCGGCGGACCGGACCGCCCTACGGCGCCCTCCCCGGAATTCCTCGCCTCCCGGCCCCAATGGTCCGCATATGCACTGGGCATAGGGCTCTGCTCATCGGGTGACAGTTCCCCGTCACCCAGCGTCGCACCCCACTCCCCCGCGGACAGCCATGCACACTCGATTAGTCCACTTTGATCCCCTTTGGAGGGCGAATGTGGCTGTTCGGGGAGACCATGCCCCAGGTACCAGTGGCAAGGCCTGCGCAGACACAGGCCATCAGGGAACAGCCACCAACTGGGTACCGCACCCGCAAGCCCGTCTGGTACGCGCCGGCCGCCGTCCTCGGTGACGCGGCCGGCGCTGCCGTGCCGGTATACCTTGCCTTCGCACTGATCGACGGCACGAATGCCCTGGCATACGCGACGGTGGCGGCCGCGGCATGGCTGCTCGTGCGCGGCTCGCGGAACCGCTACGGCGAACGCCATCTCGGTGAGTGCGACAACGCCGGTCCAGCTCTGCAGGACTGGCTGGTACTGGTCGGCCTGCTCGCGGTGGTGCGGGCGGCGACGGGCGAGGAGTCCCCGTTCCTCGTCGCACTCGCCGCCCTGGTGCCCTGCGCGCCGACGAGCGCCGTCGTGCACACGCTGATCCACCGTCATCTGGTCGCCCGACGCCGCGACGGCCGGGCCGTCCGCCGGGCCCTAGTGATCGGGGAGGCGACCGCTGTCGACGGTCTGGTGAGTCACCTCGCGAAGCGGACCGACCCGGAGCTCGTTGTCGTCGGGGTGTGTCCGATCGGCGACGAGGACCCGCATGCGCTGGCCCCGGTCGCCGCCCGCCTCGACAGGCAGGCACCGCGGCACATGTCGGCCGACTCCATCTCGGTGCTGGAGGCGGCTCGGCTGCTCGACGTGGACGTGGTCCTCGTCGTGTCGGGACCGTACATGGCCGGAACGCGCCTGCGGCGCCTGTCGTGGGCACTGCACGGTGTGGAGTACCCGCTCGTGGTCGTGCCGGGCCTGACCGAGGTGGCCGGGCGCCGGGTGGGCGTCTCCTCCGTGGCCGGGCTCACGATGCTGAACGTGGCCCCGCCCCTGGGGCGGGGGCTTGCGACGCTGCTCAAGTCGGTGACGGACCGGCTGGGCGCCGCGCTGCTGGTCGCCCTGCTCGCCCCGGTGTTCGCCGCGGTCGCCCTCGCCGTACGGCTGGACTCCCAGGGCCCCGTCGTGCACCGGCAGACACGCATCGGCCGCGGCGGAAAGCCGTTCACCATGGCGAAGTTCCGCACCATGGTCGCCGACGCGGAGCGGCAGAGGCGCCAACTGATGGGGACCAACGAGCAGGACGGCCGGATGTTCAAGATCCGCCGAGATCCGCGGATCACCCGCGTCGGCCGGGTGCTGCGCCGCTACTCCCTGGACGAGCTGCCCCAACTGTTCAACGTGGTACAGGGCCACATGTCCCTGGTCGGTCCGCGACCGCCGCTGCCCGACGAGGTCGCCGGGTACGACGAGGTGGAGTTGCGCAGGCTGGCCGTCAAGCCGGGGCTCACCGGCCTGTGGCAGGTCAGCGGCCGATCCAACCTCTCCTGGGACGAGACGGTCGCCCTGGACCTCAGGTATGTGGACAACTGGTCCCCGTCCGTGGACCTCGGCGTCCTCGTCCGCACGGTGCGCGCCGTCATCGCGGGCACCGGGGCCTACTGATCGGCTGCCCGCCCCGCTCCGGGCCGGTTCGGGGCCGTGCCTTGCCGCCACTCCCGCGCCTGACTGCGTGCTGCCATTCAGGGGAAACGTCCCAGTCGCGAGCCACCCTTTCTCCATCTCGCCGACTCTGACTGGTACATCAACAGCATCCGAAAGAACACAAAACACAGTGGCAGTCGGTTCTGGCCACGGAACACCGCTTCGAAGGTTGCACGAGGAGTCCTCTATGACCACGCCGTCTGCTCCCCCAACAGAATCGACCAATGAGGGGCAACGTGAACCCGTTCCGGTGGTCGGATGCCTCGGAATCCCCATTGCCGCGCACGATCGCCGGAGCGCGGCCCGTCAGGTCGTGCAGCTCGCAGAGCTGACACGTCGTGCACACGGTGCATCGGAGCACGGACGCACAATGTCCCCGGCCACAAGGCGACGAAGCGGTGCTGACGTACATCTCTGCAATGCCTATACGCTCGCTTCGGCCGCCAAGGATGCCGAACTTCATGCCTTGCTTCGTTCGGCCTCCCTGAACCTCCCTGACGGGCAGGCCGTTGTCTGGGCGAATCAGCTGCTTCACCGGACCGCCGCTCTGCCGTCTTCACGCGTCTGCGGAACCGAACTTCTTCTGGACGTGTTCGCACTTGGCCAGACAGCGAAACTGCGTCACTACCTACTGGGTTCCACGCCGGAAGTGTTGGCCGCACTGCAGCAGAAATTGCGTCGGCGCTTCCCACATGCGCTGATCGTGGGTGCTTGTTCTCCTCCCTTCCGGCCATTGACTGCCCATGAGTCGTTCGAGCAGGAGGAAGCCATCCGCAAGACCAGGGCTGACGTCGTATGGGTGGGACTTGGGACTCCGCAGCAGGACCGGCGAACCGCGGAGCTGGCAGGTGTCGTCCCCTCGGTGTGCGTAGCCGTGGGAGCAGCATTCGACTTCGTTGCCGACCATAAAAAGCGAGCACCTCGCCGGGTACAGCAATGGGGAATGGAATGGCTGTTCAGACTCATCCTCGAACCGCGCCGACTGTGGCGCCGTTATCTGTTCGGCAACGCACGGTTCATCCACGGTGTCGCCAGACAGCGCAGTCGTCAGCGCACCGCATCAGATAGGGGGGCAGGATGAAAACCACGCCTCATCCCCAGGGCGTATCGGTCCGCTCGACTCAGGGGACATATCGCGTGGCCCTGGTGCACAGTTTCTACTCATCGCAGCGGCCGAGCGGGGAAAACGCCGCCGTACGGGATCAGGCCGAAGCGTTGCAGGCGGCAGGGCACGATGTCACCGTGGTGGCCGCGCATACCGACACCATGGAACAGACGCGTGGATACGCGTTGCGCGCCGCGGTGCGGGTTGCCACCGGCCGAGGTCGCTCCCCGCTGGCAGAACTGGAGCGACTCGCGCCCGATGTCGTACACGTGCACAACCTGTTTCCAAACTTCGGCACCGAGTGGCTTGAACACTGGAGAGGAGCTCTCGTCGCCACTGTGCACAACTTCCGTCCGGTCTGTGCGGCCGGAACGCTCTTCCGTGACGGCAATGTCTGCACGCAATGTCCCGACGGCGACCGCTGGGCGGGCTTGCGCCACGGCTGTTACAGGGGGTCGCGCACCGCTACTGTTCCCCTCGCCTGGGCGACTCGTGGCGGTGCGGCAGCACATCCCGTACTGCGCCGTGCCGACAGGATCGTGGTGCTCTCCGAGCGGAGTCTGGACCTTTATCTGCGCTTCGGGCAGTCAGCGGAGAGACTCGCCCTCGTGCCCAACTTCGTCGATGTTCCCAAGCCCTCAAGCGTCTGGAAACCGAACATCACCCCGGCGGGTGCAACTCCTCGTTGGCTCTTCATCGGACGACTCGGTGAGGAAAAGGGAATTGTGCCACTACTGCTGAACTGGCCGCAGGGTGAACTCCTCGATGTGATCGGCTCCGGCCCACTTGAATCCGCGTGCCGGAAAACGGCTCCAGCAAACGTTCGGTTGCTGGGGAGCCTGTCGCGCGAGCACATCCTGAACATGCTGCCCGATTACACCGGGCTGATCTTTCCGAGCCTCTGCTTTGAGAACTCCCCGCTCGTCTGTCAGGAGGCCCTGGCATCCGGAGTGCCGATTCTGGCACGGGCAGGCACATCGCCCGCGGACAGCGTGCAGCGGGACGGGACGGGCGCGCTCTACGAAACGTTCGAAGAACTACCCCGGGCTCTACAGAAAGCAAGAACATTGTTTCCCGAACTTCGAGAGCACTGCCGCAGGGTCTATGCAGAGCGTTACACAGCTCGATCCTGGAGCGCTGCGATGAGTACGATCTACAGGCAAGCGGTGAACCACCATGAGGCAGGGGCATGCTGAGCGCGAAGGGCCAGCCCAGAAAACGCGTGCTCGTCGTGCAGCCTTACGTTCCCGCCTACCGGACGGCCTTCTTCGAGCAGGTGGAGATCGCCCTCGCGTCAGCCGGGGTCGCGTTCAAAGTGGCTCACGGATTGCCGGCACAAGACCAAGAAGCCAGGGGTGACACTGCGGCCTGTGGCTGTGCGGCGCAGGTTCCCACCACGAGGTGGTCCGCGCCCGGTGGACGGCACCTGAACTGGCACAAGTTGACACGCCACGAGGCTGCCGCTGACGCAATCGTCCTGGAGCAGGCTCTGCACAACCTGGAGGCATACCCGCTCCTTTTGCGCCAGTCCGTCGGTCGCCTCGGCCGACGTGTCCGCCCGGTCGCGTTCTGGGGGCACGGTCGGAGCTTCACCAAACCGCAAAGCCGGCTTGAAGCGTGGGCCAAGGGCGTACTGACCCGACAAGGCACATGGTTCTTCTCCTACACCGATCAAGGAGCTGCTCACGTAGCGTCACAAGGTTACCCACGGGAACGCATCACCGTCGTTCACAATTCAATCGACACTGCCGTGTTGTCGGAGACCTGCGACCGCGCCAGGAGACCCGGGACAACCGAATACGACGAGGCCACGCGCCTCCGACACCATCACGATCTGATGGCCGGACGTACCGCACTGTTCCTGGGCGGGCTGGACTCGACGAAGCGGATTCCCTTCCTCCTGGATGCCGCTCGACGGATCGCCCATGAACTGCCGGGCTTCCGGCTGCTGGTTGCCGGAGACGGACCGGCCCGGAACCTGGTGGAGGGCGCGGCGTCAAGCCCTGGAAGTGCCGTGATCGCAGTTGGCCGCGCGGTCGGAAGGCGCGCTGCCTTGCTGGGGGCCGTCAGCGACATCATGCTCATGCCCGGCCGGGTCGGGCTGTGCGCCGTCGACTCCTTTGCCCTGCGTACACCGATCGTCACCACGTCCTGGCCCTGGCACGCGCCCGAATTCGAGTATCTGTCCGACGGGCGCAACGCCGTCGTGGCCCTCGACGATCCCGCTGCCTACACGGCAGCCGCGGTTGCACTCCTGCGCGATCACCGACGCCTCGCAGCACTGGCTGAAGCGTGCGCCAAAGATGCTTCGGTTTACACCGTCGAGAACATGGCCGCACGCTTCAGCGATGGATTGCTGAGGATGTTACTGACTTCGGTGCATTAGGGTCCGTCCGGTCTGTCGAGAGCGAGCCCCGTCCCGGCGAGGAATCCGCCGAGGATGCCGTGCCGGTACTGCAACGCCTTGAGCCGCCTGCGCACCAGGGTCTCCAGCTCGCTGAGGGTGCGGGCGGCCAGGGGATTGGCCAGGCTCCGCTCGATATGCGGCCACAGGCCCTCCACCGGGTTGAACTCGGGCGTATACCCGGGCAGCAGGACCACCATCACCCAGTCCCGCTCGGTCACGAGTGCCTTCATCGTCTTGGAGATGTGGGTGCTCAGCCGGTCCCACGCCACGATCAGTGGGGCCTTCAGCAGCTGGCGGGCGCCATCCAGCAGGCGGATGCAGTCCGTCTCGCTCAGCGAGCGACGCTCGCCCTTGCGGCCGGTATGCCGACGCAGCCGGTAGCACAGACGGGCGGGCAGGCCCGGCCGGAAGCACAGCAGCCCGATCGCCGAAAGACGGCCACGGCTGCGACCGGGCACCCGCACGGTCGGGGCAATCCCGCGCCGGCCCCAGGCACGGCGCCACTGGTAGACCGACTTCTCACTCACCCGTAACTCACGGGCGATGCGCGGGACTTCCATACTCTCCTCGAAGAGGTCAGCGGCCCGCATCCGTACTTCTTCGCGGCGCTTGCGCTGCTCGGAGGTCAAACCACCCCGTCTGGATACCGCATGCCCCGGGATACCAGCCACGACGGGCCCCCTCGCCGGGTCCAATGAACGCCTGGGCTCCAAGACGCCGAAGTCAGCAAGTGAGTTCGAGGCCGTCGGCAGGCGGATTTTAGTCCGCCTCGGCCTCGATTCGTCGGCGGGGCTCAGTCGCTGACCGAGTCGATGGTTCGCCCGTTCCGCCTCTCACGGGCTCGGGACGGCCGTCGCGTGACGCCGTGGGTTTCGCGCTCGGGCAGCTTCGTGGTGCGTGAGAGGTCCCCCAAGCCCAGCCCCACGTTTGCCGCGACAGTGTTCGATGTCTGATCCTCGCTGCGCCAGGCTGATCCCGGCCAGGGCACCCAGAGGAACCATAGTGAAGTAGCAAACGAATGGGTTATCGGTGATCGCCACCAAGCCGATTCCCAAGAGCGCGAGCAACGCCGCATAGTGCGGGCCGGCGTCACGCCTTGAGCGGCCCCGGGCCCGCCGCCAGCAGCCCGCCATGAGCCCAAGGTAGCCGATCAGCCACAGCCCCAGGCCGATATAACCGAAGTCATGCCAGAGGCGCAAATACTCGTTATGGGGTTCAAAAGTGGCCAATGTTTGGCTGATAAAATTCTTGGCGCTACCGGCACCGAATCCAGTCCAGGGGCTGTGCTGGGCGTGCTGGATCACGATGGACCAAAGAGTGGAACGACCTTCCGCGTTCAAGGAAATGCCCTGCACTGACCACGCTGAATCGCCGACGAAAAAGCGCTCCTGCAGCTCCGGGCTCATGGTCAGCACGAAGTATCCTGCGAGCCCGATCAGCCCCCCTCGGAATGCAGTCTTAGTGAGCCGCGCGGCACCCCGCCCTCGCAACGAAACAGCAAGTAGCAACGCGCCGGCCGCCATGGCGGATCGCGAACCACTGAGAGTGATTTCCAGGAGCAGGACGAGAGGAAGGAGGTGCTGCCATCTGCTGCCGCGCTCAAGAGGGATGACGGTCGCCATAACGAGGAGCGCCTGCATAGCGAACGCCCGCCGAGGAAATACGCCGCTGGCCCCGAACCCGTTACTGACGAGGTCCATTCCATAGATGACGGCCCGCAGCCACCCCAGAACCACTACGATCTTTGCGAAGTGGATATCGTACCTTCCGACGGCGAATGTCGAAAATACCTGTACGGTGCCGACGAAGAGAAAGTAGCAGCAGAGATTCTGCAGGCCTTGAACGGTCACACCCTGAGCGACTGTGTCCACCAGCGCCCAGGCCAGGAAAACCCAGAGGACCTTCGGTACGCGCCCCGGTTGCCGCGGCTCGACCAGCCACGACTTGGAGGTGCGGGCGAAAGACGACATGGTGGGCAGCAGCAGCAGGAGGAGACATCCGCAATACACAAGTAGGATTGTGATAGCCGCCGAGACTGACACCGATGCCGTCATCCGGATGGGGGCGACAATATCCCCCACCATCAGCAGCAACAAAGTCAACCCCCCGGCGAGTTGTCCAGCTCTCTCCATATGGGTACGCCTGTCCACAAAGCCATATCCTGGCATACCTGGACCAGCGGCACGAAGAGGAAGGGGTTGATAATCGAGACCGTGTCGCCGATCTCCGGGGCATCTTTGAGAACTAACCGACGGGCTGCAGGCCTCCGCGAGGCGCGCCGCCTAGGCTCCGCGGTTTGCATGTCCACATCCTCTATAAGGATGGTGAGCAGTGAATGTGGTCCGCTATGCGGGATCCGGCAGCGGACGCGGAATTCCCCAGGAGTTTGCCAATGGCTTCCGTCGTTGTCGTGATGGCCTGTCACAACAGGCGCGACACCACCCTCCAGTGTCTGCGTTCGTTGGTCGGACAGTGCCCGCCCGAGGAGCCGCTTCGGATCGTGCTCACCGATGACGGAAGCACCGACGGCACGGCCGCTGCCGCACGTGCGATCTGGCCCGGTGTCCATGTGATGCATGGCGACGGATCGCTCTTCTGGGCGAAGGGGATGGCACTGGCTGCGTCGGCCGCGGCGGACTATGACTTCCTGCTCTGGTTGAACGACGACGTCGTCCTGGACCCCGGGGCGCTGCTGCGTTTGCTGGAAATACACCAGTCGCTGGCCAGTTCGGGGCAGAATCCGATCGTCGTCGGCGCACTGCGCGACCCACGCACCGGCGCGTTGACGTACTCGGGTCTGGTGCGCCAGAGCCGGTTGCGGCCGATGCGCTTCACAAGAGTCGCTCCCGCCGACCGTCCGGTGGTCGCGGACACCATGAACGGAAACGTGGTCCTTGTACCGCGAACCGTGGTGGAACGCGTGGGACAGATCGACGGTGGGTTCCAACACAGCATGGCAGACATCGATTACGGCCTGAGGGCGAGAGCCCTGGGCTGCACCGTGTGGGTGGCGCCCCGAACACTGGGCACGTGCGCCGGCAACCCGGCGGCCGGAAGCCTCATGGACCCCACCCTGTCCGTGAGCGAGCGTTGGCGCCTTATGCGTACGCCCAAGGGGTTGCCGCCACGCAGCTGGCTGCGCTTCACCCGGCGGCACGCAGGACCGCTGTGGCCCGTGTATTGGCTGTCGCCCTACGCTCGGCTCATCGCCGGTGGCATGGTGGTGCGTCGCCGTGCCTCTGGTCCCGACGGGTGAAACGGCCACGTGTTTCCCAGACACCCTCGCCGGCGCCTGCAGCCCTCGCACCGCCTGCCGTACGTTGCTTCCGTGACCCCCCGAGACACAGTGCGGGCAGTCGCGGAGCTCTCGCAACCGGCCTACTTCTTTGGTCGCCGAAAAGTCGACACATCACACCATCGAAGTCGAGGTGACCACGGGGGACGACGCAGCGGGCGACCTAGGGTGTGACACGTCCCACTTCGCGCCACCGCCCGGCAAATGTCGCCGAATACCTCGGCAGGGACGGCCCGCACCGATTCCGGCCGGTCTTGTTCCCTCGCCCCGCTACGCCGACTTCCTCATGACCGTTCGAAACGTGAACGGTCATGAGGCGAAAGCGGGTGCCAACAGAGCACGCCCCGTTGCCGGCGTGGATCCAAGTGCATTGGCCGATCCGCCCGAAGCGCGGATCACTGAGGAGTGGTGATGAGTTCACCGGTGGTGCTACACCTCAACAATGAGCCGGAGCTGACCCGGCGCAGCCGCTTCACCGGCGCCTTTCGAAGACTGCAGGCGGATGGTCACCTGAAGCATGTCGTGGCTGCTCCGCGGGTTGACATGGCCCGCGGGGGGCGTGAAGCCGTCTTCACCACCGTGAAACGCGCGGTCGCCGAAGTGTCTCCCGACGTGGTCTTCGTGCAGTCTCCGCAGGGCATCCCCTTCGGAGACGCTGACGTTGCTCGGCTACTGCGACTGTTGGGCTCGCCACCGGTTGTCTGCTGGGAGGGAGACGCGTGGGGCGGCCGCAAACGCCTTCCCACGTCCAGCCGTGCATGGTTGCACGAGGCTGCTGCGGTCTTCAGCGTGGCCGGGGGTGCCCAGCTGGCGATGCTGCGTACCGCCACCCGTGGAACCCTGCACTATCTGCCGCACACCCTGCCTCTCGACTGCTTTCCGGAGCAGGACTGCCCGACCCCGCCCGGCGACGAAGCTCACTTCGATGTCGTGACCATCGCCAACAGCAGGGTGCGGGCCGGCGTGCTGCCCCGCTTGCCCGGCGCCTGGGACCGAGCGTGTCTGGTGCGAGGTCTGCGGCGTCTGGACTGCCGCCTGGGAGTGTTCGGAACAGGCTGGCGCGGGCCGCACGCCCGTGGCCCTGTTCCCTTCGAGGACCAGTTGGCGGTGCTGCACGATGCCAGGGTCAGTGCGGGCTGGGATCACTACGGGGGCTACCCGGGATACTTCTCCGACCGACTGCCCATCTGTGCGGCGGCTGGTCGCGTACATGTCGGGCAGAAAAGGCCCGGCATGGGTTGGCTTCCCGGGCCACGAGACGGACTGCACCTTATGTCCACTCCGCAGGAAGCGGTGGCACGGGTTCGTGCGCTGTTGACTGTCGACCAGGAACAGCTGGACCAGGCTGGACGGAGGCTGCGCGGGTGGATCAACACCCGGCTGACGGACCTTCAGTCATTGCAGTTCATGCTGAGCGGCTTCGTTCGACTACCCCGTCCTCCGGACGACCCGTGGCTGGAGATCTCTGCCTGGGAAGACAGCACGGCGTGAGACCGCACAACTTCCGCACACGGATCCGGCAGGAGCCTTCGGGAGCCACTGCGATCCAGGACGATCGGGCCGACAGCCGCCGGGCTGTCACCGCGACCCTGTGGAACTACTGCGCAGCGGCCGTGGTATCCATTCTCCAGCTGGGCTACACGGCGTATACAGGACGCTCCATCAGCGTTTCCGCCTTCGGTGCCTACGCCTCCGCGCAGTCCATCGCTCAACTGCTCGGGTATTTCGCCAACGCGGGGCTGGGCACAGCCGTGCTCCGCGCTCGTGAGCCGTCCCGGGACCTGCTTGCGGCAGCGCTCAAGCTCGGCCTCGTGACCGGCCTCGTCTGCTGCACCCTGATTCAGACGACGGCCGGGATGTGGGCCGACCTGTGGCACGCACCGCAGGCCACGCCGATGCTGCGTGTGCTGGGCTGCCAATTCCTGGTTCTTCCCTTCGCGGCAGTGGCGACAGCCTGGCTCGGACGGCTCATGGCCCAACGCACAGCCGTAGTGATCGAGACGGTCGGACAGGCCGCGGGACTGCTCACCGGCACGCTGCTGCTGACTCTCGGCTGGAATCCGGTGGGTCTGGCCGCCGCCCCGGTGACGGCCAAGCTGTGCACGGCCGCCCTAGCGCTTCCTCTGGTCTGCCTGCGCATGTCCGGCACGCCCGGCCGTGCCCAGCAGCGGGTGAGACTGTGGGAGCTCGCAAGAACCTCGGGCTTCCTCGCAAGCCATCAACTCGCCCAGTACTCAACGAACACCGTGCCGCTGTGGGCGGCGGGTGCGGTGCTCGGCCCGGCCGCTGTCGGCTGTTATTCCCGCGCAGTGATGTTCACCGGGATCCCGCTCGCTCTCCTAGCGAGCGGGCTGACGCGGGGCACGACTCCAAGCCTCACCCGCGTGCTGGTGCGTGACCAGACCGACGTCGGGCCGCCGCCCCAGAAGGCGTCCGAGGAACGAGTGCGCACCGACCGCGTGGAACCCGCTTTCAACCGCGCGGTCACCGATGTGCTCCTCGCTGCCTCCGCCCTGTCCTTCCTTCCCTTCGCGTTCCTTGCCGGGGTCGGGTCGGAGGCGCTGCGCCTGCTTCTGGGGCCGGGCTGGACGGACGCCCAAGCACTGGTGCCGTGTCTGTGCCTGGCGTCCATCGCGGCGATGATGTACTCGGCCGCTCTCTCCGTGGACACGGTGCGCGCGGCCTACCGCCAGATGATCGTCGCGCAGGTCGTGACCGCATCCGCGACCATTGCGGCGACCATCGCCGCGGTCGCTTTGGACAGCCTCTCCCTGCTGGCTGTCGCGTCCGTCGCGGGGCCGCTGTGCGGCCACGTCGTCCAGATGCGGAAGTGGCACGCCGATCGCGTGATCGACACCCGCAGGCTCTGGCGCGGCTATAGGGTGCACGCCGCCCTCGCGCTCCTCTTCTACGCCGTCGGCGCGTCCATCGCCTGGATCGCCAGGGGCCATCCCGCTCCGGCAACCGCCGTGTTGCTGTGTACTGCCTGCGCCCTGGGCGCGTGCTGGCAACTGCGTGGCAGTCTGCCTCTGTACCACGTAGCGATGACTCGTGGCCTGCTGCCGCGCCAAGGAGGTTCTCCCGAGTTGCGGACGGGACGCCAGGGCGAGTCGGATGTGTCTCTGTGATGATGTACGGCGCTGTCGATCCGAAGCCGCTGCGTCATGTTCTCTGCGGTCCCGCGAGGTGGTCGCCGCTCTGCGGGCCCTGTGCGGCGCAGGACAGTTCGTCCCTGAGGAAGACCGCATCACACTGGAGCATCTGGCCGGTCCTGGGGTCGGTGAATCCCGGAACCAACGCCATCAAGGTCAAGCCGTAGTGGTGTTGCGCCAGCTCCAAGGCTTTCCCCAGCAGCATCCCGCCTTCGTACAGGGGAACACAGGAGACCTCCATCTGCAGGCCCGCGCAGTCATGCAGCCGATCTCCGGCCCCCCGCAACACTGCCTCTTCGTAGCCCTGGACATCGAGCTTGAGGAAAACCCTGTCACCCGGCGCGACTACCTGCGGCCACATTGCGTCCAGTCGATGCTGCTCGGCCTCCTGCCGTTCCACGTAGCGTGACTCCGGGCAGGCTTCGGCATGTCGGGGCAGCATGGGCAGCATGGAACTGCTCGCAGCACCGTTGCCGGCCACGTTCATGGTGACGACGGCGAGCTCGTCACCCAGCGCGTGCGGGAACACCGTCCACAGCGGATCTGCGGCAGCGTTTTGCGACAGGGTCGCCAGCGGGCCGCGCACCGGTTCGAACGAGACGATCCGGCCCTGATAGCCAAAGCATCGCAGCATCGCGCCGTACTGGCCGCAGTTCGCTCCCACGTCGAGAACCACGTCGATGCCGCTTCGGAGCAGCAACTGGACGATGCGATAGTCGAAGGAACACTCAGGAAATCGGTTCACATCGATGCCGAAACGCTGCGCGACCATGCGGGCCCGGTGGAGAAGAGTCACTTGTCCATTGTGACGGCTTCTTGCCGTCATTTCTACATTGACCCGATTTGAACCGGTCAACTGTGGGATGCGATTCCGCGGACCAGCCGTGATCCTCAACAGCCCCTCATGTCACCGACTCCGCGCCCCGAGGGGAGAGGAGGCGGCCATCCGAGGTCACCCCGCAGCCGGCGCGGGGATCGCCCATTCAGTGGCCGCAGTTGTCAGGCCTGCGGGACGCCGCAACGTGTCGAGTTCGGCATCGACCATCAGTTGTGCCAGTTCGGGGGCGCGTACCGTTGGCCGCCACCCGAGGTCCCGTTCGGCCCGGGAGGCATCGCCGACTAGGTGATCGACCTCGGAGGGCCGCAGGTACCGCGCGTCGAAGCGCACGTGGTCGTGCCAGTCCAGACCCACGTGGGCGAAGCAGTACTCCACGAAGTCGCGCACGCTGTGGCTGGTCCCGGTGGCCACCACATAGTCGTTCGGCTCGTCCTGTTGCAGCATGAGCCACATGGCCTCGACATACTCGGGCGCATAGCCCCAATCGCGCCGGGCGTCGAGGTTCCCGAGGTAGATCGCATCCTGCAGGCCCGCCTTGATGCGTGCGGCTGCCGCGGCCACCTTGCGGGTGACAAAGGTCGGGCCGCGGCGAGGAGATTCGTGGTTGAACAGGATGCCGTTGACCGCGTACATCCCGTACGCCTCACGGTAATTACGGGTGACCCAGTACGCGTAGACCTTGGCGACCCCGTACGGGGAGCGCGGATGGAACGGGGTGCTCTCGCACTGAGGCGGCAGTGCGGCACCGAACATCTCCGAGCTGGAGGCTTGGTAGAAGCGGCACGGCAGGCCCACGGACCGAATCGCTTCGAGCAGACGCGTGGTGCCGAGGCCCGTGCTGTTCCCGGTGAACTCGGGCTCATCGAAGGAGACTCGTACGTGGGATTGTGCGGCGAGGTGGTACACCTCGTCCGGCTGCACTTTCTCCAGGAGGCCTGCCAACCGGGTGCCATCCGTCAGGTCGCCGTAATGCAGGAAGAGCCGCGCTTGCGGATGGTGTGGGTCTTCATAAAGGTGTTCGATCCGCTGGGTGTTGAAGGTGGAGGCACGGCGCACGACACCGTGTACGAAGTACCCCTTGTCCAATAGGAGCTCCGCGAGGTAGGAGCCGTCCTGGCCGGTAATTCCGGTGATGAGCGCCGTCTTCGCGGTCACGTTATCTCCATGTTCTGGACGTCGTCGCATGGAACGCCTCGGCCAGCACTCCCGATGGTTCCTGGTACAACGCCAGGGTAGGGATTTCATCATCCCTTTCCCCGCATTATGGCGATGTGTCCGCTTTATCGCCTTCGGTAATAGAGTGAGAAGACTCCGCACTACGGCCGCGCGGCGCACGTCCCCCCGGTAACGCAACAGCCGGGCCGAACTGACGCACGCGGCAGGAACCCACCCCGACAGGAGTCCCTGATGAGCGTTGCACAAGCGGTACGCACCGACACGTATCGTCCCCTGGACCGGAACGCTACCGTCTTCCTTGCCGGGAGAAACGGGCTCGTGGGATCCGCCTTGTTCAGACTCCTCACGGCCGAAGGCTTCACCTCACTACTCGGCCCGGGCTCGGCGGAGATGGACCTGCGGAACCGGTCCGCCGTCTTCGAATGGTTCGCGAAGCACCAGCCGCACGCCGTGATCCTCGCAGCGGCCCGCGTAGGTGGCATCAAGGCCAATGACACCCGCCCGACCGATTTCATCTCCGACAATCTTCTGATCCAGGTGAATGTGCTGGATGCGGCCCTGCGACACGGCGTAGAACGGCTGCTCTTCCTCGGATCCAGCTGCATCTACCCGAAGCACGCCGACCAGCCGATCCGCGAAGAGGCGCTGCTGACCGGCCCGTTGGAACCAACCAATGAGGCATACGCGATTGCCAAAATCGCCGGAATCACACAGGTCAGATCCGTCCGTCGGCAACATGGACTGCCATGGATCTGCGCCATGCCGACCAATCTGTACGGGCCGGGCGACAATTTCCACCCCGAGCACTCGCACGTACTGCCATCTCTGATGAGGAGGTTCCACCAGGCCCGGATCGAACAGGCACCCAGGGTGGTCAATTGGGGCTCGGGGACGCCCCGCCGGGAATTCCTGCACGCCGACGATCTGGCCCGGGCGTGCCTTCTGCTGCTCGAGCGATACGACTCCGACTCACCCATCAACGTGGGCACGGGCAAAGATCTCGCCATCAGGGAACTGTCGGACATGGTGGCATCCGCAGTGGGCTACGAGGGTGCCGTCGAATGGGATCCGAGCCAGCCGGACGGCACGCCTCGCAAGGTCCTGGACATCTCGAAGATCGCTGCCCTGGGCTGGGCTCCGCTGATCAAACTCTCCGACGGAATCGCGGAAACATACGCCTGGTACGAGTCAACTGCCCCCTGAAACCTCCGCGAAGACCGCCCCTGCCCGGTCCGCTCCACGGTGAAGCCCTAGGTCGGCGGTCTGGGGTTTATTGTCTAGTCCGATTTGGGGTGGCGTGCCCTCCGCGTGCCCCGATCCGGAGGAGAACGCCCTCACGCCACTTGCGCAATGGGCGACTTGTCGCCCCTGCGCGTCGGCCGACTCGGAACGATGAGCCGGGGCAAGGGGTTCGACCTGGGTCCGGAGTTGCCCTAGAACGCACTCCAAGGTGTTCGCTGGTGAAAGAAGCGCCGCGACGTCACGACGGAGCAGGCGACGAGTTTCTTGAGGAGCACGCCATGACACAGAAGATCTGGTTCATCACCGGTGCCTCACGCGGCTTCGGGCGGGAGTGGGCGATCGCGGCGCTGGAACGCGGCGACTCCGTGGCCGCGACGGCACGCGATCTGTCCACGTTGGACGATCTTGGCGCGACCTACGGGGAGCGGCTCCTGCCCCTGCAACTCGACGTCACCGACCGCGACGCCGACTTCGCCGCCGTGCGGCAGGCGCACGAGCGGTTCGGGCGCCTCGACGTGGTGGTCAACAACGCCGGCTACGGCCACTTCGGGATGGTTGAGGAGCTCACTGAGGCGGAGGCACGCGCACAGCTGGAGACCAACCTGTTCGGGGCGCTGTGGGTCACCCAGGCGGCACTGCCGTTCCTGCGCGAGCAGGGCAGCGGCCATATTCTGCAGGTCTCCTCCATCGGTGGGATCAGCGCGTTCCCGCTGGTCGGCATCTACCACGCGTCGAAGTGGGCGCTCGAAGGGATCAGCCAGTCGCTGGCCCAGGAGGTGGCGCAGTTCGGCATCAAGGTCACACTGATCGAGCCCGGCGGGTTCGCCACCGACTGGGCAGGCTCCTCGTCGAGCACGTCCGAGCAGTTGCCGGCGTACGCCAAGTTCCACGAGCAGGTGCAGGAGCAGCGCCGCGAGCGCGTGGGCACCCCGGGCGACCCGCGCGCGTCCGCCGCGGCCGTGCTGGAGATCGTGGATGCCGACGAGCCGCCGCTGCGCTGCTTCTTCGGTACGGCGCCGCTGGGTATCGCCAGGGCCGACTACGAGCAGCGTCTGGCGACGTGGGAGAAATGGCAGCCGGTGGCGGAGTTGGCGCAGGGCTGAGCGGGGGGTCTGCAGCGGGCCGGGAGGCGGCAGCCAATGCCGCCCAGGACGGCCACCGGCCGTGCTGGGAGGGGCTGATGCCGCCGCCTTCCCGAAAACACCCCCACCGGCTGCCCGTCCACTGGCGTGCCGATCGCGTGCGTCGCGTACTCGAGCAGGAGGAGCTCCAACTCCTCGCAGCGAGCGTGCAGTTCCGGGACTCGGTGCGGCATCCCGTACAGGTTCGCGGTCGGGGCGGTGGCCCGTCCCCTACGGACACGGAGGCCGGCACCGGCGCCGTAGCGCCGGGTACGGAGCCGGCCGTGCCCAGGACGTGCGGACACTTTCCCGTCCGAGTCGCCGCGTCGTCATCGCGGCACGCCGCGATCCGCGCGGCATCGTCACCTCTTCCGTCAGGGTGGAAGCCTGGTCAGCGTGCGCGGGGGCGGCCCGCTCCGCCGGAGCCACCCGTCCGGCCCGACGTGCGCAGCGTGCCAACCGTCTTCAGCAGCCGGTCGGCCGGATCGCGCAGCCCGGGGTGGGCCAGGACCGTGTTCCGCAGGCCGCGTACCGGCCTTCGCCAGAGCCGGTGCGCCGCCGCCACCGGATGGGGGCGGATCGCGAACCCTTCGCCCACGCGCAGCTCGCGGGTCTTCAGCCAGTCCTTCCACTCCTTGTCGCCGCGCCCCAGATCCATGAGCCGTACGCCGTCCCGTCCCGCGGCCTCGGCCATCCGCAGGTGCATGATCAGCCCGGGCGAGTAGTAGCGCAGCTCGGGGTCGTAGGCGGTGAACCAGGCCGCGAACGCCGTACGCGATGTCGGTCCGAAGTGCGCGGCCACCGGCCGGTCGCCGGCGTACACCACGGAGAGCACACCGGTGAAGTGCTCCTCGCGGACGTCGAACAGATGGTGCACCAGGTCCACGATCCACGGCCGCGCGAATCGGTCCATGCGTCCCGTTCTTCGGTACTGGGCGGACTTCCACCGCATGAGCGTGCGCAGCACGCGCGGGTCGCGCTCGTCGTAGACGAACCGCATCTCGCCCAGGTCGCGCCCAAGTCGGCGTTCCTTCTTCAGCGTCGTCTTGGCCAGCCCCGGATACGCGCCGCGCAGCCACTCCGCGTAGCTGCCGTGGCCGCCGTCCTTCAGGTCGATGACCGGTGAGGCGAAGGTTCCCGTGGCGTATCTGCCGAAAGGCTTCTGCTCCTCAACGAGATGGTCGAACTCGAAGACGGACAGCCCGCAGGCCCGCAGCAGTTCCTGGGTGTCCCAGGTGACCCCGGGGCGGTGCACGAGGGCCTGGCAGTCGGAGAGGCCGAGACCGATGGCCCGGCCTACGCCGAAGGAGTTGCGCTCGTACGGGAAGAAGCCCACGGGCTCTCCGCCCTCGTGCAGGACCGCCACCCGCGCCCCACCGCGGTACCTGCCGACCCCGGCCGCGAACTCCGGTGCCAGGAAGGGGTTGGCGTAATCGGGCGACTCGTCCATCGCCCGGTGCCACGCCCGGCGAAGCGGAGTACTCAGCTCCTCGGGTCTGTGGATCGTGATGTCCACCTCAGATCAACCGCCCTTCCACAGGCTCCGCGAGGGACGTACTGCTCACGGCGCAGGCCCCTAAGGCGTGTGGATCATTGTTCATGGATCGAATGGATCGCATGGACGACCGCTCCCCCCAGTTCCCCCATGACGCGCCGGCCGCGTCCTGCCACTTCTTTGGCTATCCCCTGCACCACGCCGTGTACGCGCCCGTTCCACGGTCGCCGACCGAGTCTCGAACTGTCCAGCGGGGATCAAACGTCGCGAAACAGTACGCACGCTGTCAAGGGTGTCTGTCGTAACGGAAGAGTGCGGATCGGGTGAGCCGGTCCTCTCAGGGCAGCCGGGGGACGTGTCGGCTGAACCCGGCGCCCTGCTCGGCAGGCCGGCGCAGTGCCGTCGGCCTGCTGCTGGGCGCCGTCCCTTACACGTCCGGGAACACGATGGCCAGGTGCCCATCAGGTCGCCGGGCTCCACGGGCGATGACGGCACTGAACTCCGGCAATGACGGAAACAACCAGCTCACGATCAGCACGGACGCTTTCCAAGCCGGACCGCTGGACGGATTGTCATACCAGCATTCCTACGCCTCACCCGCCAATCAGCAAGGCCATAAACAACTCATAGGACAGAAAAGACTTAGCCAATAATGAAATCTTCAGCACTACTGCGCAATCCAACCCCAGACAGTCACCGCCCCCGTGGCGCAATCCAACATCCACAGTGATCGGCCGTCGCTGGCGAAAGAATCATCCTGAACGCCCGTTACCTCACTGCCGGTTACGTCCGTTAGGTGGTCGTGACTTGGAAGGAAAGGTCTCTAGGTGAGGTTCATTCAGCCCTCCGTCGCCGGGAAGATCCTGAAGAGCAGGCACGCTTCAACCACTGTTCGGACCTGCTTGATGACTTTCTCAAGACAATCAGCCGAATGGAGAGTGAGTACCTGCAAGCCTCCACGGGAGGGAATGGCATCACAAGCGCGGTCGCCGATGCCCCCACGACCCGAGCCCTGGATGGAACGTTCCGAACCAGGCTGCGGGGGAGCCGAAGATGAACAGGAGCCAGAACGAACCAGGTCTGCACGACATGCAGTTCGGCCAGAGAGCCGACCATACGTGGGCAGGCCAACACCGCTATGACCAGGAGCCGTTCGAGGCGGATCGCATTTTGCACATCCCCCAACCGACGGTCGCGGCGAACGAATGGGATCCGGCCGAAGAGCTGGCTGAGATGCTCGGCGCGGCGACCAACAGGGATCCCTCCCCTCCCCTGGTGGACGACTATGGGCCCCCGCGCCACCGGGTCGATCGACGGCGGCCACAGCCAGACTTCCGGTTCCTCGCCGGGCAGCGCAATGTCATCCCTGTCGCAATCCTGGTGGCAATGATCACCGCCTGCTCGGTGGCAATGCTGGGCTGGTCCATCTCGTATTCATATAATCAACTACGCGCTATCGCTTCGTCAGTGGAGCCGCGCAACCTGGCGCAATGGTGGCCGCTGACCGTATACGGGCCGTGGCTTCTGGCAGGTTTGTCCATCCTGCGGGCAGCCGTTCAGCGCCGCCCCGCTCGCCGGTCCTGGACCGTCATGCTGATCTCTTCCGGAACGGCTGCGGTCCTGTGCGTAGGACATTCTCCGCACTCCCTACTCACAATGGTGATCGTCGGAATTCCGCCTATTACCGCCCTGGTTTGCTTCCGGGAGCTCGTCGGGCAGATGTCCTCCCCGAATGGCCCTCGCCATGCCATTCATGCTGCAAAACATTCCAACGACGGATGACGACAGCGCCCGGCCGGGATGCGTGCTGGGCCGGGTGCTGTTCTGGAACCAGGCGCGGATCGACTGGCTCGGGGTCGCGCTGATGACCGTGACCATCAGCGCGGTGGTCCTGGCCGCCACCTGGGCCGCTCTCGCCGTACGCGAGGTCTCGCTGCGCGGGCCGGGAGCCGCGGCACAGCGGGCCCCCGGCCGTAAACGCAGCCTCACCTCATAACAACGTACTTACGGTCGCCCCGCGCCGCTCACCACATCACCGGCAGCCGCTCGGGAATGCGCTTCATGAAACCCGTCCGCCACACCAACTGTTCGATGGGGACCGCCAGTTGTATCTCCGGCATGCGGTCGAGCAGCGTCTCCAGGGCGATCTCGGCGTGCTTCTTGCCGAGGGCCGTGGCGGGGCAGTAGTGGCGGCCGCCGCCGAAGGAGAGGTGGGCGGTGTTGTTCTCCCGGGCGAGGTCGACCCGGTGCGGGTCGGGGAACTCCTCGGGGTCGAAGTTGGCACCCTCCACGAGGACCAGGACGAGCTCGCCCGCCTTGACCTCCACGTCCCCCAGTCGTACGTCCTCCAGGGCAAGGCGCGGCAGCCCGTCGCCGATGGAGAGGTTGATGCGGAGGAGTTCGTCCACGGCGGCCGGAATCCGGTCCCGGTGGGCGAGCAACTCCTCGCGCAGCTCGGGGTGTTGGAGCAACGAGACGATCGCCATCGCCAGGAAGCCCGACGTGGAGATCACGCCCGCGCCGAACATCGTCACCCCCACCGTCGCGAGCATCTCGTCGGTCAGGTGGGCGTACTCCGGGTCGTCGCGCAGGGCCGCCAGCTCGGACATGAGACCGGTCGTCGCCGGGTCGTCCAGGCGGGCGGTCATGTACGCGATGTCCCGGTCCCAGTTCAGCTTCGCGCCGGTGATCGGGCAGGCCGAGTTCATGAACGCGATGTCCAGGCTGCGCATCAGCCGGGGCGCGTCCGTCAGCGGGATGCCGAGGATGTGGCAGTGCATCGCCGCCGAGTACGGGTCGGCGAAGCCGCCGCGCAGGTCCGCGGGAGCGCCCTCGGCCAGCAACCCGTCGACGAGTTCGGCGGCGTACCCGCGCATCCAAGCCGCCAAGCCCTCGCTCTTCGGGTTGAGCGCCTTGAGGACCGCCTTGCGCAGCCCCGCCCCGGTGATGTTGCCCATGTTGTTGACGACCTCGGGCGGGATCGTGAGTGCGTACTGGCGTGGCACGCCGGGTGCCGAGGTGTCCTTCAGGCTGAAGCGGCTGTCCTCCAGGACCTGCTTGCACAGGTCGTACGAGGAGACCAGCCAGGCCTCGTCGCCCGCGATGGTCCGCACCCGCCGGACGGGGGTCGAGGAACGCAACTCCTCGACCTCGGCGGGCAGTTGGTCCCCGCGCCAGGAGAACGGGAAATCGAGCAGGTTCTCAGCGAGCATCGCCGTCCCCTTCCTCCGACGTGACGGCGGGCGTGACGATCGCGTGACCCTGGTTGCGGGACGCGCGCAGGCCCGAGCCGCGCGCGTACAGCAGCTCGGCCATCGGCAGGAGCTGGTGGTAGCAGTTGAGGGAGGACGGGACGCCCAGGATGGCGGGGGTGTCCAGGAACAGCGGCGCCTCCGCGCAGACGTACTTCAGGCACACGTCGCGCTGCCTCTCGGTGCCCTCCCGTCCGTCGAGGACCTTCGAGGAGAGGTACGCGTCCACGAGGGCGTCGCAGGTCGCGCGGAACTCCCCGTCCATGTCGAGGAGTTCGCTGATGTGCTGGTGGATCCGCCGGTACGCCGGGTTGTCCGTGAAGTCCGACATCGCGTGCGCGGTGAGCCCCTCGGCGCCGAAGGTCTCCGCCGCGGCGGTCACCTTGGCCCGTACGCCCCGCAGGTTCTTCACCGCCTTGCGCCGGGCGTCGTCGGGCGCGTAGCCCAACGCCTCGTACATCTCGGCCACATGGAGGTCCGTATAGACCAGGTCCACCCGGTCGAAGTGGTCGATGCCCCAGCGAGCCAGCTCATTGATCCGGCGGGCCGAGAAGTAGCTGTTGCCCGGCGAGACGCCGATCACGGCGTGGTCGCCCGCCGCGTGGATCACCTGACAGTGAGGTGTGTAGGGCTGAACTCTGAAGAGGCCGGAAATGACGGGCCTGGGAGTGACGTGCTGGATCTCGGGAACTGTCGCAGTCGTCAACTGGAGAGTGTCCTTCGCGTCGCTAGTCCCAATGGAGCCTCGTGCTCCTGGTGTGGCGACGACGCCGTGAAGTTAGCGGTCGGACACGGAGAGTGTCAACGGGGCTCATGATGGTGCCGTGGCCGCGCCCGTACAGTACGCGGACGCGGTGCCGCGGAATGAGTTTCCCGCTCTCACCGAGGGCGAGATCGAGCAACGAGTCGCGGCACGTTCCGAACGGCAGGAAGTGCTCCATCGCTCGAACGACAGGAAGTGCTCCATCGCGCGGCGCCGTCCAGCTACAGCACGGAGCAGGGCGGCGAGTGCATCGAAGTCGCCGCCGCACCCCGTACCGTTCACGTCCGCGACTCCAAGAACACCGAGGGCCCGGCCTTCACGGTCGCCCCGGACAGCTGGACCGCGTTCCTCGCGCTCACCCGGCGCTGGTTCGGTTCAGTTCAGTCCTGGTACACCCTGTCGGTGCCCGGACCGCCGGAGAGGACGTCGGTGCCCGCGCCCCCGTGCAGGAGGTCGTCGCCGCTGTTGCCGTAGATCTTGTCGGCGCCCGTGCCGCCGTACAGGCTGTCGTTGCCGCGGCCGCCCTGGATGAGGTCGGTGCCGGCGTTGCCGTAGATCTTGTCATTGCCGTCGTCGCCGTACAGGGCGTTGCCGTAATCGGTGTACTCGGCGTTCTTCTCGCTCAAGCCGCCGTGCAGGGTGTCGTTGCCCGCGCCGCCGTGGCAGGTGTAGCCGCAGGCCGCGAGGTCGTCGTTGCCCGCGCCGCCGAACGCGCCCTCGCTGTAGACTCCGCCGCCGCCGGAGAGGTGGTCGTCGCCGTCCTGGCCGTAGAGGACGTCCATGCCGTGGCCGGTCAGGGTGTCGTTGCCCGCGCCGCCGTAGATGCGCGAATACCCGTTGTTGTTGGCGTTGACCGTCGCGGTGTCGTCGCCGTCGCCAAGGTCGACGATCAGGGAGTCGAGGTCGGATGCCGAGGTGTTGGGCTCCGTCACCGTGCAGACGGCCTTGGTGTTGTCGCTCGCGTCGGGACGGACACAGCCCTCGCCGAGGGAGATCTTCACGGTGTCGTCGAAGGTGTAGATGTAGTCGGACAGCTGGGACGCCGGGTCGGTCGCGCCGAGCGCCCAGGAGATGGTCAGGTTGTTCTTCTGACCCGGGGCTGCCGTGTAGTAGAGCTTCTGGCCCACGACATTCGCCGTCGCGCTCCTGGCGGTCGCGCTCTTGGCGGTCGCGGCGTGTGCCGTCGGGACGGCTACCGCGGCGCACACGGCGGCGAGCGCCAGGGCCTTCGGCAGGGCGGCGGCGGTACGGCGGCTGCGGCGACTGAACATGGTTACCCCTTGGTGTGTTTCTGCGCGCTCGTGAGCGCTTTCGGTCACCTCCTTCGACCTGGGTGACCGTGGGGTGGTTGTGACACCGATCGCACAACTACGCTCAATTCAGGGAGAGTTCACCCCGGATTGTCTTTCCCTTGGCGCGGACACCGCCGGGCGTTGGCAATCTCCCGACGCGGTACGGCGGCGGAGAAGCAACGGCGCCAGCGACACCGTGACCGTGATCGAGGCGACGGCCATGACCGTCATCGCCGCACCGGGCGAGGTGAGTTGGGCGACGCCGCCCGCCAGCGCCGCGCTCACACCCTGCATGGTCAGCATGCCCGCCGTGTGCAACCCCAGGGCGTGGCCGCTCAGTTCGTCCGGGATCAGGGACACCAGCCGTTCCTGCTGGATCAGGCTCGCGCCGAAGCCGATGGAGGCCACGGCCACGGCGGCCGCCGCCACGCCGACCCCGGGCCGGAGCGCGAACAGCAGATACGGCGTCGCCAGGAGCAGCAGGAACGGGATGCCCAGGCGGGCACGCACCCGGGGCGGGAGGAAGCGGCCCGTCGTCACGTCCCCCACGAACATCCCGAACGCCGCGCAGGCGAACAGCGCGCCCGCCCGGCTCGGCGCGTACGACACGTACAGCGATTCGCAGCCGACGATCAGGCCGTTGGGAATCCAGAGAAGGAGGTAGAGGGTGCGGCGTTCGGGCGAGGACCACAGGCGCGCGTTCGTGCGCCAGGTCTCCGCGACGGACGGGCGGCCGGCGGCGCGCGGGGCGCGCCGGGTCAGGCCCACTCGGGCGGTCAGGGCCGACGCCAGATACAGGGCCGCCGCCAGGAGCAGCGTGACCCGCGGGGACAGCAGCGCCACCAGGACGCCACCGGTCGCGTATCCCGTGATCTGCGCGACGCCGCTCATCATGTTGAACACAGAACGGCCCAGCAGATAGCCCTCCTTGGCGAGGATCTCGTTCAGCAGGCCCCACAGGACTCCGCCGCCGAACGACTGGACCAGGCCGAGGAACAGGAGCAGGACGAAGATCGTCCAGATCGGGAGGCCGGGGGTCGCCATCGCCGCCGTACCGAGCGCGAACGCGAGCGCGATGCCCGTCACCGTCGCCCGCGGCGGCAGCCGGTCCGCCGCGGAGAGCAGCGTCGTCGCGCCCACGACCTGCGCCAGCGACGGTCCGAACATGCTCAGCGCGGAGAGCAGGGGCGAGTCCGTCGCCCGGTACACCAGGGTGGCGAGGGCCAGACCGCTCACTGTCGAGGCCGCGGTCTTGAAGCAGGAGGACAGGAACAGCGGGGTGAACTCCCGCGTGCGGAAGAGGTCGGAGTAGCTGCGCATGCGCGGAGTCTCGGGGGCCCTGCGAAGCGGTCGTTATTGTTTCGCGCGGAGGCGAAACCAAGCCGGGGGGAAGGAGGCGGCGCATGGGCTGGTGGCAGGTCAACGCCGACACCCTCGCCGGAAGCCGTTTCGTGCTGTCGCCGCTCGCGGAGACCTTCGCGAGCCTGAAGGTGCTGCAGGCGGGGGTGGGCGCGCATCCCGGGGAGCACGCCTGGCTGCGGGCCCATCTGCCCGCGTACCGGAAGCGGCTCGCCTCCGACCCGGTCACCGCGCTGCTCATCCGTTCCGGGCTCGGGCGGTCCTGGATCGCCGACTTCCTCACCCCGACCCCGTACGGCGACGAGACCTTCGAGGACGAGGTCGCCCGGGTGCGGGAGGTGTCACCGGACGACGCGCGCGCCCACCTCACCGTCTCCCTCCGCGGCCCACTGCCCGACCGGCTCGCGGACCGCGACGACCTGCCCGGGCGCGCCGCCGAGCTCCTCACCTACGTGTGGCACGACGCCGTACGACCCTATTGGGACCGGCGGCGGCGCATCCTGGAGGCGGATGTGGTCGCCCGTACGGCGCAGTTGAGCCAGGGCGGCTGGGCGGCGGCGCTGGACGCACTGCGGCCGGGGACGCGATGGCTCGGCGACAACCGCCTCCAGGTCAACCTCCACGAGTATCCGCCGCGCGAGATCTCCGGAGCGCAGCTCCTCTTCGTGCCCGTCACTCCCGAGGCAGGCTGGGTGTCCTGGGAGGAGCCCGACCGGTACGCGGTCGTCTACCCGTGCGCGGGTGTGCTGGCCGACGTACGCACCGAAGCCGTGCCCGAGAGTCTCGGCGCGCTCCTCGGACCGGCCCGCGCCGGCGTCCTCGTCCTCCTCGACTCCCCGATGTCCACGAGCCAGCTGGTGGCCGTGACCGGGCAGGGGCTGGGCTCGGTCGGGCGGCATCTGAAGGTGCTGCTGGACGCGCGGCTCGTGCAGCGGCGGCGGGCGGGGCGGTCGGTGCTGTATTCGCGGACGGCGGCCGGTGAGGTGCTCGTCACAGCCCAGCGGAGCTGACGGTCACGTCATCCGGCGGAGTTAGCATCCGTTTATGACTACTGACAACTCTGTGCTTGACGTCGAAATCGGGGCCCTTCAGGGTGGTTCCGCCGATCTGGGGCAGTACAAGGGCAAGGCCGTGCTCATCGTGAACGTGGCCTCCAAGTGCGGGCTGACCCCGCAGTACGCGGGCCTGGAGCGCCTCCAGGAGCGCTACGCCGACCAGGGCTTCACCGTGCTCGGGGTGCCCTGCAACCAGTTCATGGGGCAGGAGCCCGGGACCTCCGAGGAGATCGCCGAGTTCTGCTCGGCGACGTACGGCGTGACCTTCCCGCTGACCGAGAAGGTCGAGGTGAACGGGGACGGGCGGCACGGGCTGTACCAGCGGCTGGTCGGCACCGAGGACGCCGAGGGGCACAGCGGGGACATCCGCTGGAACTTCGAGAAGTTCCTGATCGGGCGGGACGGCGCGGTCGTCGGCCGCTTCTCGCCGCAGACCGAGCCGGAGTCCGCGGAAGTCGTCGCGGCGGTGGAGAAGCAGCTCGCCGGCTGACTCCGACGTGATTGACCTTGCCCCTGGGGCAAGGGAGAACGTCCTGTGTCACCGGGCGGGAGGCGCCCGGTGACGGAGGATGGGCTCGTGCATCAGGAACACGCGCATCAGGGACCGCGACCGGAGCCCGGCCCGGCGGATCAGGAACTGCTCACGATCGGCGCGTTCGCCGCTCGCGCGCGGCTCTCGCCGAAGGCGCTTCGGCTGTACGACCGGCTCGGACTACTGGCTCCGGCGCACGTCGACGAGGTCAGCGGCTATCGCTACTACCGCGCCGACCAGGTCGAACGCGCCCGCCTGGTCGCCCTGCTGCGCCAGCTCGACATGCCGCTCGCGCGGATCGCGGAGGTGGTCGAGGCGCGGAGCCGGGCCGGCGCCGATCTCCTCGCCGCGTACTGGGCGGACGCCGAGGCGCGGTTCGCTTCGCAGCGGACGCTCGCCGAGTACCTCCGTGGACGGCTGTCGGGAAGGAGCTCCGAGATGTACGGGAAGTTCGTGGTCGAGACGCTGGACGTGCCCGAGCGTGTGGTGCTGACCGAGACGCGGCACACCCTCGCGGACGAGCTGCCGGTCTGGATTCCGGCCTCGCTGGGGCGGCTGGAGGAGGGCGCCGAGCAGTGCGGGGGGATCACCGGTCCGCCCTTCGTCGTCTACTACGCCGAGGTCAGCACCGAGAGCGACGGGCCGGCGGAGACATGCGTTCCCGTCGCCGACGCGGACGCCGCGCGCACCTGGGCCGAGCAGCAAGGCCGGCCCTGGCAGGCCAGGGTTCGCGTCGAGCCCGCCCAGCGGCTCGCCTACACCCGCATCACCAAGGCGCAGGTCGCCCATCCTCAGATCCTCGCCGCCTTCGAGGCCGTCGAGGCGTGGATCGCCGAGCGGGGGCTCTCGTACGACGGTCCCTGTCGCGAGGTGTACTTCGCGGACTGGGACGCGGCGGGGCCGGAGGACGCGGTGTGCGACGTGGCGTTTCCGGTGAGGTGACGTGGGCGGGGCGTTTTGTCGCCCCCTCCGCCCCTACTCGTCCCGTCCCTGGGAGCTGCGCCCCTTTCAGGGGCGCGGGGAACTGCGCGACAAACCCCCACGCACCCGCAGCCGAAAGGCTGGTACGGGAATGGGCAGGGCGGCGGGGGCAGCAAAACGTTCTGGCCCCCACTCAGGCGCGTCAGCGCAGTTCCTCCGGGCAGGGGGTTCCCCGGGGGAACTGGTACGGCGCCGCCAGGCGGTAGGTGCCCGGCTTCGGGGCCAGTAGCTCGGTCCACTTGTCGCCCGCCGCGGTCTCCTCCGTCGGCATCAGACAACCGTTGAGGTTGTCGTACGTCTTCGGCATCCCCTCGGCACGGTTCTTGGACTGCTCCGTCTCCTGCGGCGGCTTCACGCTCTTGCCCTCGGCATCGACGATGCTGAGCCACGGGGAGTACGGGATCCGGATGAGAATGCGGCCCGCCTTCTTCACCTCGAGCGTCAGCTCGCCCTGTTCGGCGCGGTCGACGACGGCGTTGGGCTCGGCGAGCTGGACCGGGTCCGTCACCGCGAAGAGCTGCCAGTTCGCGTCGCCCCAGATCTGGCGCAGATACGGCATCCCCCGCTGGACCAGTTCGCGCTCCCGCTCACCGCCGTCACCGTCCGGTTCGCCCTTCGGCAGCACCACGTAGTGGACGGCCCAGCGCTGCAGCCACTCGTGGTAGTTCGCGGAGTTGAGGGTGTCGTCGTAGAAGAGCGGGTTGCGCTCCATGTCGGCCTGGCGGTTCCAGCCGCGGGCGAGGTTGACGTACGGGGCGAGGGCGGAGGCCTCGCGGTGGGAGCGGGCCGGGACGACCTCGACACGGCCCTTCTCGGCGCCCACCACCTGGAGCTGGTTGACGAGCGGGGCCAGCTCACGCGCCCAGGACGCAGCCGGAGTCGTATGCACGATGTCGTCGACGGACTTGAAGCCGATCCAGCCGACGAATCCGACGAAGGCGACGACGATCGCGTACCACTTGCGCGACTTCGGCACGGCGAAGGGCAGGGCCGCCAGCAGCACGACTCCCGCAAACAGCATCGCCAGACGCGTGATGTTGGAGCCGATCTGCGAGCTGATCAGCCAGACGCCGAGCACGGAGAGGCCGTACACCGCCGCAGTGATCCGTACCGTCTTCCACTCCTTGGGGACGAGGACGAAGACCAGGACGGAGTACACGAAAGGCAGGATGACGGAGTAGAAGGCCATCGGCTGAGTGCCGGAGAAGGGGAACAGCCAGGCGGATACGGCGACCACGACGGCCGGCGCGATACCGAGGGCGTACGCGCCGGGGCGGCGCTTCTGCAGGAACAGGGCCACCGCGACCAGACCGACGAACAGTCCGGCGACCGGTGAAGCGGCGGTCGCCAGCGCGGCGAGCGGTGCCGCGCACAGGGCCTTCGCCCAGCGTTTGTAGCGCCAGCGGTAGGGCCAGCAGAAGACGACGGCGGCCGCGGCGAGCGCGAACACCGTGCCGAGGCCGTAGGTCACCCGGCCCGAGGCGGCGTTGCACAGGAGCGCGAAGACGCCCGCGAAGGCGGGCCACAGCGGGTTCTTCACCGCCCGGCTGCGCATCAGGATCATCGTCAGCAGGGCCGCCGAAATGGTCCCCGCGATCATCATCGTCGTACGGACGCCGAGCACCGACATCAGATACGGCGACACCACGCTGTACGAGACCGGGTGCATCCCGCCGTACCAGGCGAGGTTGTACGCCGAGTCCGGGTGCCGCCCCACGAACTCCGCCCACGCGTCCTGCGCGGCGAGATCCCCACCACTGTTCGCGAACGTGAAGAACCAGACGACGTGGAGGACGCCGGAAAGGGCGGTGGCGAGGACGACGGGGTGGCGGAGGAATCGGCTCAGGCGGGTGCCGTGCTCCGACGGGGACTCTTCGTCCTGCGCTCCGTCAGGGGTACGGGCACGCAGCGGTATTCGCGGGCCTGCTCCTGGGCCCGGATCGGCGTCGTCGGCGTGTGTCGGCTCCGCTGTCGCCACTGCAAGGCTCTCCCGTGTCCCGTTGTCCGTTCTGCGCCGGGAGCCGCGGCCCGCGACCAGCCCCGAGGCCACCCAGCGACGCTAGCACGCACCCCGTCGGG
Organism: Streptomyces sp. NPDC027189; assembly: GCF_055566975.1. Classification (NCBI taxonomy): domain Bacteria; kingdom Bacillati; phylum Actinomycetota; class Actinomycetes; order Kitasatosporales; family Streptomycetaceae; genus Streptomyces; species Streptomyces sp. NPDC027189. Next base: position 51,243 of record NZ_JBVHRI010000016.1, read on the forward strand.
GAGCGCCCGGGCGGGGCCCCGCCGACGGGGTGCGGTGCGTTGCTTCGTACCCGGCGTACGCCACCGGTGCGGGCCGCGGTACGGCACCGGTGCGTACGTCCGTTCAGCTGACGCGGGTCAGCTTGGCGCCGAGGCCGGGCTCGGCGAGGTCCGACTGGAGCGCGACGGGGATCGTCACGGCGTGACTGGAGCCGTCGCCGACGGTCAGTTGGCCGACGACCGTGCCGGCCTTGCCGGAGTGCGGGACCGTTGTGCCGTCCTCGTCACCGATCGACAGCTTCGTCTTCAGGCCGGGCCAGCCGACCGCCGTCATGTTCTTGGTGGCGACGACGGGCGTGCTGCCGCCGAGCTGGTCGTCCACGTAGCCGACGACGTCGCCCTTCTTCACCACCGTGGCGGAGGTCAGGCTCTGCTGAACCTTGTCGATGAGCTTCTGGCTGTTGGTCAGCGCCAGCTGGAGGCTGTCCCAGACCTTGCCGGTGCCGGCGTTCTGGCTGAGCACCGCGCCGTAGACCGTCTGCGTCTTGCCGTTCACGGTCTTGGTCGCCGCCCACACCAGGTTGCCGCCCGCGGGCGTCGACGAACCGGTCTTCAGGCCGATCACGCCGACCTGCTTCACCAGCAGGTCGTTGTTGTTGTAGATGGGCTTGTCGAGGCCGGGGATCTTCGCGCTGGCCATCGAGACGATGCTGCGGAACACCTCGTTCTGCATCACCGCCTTCGCCAGCTTGAGCTGGTCGGTGGCGGTGCTCACCGTCGTCTTCTGCAGACCGCTCGGGTCGGTGTACGTCGACTTCGTCATGCCGAGCTTCTTCGCCGCGGCGTTCATCTTGCCGACGAAGGTCTCGTTGTCGGAATCCCAACGGGCCAGCAGCCGCGCCGCGTTGTTGCCGGACGGGATCATCAGCATCTGGAGCATCTGGCGCTCCGTGAACTGCTGCCCCTTCGACATGGCCGCCGTCGACTCGTCCGGCAGCTTCGACTCGTCCTCGGCCTGCTGGTCGACGGTGATCTTCTCGCCGCCCTCGTTCCCCTTCAGCGGGTGCTCCTGAAGGATGACGTACGCCGTCATGATCTTGGCGACGCTCGCGATGGGGGCGGGCGTCTGCTTGCCCTCCGTGCCGAGGCTGCCGACGCCCTCGACCTCGATCGCGGACTGTCCCTGCCCCGGCCAGGGCAGGTCGAGCTTGCCGCCCTCGAAGGTGTACGTCTCGTCGGCGGTGAGCGCGAGGGCGGGGGTCGGGAGCGGACGTACGGCCTGTACGACTGCAAAGATCACCGCGAGCAGCAGGACCATCGGGGTCCAGATCTTGACCCGCCGCACGATCGTCCGGACCGGGGTCTGCGGGGGCGGCGGCGTGTTCGTCAGCTCGGCCAGCAAATCCAGCGGGGGCTTCGGCGGCAGCGGCTGCTGGGTGGTGCGCTCGGGCCCGGTCTGCGGAAGCGCGGCGGTGGCTGCCGCCGGCTTGTCAGCGGTTCCCGGGGCGGGGGCTGCCGCCGGTTTGGCCGGGGTGCCGGGGGCCGGGGTGGTCTTCGGCTTCGCCGGGGCGGCCGGCTCGTCGAGGGGCTTGAGGGCGACGAACTTGCTGGTGCGCTCGGCGTCGGACTCGGGCTTGGTCGCGGGCTTTTCAGTGGTCGGCTTGGTGCCGCCGCCCAACTTGAGCATGGTGGTGGGCTGGTCCACGGCCGGGGGCCGGGGGGCCTTGAAGATGGCGGTGGGCTGGTCGACCGGGGGCTTGGGGGCGGTGGAGTCCTTGGCGCCCGTGGCGGTGGCCTTCGGAGGCGCCGCCGAGGGCCCCTTCGGCGAGTCCTCCGCCGTGCCCTTGGGGCTGGGGGTGGCGTCCTCGACCGAGGTGTCGTCGTCGGACTCGGACTCGGACTTGGACCCGGACTTGGACCCGGACTTGGGCGCACCGTCGGAGGCAGACGCGGAGCCGGCGTCGGCCGTGGGGGCAGACGCGGCCCTGGCGGCGGACGCGGACGAAGACCCGTCGCCGGCCTCGGAGGTGGAGGTGGAGGTGGATCCGGACCCGGCCGCGGAACCGGCCGTGCTCTCGGCCTCACCCCCGGACTCACCGGCGGCAGAAGCCTCGCCGGAGGCGAACGCGCGGCCGACGACAGGCGCGGAGGCGGACGCGGAGCCGGAGTCGGCCACGGAGGCAGACGCCGAGCCGGAGCCGGCCCCGGAGACAGACGCCGAGCCGGAGCCGGCCCCGGAGACAGACGCCGAGCCGGAGCCGGCCCCGGAGACAGACGCCGAGCCGGAGTCGGCCGTGGGGGCAGACGCGGAGCCGGAGTCGGGCTCGGAAGCCGCCGTGCTCTCGGCCTGATGTCCGGTCTCGCCGGCGGCAGGCGCGGAGCCGGTGCGGGACGCGGAACCGGTCGCGGTCTCGGCTTCGCCGTCGGACTCGTCGGCGACGGAAGCCTCGTCGGAGGCGGAGTTCGCGGAGTCCCGACCTTCGACCGCTTCGGTGTCCGAAGCTGACGCCTCGTCGGTCGCCGACTCGGCTCCCGACCCGGCCGTCGCCGCGGCGCCGTCGGCAGCCGCGTCGGAGTCGTCCCCGCGGGAGTCCCCCGCATCGCGCGGCGAGTCCTCGCCGGACGTCGCCGCGTCGCCCTCACCGTCGCCGATGCCGTCGACGTCACCGTCGACGTCGACGGCATCGGTCGGTTCGGCGTCGTCCGCGGCCACATCGGAACCCTCGGAGCGCCCCGCGTCGGGGTCCTCGGAGTCCGCGGAGCGCCCCCCGGCGGAGTCACGGTCGTCGCGTCCGGACTTCCCGGCGGCCGGGGAGTCGTCCCCGTCCGCACCGGCCACCCACGCGGCCACGGCGGCCCGCAGCCGGGAGTCGCCCTCGGAGCCCTTCTCGCCGGACTCGGCGGAGTCCCCCCGATCGGCCGCCGCCAAGGCCTTCGTGGAGAACACCGCCGTAGCCTGATCCACCCGCACCGTGGCCGCCCGCTCGCGGGCCACCGCCATGCGGGGGTCGGCCGAAGCCGGGGCCGGGTTCGAGGCCGACGCGGCACCTCGCGCCGGACCCGGAACCGCGGCCGGGGTCCCCGGCGTCGGTTCTGCCGACGACGCCGACGACTCGTGCTGCTTCGACCTGTCGGGGGACTCGCCCGCCACCGATGCCTCCTCCATGCGGCACACGCCCTCCGTGCGCCAACCGAACCGTCAAACCGTGCAACCGCCGCCCGGACACCGCTGTCCGAACCATGTACCAGTGTCCTGTGTGGGGGCTTAACCCCTGCGGTAGACGAGAACGACATACCTACCGGTTCCACTACATTCCGGTCACGCACCCTCGACAGACCAATGTGAGAGGGGTCACCCTGTCATTCATCCACGCGGGGAGGCATGGATGGGCAGGAGCCGCAGAACACTTCCGGAGGAGCTTCTGCTGCTGGCGTTGGACCCGACCACGGGTACCACCGCACAGCCGCAGTCGCTCGACCTAGGTCTGGCCGGAGCACAGCTAGTGGAGCTGGCGCTGGCCGGACGGATAGCCCCAGACGGGGATCGTATCGCCGTGGTGGCACCACGGCCGACTGGAGATCCAACACTGGACTGTGCGTTGGAACTGCTTCGCCGACGCGGAGCACCCGTACGCGCTGTGAACTGGATTGGCGGACCCCGACTGGGACTTCGCCAGACCTACCTCTCGCATCTGGAGAGGTGCGGCATGGTGCATGCCGTGGCCGGCCAGATGTGCGGGGTGCTGCCGACGACTCGCTACCAAGCGACGGACACGGCGATCAGCCGGGAGATCAGGTCCCGGCTGGACAGTGCGATCCGCACCGGCGTCCCGCCGGACCCGCGGACCGCGGCGCTCGCCGCGCTGGCCCATGCGGTCGGTCTCGGCAAGCACCTGTATCCGGGTAATGAGGGACGTTCGTCCCGCTCCCGGCTGCGGGACCTGATCAGGCACGACCCCATGGGCGGCCTCGTGGCCCATGCGGTCATGGACGTTCAGAACGGTGTAGCCGCACAACCGCGCCGCAGCCCGGCACCGGCAGGCCGGCCGGCCACCGCCGGAGTCAGGACCGCACCGGAACCCGCCCGCGGTGTTCCGATGCAACCGCGCCGCGGTTCCATGGCGCGCGCCGTGGCCCACTGAGCCGCAGTCCCACGGCACCCGGCACGACACGCAGTATCAGCACCGCCAGCACGACCAGCACCGCCAGTACCTCAGCGCCGCACCGCAGTCCCCAAGACCGGTTCGGGAGCCGCTGGCTCGCGCGGGGCGGTGGGGCCGTACGTCCGGACGACGACACGGCCCCACCGCCCCGCGCGGCCGCATCCGCGCGAGCCTCAACGGAGGCCGGGGCAGCCGCATATACACGCCGGATCCCCGAACTGGCGCCTACCCAGCGCATATCCGCTGTTTCCCAGCGGTAGAAAGCACCTTGGTGGCAGTCTGCTCAACAGCAGACACGCAAAGTAGAGGCCCGCAGCCGGAGGTGCACGTCCCGTGGCGTCCAATGTGAATCCCACCGTCCGGCGGCGCCGGCTGGGCCAGGAGCTGCGCCGGCTCCGCGAGCTCAAGGGCATGACGGCCGAAGAGGTCGCCGAGCGGCTGCTGGTCTCCCAGTCGAAGATCAGCCGATTGGAGAACGGACGGCGCAGTATCAGTCAGCGCGACGTCCGCGATCTGTGCGGGGTCTACGAGGTCGACGACCACCGGATCGTCGACTCGCTGATGCAGATGGCCAAGGACTCGCGCCAGCAGGGCTGGTGGCACTCCTTCGGCGACATCCCGTACAGCGTCTACATCGGGCTGGAAACCGACGCCGCATCACTTCGCGTCTACGACCCCCAGGTCGTCCCCGGCCTGCTGCAGACCCGGCCGTACGCCGAGGCCCTGATCGCGGGCGCCCTGCCCGAGACCGCGCCCGGCGACATCGACAAGCGGGGCCAGGTGCGACTGAAGCGGCAGGAACGAATCTCCGCCCCCGACAACCCGCTGCGCCTGTGGACCGTCCTCGACGAGGCCGCCCTGCGCCGGACCGTCGGCAACCGCTCGCTCATGCGCGACCAGCTGGAACACCTCGTCGAGCAGTCCCAACTGCCGCACGTCACCGTGCAGGTGATCCCCTTCGACATGGGGGCGCACCCGGGGCTGAACGGCCAGTACGCGATCCTCGAGTTCCCCGACGCGGCCGACTCCAGCGTGGTCTACATCGAGGGCGTGACCAGCGACCTGTACCTGGAGAAGGCGAACGACGTCCAGAAGTACAGCGTGATGTACGAGCATCTGCGGGCGCAGGCCCTGAACGTGGAACAGTCGCGTCAGTTCATCGCCGACATCGCGAAGGAGTACGCGCGCTGAGGCCGGGACGGCGGTCCCGCCGGGGCGCATGACAGCAGTCCCGCCGGGAAGGTGCCGGACAATACACCTTCGCCATGCCAGTGCGGAAGACCCCATGGAATATGCCATCCAGTCGAGTGAATAGTCGCTTCGTCAGCCGATGTTGGCGAGTAGCGTCGATCACGCCACCGAACAACAACGTTGGCGCAAACCGAGCAGCGGGTTCCGGACGAACCAGCAGTGCGGTGACAGCAACTCAACAACTCGCTACTGGAGCGAACATGGCAATTCAGCAGGGCGCCACCGACACGTGGACCAAGTCTTCCTACTCCACCGGCAACGGCGCCTGCGTCGAGGTCAAGTCCCCGGTGCTCGCGGCGATGGCCGTACGCGACTCCAAGGTCCCCCACGGCCCCACGCTGGCCTTTCCCGCGGACGCGTGGAACGCCTTCGTGGCCGAGGTGAGCCGGGGCGCTTAAAGACCCCGCCTGACACATGACCACATACAACTTCATACGCGTCACGTACAGAGCCCTCTCGACTGGCCCGCCGTCCCGGCCGAGGGGGCTCGGCCATACCGAACCCGGCGGCTACCTGAGCCGGTCCACGTAACGGTCCGTCCCCGGCACCGTGGGGATGAACGGCGCCACGAGCTCCACCCTCCCCAGCCCCGACTCGCCGACCGCCGCGTCCAGCCCCGTGAAGTACTCCTCCCAGCACTCCCGCGGATCCGCCTCCAGGAACCACAGCAGGGTCAGCCGGGTGTCCACGCCCTCGACCTGCTTGACGTACGTCATGCGGTCGCCGGGGAGGGGGGTCGGCCGGAAGACGGTGACCATGGCGGCGGGTGAGCCTGCGAGCCGTTTGGGCAGGTGCCGGGAGCGCAGCCACTCCAGCAACTCGGCGCGCTGCGCGGCGGATTCCGCGTCGACGACCTCCACCACCAGGCCCGCGTACGGGTGGTCGAGGGCGTGGAAGTCGCGGGGACCGGCGGCCCCGTCCCGGTAGACGGTGGCCTCGTGGTCCTGGAAGGCCGTGAAGACATGCGTACGGTCCTGGTAGACGCGGCCGTCACGGTTGAGCCGCTTGTTGATGCCGACGGTCCACTTCATGTGGTCGTCGTAGCGCCCCTCGGTTACCCAGTACGTGGAGATGTAGCAGCCCGCGGTGACCGGCTGGGCGACCGCCGACTTCTCCGGGTAGCGCAGGAGCTGGAGGTCGCGGGTCGCCACCCAACGACGGCCCGCGTACATCCAGGGCATGGCCATCGCGCCGGCGTAGTAGTGGTCGTCCTCGTACCAGCGGTTGTACGCGTACTCGTGGCCCGGGTGCGGTTCGACCATGGTGATCAGGGCGTGGCCCGGGTGGACGCCGTACGGGCCGAGGGCGGCCAGTTCGGCGTACGTCTCGCTGCGGGTCTCCTCCGACATGACGTTCCCCTTCCTTCTTCCGCCGGACGCCCATACTCTGACGCTCCGTCAGACAATGCGCCAGAGTCACGGCAACCTACGGCGAGTGAGCCGCAGGGGCGCGCCGGAGGCGAACCGAGCCACAAAAAGGGGTGTTTTCGATGTCACTGCTCGCGGGCAAGACCGTCGTCGTGTCGGGCGTCGGGGCCGGTCTCGGCCATCAGGTCGCGGCGGCCGTGGTGCGCGACGGGGGCAACGCGGTGCTCGGGGCGCGCACGGAGGCGAATCTCGCCAAGTCGGCGGCCGAACTCGATCCGGACGGCGCGCACACGGCGTACCGAGCGACGGACATCACGGACGAGGGACAGTGCGAGGCGCTGGCCGCGCTGGCGGCGGAGCGGTTCGGGGGGATCGACGCGGTGGTCCATGTCGCCGCCTGGGACAGCTACTTCGGCGGCCTGCAGGACGCCGACTTCGCCACCTGGCAGTCGGTCATCGACGTGAACCTGCTCGGCACCTTGCGGATGACCCGCGCCTGCCTGCCCGCGCTCAAGTCGCGCGGCGGCTCGGTTGTCATCATCGGCACCCAGTCGTCGGTGGCCGCGCCGAGCCAGGTGCGGCAAGCGGCGTACGCGGCGTCGAAGGGCGCCCTGACGAGCGCGATGTACTCCCTGGCGAGGGAGCTCGGCCCGCATCGGATACGGGTCAACACTGTGCTGCCGGGCTGGATGTGGGGCCCGCCCGTCGAGGCGTACGTCCAGTTCACCGCGCACACCGAGGGCGTGCCGCAGGCGGACGTACTGGCCCGGCTCACCGAGCGGATGGCCCTGCCCGAGCTGGCCACGGACGGGGATGTGGCGGACGCCGCGGTGTTCCTGGCGTCCGACCGGGCACGCGCCATCACGGGGCAGTCGCTGCTCGTGAACGCCGGCGAACTCATGCGGTAGGTACGGCCGTCGCGGCTCCCTTCCCAGTCGCACGGGACCCGCATCCCGTACGCCCGTCGTCTCTGTCGTCCTGCCGATCGTTGCCGATCGCCGCGGCGATCGCGGTGTCGATCGTCGTGTCGATGTCCTGCTGACGAAGTGCCCGCTCATCGTGTGTTCCACGTCACGAGCACGACAACAGCCCTACGGGTAAAGTAGAGGCAAAATCGTTCTGCTTTCTGATCTGTGTTCATATCTGTGACCGCGAGAGGTCTTGACCGGTCGGTCGAACCAGCGGTTCAATCCCCGAAGTCCCCGCTCCCGCACGGGGGCGCCGCCCATGCACGTACTGGCGAAGTGCCGTCCGGTATCTGCAGGTTCACAAGGCGGACCCCTGGAGGGGGCACATGAACGGTCTCGACTGGGCCGTCCTGGTCGCGTACTTCGGCGTCATGACAGCGATCGGCTTCTGGTCCCACAAGCGTGTCGACGACGTCAGCGACTTCTTCACCGCGGGCGGCAAGATGCCCTGGTGGCTGTCCGGCATCTCGCACCACATGTCGGGCTACAGCGCGGTGATGTTCACCGGCTACGCCGGCATCGCGTACACCTACGGCATCACGTCATACGTCACCTGGGCGCTGCCCATCGCCATCGGCGTCGCCATCGGCGCCAAGGCCTTCGCGCCCCGGCTCAACCGGCTGCGCTCGCGACTGCACGTCGCCTCGCCGCTCGAATATCTCAAGGACCGCTACAACGTACCGACGCAGCAGGCGCTCGCCTGGTCCGGCATCCTGCTGAAGATCGTGGACGTCGGCGCGAAGTGGGCCGCGATCGCCACCCTGCTCACCGTGTTCACCGGGGTCACCCTCACCCAGGGCATCATCATCACCGGTGGCATCACGGCCGTGTACTGCACGATCGGCGGGCTGTGGGCCGACGCGCTCACCGAACTCGGCCAGTTCGTCATCCAGTTGCTGGCCGGTGTCTCGATGCTGGTCATTGCGCTGAACAAGATCTCCGACCAGGGCGGGTTGTCCAAGGCCCTCGACTCGCCGAAGCTGGACGGTCACGGGGACGGCTTCGCGGGCCCGTATCTCACCGTCTTCTTCATCGCGTATCTCTTCATCAAACTCTTCGAGTACAACGGCGGCATGTGGAACCAGGCCCAGCGCTACATGGCCACCGGCAGCGCCAAGCAGGCGACGCGCTCGGCGTTCCTGTCCGCCGGGCTGTGGTTCGTGTGGCCGGTGATCCTCTTCATCCCCATGTGGCTGTCGCCGCTCCTCGTCACGGCGAAGAAGCCCGACGGGTCGGACGCGTACGGCCTGATGACCGAACAGCTCCTTCCGCACGGCCTGTTGGGCCTGGTCGTCGTCGGGTTCTTCTCACACACGATGGCCATGTGCTCGTCCGACGCGAACGCGATCGCCGCCGTGTTCACGCGGGATGTGATGCCGGTGCTGTCGAAGGCCGCGCGGGCCTGGGACACCCGGGCCGGGCTGATCGCGGGCCGCGTCACCACCGTCGCCTTCCTCGGCTTCTCCATGGCGGTGGCGACCCAGGTCAACTCCCCCACGTTCAAGGACATCATCACGGTCGTCATCAAGTGGGTGGCCGGTCTGATGGGCCCGATCGCGATCCCGTTCATCCTCGGCCTGCTCCGACCGTTCCGTAAGTCCGGCCCGACGGCGGCCCTCACCAGCTGGGCCTGCGGCCTGCTCGCCTTCTTCTTCGTCAACTACAACCTGGACTTCTCCCAGCGCACGGACGTGAAGCTGGAGTACCAGGTCTCCCTCCCGATGGCCATCTCTCTCGTCCTGTACATCCTCATCGGCTTCCTCAAGCCCGAGGACACGCCTGAGCGGGACGCGATCATCGAGAAGATCAACACGGATGACGACGGGGCGGCGGCCGTGGCCATTCCCGCGCCGGCGGGGGCGGGCGACGGGGTGGCGACCCCGGTCAAGGACTAAAGGACCAGTGGTTTCCCGCGCCCCGTCAGGGGCGCGGGAAACCACGCGACCAGCCCCCACCCACCCGCACCCGAAAGACAAACCCGGGGGGGGGCTGGGGGTGCAGCCCCCCGGGGACGGGAATGGGCAGGGACGGCGGGGGCGGAAAACCCGTAGGCCTCAGCCCCGCGGATACCGGCTCAGCCACCCGGGAGACGACCCCCCGGGCCCATGCAACGCAGGCCCCTGCGTCATCTCCATCGCGAAGTCGTCCGCGAGGACCAGCATCGTGGGACGGCCCTCCAGCTCGGCCAGCCAGGCCGGCGGAAGGGCCGTCTCGCCGTGCAGGGCTCCCAGCAGCCCTCCGGTGAGGGCACCCGCCACACCCGAGGGCCCACCCTGGTTCACCGCGAGGCGCAACCCGTGCCGGATGTCCTCGCCGACCAGCGCGCAGTACACCGCGACCGCGAGCAGCCCCGCCGCCGTACCGTCCCCGGCGAGCTCCTCGACCCGCCCGGGCGACGGCAGCCCCTGCCGTACGGCGCCCAGAGCGTGCTGGAGCGCGTCGGTGACGGGCTCGTGCCCCGGCCGCGCGGCGAGCATCGCGAGGGCCCGCTGCACGGCCGCGTCGAGGCTCTCGCCGCGGGCCAGCGCGTGCACGATCACGGCGTACGCGCCCGCCGACAGATACGCCGTGGGGTGCCCGTGCGTCTGCGCGGCGCACTCGACGGCGAGCTGCACCACGAGCTGCGGCTCCCAGCCGACGAGCAGCCCGAAGGGCGCGGAGCGGGCGGCTGCCTCGGGCCCGAGCTCGCCGGGGTTCTTGGGCGCGTCCAGCGTGCCCATCGTCTCGTCGCCGAAGCCGAGCAGACAGGAGCGGGCCGGGTCGCGGCGGGCGTACAGCCACTCCTCGCGGGCCAGCCAGCCGTCGTCCTTGCGGCGCTCGTCGGGCCCCCAGTCGCTCTGGGTGGCCGCCCAGCGGCGGTAGGCCCGGTGCAGGTCGGTCGGCGGATGCCAGGCGCCGGTGTCGCGGCGCACCTGGGCGCGGATCAGTCCGTCGACGCTGAACAGCGTGAGCTGAGTGAGATGCGTGACGGCGCCGCGTCTGCCGTGTCCGAAGGCCAGATCGGTGAGGCCCTCCGCGCCGTACGCCTCCCGGATCTCCGCCAGGCCGAGCCCGTCGGCCGGCGTGCCCAGGGCGTCGCCGACGGCCGCGCCCAGCAGCGTCCCGCGCACCCTGCTCCGGAAGTCCTGCTGTTCGGCACGGCCCCAGACGGCACCGGCTGTCGCACCCACCGAGACCTCCCCAGGAACCGTCCGTACGTCCGACAGCTCAGCACTGTAATCGAACGGGAATGGTCGGTTCAGGGACCGGATCGGTATGCGAAATGTGACCCACCAGATCCCAACAGATCACTTCTTAACATCGTTCAGTCGCCCCTTCCGGTCATGCCGCTTCCCCTCCCGTGTCACTCCGCGTATCGCGCCCGGATGGCGTCCCGTGCCTCCCTCACCCGCTCCAGCCGGGGCCCGAGGCTGACCCGGTCCGTGCCGGGACTCTCCATGAGTTCGCCGAGCAAATCGGCCAGCCAGGCCATGTCGACCCACTCGCGGGGCTCGGAGAGCAGCCGGGTGAGGCGGTCGTCGAGGGCGGGCCAGTCCGCCAGGCCCGCGTCGATCACGGCGTACAGGAAGTCGGAGGCACCGCTGGTCAGATCCCAGCCGGAGGCCGGCCCGGCGGCCGCCTGCCACAGCGGCCGGGCGGCTGCCGCCCCTTCGTCGCCGCCGACCGTCATCGCAAGACAGAACGCGCCGCCCGCCGCGTGCCGCGCGCGCATCCGCTCGGCCGTGCGCCGCGCCTTCGCCCACTCCCCGGACTTGCGCTCCGCCCGCGCCAACTCATCCAGCCCGGCTGGCTCTTCGAGACCGTGTGCGAAGGCGGCGGTCAGCGCGTCCTTCGCCTCCGCGGCACGGCCGTACAGCAGATGGACCTGGGCGAGCGTGTGATGCGCCCAGGCCAGGTCGTCGGCCTCGTCCCCTCTCCCGACGTAGTGCTCCAGACCGGCCAGGCCATCCTCCGGGCGGCCCACCGCCAGCAGGGTGATGATCCGCCGCATCCGGTACCAACTCCCGTCCGGATCGAGGGCGACGGCCCGGTTCAGGTCGGCCAACGCCTCGCGGAACAGGCCCAGTTCGTGCAGGACGGCGCCCCGGCAGCCGTTCGTCCACGCGTTGTCCGGGTCGAGTTCGAGCGCCCGGTCCAGATCGGTGCGGGCTTCCTCGAAGCGGCCGAGACAGCGCAGCGCCTCCCCCCGGTTCCACAGCACCCACGCGTTGTCGGGCCACAGCTCCGCGGCTCGCTCGGCATCGGCGTACGACCGCTCGTAGACGGCGAGCCCGCGGTGCACCGCGGACCGCTGGACGAGCGCCCACGCGTAGGAGGGGTAGAGCTCCAGGGCGCGGTCCAGATCCGCGAGCGCCTCCTCGTGGCGGCCGAGCCTGGTGCGGGAGACGCCGCGGCTCGCGTACGCCGACGCGTACGCGTCGTTGAGCGCGAGCGCCCGGTCGTAGTCGACGAGAGCTTCCTCGTCCCGACCCGCGCCCCGCAGCGCGTCGCCCCGCTCGCAGGCCACCCAGGCCAGGTCCGGGGCCAGCTCGACCGCCGTGTGCAGATCGGCGATCTGCTCGTCGTGCTCACCCCGCGAACGCCGCACCCGGGCGCGCCGCACGAGCGCCCAGATGTGTCCCGGGTCGAGTTCGAGCGCCCGGTCGAGGTCGGCGAGGGCGGCGCCGGTGCGGCCCATGCTGTGCCGGGTGACGCCCCGGGAGGCCCAGGCGCCCGCGAGTTCGGGGTCGATCGCGACGGCGCGGTCCAGGTCGTCGATGGCCTGCTCGTAGTGGCCCGCGATCCGGTGGTAGTCACCGCGGACGAACAGGATCCGCGCCTTGCCCGGACTGAGTGCGTCCGCGCGGTCCAGGTCGGCGATGGCGCCCTCGTAGTCGCGCTGTTCGGCGCGCGTGACACCGCGACCGTAGTACGCGCGCTCCAGTTCCGGGTCGAGCGCGAGGGCCGCCTCGTACTCGACGAGTGCCCGCTCGAAGTCGCGGTCCACACGATGGCCGAGCCCGCGCAGCATCCGGGCGACGGCCTGGCCGCGTGCGTCCAGCCCGCCCCGGTTCAGCAGCAGCGCGAGCGTCTCGTGGGCGCCGTCCTCCAGCTCCTCCAGCAGGTCGCGCCCCCACTTCTCCACGGTCCCCGCGTCCGTGTCCGCGCCCGCCTCGACGAGCACCCGGGCCCACCGCCGGGCCACGGCAACGCCCTCGCCACAGGCGTCGACGACATCGCGCAGGACGGTGGGCAGCGCGTTCCGCTCCCTCGCGCACAGCAGGTGATACGCCTCCGCGAGCCGCAGCTCGCGCCACTGCTCGTCGCCCCACAACTCGTCCTCGGCCAGGCCCGCTCCGGCCTCCGTCCGCCACCCGGCGAAGGTCTCCGCGAGGCGGGTGTGCCGTTCGGTCCAGCCGCGTGGGGAGCGTCGGCGTTGCAGGCGCAGCATCGGGGCCCGTACGACGTCGTGGTACTGGACGCGGTCGCCGCGGTCGCTGACGAAGGGCAGCCCGCGCAGCCAGGCGAACAGGGCGTCGGCCTCGTCGTCCGGGCAGTCCACGGCGGCCCGGAAGACGTCCGCGTCCAGGCGGCGGGGCAGGGCGCAGGCCAGCGCGGCGGACCGCCTTACCGGGTCCTGCTCCCACTTGAGGAAGCGTTCCACGGCCGTCGCGCTCGGGTCTCCGACGTCGTCGGGGTCGCCGGGCCGGGACTCGGCGAGCGTCGACACGAGGACGGGGAGCCCGCCGGTGAGCCGCAGCACCTCCTCGACGACCGGCTCCGCCACCACGCCCCTGTCGGCGAGCAGCCCCCGCGCTTCGGCCTCCGTGAAGGGCTCCAGGGGTACGTCCGTCACGAAGTCCGGGAAGCCGCCCCAGCGGGCGGTGTCGAAGGGCCGCTGCCCGGCCGTGACGACCACGACGTTCGCGGGCAGCGCGCCGTGCCGGTCCGTCGTCATCACCTCGTGCAGCCAGCCGTCGAGGAACGGGCCGGTCCGCTCGTACGTGTCGAAGAACAACACGAGCCAGGGGGCGTCATCGGCGGCCTTCGCCAACTCGCCGAGCAGCACCGGAGTGAGCACGCGCTCGGGCGACAGGACGAGCTGTACGTCGTCCTGGTTGCGGAAGCGGGCGGTGAGCCCGGCCCGCAACCGGTCGGCGCCGTGCGCGAGTTGGGCCGCGTCCAGAGCCCCCGCGAACGGGCCGACGACAGGCACCAGACCCAGCCCGACCAGACTGGCCCGGGCTGCGATGATGCCGGCCGGTGACGGCTGCGGCTCCAGCGTCTCCACGACCGCCGACTCCGCCTCGTGGCGCCGCTCCCGATGCGCGGCCAGCAGCCGGTCCAGCTCCTTGAACCGGTGCCCCTGCCGGGCGAACTGCGCGCTCACCGCCGCCATCGCCTCGGGCACACTGCCCACGCCCTCGTCGACGTACGCGGTGAGCGCCCCGCGTTCCCGCGCGAGCTGCTCCAACTCCCTTACGAGGAAGGTCTTTCCGACCCCTGCATTGCCGTGCACATGGAACAGGAACCGGTGCCGCTCGTCCTCCGGCCGGAGGTCGAAGTTCGCCCGGAACGCGGCCCGTTCCGAACCCCGGCCCACGAACCCGGCACGCCTGCGCTGCCGGATCAGCTCCTGCATCGACGGCCGCGCCTGCGCCACCCGTACGTCCCCTCGTCCGCCCGCCTCAGACCTCGCGCGTCTTCATTCTGGTCTTCATTCTGGCCGAATGTGCGCGGGCTGTACCGGACAGCGCGGGGAAAGAGACCGGCATGGCCACCCCCACCACGCGCGCCCTCCCCCTCACCGCCACCCTCCTCACCGGCACCGTCGCCCTCTACATCGCCCTCGTCGCCTTCGGGAACATCACGGACTTCGGCACCAACCAGCAGTTCGTGCGGCATGTCCTGGCGATGGACACGACCTTCAAGGACGACGACCTGATGTGGCGGGCCGTCACCAGCAAGGGCCTTCAGGACGCGGCGTACATCGCCATCATCGTCTGGGAGACCGTCGCCGCCCTCGTCCTCATCTACGGGACCTGGCTCTGGGCCCGTCACGACCACCCCCGCGCCCGCCGGATCTCCACCTACGGCCTGCTGATGGTCATGCTGCTGTTCGGCGCCGGGTTCATCGCGATCGGCGGCGAGTGGTTCGCGATGTGGCAGTCGCAGGACTGGACCGGGCTGGAGGCGGCGACCCGGGTGTTCCTGCTGAGCGGGGTCGTGCTGCTGGTCGTCCACCTGCCGTTCGGACAGACCGGCTCGGCTGCTTGACCAGGGCCGCCGTCGTGCCGCCGTCCCTCACTCGAGCACCGGCAACAGCTCCGGCAGATGACCGTCGGAAGCGGCCGCCGCCCGCTGCCGCTCCTCCGGCACCTCCCCGTACAAGGTCGTCCGCGGCTTCGCCGGACGCCCCGCCGCCTCAGCCACCGCGATCAGGTCCTTGACCGACTTGTAGGAGCCGTACGACGACCCCGCCATGCGGGAGATGGTCTCCTCCATCAGGGTGCCGCCCAGGTCGTTCGCGCCCGAGCGGAGCATCTCCGCCGCGCCCTCGGTCCCCAGCTTCACCCAGCTGGTCTGGATGTTGGGGATGTGCGGGTGCAGGAGGAGGCGGGCCATCGCCACGACCGCGCGGTTGTCGCGGGTCGTCGGGCCGGGGCGGGCGATGCCGGCCAGGTAGACCGGGGCGTTGGTGTGGATGAAGGGGAGGGTCACGAACTCGGTGAAGCCGCCGGTCCGCTGCTGGATGCGGGAGAGCGTGCGGAAGTGGCCGAGCCAGTGGCGGGGCTGGTCCACATGGCCGTACATCATGGTGGAGGAGGAGCGGATGCCCAGTTCGTGGGCGGTCGTGACGACCTCGATCCACGTGGCCGCGGGCAGCTTGCCCTTCGTCAGGACCCAGCGCACCTCGTCGTCGAGGATCTCCGCCGCCGTGCCGGGGATCGTGTCCAGTCCGGCCTCCTTCGCGGCGGTCAGCCACTCGCGGATCGACAGGCCGGTGCGGGTGGCGCCGTTCACCACCTCCATCGGGGAGAAGGCGTGCACGTGCATGCCGGGAACGCGCTCCTTCACCGCCTTGGCGATGTCGAAGTAGGCCGTGCCGGGCAGGTCGGGGTGGATGCCGCCCTGCATGCAGACCTCGACCGCGCCGACGTCCCAGGCCTGGGCGGCACGGTCCGCCACCTGCTCCAGCGACAGCGTGTAGGCGTCCGCGTCGGTGCGGCGCTGGGCGAAGGCGCAGAAACGGCAGCCGGTGTAGCAGACGTTCGTGAAGTTGATGTTCCGCGTGACGATGTACGTGACGTCGTCGCCGACCGCCGACTTGCGGACGTCGTCCGCGATCCGGCAGAGCGCGTCGAGCGCCGGGCCGTCGGCGTGCAGCAGCGCGAGCGCCTCGTCGTCGGTCAGCCGCGTCGGGTCGTCGGCGGCCGTCGCGAGCGCCGCGCGTACGTCGGTGTCGATGCGGGAGGGCACCATCCCGGGCGCCGCGGCCTCGCGGAGCGCCTGCCAGTCGCCGTAGACGACGTCGAAGTCGTCCCGGCGGTCGCCGGTGCGTCCCTCGGTGTCGATCGACACGTGCAGGTCGGTGCGTCCGGAGGAGGTGAAGGCCTCTTCCGGCTCCTGCCACGGATGTCCCTCGACCACCGCGTCCTCGCGGGCCAGGCCCGTCTCCGGGTCTGCCAGCGCGCGGACGTGCGGCAGCAGCCGCGGGTCCAGCCAGGGCTCGCCGCGCTGCACGAACTCGGGGTAGACGCAGAGCCGTTCGCGCAGCGCGAAGCCCGCAGCGGCCGACTCCGCGGTGAGCAGCTCGATCTGCGGCCAGGGACGTTCCGGGTTCACGTGGTCGATGGTCAGCGGCGAGACCCCGCCCCAGTCGTCGATCCCCGCGCCGATCAGCCGCCCGTACTCGCTGTCGACGAGATTCGGCGGCGCCTGGAGGCAGGCCGCCGGGCCCATGATGTGCCGAGCCACCGCGACCGTGGCAACCAGCTCGTCGAGCTCCGCGTCCGGCATGCCGCGCATCGCGGTGTCCGGCTTGGCGCGGAAGTTCTGGATGATGAGTTCCTGGATGCCGTGGTACGACCGCGACACACGGCGGAGCGCGAAGAGGGACTCGGCGCGCTCCTCGTAGGTCTCGCCGATCCCGATCAGCAGGCCGCTGGTGAACGGGACGGAGGAACGGCCCGCGTCCTCCAGTACGCGCAGCCGCACCGCCGGTTCCTTGTCGGGCGAGCCGTAGTGCGGCCCGCCCGGCTCGGACCACAGCCGGGTGGCCGTGGTCTCCAGCATCATGCCCATGCTGGGCGCGACGGGCTTGAGCCGCTGGAAGTCGGTCCACGACATCACCCCGGGGTTGAGGTGCGGAAGCAGCCCGGTCTCCTCCAGAATGCGGATCGAAATCGCCCGTACGTACGCGATCGTGTCGTCGTACCCGTGCGCGTCCAGCCACTCGCGGGCCTCGGGCCAGCGGTCCTCCGGCTTGTCGCCGAGCGTGATCAGGGCTTCCTTGCAGCCGAGTTCGGCGCCCCGGCGTGCGACGTCGAGGACCTCGTCGGAGGACATGAACATCCCGTGGCCCGCCCGGCGCAGCTTGCCGGGCACGGTGACGAAGGTGCAGTAGTGGCATTTGTCCCGGCACAGCCGGGTCAGCGGGATGAAGACGCTCTTCGAGTACGTGATGACGCCGGGGCGGCCCGCCGCCTCGAGCCCCGCGTCCCGCACCCGGGCCGCGGACGCGGCCAGGTCGTCGAGGTCCGCGCCGCGCGCCCGCAACAGCACCGCCGCCTCGGTGACGTCGAGTGCGACGCCGTCCCGCGCACGCTTGAGCGCGCGTCGCATGGAGTTCGCCGTCGGCCCGGTTCCGGGAGTCGCGGAAGTCGTCATCCTTCGAGCATACGATCGCGTTGATCAGGCGTTACAGGCCTGGGCGTATTCCTCGCGCGCGGCGGATCGTTACAGGGTGGTACTGGAACCGGGCGAGCGGGTCCGGCGGAGCGTCGCGGGGGGTGACAGCAGTCGGGCCTCCGCACAAGCCGCAGCAGCAGGTTCAGCGCAAGCCGCGGCCGCCGGTCCCGTGCAAGCCGCCGGTTCCGCGCAAGCCGCCGATTCCCTTCCCGTGCACCGGCGTTCACGGCCGAATACCAGGGTTGTACGTGTCACACCCTCCGCCCACCATGTCATGTCACTGTCACGCTCGACACCTGGGAGCAGCAGCATGTGCGAGGACGACCACGGAAACGGGATGGCCAGACGCGCCCTGATCGTGACGGGTGCCGCCGCCGCGCTTACGTTGGGAAGCGTGAGCTTCTCCAACGGCCCCGCAGCCGAAGCGGCAAGCAACCAAGAGACGAAGACGGTACGCGGCACTCTTCCCATCGGGTCGCCGGACTTCGTGTACCTCCCGGTCGAAGTCCCGCACGGCGTACGGGAGATCAAGGTCGCCTACACCTACGAGAAGCCGTCCGTGCCGGCCGGCACCATGGGCAACGCCCTCGACATCGGCATCTTCGACGAGCGCGGCACCGAGCTGGGCGGCCGGGGCTTCCGCGGCTGGTCGGGCGGGGCGCGCACGGAGTTCTTCCTCCGCGGCGACGACGCGACCCCCGGCTACATCCCCGGCCCCATTCGCCCCGGCACCTGGCACATCGCGCTGGGCCCGTACACGGTGGCGCCGCAGGGACTGCCGTACGAGGTCACGATCACGCTCACGTACGGGGAGCCCGGTGTCGTCGCGCAGCCGACGTACCCGCCCTCGAGGGCCAAGGGCCGCGGCCGCGACTGGTACCGCGGCGACTGCCATCTGCACTCCTGGTACTCGGACGGCCGCCGCACCCCCGCCGAGATCGCGGCGCTGGCCCGCGCGGCAGGGCTGGACTTCATCAACACGTCCGAGCACAACACCCACTCCTCGCACGCGCATTGGGCGGACCAGGCGGGCGACGACCTCCTGATCATGCTCGGCGAGGAGGTCACGACGAGGAACGGCCACGTCCTGGCCCTCGGCACGGACCCGGGCACCTTCGTCGACTGGCGCTACCGGGCCCGCGACAACCGCTTCGGCAAGTACGCGCGCCAGATCCGCCGCGCCGGGGGCCTGGTCGTCCCCGCCCATCCGCACGCCACCTGCATCGGCTGCGGCTGGAAGTTCGGCTTCGGGGAGGCGGACGCGGTCGAGGTGTGGAACGGCCCGTTCACCCCCGACGACGAGGTGTCCCTCGCCGAGTGGGACAACACGCTGGTCGCCGCCGTGCGCTCCGGCCGCGACTGGATCCCGGCGATGGGCAACAGCGACGCCCACCGCGACCCCGACCCGATCGGCACCCCCCAGACGGTCGTCCTCGCCGACGACCTGACCCGCGAGGCCATCCAGGCCGGCATCCGCGCCGGCCGCTCCTACGTGGCCGAGTCGAAGCTGGTCTCCCTCACCTTCACGGCATCCGGCCCCAAGGGCGAACACGCGGGCATCGGCGAACGCCTCCACGTGGACAAGGACACCCCGGTCACCATCCGCCTGGAGGCCACCGGCGCTCCCCGCTGCACGATCCGTTTCGTCACCGATCAGGGCGTGCTCTTCACCAGCGCGCCCCTGCCGGTCTCCGGCTCCGGCACGGCCGAGTGGCAGACGACGGCGGCGTACGCGGCGTACGTGCGGGCGGAACTGCGCCACGAGGTGGCGGTGGGCCCGTTGCCGGGAGCGATGGCGGCGTTCACGAATCCGGTTTTCCTGGGGGCGCCCGGGGAGCAGGAGTAACACTCAGAAGCAGCCGCGGTCGAGCCGGTCCGGAAGTGGCTACGGGAGCCACGGGTGAGGGGGCCCCGGGCCGGCCGAGCGGCTGCGGAGGATGGGCGGCGGCTCAGGCTTCCAGCGTGCGCAGGCCCGGGCAGGGAGTGACAACGCACGGCGTCCGGTGCGGAGCCGTGGGTGGCGCAGGAGGTGTCAGCGGTCGGCGATGTCCTCGCGGAGGCCGTCGGAGAATTCCCACCACGACAAAGGAAGCCAGTCGCCGTTGATGAAGGCGTCGACAGTCGCGCCTCGACCGCGGACGGTCACGGTCGTCCCTGGCGGGTAGGTGGTGCCGGAGAGCCCTGGTACGGGGACAAGCAGGGTTCCCAGTCGCTGTGCTGACACGTCTCGTCCTCCCTCTCCATTGTTTTCTCGGTACGGCGGCAGTTGATTATTCATTCAGATATTACCGGGTTGTCCTATCGAGCAGGCCGGAGAATCATGAGAGATAGGTCACGCGGCAAAAAGCGGGGCGGGCGCGTGGCACATGGACACACGCGTCACCGAGCGGAGGTCGCGATCATGAAGGCCGTCGTTTACAAAGGACCGTTCACCGTTGCGGTCGAAGACGTTGAAAAGCCGAGCATCCAGCATCCGAACGATGTGATCGTACGGATCACCTCCACCGCCATATGCGGCTCCGATCTGCACATGTATGAGGGCCGCACCGCCGCTGAGCCCGGCATTGTCTTCGGACACGAGAACATGGGAATCATCGAGGAACTCGGCCAGGGCGTCACCGCGCTCAAGGAGGGCGACCGCGTCGTCATACCCTTCAACGTCGCCTGCGGGTTCTGCACCAACTGTGTCGAGGGATTCACCGGATTCTGCCAGACCGTCAATCCCGGTTTCGCGGGCGGAGCTTACGGATATGTCGCCATGGGGCCCTGGAAGGGCGGCCAGGCCGAATATCTGCGCGTTCCCTACGCCGACTTCAACTGCCTGAAACTGCCGCAGGGAAACGAGCACGAGAGCGATTTCATATTGCTCGCCGACATCTTCCCCACCGGCTACCACGGCTGCGAACTCGCCCAGGTCCGGCCCGGGGAGAGCGTCGCGGTGTACGGCGGTGGGCCCGTTGGTCTCATGGCCGCCTACTCGGCTCTGATCCGCGGCGCGAAGAAGGTGTTCGTCGTGGACCGGGTCCCCGAGCGGCTGCAGAAGGCCGAGGAGATAGGCGCGGTTCCGATCAACTTCGCCGAAGGCGACCCGATCGAGCAGATCAAGGAGCAGACCGAGGGCATCGGCACGGACAAGGGCGTTGACGCCGTCGGCTATCAGGCGATGGCGCGCGGCACGGACCAAGAGGAACCGGCGACCGTCCTGAACTCGCTCGTCGGCACGGTCCGAGCCACCGGAGCGCTCGGCGTGCCAGGCCTCTATGTCCCGTCCGACCCCGGAGGCCCGGACGATCAGGCCAAACACGGCATGCTCTCCGTCGCGGTCGGCAGGCTCTTCGAGAAGGGCCTGCGGATGGGCACCGGGCAGTGCAACGTGAAGCGCTACAACCGGTACCTGCGAGACATGATCATCGAGGGCAGGGCAAAGCCCAGCTTCGTCGTCTCCCACGAACTGCCCCTGGATCAGGCCCCGTCGGCCTACGACAAGTTCGACAAGCGGATCGAGGGCTACACAAAGGTGGTGCTGCACCCGTAGGTCCGGCACGTGTACATCCCCGGGTGCCGCAGGCGCACCCGGGGATCTCTCACCTCCGGCCCTACTCGGGCGGCGCGTTCGAGAGGCGGTCCAGCCACTCGGAGAGCAGGGCGCCCTCGGCCGGGGTGAAGGCCGGGTTCGGGGTCTGCCGGAGGAGGGCGCCCAGGCGGGTCGCGGTGGCGGGGACGCCGCTCTCGGCCGGGGTGGTCGGGGACGGCGTACGGGATTGCGTCACGTCCGGGGTGAAGACCACCGTGTGCACCGCGTCCCGTACCCGGCGGGAGACCGTGCGGTCGGTGAAGGTCGCCGGGCGGGAGACCAGCATCAGGGCGACGCCGACATTGGCGGACATGATGATCTGGGCGGCCAGCTCCGGGGCGAGGCGCACCTTGCCCTGTTCGGCGGCTCGGCGAAGGTCCGCGGTGAGAATCTCGTGGGACTCCAGGGCCGCGGCCGGCGGCGTACGCATGGCCGGGGAGTTCATGAGGCGGTAGAGGTTCGGGTTCTGGAGTGCGAACTCGGTGTGGGTGTCCCAGCCGTCGCGCAGATCCTGGACCGGGTCGGTACCGGGGCGGCGTTCGCGCTTGGTCGCCAGGTACTTCTCCCACCCGTGGTCGACGACCGCCGACAGCAGGCCCTCCTTGTCCCCGAAGTGGCGGTAGAGCGCCGGGGCGCCGACCCCGGCGGCCTCGCAGACCGCCCGGGTCGAGACGTCCCCGTTCGGGGACTCCGCGACCAGGGCGGCCGCCACTTCGAGAATGCGCGCTTTCGTACTCACGGGAGCGACGCTATCCGAGGTCGTACGGCTGGTCGTGCGCCTGGTCGCAAGGCTGGTCATACGGCCGTCTCGTGCGGGGCGAGGAGGTCCTCCAGGCCGATCCTCGTCAGGAACTCCGCCCGGATGCGGTCCGCGACCCGGCTGACCTCCTCGGAACCGTCGTTCGACGGGTCGACGTGGACCCGGAAGGGCCGCTTTCCGTGCGGAGTGCCGACGACCTCGACGATCGCGTCGGCCACCTGGGACACGTCCGCGTCAGCGGGCGCGAGGGCGGCCAGGCGCTGGGCGACCTGGTCCATGAGGCCCGCGTAGCGCTCCTCGTACGCCGGGATCACGGTCTGCTCGGAGGGGTGACCGCCCGTGGCGAAGTGGTTCGTGCCGGAGGTGAAGGCGCCCGGCACCACGATGGTCGTCTCGATGCCGAAGCGGGCCAGCTCGGCGGCGTACGACACGGCGAGCGCGTCCATCGCGGCCTTGGCGGCGAAGTACGGCGCGAGATACGGCGGGGTGCCGCCCCTGCTGGACGTGGAGCCGACCCACAGCACCAGCCCGTGCCCCTGTGCGCGCAGGTGCGGCAGCGCGGCCCGGTTGACGCGCTGGGTGCCGAGCACGTTGGTGTCGTACACCGCGGCCAGTTCCTCGGGGGTGAAGGCCTCGGTCGGGCCGGTCACCATGTGGCCCGCGTTGTGGACGACGACGTCCAGCGAGCCGGTCTGCGCCAGCACGGTGTCGACGGCGGCGTTCGCCGACTCCTGGGAGAGGACGTCCAGTTCGACCGTACGCAGATCCACTTGGTGCTCTGCGGCATACGCCTCGGCCTCCGTGACACGGCTCGCGTTGCGGCCCGCCGTGTCACGCATCGCCGCGTAGACCGTGTGTCCGGCGCGGGCGAGTGCGCGGGCGGACAGGGCGCCGAAGCCGGAACCAGCGCCGGTGATGAGGATCGTCTTGCCTGTGACGGACATGGTTGAACTCCAAGGGTGAAAGGTCGGAGGGATTACGCGATGCCGCCGTTGGCCCGGACCACCTGGCCGTTGACCCAGCGCCCGGCCGGTCCCGCCAGGAAGGCGACGACCCCGGCGATGTCCTCGGGGGTGCCGAGGCGCTCCAGCGGCGACTGGGCGGCCATCCGCGCGATGGTCTCCTCGTCCTTGCCGTCCAGGAACAGGGCGGTGGCGGTCGGCCCGGGGGCCACGGCGTTGACGGTGACGTCCCGGCCGCGCAGCTCGCGGGCCAGGATCAGCGTCATGGCCTCGACGGCGCCCTTCGTGGCGGCGTACGCGCTGTAGCCGGGGATGGCCAGCGCCAGCACGGAGCTGGAGAAGTTGATGATCGCGCCGCCCGCCCGCAGCCGGCGCGCGGCCTGCTGGTCGACGACGAACGTGCCGCGGATGTTGGTGCGGTGCATCCGGTCGAGGGCGTCGAGGTCGAGGTCGACGAGCGGTGCGAGGGTCATGACGCCCGCCGCGTGCACGAGGACGTCGACCCCGCCGTACGCGGACTCGGCCGCCTCGAAGAGGGCGGCCACCTCGGTCTCGTCGGCCACGTCGGCGCGGACGGCGATCGCCCGGCCGCCGGCCTCGGTGATCGCGGCGACGGCCTTGTCGGCCTCGGCCTCGTTGCCCGCGTAGTTCACGACGACGGCGTAACCGTCGGCGGCCAGTCGCTCGGCGGTTTCCCGGCCGATGCCGCGGGATCCGCCGGTGACGACGGCCACGCGGGGGGAGGTGCTCGACGGCTCGTACTGCTCGCTCATGGCGTTGCTCCTTGTCGCTGCTGGGGTAGCGATGATTCGCTCCCCGACAGAAGCAACGCTAACACCGATGCGGTAGCGACGCTACCCCCGGCCGTAACATCGCTACGCCCGCCCCACCGGCCCCGTGTAATTTCATTGGCGACGAACAGGAGAGGCGGCCCCCACATGACGCGCTACGCCGAGCTCAAGTACCGGATCGTCACGCCGTTCCAGCGGCGCGTCGGCAACCCGGTTCTGCGCCGTCTGCCGATTCAGACCGTGCTGGAGACCACGGGCCGGAAGTCCGGCCTGCCCCGCCGTACCCCGGTGGGCGGCCGTCGCGTCGGCGACTCCTTCTGGCTGGTCTCCGAGTACGGGGAGAGGTCCCAGTACGTGCGCAACATCCGCGCGGACGCGCGGGTTCGCGTCCGGATCAGGGGCCGCTGGCACAGCGGCACGGCCCACCTTCTCCCGGACGACGATCCCCGGGCCCGTCTGAAGACGCTGCCCCGGATGAACAGTGCGGCTGTCCGGGCGGTGGGGGGTCGGTTGCTGACGGTGCGGGTGGACTTGGAGGACTGAGTTTCTTCGCCCCCTCCGCCCCTGCCCATTCCCGTATCTGGGGGCTGCGCCCCCAGACCCCCCGCCAAACGATTGCGCAGTTCCCGCGCCCCTTTTCAGGGGCGCGGGGAACTGCGCGACCGGGGTCCGGGGCGGAGCCCCAGCCTCACCCAGGCCAGACGATCGCCTGCACCTCGCTGTACGCGTGCAACGCGTACGACCCCACGTCCCTGCCCACGCCGCTCTTCTTGAAGCCGCCGAAGGGGGCCTCCATGTTGCGGCCGACGGTGTTCACGCCCACGCCGCCGGCCCGGAGGCGACGGGCGACGCGGAAGGCCCGGGCGACGTCGCCGGACCAGACGTAGTCGATCAGGCCGTAGTCGCTGTCGTTCGCGAGGGCGACGGCCTCCTCCTCGTCCTCGAAGGGGACGACCACGACGACCGGGCCGAAGATCTCCTCACGGACCACCCGCATGTCGGGGGTGCAGTCGGCGAGCAGGGCAGGGGCGACGTAGAAGCCGCGTTCGAGAGCGGGGCGTTGGCCGCCCGTGACGACCCGCGCCCCTTCCTTCCGGCCCAGCTCGATGTACGACTCGACGCGGTCCCGGTGGGCGGAGGAGATGACGGGGCCGACCACCGTCCCCTGCTCCCGCGGATCGCCCACCTTCATGTACCCGGCGTACGCCGCGAGTTGCTCCACCAGGCGGTCGTGCACACCCCGCTGCACCAGTACCCGTGTCGGCGCCGTACAGATCTGCCCGCTGTAGAACGAGAACGTCGTGCCGATCCCCGACACCGCCGACTCCAGGTCGGCGTCGTCGAAGACGACCGCCGCGCCCTTGCCGCCCAGCTCCATCAGTTGCCGTTTCATCCCCCGGCCGCACACCTCGGCGATCCGCTGCCCGACGGCGGTGGACCCGGTGAAGCTCACCATGTCCACGTCGGCACAGTCCACCGCCGCCTCCCCCACCTCCGGGCGCGAGCCGCTCACCACGTTGACCACCCCCGGCGGCGCGCCCGCCGCCTCCAGCGCCTCCGCCATGCGGTACACGGACAGCGGGTCCTGCGGGGCCGGCTTCACCACCACCGTGTTGCCCATCGCCAGCGCGGGGGCGATCTTGCCGGCCGGGTTCGCCCAGGGGTTGTTGTACGAGGTGATGCAGGTGACGACGCCGACGGGCTGGCGTACGGCCAGCGCGCCCATCACGGCCGCCTTGCCGAACGGCCCGGCCTCGTTGATCTGCGGTGGCAGCGGCTGCTCGACGGGCTCGGCCTTCGCGTAGCGCCGGAAGCGGGCCACCCCGACGCCCACCTGCATTCCGCGCGCCGTCCCCGTCGTCGCGCCGCTCTCCGCCTGGGCGAGTTCGGCGTACGGGACGAAGTTGCGCTGGATGATGTCCGCCGCCCGGCCGAGGACGGCGGCGCGCTCTTCGGCGGGCGTGCGCGACCACGCCTCGAAGGCCTCGCGGGCCGCGGCCGCGGCCGCGTGCACCTGCTCCCGTGAGGCTTCCGGCGCCCGCCCGACGACGCCCTCGGTCGCCGGGTCGATCACCTCGTAGTACCCGTGGTCGGGCGCGACCCACGACCCGCCGATGAACAACCGCTGCTCGTCATCGCTCACTTGGTGCTCACCGTCCGCGTGTCCCGTCCGGAGCGCAGCACCTTCCCGGGCACCGCCCCCGTCACCACATCCCGCCGTATCGCCTCGACCCCGTTGACCCACACGGCGCTCACCCCGATCGCCTTCGAGTCGAGACGCGGACTGTCTCCCGGCAGGTCGTGCACCAAGGTGGCCTTCCCGGCGTCGATCCGTTCCGGGTCGAAGAGCACGAGGTCCGCATGCCACCCCACCTCGATACGTCCGCGCTCGCGCAGCCCGAACAGCCGCGCCGGATCGTCCGTGAGCATCTGCACGGCCCGCTCCAGCGTCACCAGCTTGCGTCCGCGCAGGCAGTCGCCGATGAAACGGGTGGTGTACGGGGCTCCGCACATGCGGTCCAGATGGGCGCCCGCGTCGGAGCCGCCGAGCATGACGTCCTGGTGCTGCCAGGTCTCGGCGCGCAGCGCCCATGAGTCGGGGTCGTTGTCGGTGGGCATGGGCCACAGGACCGTACGCAGGTCGTCCTTCGCGCAGATCTCCACCAGGCACTCGAACGGCTCCTGGCCGCGCTCGGCCGCGATGTCGTTCACGACCCGGCCGGTCAGGCCTTCGTTCGCCGCGCTGTACGTGTCCCCGATGACGTACCGCCCGAAGTTGGCGAGCCGCCGGAAGACGCCCGCCTCCTTGGAGTCCGCGCGCCGCAGCATCTCGGCCCGCACGTCCGGATCGCGCAACCGAGCGATCCGCTCGGGCACGGGCAGTCCCAGGATCGGCCCCCAGCCGGGGATCAGGTTCAGCGCGCAGAAGGTGCCGAGCGACATGTTCATCGGCGTGAGGATCGGCATGGTGAGCGCGACGACGCGGCCGCCGGCCTTGCGGGCGCGCTCGCTGGCCTCCAGCTGCCGGGGAACGCGCTCGGGGACGGCGGCGTCGATGGTCAGGACGTTCCAGTTGAGCGGGCGGCCCGCCGCCGTGCTCATCTCCACGAACAGATCGATCTCGGCGTCGCTGAACTGGTCGAGACAGCCGGCCACGATCGCCTCGATCTGGGTGCCCTCGTGCTCCCCCACCGCCTTCGACAGAGCCAGCAGCTCGGCGGGTTTCGCGTGCCGGGAGGCGACCGGCTTCCCGGCACCGTCGGAGTGCGTGGAGGACTGGGTGGTGGACAGGCCCCACGCTCCGGCGTCCATCGCCTGGTGGAAGAGGGCGAGCATCTGCGACAACTGCTCCTCGGTGGGCTGCCCGCCCACCGCGTCCGGCCCCATCACATACCGCCGCAGCGCGCAGTGCCCCACCATGAAGCCCGCGTTGACGGCGATCCGCCCCTCCAGGGCGTCCAGGTACTCCCCGAAGGTGTGCCAGTTCCAGGGCGCACCCTCCTCAAGCGCGACCAGGGACATGCCCTCGACCTTGGACATCATGCGACGCGTGTAGTCGGCGTCCTCGGGTCGCGCGGCGTTGAGCGGGGCGAGGGTGAAGCCGCAGTTGCCGCCCGCGACCGTGGTGACCCCGTGGTTCAGGGACGGGGTCGCGTACGGGTCCCAGAAGAGCTGGGCGTCGTAGTGCGTGTGCGGGTCGACGAAGCCGGGGGCGAGGACGAGCCCGGCGGCGTCCTCGCTGCTACGGGACGGCTCGGTCACCGTACCGATCACGGCGATACGGCCGTCGCGTATCCCCACGTCCGCGGTGTACGCGGGCGCGCCCGTCCCGTCCACGACGGTCGCGCCCTTGATCAGGTGGTCGAGCATCGCGGCGGAACCCCCTAAGCAGCCTGACGGAACCGGGTGGTCCGATGCACCGGATCCGTGTCGATCTTCGGAATCACGTGCTCGCCGATCAGCCTGATCGTCTGCAGCGTGTACTCGGGCGGGACTCCGACCGGCAGTCCGAAGGAGAGCTGGTCGGCACCCGCCTGCTCCCAGCGCTTGCACTGGGTGAGCACCTCGTCAGGGTCGCCGCAGATCAACAGCTCCTCCTCGATGAGGAGTTCGACGAACTCCTCGTTGTACTCGGGGAGCGTCTCGGGCCAGACAGGGAAGCCCTCGGGGCGCGGGAAGGTGTCGTGGTAACGGAAGACGAGGGAGGGCAGGTAGTGCAGCCCGCCGCCGACCGCGATCCGGATGGCCTCCTCGTGCGTCGGCGCGCAGATCGCGGTCGTCGTCACCATCACGTTGTCGTTGACGAAGTCCCCGATCGGCTCGGCGTTCACGACCGCCGTCTTGTACTGCTCGAGGACCCACTCCATGTCGGAGACCTTCTGCACGCTGAAGCCGAGCACCCCGAGGCCCTTGCGGGCGGCCATGGCGTACGAGGGCGGCGACCCGGCGGCGTACCACATGGCCGGGTGCGATTTGCCGTACGGCTTGGGCAGCACCTTGCGCGGCGGGAGCTGCCAGTGCTTGCCCTTGAACCCGGCGTACTCCTCCTGGAGCCACATCTTCGGGAACTCGGCGATGGTCTCTTCCCAGATCTCCTTGGTGTAGTTCATGTCGGTGATGCCGGGGAGGAAGCCGAGGATCTCGTGCGAGCCGGCGCCGCGGCCGCTGCCGAACTCGAAGCGGTTCTCGGAGAGATGGTCGAGCATGGCGACCTTCTCGGCGACCTTCACCGGGTGGTTGACCTGGGCGAGCGGGTTGAAGATCCCGGAGCCGAGGTGGATGCGGTCCGTCGCGTGCGCCAGATAGCCGAGGTAGACGTCGTTCGCCGAGAGGTGCGAGTACTCCTCCAGGAAGTGGTGCTCCGACGCCCAGGCGTACTTGAAGCCGGACTTGTCCGCCTGGATGACGTACTCGGTCTCCTCCATCAGCGCCTTGTGCTCCGCGAGCGGATCGGTCTCGGCCCGCTTGCCCACGTATCCCTGTACAAAGAGCCCGAATTCCAAGGAGGTTCACCGTCCCCAAGTTAGGATCAGCCTAATCTGACGTACCGTCAGATTTATCTGCCGCCGACTGTTGCACCGCGCCCATGCACCGTCAATAGCTGACGCCATGTCAGCTGGTGACTCGATGCGCGATCAGAGAACACTCACGCCCGCCAGCCACCCTCCGTCGATCACGAACGGCTGTCCGGTGATGTACGAGGAGTCCGCGCCGGTCAGGAAGAGGGCGAGGCGGGCCACCTCCTCCGGCCGGCCGATCCGGCCGAGCGGCACGAGCTTGCGGTACAGCTCGTCGAGCGCCTGAGAGGCCGCCGCACTGTCGGCGGGGTCGGCGTCCGGGTCGAGCTGGGCGGGGTTGCTCATGGCGGTGTCGATGGCACCCGGACAGACGGCGTTGACCCGGATCTTCTTGGCGGCGAGCTCCAGGGCGGCGACCCGGGTCAGCCCGACGATGGCGTGCTTGGTCGCGGAGTACGCCCCCACCCACGCCATTCCGGTGAGCCCCGCGTACGAGGCGGTATTCACGATGGTCCCGCCGCCTGCCGCCGCGATCTCGGGGGCGACGGTCTTGATCCCGAGGAACACCCCGACCTGGTTGACCTGCACGATCTGCTGGAACTCGTCGAGAGGCGTGTCGACCAGCTCGTTGAAGCGGAGGATGCCGGCGTTGTTGACGAGGCCGTCGATGCGCCCGTACGCCGCCTTCGCGGCCGCCGTCGCCGCGCGCCAGTCGGCCTCCTGGCTCACGTCGAGGTGCACGTAGCGCGCGCCGATCTCCTTGGCCAGGGTCTCCCCCTGATCGTCGAGCACGTCGGCCACGACGACCTGCGCGCCCTCCTCGACGAACAGCCGCGCCTCCTGCTCGCCCTGCCCGCGCGCCGCACCGGTGATGAGGACGACGCGTCCGTCCAGCTTGCCCATGCCCTGACTCCCTAGTTGAGGTGGGGCGCGACATCCGCGCCGAACGCCGCTATCTGGTCGATGAGTTCGCCGCGGCTCCTGCTGCGGAACCGCACCTGTATCTGGTGCACGCCCATCGCGCGGTACGCCCGCAGCGACTCGGCGAGCGCCTCGGGCGCCCCGTGCAGCGTGCGCCGCCCGACGTCCCAGCCGGGCTCACCGACATAGAGGGGCTCGGTGATCGCACCGACGACGACGGGCTCGGTGATCCCCGCGTCGTCCCTGATCCAGCGCAGTTTGGCGATCTGCTCCGGCAGCCGGTCGCGCGGATCCCCCTGCGGCAGCCAGCCGTCTCCCCGGAGCGCGGCCCGGCGTACGGCGGCGGGCGAGGACCCGCCGACCCACACGGGCACCCGCTCCTGCGCGGGCCGCGGCCGCTGTCCGAGCCCCTCGAAGTCGTACAGCTTCCCGTGGTGAACGGGGAATTCGTCCACTCCGAGCGCGGCGCGCAGCGCGTCGATGGACTCGTCGAGGACCGCGCCGCGCCGCCCGAAGTCGGCCCCGACCGCCTCGAACTCCTCCGGTACGTGTCCGGCGCCGACCCCGAGGATCAGGCGGCCCCCGCTCAGGTGGTCGAGGGTCGCGTACTGCTTCGCGGTCACGAGCGGATGCCGCAGCCCGACGATCGCGACATGACTGAGCAGTCGTACGCGCTCGGTCACGCCCGCCAGGTAGGCGAGGGTGGCGACGGGGTCGTACCAGATGGTGCTCATCGCGGGAGCCAGGCGTCGCGGGATGGCGACGTGGTCGCAGCTCGCGAGGTACGCGAAGCCGGAGCGGTCGGCGGCGCGGGCGATCTCGACGAGGTCCTCGGGCCCGGCGCCCGCCTCCCACGCCTCCGCGTAGATGGTGCTCTGCGACTGGATCGGGAGCTGCATCCCGTACGCCAGTCGCCCTTCGGGCAGCACATGCATGGGCGCGCACCTCTTATCTGACGGTCCGTCATCTCATCGCGCTGCCCGCCATGGTCGTAGCTGACGGACCGTCAGACAAGGGGTTGGACGGTGGGACCGGTATTCAGGGCGCCCAGAGGCCGTCGCCCGTGAGCCCCAGCAGATCGATCGCGTTGCGCCGCACGATCCGGTCGACCACGTCCGCGTCGAGGTGTCCCATCTGGGCCTCGCCGACCTCCCTGGACTTGGGCCAGGTGGAGTCGGAGTGCGGGTAGTCGGTCTCGTAGAGGACGTTGGCGACCCCGATGGCGTCGAGGTTCTTCAGTCCGAAGGCGTCGTCGAAGAAGCAGCCGTAGACGTGCTCGGCGAAGAGTTCGGACGGCGGACGGTGGACCTTGTCGGCCACGCCGCCCCAGCCGCGGTTCTCCTCCCACACCACGTCGGCGCGTTCGAGGATGTACGGGATCCACCCGATCTGCCCCTCCGCGTACATCACCTTCAGGTTCGAAAAGCGCTCGAACTTGCCGCTCATCAGCCAGTCGACCATCGAGAAACAGCAGTTGGCGAAGGTGATGGTGGAGCCGACGGCGGGCGGGGCGTCGGCGGAGGTCGACGGCATGCGGCTGGACGAGCCGATGTGCATGGCGATGACGGTGCCGGTCTCGTCGCAGGCGGCGAGGAAGGGGTCCCACTCGTCGGTGTGGACGGACGGAAGCCCCAGATGCGGCGGAATCTCGGAAAAGGCCACGGCACGTACGCCACGGGCGGCATTGCGCCGTACTTCTTCCGCCGCAAGTTCGGCGTCCCAGAGCGGAATGAGGGTGAGCGGAATGAGACGCCCCCGGGCAGCCGGCCCGCACCACTCCTCCACCATCCAGTCGTTGTAGGCCTTCACCCCGAGAAGGCCCAGCTCACGGTCCTTGGCCTCGGTGAACGTCTGGCCGCAGAAGCGCGGGAAGGTGGGGAAGCAGAGGGCGGACTGGACGTGGTTGACGTCCATGTCGGCCAGACGCTGGGGGACGTCGTACGACCCCGGCCGCATCTGCTCGTACGTGATGACTTCGAGGCGTATCTCGTCCCTGTCGTATCCGACGGCGGTGTCGAGGCGGGTGAGCGGCCGGTGGAGGTCCTCGTACACCCACCAGTCGCCGATGGGGCCGTCGTCGCCCGGGCTGCCCATGACGGGTGCGAACTTCCCGCCCAGGAAGGTCATTTCCTTCAGGGGTGCGCGGACGATGCGGGGCCCGGTGTCCTGGTACTTCGCGGGCAGCCGGTCGCGCCAGACGTCGGGGGGCTCCACCGTGTGGTCGTCCACCGAGATGATCTTCGGGAAGGTCCGGGATGTCTCCATGGTCTCCATGAGGTTCACGGTAGCGCTGATCTGACGGTCCGTCAGCTAGCCTGCGGGCACCTCCGGGTTGAGTGAATCCGCGCCAACGTGTGGGGAGACGTTGTGAGGGCCTTGTGGTGTACCGTGCGGCGCCCTGTGATCGAGGTCTCCCACGGCTGACGCATCCGCCATGAACAAGGCAAACTGGCGTCGTTGTACTGACGGTTCGGCAGGGGGACAGCGATGGACGGTGTGCCGCGAGTACCGGAGCAGCGGCGTCCCGAGGAATCGGCGGCGTTGCGCTTCAGCGTGCTCGGACCGGTGCGCGCCTGGCGCGAGGACGAGCCCCTGCCGGCGGGGTCACCGCAACAGCGCGCCCTGCTCGCCGCGCTGCTGCTCCGCGAGGGCCGCACGGCGACGGCTTCCGAGCTCATCGACGCCCTGTGGGGCGACGAGCCCCCGTCCCAGGCACTGGCCGCCGTACGCACCTACGCGTCCCGGCTCAGGAAGGCGCTGGGCCCCGAGGTCCTGGTCAGCGAGTCGGGCGGTTACGCGATCCGGTCACTCGGGGAAGGCGCGCTGGACCTGGCCCGGGCCCAGGAGCTGGCGGCGGATGCCGAGAAGGCGCGTAGCGCCGGAGACCTCTGCCGGGCCCGCGAGCTGCTTCGGGACGCGCTCGGCCAGTGGGACGGGGAGCCGTTGGCGAGCGTGCCCGGACCCTACGCGGAGACGCAGCGGGCACGCCTGGAGGAGTGGCGGCTGCAACTGCTGGAGTCCCGACTGGACATGGACCTGGAGCAGGGCTGCCACGCGAAGGCGGTCTCCGAGCTGACCGCCCTGACCGCGGCGCACCCCCTGCGGGAGCGGCTCCGCGAGCTGCTGATGCTGGCGCTGTATCGCTCCGGCCGCCAGGCGGAGGCGCTGGCCGTCTACGCGGACACACGGCGCCTGCTGGCCGACGAGCTGGGAGTGGACCCGCGGGCGGGCCTGAAGGAACTCCAGCAGCGCATCCTCCAGGCGGACCCCGGCCTGGCGGAACCCTCCGCGCCGCCGGCCGAGCCCGCGGCCGCACCCGTCCGCCCTGCCCAACTCCCCGCCACCGTCACGGACTTCACGGGCCGCACCTCCTTCGTCCAGGAACTGAGCGACGTCCTGGCCTCCGCCTCCTCCGCCGAGGGCCGGGTGATGGCGGTCTCGGCGCTGGCGGGGATCGGCGGCGTGGGCAAGACGACCCTCGCGGTACATGTGGCGCACCGGGCGCGCGGTGCCTTCCCGGACGGGCAGCTGTACGTGGACCTGCAGGGCGCGGGGGCACGGGCGGCGGAGCCGGAGACGGTGCTGGGGGCCTTCCTCCGGGCCCTGGGCACGGCGGACTCGGCGATCCCGGACTCCCTGGAGGAGCGCTCGGCCCTGTACCGCTCGGTCCTGGACGGCCGCCGGGTGCTGGTACTGCTGGACAACGCCCGGGATGCCGCACAGGTGCGTCCGCTGCTCCCCGGCACCGAGGGCTGCGCGGCGCTGGTGACATCGCGGGTGCGCATGGTGGACCTGGCCGGGGCCCACCTGGTGGACCTGGACGTGATGTCCCCCGAGGAGGCATTGCAGCTCTTCACGAAGATCGTCGGCGAGGAGCGGGTCGCCTCCGAACGGGAGGCCGCGCTGGACGTGGTGGCGGCGTGCGGCTTCCTGCCCCTGGCGATCCGCATCGCGGCATCCCGCCTGGCCGCCCGCCGCACCTGGACCGTCTCGGTCCTGGCGGCGAAGCTCGCCGACGAGCGCCGCCGCCTGGACGAGCTCCAGGCGGGCGACCTGGCCGTCAAGGCCACCTTCGAACTCGGCTACGGCCAGCTGGAGCAGGCCCAGGCCCGGGCATTCCGCCTGCTGGGCCTGGCGGACGGGCCCGACATCTCCCTGGCCGCCGCGGCCGCGGTCTTGGATCTGCCGGTCGAGGCCACGGAGGACCTGCTGGAGTCCCTCGTCGACACCTCCCTGCTGGAGTCCGCGGCGCCCGGCCGCTACCGCTATCACGACCTGGTACGGCTCTACGCGCGTGCGTGCGCGGAGCGGGACGAGCAGCCGCCGAGCGAGCGGGATGCGGCCATGTCGCGGTTGCTGGACTTTTATTTGGCGACCACTGCTGGGGTCTATGAGATCGACCGCCCCGGAGACCGGCTGGTGGATCACCTCGAGGCCACGGAGTATCCGGGCCTGGTGTTCGAGGATCGGCACCAGGCTCAGGACTGGCTGTATGCCGAGGCGGTCTGCACGTTGGCCTGCGTACGTCAGTCAATGAGCCCGCAGACCTTGGCACGCGCCGTCGATCTCCTGTGGGCAGCCTGTGATCTGGCCGAATCAGGGGCGAACTCCAAGGAGTACGAGGCCATCGCCGAAGCCGCGCGCACCGCAGCCCGGAAGGTCGCGGCCCCGCGGGCCGAGGCCCGGGCTCTCACGACCCTCTCCTTCGTACACCACATCACCGGACGCTTCGACTCGGCCGACCAGGCAGCCACGCGCGCCCTGGAACTGGCCCTCGCCACCGGCGATCCCCTGACCAGCTGCTGGTCGTCCAACATCCTCGGCGTGATCGCGCTGTACCAGAACCGGCACGAGGACGGAGAGGCGCACCTGACCCGAGCCATCGAGAACTTCCGCGCCTGCGAGGACCGTCCGGGCGAGGCGAGCGCTCTGTGCAATCTGTCCCGCATCCACCTCGCCGCCGGACGCACCGCGAGCGCTGTGGCTCT
Source organism: Streptomyces sp. NPDC027189 (assembly GCF_055566975.1). Classification (NCBI taxonomy): domain Bacteria; kingdom Bacillati; phylum Actinomycetota; class Actinomycetes; order Kitasatosporales; family Streptomycetaceae; genus Streptomyces; species Streptomyces sp. NPDC027189. Next base: position 85,876 of record NZ_JBVHRI010000016.1, read on the forward strand.
GGCCCAGCAGGGGACGGCCATGTACGACGACATGGGCCACGCGCTGAAGGGAGCCAACGGCCGGTACGCCCTGGGGCTCGCGCTCACGCAGAGCGGACAGCTCTCCCAGGCTGTCGACCGCCTGCAGGAAGCCCTCGAGGTGTTCCGAGACAGCCGCCAACGGCTCTGGGAAGGCATGACCCTGTTCCGTCTCGCCGAGGTCGACCTCACCTCCCGGCGTCCCGCACAGGCTGCCGCGAACGCCGAGTTGGCGCTGACCGTTCTCCGTGGGATCGGCGGCGACTGGCGACGCGGCAACGTTCTCACTGTGCTCGGTCGGGCCCTGAGCGGAATCGGGCAGATTGGTCGTGCGCAGGTCTGCTGGCGGGAAGCCCTGGACATCTTCGAGGCTTTGGGCGCATCGGAGGCCGCTGAGGTGCGAACTCTCCTCAAGCCACTCGCCGTCGCCTGAGCGCGCGCCTGCACGTTCATCGTTCGTTTATCGCCGCCAGGCACTCTCAACCTGTCGATCCGTCGCGTCGGGGGGCAGACGAGATGACAAACGGCCGCACCTTAAGGTGAATCGGCCCAGAAGTGCCCGTCCGGCGACCCTCGGGGGAGTTGCCGGGCGGGCCCTTTCCGACTACCGCAACCGCATCGATGAAGAACTGCCAGGGGAGCCAGTCATGAGCGACACCAACAGCACCGACAACGTCCACGCCACCGACGAGCCGACGGCCACCACGGACAACGTGCACGCCACCACCGAGCCGCTCACCGGCAAGAACCCGATCGCCCCGGGCGAAGAGACCGGCGACGCGTCCACGGACAACGTCCACGCCACGGACGAGCCTGCCTAGGACCCACACCACACGGGGATCGGCCGCGACGGCGCGGAGGGGGAGCCGTCGCGGCCGATGTGCGTCCTGTGCAGGGTTCAGGTCAATCAATGGCGGGAACCATTCGAACCTATCGAACAATTGCCCCCCCCTGACGCTAGCGTCACTCGGTGTCCCGAAGCCCTCTCTCCAACAGGAGTTGGCATGACTCGCACCAAGAAGGCTCTCGTCACTGTCGCCATCGCCGTGGCTGCAGCGGGCGGAGCCTCAGTCCCCGCGTTCGCCAACACCCACGTCACGGTCACGCCGGACAACACGCACGTCACGGTCACGCCGGACAACACCCATGTCACTGGCGCCACGGAGTAGCGCTGCACGAGCTGATCAGTTCATCCCTCGAGGAGGGCCGGGCCACGCCCGGCCCTCCTCGCCGTATCCGGCGTGAGCGCTTCCGCCAGCTCGCACCAGACCGTCTCGCCCGCCGGCTCCTGCTCCACTCCCCACCGCAACGCCACCGCATCGAGCTGAACATCCGCGCAGGGCTCCTCCAGGTGCTGGCGCAGGGGTTCGGGATCCCAAATGCGAACTGTGGAACTGTGCGGGGCAGTTGGGGAATGGGCGGGAAGCCGTGGCGCGACGCAAGGACATCGACGGCTCGGAGAGCGTCCCGACCGTCTACGGCAAAGAGTTGCGATGGACGCGGCGGCCATCGTGACGGCGCCCCCGCACTCCTGTTCCCGACCTCCGCCTGGAACGCCTTCCTGACAGCCCTGAGCAGAGTTGGGAAGGGAGTAATTGGCAGATCCGTTCCACGTTCCTGACGCAACAGCCCAGCTGCACACGCCCACTCGTGGGACGTATCTGCCAATTACTGTGCCTAGTGCGGGTCTCAGCTGGTTATCCATAGGGCCAAGGGGCGTGCCCGCTGCCTCTGGGAAAGTGTGCCCGTGGAGCGCACGGAGTTGACGACGCTCGTGGACGGGGGCGTGTTGCTCATCTCGCGGGCTCTGGCAGCCGGGTGGCCGCGGGCCTCCCTCTTTCCACGGCTGGGCGCGGAGGGATGGACGCGGGTCCAGACGGGCGCCTGGGTGCAGCCGGGGCGGGAAGTGGACGTCGTCATACGTCTCAGGGCCACACAGCTCCTCAAACCTCAGCTCGTCGTGAGTCACCGTTCGGCGGCCGTCCTCTGGCGGATCGAGACGCTCAGCCGGGCCACAGAGACCCCGTGGAGTTCACCGACCCACAGCTCTGCTCCCGCCGTGAGGGGAAGGGCGTACGCGTGCATCGCATCCCCCTCGTGACCGCCGACGTGGCGGAGCGGAACGGCCTGTGGGTCACCGCCGTCGACCGCACGCTCGCCGACCTGCTGCGGGCCGGGCCGAGGGACGAGGCCCTCGTCGCCGTCGCCTCGGCCCTGTCCTGGCGTACGGTCGGCCGGGTGCGCCGCGCTCCCCTCACCACCGTCAGCGCACTCACCGCCGCGCTGGACACCTCCCTCCAGGGCACGTCCAGGGCCCGCAGACGGCTGCAGCTGGCCGACCCGGGCTCCGGGTCACCCGCCGAGACGATCGCCCGCTTGCGGATGCGCGACGCTGGCCTGCGCCCCGAGTCCCAGGCCGAGCTGCGTACGCCCGACGGCCGCCACCGCTTCCTGGACTTCCTGTTCCGGGCCGAGGGCCTGGGGGTGGAGATCGAGGGCTACGCCTACCACGGCACCCGGGATTCCCACCGCCGTGACGTGTACCGCTTCAACCAGATCCTCCGGTGCTCGGAAGTCCGTGCGCTCCTGCGCTACACCGCCGAGGACGTCTTCCACCGCCCTGCACGGATGATCCAGGAGATCCGTGCGGCCCTGGTTGCCGCCGCGACCGGCCCGCCTGCAGGCAGCCTCGCCGAGCCCTGAGCCGCACCCTCATCCGTCCCCCGCGAGGGCCGACTTCGACTTCTCGGCGCCTTCAAGTGGCTGTTGGGGCCGCTTGAAAACGCCGGTCCCCGCAGCCGCCTGGCAGTGACTGTGTTGAGGTCGCTGAAGGCCTCCCCAGAGTCATTCCTGTCCGCGACGCGAAGACCCCGGAAGGCCCCGTCCTGCTGTTCCGAGCCACAGCCTGGTCCGCCACCGTCGCCCCCTCACCTCCCCCGCAACTCCCCCTTCACCACCTTCCCGCTCGCATTCCGCGGCAGCTCCCCCACGAACTCCACCACCCGCGGCACCTTGTAATTCGCCATCTCGCGCCGTGACCAGGCGATCAGGTCGTCCGCGGTCACTACGGCCCCCGCCCGGCGGACCACGTACGCCTTGCCCACCTCCCCCAGCCGCCCGTCCGGAACCCCGATCACCGCCACGTCGGCCACATCCGGGTGCAGGCCCAGCAGTTGCTCTATCTCCGCGGGGTACGCGTTGAAGCCGCCGACGATGAACATGTCCTTGATGCGGTCGGTGATGCGGAGGTTGCCGGCGTCGTCCAGGACGCCGACGTCGCCCGTGCGCAGCCAGCCGTCGGCATCCAGGACGGCCGCCGTGGCGTCCGGGTCCTCGAAGTAGCCCTGCATGACGTTGAAGCCGCGGACCAGGACCTCGCCCGGGGAGCCGGCTCCAAGGGGCACCCCCGTCGAGTCCACCACCCGCACCTCCGTGCCCGGGATCGCCCGCCCGGAGGTCGAGGCGATCACCGGTGGCGCGTCTCCCCGGCGGCACATCGTGACGATGCCGCTCGCCTCGGAGAGGCCGTACGCCGTCAGCACCGTGTCCACGCCGAGTTCCGAGCGCAGGCGTTCCACCAGGCGCAGCGGCACCACCGCCGCGCCCGTCACCACCAGGCGCAGAGCCGAGAGGTCGTACGTGTCCCGGGACGGGTGGTCCAACAGCGACTGGTGGAGGGTGGGCGGGCCCGGGAGGACCGAGATGCGTTCCGATGCGATGTTCGCCAGCACCGTGTCCACGTTGAACACCGGCTGCGGGATCATCGTCGCGCCGCGCATCAGGCAGGCCACGATGCCCGCCTTGTAGCCGAAGGTGTGGAAGAAGGGGTTCACGATCAGGTAGCGGTCGCCCTCGCGGAGGCCCGCGAGGTCGCTCCAGATCTCGTAGCCGCGGAGGGTCTGCGCGTGGGTGATCAGCGCACCCTTCGGGCGGCCCGTGGTTCCCGACGTGAAGATGATGTCCGAGGGTGCGGAGCCGGAGAGGGTGTCGGCCCGCTGTCGTACGTCCGCCGCTCCCACGCCCTCCCCGTCCGCCAGGAAGTCCTTCCAGGTACGGAAGTCGGCGGGGGCGTCGTCCGCGAGCACCACCACCTGCTCCAGGTACGGAAGGCCGGGCAGCGGGCCGGATCCTGGGCCCTCGCCGGACGCCCTCCGCAGCGACGCCACGTACGACGTCCCCAGGAAGGTTCCGGTCACGAACAGCAGTTTCGCGCGACTGCGCGACAGGACGTACGCCGCCTCCGTGCCCTTGAAGCGGGTGTTGAGGGGGACCAGGGTCGCTCCCGCGGAGACCGCGCCCAGCGCGGAGACGATCCAGTCGAGGGTGTTCGGGGCCCAGATGGCGACCCGGTCGCCCCGTCGTACCCCGCTCGCCATGCAGGCCGCCGCCGCGCGCTCCACTCGGGCGCCCAACTCGGCGTACGAGATACGGGTACGGCCCTCGACGACCGCCTCGCGGTCCGCGAAGCGCGTCGCCGCCGAGCGCACCAGCCCCGGGATGCTGCCCCACTCCAGGTCCCCGCGCATCGCACGCCTCCCCATGACCGACGACCACTAGCTGACTGACCGTCAGATTAGCTGTAGCCTGACGGCCTGTCAGCAGTCGGGACTCCATCGGGAGGTGCGCGCATGGCGGGAATCAAGGACGCCACCGCCGTCGTCGGAATCGGGCAGACCCCCTTCGCCAAGCAACTCCCCGAATCCGAGAAGACCTTGGCCTGCCGTGCCATCCTCGCCGCCCTCGACGACGCCGGGATCGCGCCCGCCGAAGTCGACGCCCTCGCCTCCTACACGATGGAGGAGACGGACGAGGTGGAGGTGGCCAAGGCCGTCGGTTTTGGTGACCTCAGCTTCTTCAGCAAGGTGGGGTACGGAGGGGGTGGCTCCTGCGCCACCGTCGCGCATCTCGCCGCCGCCATCGCCGGCGGACAGGCGACGGTGGGGGTCGCCTGGCGGTCGCGGAAGAGGGGATCCGGCCCACGACCGTGGAAGAACACCAGCGTCCAACTCCCCACCCCCGCCCAGTGGACCCGCCCCTTCGGGCTCCTGCGCCCGGCCGATGAGATCGGCATGCTGGCCCGCCGGTACATGCACGAGTACGGCGCCACCCGCGATCACCTCTTCAATGTCGCGCTCGCCTGCCGCAACCGGGCCAATCAGAATCCCGCCGCGATCATGTACGAGCGACCCCTCACCCGCGAGATGTACATGACCTCCCGCTGGATCAGCGAACCCCTCTGCCTCTTCGACAACTGTCTTGAGACCGACGGGGCGTTGGCATGCGTCATCGTGTCCGCCGAGCGGGCGCGGGACTGCCGGCAGCGGCCCGTGTACGTCCACTCCGCCGCCCAGGGCCTGCCCGCCCAGCACCACGGCATGGTCAACTACTGGAACGACGACCCGCTCACCGGGCCCGCCTGGACCGCCGCCCGACACCTGTGGAAACACGCCGACTTCACACCTGAGGACGTGGACGTGGCGCAGATCTACGACGCGTTCACGCCGCTCATACCGCTCTCGTTGGAGGGATACGGCTTCTGCGGACGGGGGGAAGGCGCGGCCTTCACGGAAGGGGGCGCGCTGGAGATCGGCGGACGGCTGCCCATCAATACGGGGGGCGGCGGTCTCAGCGAGGCGTATGTGCACGGCTTCAACCTCATCAATGAGGGCGTGAAGCAACTGCGGGGCACGAGCACGGCGCAGGTGCCGGGGGCGGCCACCTGCCTGGTCACGGCGGGGGAGGGGGTCCCGACCTCCGCCCTCCTTCTGAGGGCCTGAGGGCCTGAGGGCCTGAGGAGCTGAAGGAGCTGAAGAGGCTGAAGGAGCTGAAGGAGCTGACATGAAGACCGGCATGAACGAGTCCCTGCTCTCCCCCGTCCTCGACGACGACGGAGCGCCTTTCTGGCAGTACGCCGCCCAGGGCGAACTCCGGATCCAGGCGTGCGCCGACTGCGACGAACTCCGCTTTCCGCCCCGGCCCTGCTGCCCGCACTGCCACTCCTTCACGAGCGAGTGGCGGAAGATGAGCGGGAGGGGGCGCGTGTGGTCGTACGTCATACCGCATCCGCCGCTCCTGCCCGCCTACGCGGAGCAGGCCCCGTACAACGCGATCGTGGTGGAGCTGGCGGAGGCCCCGCGGATACGGCTCGTGGGGAATCTGGTGAGCGGGCCCGAGGCACCGCTCAACTCCGTTCCCCCGGAGCGGATAAGGATCGGGGCACGGGTGCAGGCGGTCTTCACGGAGGTGAACGGCATGTCCGTGCCGCGCTGGGTTCTGGAGCGGCCGTGAGCGGCGGTGATGGTCACCTGAGGGTCAGCGCCGACAAGGACACCGGGGTCGCCGTCCTCACTCTCGACCGGCCCGAGAAGCTCAACGCCATCGACCTCGATACGGCCGCCCAACTCACCTCCACATGGCGGGAGTTCCGCTACGACGACTCCGTACGGGCCGTCGTCGTCACAGGAGCGGGTACGCGGGCCTTCTGCACAGGGATCGACCGGGGCGTGGTCGTTCCGCAGCCCAACTCCCCCTACATGGTGGACGATCCGCTCGTCGCGATCGGGCCGAAGGCGAACGACCTGTGGAAGCCGGTGATCGCGGCCGTGAACGGGATCGCGTGCGGGGGTGCCTTCTATCTGCTCGGGGAGGCCGAGTTCATCGTGGCGGACGAGGGGGCGACGTTCTTCGACCCGCACACGACGTACGGGATGGTCAGCGCGTACGAGTCCATCCACATGGCGCTGCGGATGCCGTTCGGGGAGGTGGCGCGGATGGCGTTGATGGGGACCGCCGAACGGATCTCCGCGCGGCGGGCGTACGAGGTGGGGTTGGTGTCCGAAGTCACCGCCCCTGGTGAGGTGTTGGCGGCTGCCGTCGACTGTGCCGCCGTCATCGCCTCGTATCCGGTCGAGGCCGTGCAGGGGACCGTGCGGGCGTTGTGGCTGGCCAAGGAGGCGGCCCGCGCGGCCGCGCTCGCGCATGCTCCGCAGCTCGTCTCGATGGGCAACCTTCCGGGGGAGGGGCAGGCGGGGCTCTTCATGGCCCGGCGGCCCGGTTTTCGGTTGCGATAGGGCTACTCGGCGGTACCCGGGGCACGGACGGCGTCGCGTGGCGGGGTCGTCGCACTCGGCGTAGCGTCTGCACCGAGAGCGGGGGCCGCGCCCGCTCCCCTGAGCGACGGCCGCCGTACGGAGCCCCTTCCGTGGCCGGTACGACGGCCGTCACGGGTGAGTTTTTTCGCCCCCTCCGCCCCTGCCCTCCCCCACTCTCGGCTTCGCTCGAGCGGGGGGACCCCCATCGTCCCTGGGGGCTGCCGCCCCCAGACCCCCGCCAAAAGACTGCGCAGTTCGCCGCGCCCCCGAAAGGGGCTCGGGGAACTGCGCTACAAGCTCCCACGGGTGGGGGCGGCTGAGCGAGGAAACTCCCACCCCAGCCCCCGTCACGTCGTCCGAGCCGTCCCCGTCCCCTTTTCCGCGTCCAGCGCGTACACGCAGCGGTCCTTGCTGCAGGCGTAGACGACGCCGTCCTTGACGACGGGAGCCCCGGTGATCTCCCCGCCCGTCGCGAGCTTCCAGCGGAGCCGGCCGTCGTCCGCCTTCAGGGTGTAGAGGAGATGGTCCGTGGAGCCGAAGTGGATGCGGCCCTCGGCCACGGCGGGCGCGCCCACCAGGTCGCCCCCCGCCTGGAACCGCCACTTCGGCGTGCCGGTGACGGCGTCGAGCGTGTAGAGGCCCTTGCCGCTGCCCACGTGGACATGCCCCGCAGCGACGAGGACCGGCTCGATCGAGGCGCGCGACTCGGTGGCGATGCGCCAGCGGTCGCGCCCGTCGGTGGCGTCGAGGGCGTACACCGTGCCCAGGTAGTCGGCCAGGTAGACGCCACCGCCCGTCACAGCCGGGCCGGGCACGAAGGCCGGCGGGGAGAGGAAGACGGCGGGCGCCTCGAAGTGCCAGCGGACATGACCGCTCGCCACGTCGACGGCCAGCACACGGGTTCCGGCGGAGACGTACACGTAGCCGTCGGGCGCCTGCGCCAGGCGCACCGGGACTCCGCCGCACGACGCCGCATCGCCGATCGGGTACGACCAGCGCTCCTCACCGGTACGGGCCTCCAGGGCAAGCAGCCGGGCGTCCTTCCAGACGTACACCGTGCCGTCGTGGACGGCGGGTCCGGCCTCCGGGGACTCGAAGTCCGTCTGGGCGCCGGTGATCTCCCACAGTTTCTGCCCGTTGGAGGCCTCCCAGGCCTGTACGCCGCCCCCGCGCGTGCCGGTGACGACCGTCCCCCGGTCGGCCTTGAGCGAGTACACCCAGGCGTCGGTGGACAGTCGCCACAAGTCACCGCCCTCCCGGGCGTCCAGGGCGAAGAGCGTCGGCCCGTCGGACGCATGGATCCGGCCGTCCGCCACCGCCATCGACCACGCCACATCACGCGTCTTGAAGCGGCGCCGGCCGGTCGCCACGTCCAGCGCGTGGACCTCGAAGGAGGTGACGTAGACCAGGTCGTCCGCCACCGACGGCGTACCCCATACGTCGTTCGACATGCGGAAACGCCAGGGGCGCCAGCCGGAGGCCGACTCGGCGGGCGGGGGCGGTGCCACGGTGGGCGCGGGATCGGCGCCGTTCACGCCGGCGCGCGGCCGGGACCAGGATGCGGCGAGGCCCGCCTCGGGAGGAGGTGCCTTGACGGCGGCGGCGCGGGCGTCGGCGACGCGCGGCCCGGGGCCGATGGGCACCTGGGCACCGGCGAGCCGTACCGGACCGCTGTCGGGCGCCCCGACGGGCACGGGGGCGTGCGAGGGAGGCGGCGGCACGACCGGGCGTCCACCACTGCGCCCCCCGCCACTCGACGACGGCTTCACCGCGGGACGGCCCCCACGGCGCGCCTCGATCAGGCCCACCGCCCGCTCGGGCAGCCACGCGGACGCCGTACCGCTGTCGTCGGAGCCGGAGCCGAAGAGATGAGGAGCCAGCTGCGCCTGGAGGTCGGCCGGGTTGGGGCGTCCCGTCGCCTCCATCTGCATGCAGGACTCGATGAGCGGACGGAGTTCGTCCGGGAGCCCCTCCAGGTCCGGGCCCTCCCGCAGCAGCATGAAGACCGTCTCGACAGGGTTGGCGCCATGGAAGGGCGCGTGCCCCGTGGCGGCGAACACCAGCATCGAGCCGAGCGAGAAGACGTCGCTCGCGCCGGTCACGCTGCGCGAGTCCTTCGCCTGCTCGGGCGACATGTACGCGGGCGTACCGACGGCGACGTTCGTCATCGTCAGGCGGGTGTTCGAGACGCCGGACGCGATGCCGAAGTCGATGACACGCGGTCCGTCCTCGACGACGAGGACATTGGAGGGCTTGAGGTCCCGGTGCACCAGACCCGCGCCATGGATGGACTGCAAGGCCTCGGCCACACCCGCCGCCAGCCAGCGCACCGCCTGGGCCGGGAGCGGCCCGCACTCATTCACTATTTCCTCGAGCGAGGGCGCGGGCACATACGCGGTGGCCAGCCACGGCACGGCCGCGCGCGGGTCGGCGTCGACCACGGCCGCCGTGTAGAAGCCGGAAACCGCCCGCGCGGCCTCGACCTCTCGTGTGAAGCGGACCCGGAACAGCTGGTCCTCGGCGAGTTCCGTCCTGACCGTCTTGATCGCCACGCGCCGGCCGGAAGCCGAGCGCGCGAGATAGACCAGCCCCATGCCGCCGGCACCCAGCCGTCCCAGCACCTCGAACGGCCCGATCCGCCGCGGATCGTGCTGCGTCAGCTGATCCACCACTTGCCTGCCACCTCCCCGTACGGGCCACGTCATCCACGTATGAACGCGGCCCCGTGCAGCGTCTCACCACCGCACCGCCATGGCGGCACGCACCCCGATTCTTCCTGGCTCGGCCACAGGTTGCGAACCCGGGGGCGAATCGGGGTGTCTCGGGACAAAAGCCCCACGTATCACCGTTGAAGTACGGCGAACGACGCCCCCTGATTGTCCGTGACCACGGCCACCCGTCCGTACGACGTGTCGAAGGGTGTCGCCTGGACCCGTCCGCCGAGCCGTTTCACCGTCCCGAGTACCGCGTCACAGTCTTCGACGCCGAAGTGGACGAGGAAGTGCGGCGGCATTTCGGCCGGGAAGACGTCGGAGACGGGCGCGCGGCCGAAGTCGGGGGTCGCGTCGGGGCCGAAGAGGGCGTCGTGGAAGAGGGCGCCGTAGAACCGGTCGACCGTCGTGGTGTCCCGCGCGTACAGCTCGGCCCAGCAGAAGGAGCCCCGCTCGTGCCGCCTGCCGAAGCCGGCGTGGGTGCCGGCCTGCCAGAGGCCGAAGACGGCACCCTCCGGGTCGGTCACGAGGGCCATGGTGCCCAGGGAGTCGACCGGCGTCGGTGCCGTGATGAGCTGGCCGCCCCCGTCGGTGATGCGCCGGGAGAGTGCGGTGGCGTCGGGCGTCGCGAAATACACCGTCCATACGGTGGGCATCCGGCCGTCCCACTTGGGCGTAAGACCGGCGACGGGCTCACCGTCGAGGTGCGCCAGGCCGTCGGGGCCGTACCCCTCGGCGAATGTCCAGCCGAAGAGCTCGCCGTAGAAGCGCTTGCCCGCCTCCACGTCGGGGAGCTGCGCGTCGACCCAGCAGGGCACGCCTTCTCGGAAATCAGAGGAAACGTCTGATTCGGCCATGCGGTCAAGCTAACGGCCTTTCATCCACCGCGCGCGGTGGCTCACACTCCACCCACACCCCGGCCGCATCCCCCGACTACCCACGCTCCTCCACACCCGCACCCCCCGCCACTCCACACCCGCACCCCCGCCACTCCACCGATATCGGCCCCGCACCCCACCGCCACCCCACCGATATCGGCCCCGCAGCCACCCAAGCACCCCATTTGCAGTCGGCCGAATCGCGCTCCGATCACCCCTCGGTAAGCTGACGGCATGACAGGACAAGTGCGTACCGTCGACGGCCGCGTGGCCGGACGGCGAGGGCAGGCGACCCGGCAGAAGCTGCTCGACTGCCTCAGCGAGATGCTCAGCTCCTCGCCCTACCGGGACGTCAAAGTCATTGATGTCGCCCGGAAGGCGGGCACTTCACCGGCGACCTTCTATCAGTACTTCCCGGACGTCGAAGGCGCCGTCCTTGAGATCGCCGAGCAAATGGCCACGGAGGGCGCTGGGTTGACCCAGCTGCTCGAAGGGCGTTCCTGGGTCGGCAAGGCCGGCTGGCAGACCGCACAGGAACTCGTCGACGGCTTTTTGGAGTTCTGGCGCAAGAACGACGCGATCCTCAGGGTCGTCGATCTGGGCGCCGCCGAGGGCGACAAACGGTTCTACAAGATCCGCATGAAGATCCTGAACTCCGTGAACAACTCCCTTACGGACACGGTCGCCGACCTCCAGGCCAGGGGCAAGGTCGACAAGGACGTGAACCCCGCGGCGATGTCCGGTTCCCTTGTCGCCATGCTCGCTGCGGTGGCTTCGCACCAGAAGGGTTTCCAGACGTGGGGCGTCAAGCAGGCTGAACTCAAGCCCAATCTGGCGCTGTTGGTGCACCTCGGCGTGACCGGGAAGAAGCCGACGAAGTAGTACGCCCCTTCCCTGTTGCCCCCAACTCCTGTCATGCAGGCGGCAGTCCACCGGTGTGGGCTGCCGCCTGCTGCGCTGTGGTGGCCGTCGAGGCTCTATGCGGGCAGCGGGCGGTCCGTCACCACGTGCTTCATCACCAGCGTCGACGTCAGCCGCTGCACGCCCGGCAGCGTCGCCAGCCGGTCGTCGTAGAGCCGCTGGAAGGCCGCGAGGTCGGCGGTGGCGACCCGCAGCAGATAGTCCGGCTCCCCGAAGAGCCGTTGCGCGTCCAGTACGTGGGGGATGTCGGCCAGCGCGCGCTCGAAGTCGGCGACGGTGTCCCGGTCCTCCTGGCGCATCGAGACGAAGACCAGCGCCTCGAAGGTCAGGCCCACCGCGGCCGGGTCCACGACCGCGCGGTAACCCCGGATGGCGCCGGAGCGCTCCAGCTCCCGCAGTCGCCGATGACACGGCGAGACGCTGAGCCGCACCCGCGCGGCCAGCTCGGTCACGGTCAGCCGCCCGTCCTGCTGGAGCTCGGCAAGAATCTTCTGGTCCACGGCGTCCATGAGGCAGATCTTCCCCCGGAATCCCCGATCATGGGCAAATTTCGAAAACACCTTTGGGGCAATCGCGCCTAATGTCCCCAGCATGGAATGGGGAATGGACTGGGGAATGGTCACGGCGTTTCTCGCCGTGGATCTGCTGCTGGTGTGCGTGCCGGGTGCGGACTGGGCGTACGCGATATCCGCGGGACTGCGCGGCCGGTCGGTGCTCCCCGCTGTCTCGGGACTCGTCGCCGGGTACGCCGTGCACACGCTGCTCGCGGTGGCCGGGCTGGCGGTCCTGGTCGCGGGCTCGCCGGGCCTGCTCACCGCGCTCACCATGGCGGGGGCGGGGTATCTGGTGTGGCTGGGGTGGGGGGTCCTGCGGAGGCCGGCGACGCCGCAGGTACCTGAAGGCGGCGACCTTGCCGCTCCGGTGGCGGCCGGAGCCGACGCTGCCGCACTGGTAGCCGCCGGGGCCCACACCACCGCACCGGTAGCCGCCCGAGCCCACACCACCGCACCGCCGGCGAGCGCCGAGCCTCCCGCCCCCGCCCCTTCCCCCTCTCCCTCCCCCTCTCGCTCCCGAGCGTTCCTCCGCGGCGCCGCGATCAGTGGCCTCAATCCCAAGGGCCTGCTGCTCTACCTCTCCGTACTGCCGCAGTTCCTCAGGCCGGCGGCCGGGGCGCCGGTGGCCGCGCAGACCGCCGTGCTCGGTGCGGTCCACATGGCCTGCTGTGCCGCCGTCTACCTCGGCGTCGGCGTGCTGGCCCGCGCCGTCCTGGGGGCCAGGCCGGCCGCGGCCCGCGCGGTGGCCCGCACCTCCGGGGCCGCGATGCTCGGCATCGGCGGGTTTCTGCTGGTGGAGCGCCTGGCCACGCTGTGAGGCCGAACCGACGGACGGCACCGCCCCTCGGTCAGACGGGGCGGATCAGCTCCCAGGTGTCCACGGCGAAGTCGAGGGTCATGCCGTGCCGCTCGTAGAGCGCGAGCGCGCCGCTGCTGTTGTCGGTGTCCACACCGAGGCCGATCCGGTCGCGGCCCAGCGCCGCGTAGTGCCCGAAGGCATGGCGCAGGAGGTAGCTGCCGAGGCCCCGCCCCCGGGCCCGGCGCAGGACGCCGAGGTGGCCGATCCAGGCCATCGAGGCGCGGTCGTTGTGGGTGCGCAGCACCGCCGCGTCCCCGAGTCCGTCGACGTGGGCGATCCAGATCAGCGACCAGTCGACGCGCTCGGCGTCGATGTCGTCCAGCCACTGTCCGTACGTACGCGGCTGGAAGTCGAAGTGGTCGGCGAAGGACTCCTGGAGCAGTGCGTGGGCGCGCCGCCGGTCCGGCTCGGCGGGACAGGGACGCAGGGTCACACCGGGCGGAGGCGTCGGCGGCAGGTCGGTCGCGCCGGACAGGTCGCGGGCCAACACGTTGTAGCGGCGGACCGGGCGCCAGCCTCGGCCGCGCAGTGCGTTCAGGTCCAGGGTGGGATCGATGTTGAGGTGCAGGTGCACCACCGCCCGCGACGCACCGTTGGCGGCCGCCCGCTCCGCGGCCCTGGCCTCCATCAGGTCGAACAGGTGCAGTGCGGCCTGCGACCGGTCGGGCAGCGTGTAGTGGTCCATGTCGATCCGCTCGCCGCCGGAGTCGTCCCACAGCAGGCCGTATCCGATCAGCCGGTCCCCGTCGAAGAGCAGCCAGGAGTCGCGCTCCAGCTCCACCTCGGGATGCTTCAAGTCGGCCTGGACCTCGGCCAGTTCGGTGTCGGCGCGGCCGATCTCCAGCAGGTCGATCTCGTTGAGCAGCGCACACACCGCCGCCGCGTCGTCGAGTGTCGCCGGGCGCAAGGTCAGACCGGGCGGAGGGGTGGGCAGCGTCATGGACCCACTGTCCGGCGACGGGCGCCCGGCCCGCAACGGACTTTCCCGGGCGCCCGGACGGGTTACGGACACCCGGACAGGGTTACGGGCGCCCAGGCGGAGTCACGTCCTTCAGCGCCGCACGATCCGGAACAGCCTGATCTCACGGTCGACCCGCGCCTGATACGTGGCGTAGGGCGGCCAGAACGACAGCACCGCCTTCCACGCCGCGTCCCGCTCCTCGCCCTCGAGGAGATGAGCGGTTACCGCGATGTCCTCGCCCTTCCAGCTGATCTCGGCGTCGGGGTGGGCGAGGAGATTGGCGGTCCAGGCGGGGTGGTCCGTACGCCCGAAGTTGGAGCCGATGAGGATCCAGCTTCCCGGGCCGCCATCCGGTGCGGCGCCCTCGGGCATGCAGGCCAGCGGCGTCCGCCGTTCCAGCCCGCTCTTCGCGCCGCGCGCGGTGAGGATGACGCCCGGCAGCATCTGCGCGCTGAGCAGCACCTTGCCGCGGGTCAGCCGGTGCACGGCGCGGTCGAGGGCGGGGACCAGGTGCGGGGCGACCCGGGCGAAGGCCCGCGTCGAGGACACCTTCTGCACCAGCCGGACCCCGGGAATCCTCCTCGGCCCCGCACCTGAACCCATGCCCGGTCCCATACCTGGTTCCTTGTCCGGTCCCGCACCTGATTCCGCGCGCGCACCTGCACCTCGTCCCGCACCTGATTCCGTGCCCGGCCTCGCAGACGGCCCCGTACCCGATCCGCTGCCCGGCGCCACACCCGATCCCATACCCGGCCCCCCGCCCGATCCCACAGCTGGTTCCCCGCCCGGCCCCTCCGCCTCGGCCATCAGACCGCCACCTCCCCGCCGTCGAAGAGGCGCGCGGCGTCGGCGGCGTACCCCCGCAGCCGATGCACCGGACCGAAGAGCAGTTCGTCGCCGGAGGCGCGCTTGAAGTAGAGATGGGCCTCGTGCTCCCAGGTGAAGCCGATGCCGCCGTGCAGCTGGATGCCCTCGGAGGCGGCGGTGCGCAGCGCCTCCAGGGCCTGGGCGAGCGCGAGCGCACCCACCCGTTCCCCGCCCGCACCGGCCGCCCACGCGGCGTAGTACGCCGCCGACCGCGCCGCCTGCACCCCCACATACACATCCGCGAGCCGGTGCTTCACCGCCTGGAAGGACCCGATCGCCCGCCCGAACTGCTCGCGCTGCCGCACGTACTCGACGGTCCGCTCCAGCGCGCGGTCGGCGGCACCCACGGCCTCCGTGGCGAGCACGGCGGCGGCGGTGTCCCCGACGGCGGCGAGCGCGGCGGGCACGTCGGAGCCGTCGTCGCCGAGCAACTCGGCCTCTACGTCCCGCAGTTCGACCCGGGCCTGCGGCCGTGTCTCGTCCAAGGACGTCTGCCGCACTCGTACGAGCCCCTGGACGCCCTCTCGTACGAGGAACAGCAGCGTCCGCGACCGAGCGAAGCCCCCTGTGTGCGCGGCCACCACAAGCAGCCCCGCGCTGTGTCCGTCGAGCACCTGTGCCGCCTGCCCGTAGAGGCGCCAGGCGCCCTCGGCCCGCCGCGCCTGTACGCCTCCGGCGCGCCCGTCGCCCGCCCAGTCCCCGCGGTTGTCGCCGACCAGCCCGAGCGCCGTCGCTAGCCCCGCGCCCGGTACGGCGAGGGCGGCGGTCAGCTCGCCGGAGGCGAGACGGGGCAGCACTTCGGCACGCTGGGCGCCGGTGCCGAGGGCCAGGATCAGCGGGGCGGCGAGGACGGCGGTCGCGAGCAGCGGCGAGGGGGCCAGGGCGCGCCCCGACTCCTCGCAGGCGAGGGCGAGTTCGGTCGCCGAGCAGCCGACACCGCCGTACGCCTCGGGGAGGGCGAGCCCGGGCAGCCCGAGCTGTTGCGCGAGCGCCTCCCACAGTGCCGGGTCGTATCCGGCGGGGGTCCGCACGGCGGCCCGCAGCTCCTCCGGGCCGCAGCGCTTGACCAGCAGCTCCCGCAGAGTGCGGCGGATCTCGTCCTGCTCGGCGGTGAAACGGGCGTCCATGGGTGGGTTCCTCCCGGATCTGACGAGCCGTCATGTTAGGGCGAGGGGTGGCAGATGCACAGGGGTGCGACCACCTCCCGGCGGAGGACTTATCTGATGTACCGTCAGATTCATGACTCCAGGACAGCGGACAGGACAGCGGAGGGTCGCGGTCGTCGGCATAGCCCTCTCCGACTGCGGCCGGGTGGAGCAGGCGACCCCGTACGCCCTGCACGCCCAGGCGGCCCGCCGCGCGCTGGCCGACTCGGGCCTGGACCGATCGGTGATCGACGGCTTCGCGTCGGCGGGCCTGGGCACCCTGGCCCCCGTAGAAGTGGCCGAATACATGGGGCTGAAGCCCACCTGGGTCGACTCCACCTCCGTCGGCGGCGCCACCTGGGAGGTCATGGCGGCGCACGCGGCGGACGCGATCGCGGCGGGCCACGCGAACGCGGTGCTGCTCGTCTACGGCTCGACGGCTCGCGCGGACGTCAAGGCGGGCCGGCGCACGGGAAACCTCTCCTTCGGCGCGCGCGGCCCGCTGCAATTCGAGGTCCCGTACGGCCACACGCTGATCGCCAAGTACGCGATGGCCGCGCGCCGCCACATGCACCAGTACGGCACGACGCCGGAACAGCTCGCCTCGGTCGCCGTCCAGGCCCGCGCGAACGCGGCGGCGAATCCGGAGGCGATGTTCCGCGACCCGATCACCGTCGACGACGTCCTGTCCGGCCCGATGATCGCGGACCCCTTCACCAAGCTGCACTGCTGCATCCGCTCCGACGGCGGCGCGGCGGTGCTGCTCGCGGCCGAGGAGTACGTACGCGACTGCCGTACGGACCCGGTGTGGATCCTCGGCGCCGGCGAGCACGTCTCGCACACCACCATGTCCGAGTGGGAGGACTTCACGGTGTCCCCGGCCGCGGTGAGCGGCCGGCTGGCCTTTCAGCGGGCGGGGGTGCGCCCGCAGGAGATCGACCTCGCCGAGATCTACGACGCCTTCACCTACATGACACTCGTGACCCTGGAGGATCTCGGCTTCTGCGCGAAGGGCGAGGGGGGAGCGTTCGTGGACGCCGGGAAGGGGCGGCTGCTGGTGGGCGGGGAGCTGCCGGTGAACACCGACGGGGGCGGGCTGTCGGCCCAACACCCCGGCATGCGCGGGCTGTTCCTGATCGTCGAGGCCGTGCGTCAACTGCGCGGGGAGGCGGGCGAGGGACGGCAGGTGCGGAGGCCGGACGGGGGGCTGCCGCAGTTGGCCGTGGCCTCCGGCACCGGGGGCTGGTTCTGCTCGTCGGGGACGGTGGTGCTGGGCCGGGGGTGAGCGGGTCTACGGCCGTACGGTGATGGTGGCCTCGTCATTGGACGGGTCGGGTCGTGGCGGCCGGAGTCGAACTCGCTGGGCGGGTCCTTGTCCAGCAGGCTGACAGTCCCCTCCCCCGGATCGCCGAGGCGCACGGTGAACTCGAAGGTGCGGGACTTTCCCGGCCCGAGTTCGCCGATGTCACAGGTGTACGTGAAGCCGTTGCTCTCGCAGTAGGGCCTGAAGACGTCGTCGTCGTACTCCTGCATGGGCTGCTTCAGCAGGGTCAGACCAAAGGGAGGGCTGAACACCAGCTGGGTGGAGGAACCGGAGTCGGCGGGGCCGTTGTTGCGGACGGTGAGGCGGAGCGTGCGCTTGGCGCCGGGGGCGCCGCGCAGGTCGACGTCGGAGACCTCGTAGTCGGCGTGGGTGTCGAGGGCCAGGTACGTGTGACCGCCGCCCTTCGCGAAGGTGCCCTTCGTGTCCTTGGTGACCTCGGGTGCGAGGGTCGGGCCGTCGCCGTAGTCACCGCGTGTCGGACCCGCGAGTGATACTCAGGGGCATGGAACCGGATCTTCATGAGCTGCTGAGATCGCTGCGGGTGTGGGACACGGAGCTGCCCGGCTTCGAGCCGGAGGAGGCCCCGGAGGAGCCGTTGGCCCTGTTCACGCGGTGGTTCGCGGAGGCGGTGGCGGCCGGGCAGCCGGAGCCGCACACGATGTCGCTGGCGACGGCGGGCGAGGACGGCCTGCCCGACGTCCGCATCGTGATGCTGCACGGCGCGGACGCGGCCGGCTGGTCGTTCGCCACGCACGCGACGAGCCGCAAGGGGCGGCAGCTGGCCGCCCGCCCGTATGCCGCCCTCGGCTTCTACTGGCCCGCACAAGGGCGACAGATCCGGCTTCGTGGCCCCGTCGCCGTCGCGCCGCCGGAGGAGGGCCAGGCGGACCTGCACGCCCGTTCCACGGGTGCGCTGGCCGCCGCGCTGGTCGGCCGCCAGAGCGAAGTCCTGCCGTCGCGGGAGGAGTTGGCGCGGGCGTCGGACGCGGCGTGGGACCGGGCCCAGCGGGAGCCGGACGCGCCCGCCCCCACCTGGACCCTGTACCGCCTCCGGCCGGACGAGGTGGAGTTCTTCCAGGGCGACGCCCGGCGCCGGCACGTACGCCTCACCTACCGCCGCGAGACGGACGACGACGGCTGGCTCAAGGAGCTGCTGTGGCCGTGACGTCGTACGTCCCACGGTCGCAGGTCCTGCAGTCTCATGTGCCCGCAGTCTCATGTGCCCGCACTCGCATGTCCTGAAGTCCCACGTCCTGCAGTCCTACATCGTGAAGTCGTATGTCGCGGAGTCCGAGACCGGGCGGTAGCCGATGCGCTGGTAGAGGCCGTTGCTGGTGGGATTGGCGAGGTCGGTGAAGAGCAGTACCTCTTCGGCTCCGGAGGCGAGCGCGGCGCGGCTGACCTCGGCGGTGGCGGCGCCCGCGTAACCGTGGCCGCGAAGGTGGGCCGGGGTGTAGACGGGGGCGACGCGGATCTGCCCGGCGACCTGCGCGGTCGCGCCGGCCATGGAGACGGGGGTGCCGTCGGGGGTCTCCCAGAGGGTGACGCCGCCGTACGAGATCCGGTCGTCGGCCCAGGCGCCGGCGTCGCGCGAGGCGCCATCGCCGATGATCCCAGTGAACTCTTCCCACCAGCGGGCGAGTTGGTCCCGGTCGGCCTCGGTCGCGACCCTGGCCCGGCCGGGCGGCGCGGGCTCGGGCGGCGTCAGCGTGCCGAGGCGGTACAGCCGCTCCTGCCGCCGGAGTGCGACCGTGGCTCCCGCCCGCCGCTGCCAGGCCTCGGCGAAGGCCGTGGCGGTGGCGCGGGCGGCGGAGACCCCGGGCGGGCTGTGCCCCGCCTCCGCGAGCCGGGCGGCGAGGGCGTCCGCGTCCTCCTCGGACAGCGGTGTGACGTTCAGCTGGTACGGCGGTGTCCGAAAGAAGGTCGCCCGTACGGAACCCTCCCGTTCCAGGAACCCGAAGACCGGCGTCCCCTCCCCGAACCCGTGCGGCCCGCGTCGGCGCAACGCGTCCGTCACCGTCAGCGCCACGGTGTGCTCCGCGGGCCGCGAGCGAAGGAACTCCCCGGCCCGTCCGAGAAAGACGTCCAGGTCATGGGTGAGCTGCCAGTCGTACGCACCAGAGTCCATGTCCCATGATCCCCTGGGCCGACCGCGCCGCGCCTCCGATTTACAACGCCTCCGGCAGCCCCCGGATGCGGCTTTACGGCGCTCCGGCAGTCCAAGATGCGGCTTTATGACGCCTCCGGGAGTCCCAGGTGCGGCTCGGGATCCGTAGCCAGCCGCGCGTGCCGATGCTCGTCGCGGAACGCGTCATGCCGCCCCGCCTCGAACATCGCGCCCCGCAGCGTCCCCTCGTACCGGAATCCGCACCGCTCGGCGACGCGGCAGGACACCTCGTGGCCGAGGGCATGGCCCAGTTCCAGGCGGTGCAGGCCGAGGTCGGCGAAGCCGTAGCGGGCGGCGAGGGCCAGGGCGCGGGTGGCGACCTGGCGGCCGCGGGCCTCGGGGAGAACCCAGTAGCCGACGATGGCACGGCTCATGACGTGGTTGATCTCGTTGACACCGATGTGGCCGAGGATCGCGTCGGTGTCCGCGTCCATGACGCAGAAGGAGAACCCGGTGCCGTCCGCCGTGCTCTCGGTACGCGAGCGGAGCGACTCACGGGCGCCGTCGAGGTCCCGGATCATCCTGAGCGGCGTGTTCCAGCGCTGGAACTCCGGGTCGGACAGCCCGCGCAGATACGCCGCGACGTCGGTGTCGGACTCCGTGTTCCAAAGGCGCAGCCGCAGACCGTGACCGCTCAGCTCGGGGGAAGGATGGGTCGCGTGGTGCTCGTGGACGTCAGCCATCCGGCCATTGAAACGCGCCGGCCGTACGGGGCACAGCCCGGGGACCCCTCACCCTCGGCTCACGCCCGGAAAGCCCGGGGGCAGCGGCGTCCGGGGCCGGAAAACCGGCACACCCGCGCGGAAGGCGACCTCCAGCTCCATCCCGACGCGCAGCGCGCCCTCCTCGCACTCCACCACCTCGGTCATCATCCGGGTGCCCTCGGCGAGGTCGACGACGGCGGCGACGTACGGCACACGCTCGCCGAACGGCGGCAGGTCGTTGCGGTGCACGACGGACCAGGTGTAGAGCGTGGCCCGGCCGCTCGCCCGCTCCCACACCACGTCCTCGCTCCAGCAGTACGGGCAGAACTCCCGCGGGTAGTGATGGGCCCGCCCGCACCCACCACAGCGCCGCACCAGCAGTCGCCCCTCGGCCGCCCCGTCCCAGTACGGGCGAGTGAACGCGTCCACCTCGGGGACATCGAACCCCGCGCTCACTGGAACAGTCCGATCGCGCTGTCGAGCGACCACGTCTGCCACGACATTCCGAACAGCCCGACCACCGAGATCAGGGCCATCATCGAGTTCTGCCCCTGCTCGGCCCAGTCGTGGATCATGAGGACGAGATAGAGGACGTTCAGGAGCAGCCCGCCGACCAGGGCTATCGGCGTCAGCAGTCCGGCCACCAGGCCGAGCCCGAGGGCCAGCTCGGCGTACACGACGACGTACGCCATCGTCCGCGGGCGCGGCGCGACCACCACGTCGAAGCCCGAGCGCACCGCGTTCCACCGGTGCTTGGCCGCGACGTCCGCCGCCCACGCGATCCCGGTGCCCCGCTCGAACCAGCCCTTCTTGTCCTTGTGCCGCCAGCTCTCCAGCCACCACAGCCCGAGCCCGATCCGCAGCACGGCCAGCCACTCCGCCCCGCTGAGCCAGATCGTGTCCATGGCCGAACCTCCTGCCGCACGCGGAATCTGACGGTACGTCAGTTCAGCGTACGGAGCATGTCTGCGCAAGAGGCGGGGGCCACTCGCCCCTGCACACCCCACACACAACCAGGTGACCTACGCCACCAGCCCCACCCACTCCTCCTACACCCGTGATCAGTTCGCAACCGATTCCGGTCTTGACCGAGACCTATCAAGCGGGGGCGTGATTACGCTCGCGCTCATGGCCGACTCGACTGCTTCCTCGACGCCCCGCGCGGTGCCGTCCCACGAAGACCGCCCCGTGTACGTGATCGGCGGCGGCCCCGGTGGACTCGCGGCGGCGTACGCGCTGCGCGCCCAGGGCGTACGGGCCGTCGTGCTGGAGAAGTCCGACAAGGTCGGGGCGTCCTGGCGACGCCACTACGACCGGCTGCACCTGCACACGACGCGGCGGCTGTCCGCGCTGCCGGGGCTGGGGATGCCACGCTCGTTCGGGCGGTGGGTGTCACGTGACAACGTGGTGCGCTACCTGGAGAAGTACACCGAACACCACCAGTTGGAGATCGTCACGGGCGTCGAGGTCTCGCGCGTCGAGCCCGCGCCGGACGGCGACGGCTGGCTGCTGCACGCCACCGGCGGCCGCGAACTGACCGGCAGCGCGGTGGTCGTCGCCACCGGCTACAACCACACGCCCCACCTGCCCGACTGGCCCGGCCGCGACACCTACACCGGCGAGCTCCTGCACGCCGGCGCGTACCGCAACCCCGCCCCGTACGCCGGCCGCGACGTCCTCGTCGTCGGCGTCGGCAACACCGGTGCCGAGATCGCCGTGGACCTGATCGAGGGCGGCGCCTCGCGCGTGCGTCTCTCGGTCCGCACGGCCCCGCACATCGTGCGCCGCTCGACAGCCGGCTGGGCCGCCCAGTTCACCGGGATTCTTGTACGGCGGCTGCCGGTCCGCCTCGTCGACCGCCTCGCCGGGCCGATGGCCAAACTGAGCGTGCCGGACCTGTCGGCCCAGGGGCTGCCCCGCCCCGACACCGGGCTCTACTCCCGCGTCAACGAGGGCTCCATCCCCGTCCAGGACGTCGGCCTCATCGACGCCGTCCGCAAGGGCCAGGTGGAGATCGTGGCCGCGGTGGACGGTTTCGAGGACGGCAAGGTCGTGCTCGCCGACGGCGACCGGATCGGCCCGGACGTCGTCATCGCCGCGACGGGGTACCTCCGCGCGCTGGAGGCTGTCGTCGGGCACCTCGGCGTACTCGACGACCGCGGACGCCCCGTCGTGCACGGCGCCCGCACCCCCAGGAACGCCCCCGGCCTGTACTTCACCGGCTTCACCAACCCCATCAGCGGCATGTTCCGCGAACTCGCCCTCGACGCCGAGAAGATCGCGAAGGCGGTGGCCCGCTCCGTGACGCGGAAACCGTCCTCCGTCACGCGCTGATTTCAGCGGCGCCCGGCATACGAACTCTCAACTCCCTGACGTGCCACGCGTGTTACGCGTGCGTCAGATGTGGCGAGAGTGCTGTACCGATGCGGCCAGGGGGGCCAGAATGCGAGCCCTGCTCACTTTCCAGCTCCACCCAACCTCTCGCATTCGACGGAGGATGAACGTGGCACGCGAAAGACAGCCCTCCCCTCAGCCATCACCCCGACTCTCCCGGCGCTCGCTTCTCGGCGGTGCCGCCGCGACCGGGCTCGCGGGGGTCGCCCTCACCGGCGTCGCCGCAGGCACCGCATCCGCCGCCACCGCCTCCCGCGAGGCCGACGTCGCCGTCGTCGGCGGCGGGCTCGCCGGACTCACCGCGGCCCGCGATCTGGTGGCGGCCGGCAGGTCCGTGGTCGTCCTGGAGGCCCGCGACCGCGTCGGCGGCCGGGTCGTCAACCTGAAGCTGGCGAACGGCGGCTTCACCGAGGGCGGCGGCGAGTTCATCGGCCCCACCCAGGACCGCATCAAGGCCCTCGCCGACTCCCTGGGCGTGGCGACCTTCGCCACGTACAACACCGGCAAGAACCTCCTCTACAAGGACGGCACCCGCACCCCCTACGCCACCGACGGCCCGCTCGGATCGGTCCCGCCCATCGACGTCGCCGGGCTGGCCAACGCCGCCGCCGTGCAGGCCCTGCTCGACGACATGGCCACGAAGGTGCCGGTCGACGCGCCCTGGACCGGCGCCAAGGCCGGGGAATGGGACCGGCAGACCTTCGAGACCTGGCTCAGGGCGAACGCCGTCATCCCGTCCGCCAAGTTCCTCTTCGACGTGGCCTGCACGTCCATCTTCTCGGCACAGCCCCGCGAACTCTCCCTCCTCTACGTCCTCTTCTACATCGCCGCCGCCGGCAACGCCTCGACCCCCGGCACCCTGGAACGACTGACGGAGACCGCCACCGGCGCCCAGGAGAGCCGCTTCGTCGGCGGTTCCCAGCAGGTGCCGATCAAACTCGCCGCGACCCTCGGCGACCGGGTGGTGCTCAGCGCCCCGGTCCGCTCCATCACCCTGTCCGGCGGCACCTATCTGGTGACCGCGGACGGGATCACGGTGACCGCCCGCCGCGTCGTCGTCGCCCTGCCGCCACCGCTGGCCGCGCGCATCACGTACGACCCGCTGCTGCCCGCCGACCGCGACCAGCTCAGCCAGCGGCTGCCGATGGGATCGATCGGCAAGGCGATCGCGGTGTACGACACCCCGTTCTGGCGCGCCGACGGTCTCAACGGCCAGGTCGTCAGCGACACCGGCATCGTCCGCTCCACCTTCGACAACTCGCCGCCCGACGCCTCCTACGGCGCCCTGATGGGCTTCATCGAGGCCGACGAGATGCGCGCGTTCGACGCTTCTTCGGTCGACGAGGTCAGGGCGGCCGTCCTCAAGGACTACGCCACCTACTTCGGCGACAAGGCCAAGTCCCCCACCTCCTTCGTGCTCCAACGCTGGGACAACGAGGGCTTCTCCCGCGGCGGCCCGGTCGCCTACGCCCCGCCCGGCGTCCTCACCGAGTACGGCCCGGCCCTGCGCAGGCCCGCCGGCGGCATCCACTGGGCCGGCACCGAGACCTCCACCTACTGGAACGGCTACATGGACGGCGCCGTCCGCTCCGGCGAGCGGGTGGCGAAGGAGGTCCTGGCGGCGCTGTGACGGGTCGCTGACTTCCCTATGGCGTTCCTGACCTCCGTGTGGCGGGTACCACCAAGGTGCCCGCCTCACAGGTCTTTGCCTGCACAACAGTTCCTGACACGGCGTCAGTTAAGTAATCTGACACTGCGTCAGTTAGAAGTTGGCTGTCACACAGGAGCGGGCGGACCGATGCTTGGATCAACCCACGGCACCCTCACCACCGACTCCCGCCGGGCCCGGGTCATCGCCTGCGGCGAGCAACCCTCACCGGTCGTGCACGGTCGGCCGGCCGAGGTCGACGACCTCGACGTCAGCGGCCGCCCGCTGTACGCCGACGCACCCGACCTGGACCGCTTCTTCCGTCCGGAGTCCGTGGCCGTCGTCGGCGCCTCGGACGCCGAGGGGCGGCCGAACACCGGCATCACCCGGCAGCTGATCGCCTGGGCCGAGCGGGTCGGCGCCCGGCTGCATCCCGTGCACCCCACCCGTCAGTCGGTCTTCGGCATACCCTGCTCCCCTTCCGTCGCGGACCTGCCCGAGCAGGTCGACCTGGCCGTGCTGCTGGTCGGCGACCCCCTTCCCGTGATCGAGCAACTGGCCGAGGCCAAGGTGAAGTTCGCTGTCGCCTTCGCCTCCGGGTTCGCCGAGACCGGAGCCGAGGGCGCCGCCGCGCAGACCCGCCTCACCACCGCCGTCCGCCGCTCCGGCCTCCGGTTGCTCGGGCCCAACACCAACCTCAACGCCTTCGAGAAGTTCCGCGACGACCTCGACGGTCCCGCGATCGCGCTCATCACCCAGTCCGGCCACCAGGGACGGCCGGTGTTCGCGATGCAGGAGCTGGGCGTGCGGCTCTCCCACTGGGCACCCACCGGCAACGAGGCCGACCTGGAGACCGCCGACTTCATCTCCTACTTCTCCGAACAGCCCGAGGTCGGCGCCATCGCCTGCTACGTCGAGGGCCTCAAGGACGGCCGTTCCTTCCTGCTCGCCGCCGACCGCGCCGCCCGGCGCGGGGTGCCCGTCGTCGCGGTCAAGGTCGGCCGCACCGAGACCGGCGCCCGCACCGCCGCCTCACACACCGGCAAGCTGACCGGCGCCGACACGGTGGTGGACGCGGCGATGCGGCAGTACGGCGTGATCCGCGTCGACGGACTCGACGAACTCCAGGACACCGCCGCCCTGTTGGCGCGGGCCCGCACCCCCCAGGCCGACGGGGTCGTCGTCTATTCGATCTCGGGCGGCACGGGCGCGCACTTCGCGGACCTGGCGAGCGAGGCGGGCCTGTCCCTGCCCACGCTGTCGTCCGACAAGCAGGCCGAGCTGCACGAGTGGATACCCGAGTACCTGAACGTCGCCAATCCGGTCGACAACGGCGGCCACCCCGTCGGCGACTGGCGCGGCCGGAAGATCATCGACGCGATCCTCGCCGACCCTGCCGTCGGGGTGCTGATCTGCCCCATCACCGGGCCCTTCCCGCCCATGAGCGACAAGCTCGCACAGGATCTGGTGGACGCGGCGGAGCAGACGGACAAGCTGGTGTGCGTGGTGTGGGGGTCGCCGGTCGGCACGGAGGCCGCGTACCGCGAGACGCTGCTCGGGTCGTCCCGGGTCGCCACCTTCCGTACGTTCGCCAACTGCATCACCGCCGTCCGCGCCTACCTGGACCACCACCGGTTCGTCTCCGCGTACCGCTCCCCCTTCGACGAGGCGCCGCGCACTCCCTCGCCCTCCTTTCGCAAGGCGCAGGCGCTGATGCGTCCCGGGCAGCAGCTGAGCGAGCACGCGGCCAAGCAGCTGCTGCGCGCGTACGGGATCCGCGTGCCGCGCGAGCAGCTGGTGACCAGCGCGGCGGCATCCGTGCGGGCGGCGAGCCAGGTCGGCTACCCCGTCGTCATGAAGGCCTCCGGCGCGCAGATCGCCCACAAGAGCGAACTCGGTCTGGTGAAGATCGGGTTGACCTCCGCCAGTCAGGTCCGCGACGCCTATCGCGAGCTGACCGACATCGCGCACTACGAAGGGATCTCGCTCGACGGGGTGCTCGTGTGCCAGATGGTCGAGCGGGGCGTCGAGATGGTCGTCGGCGTCACGCACGACCAGCTCTTCGGGCCGACCGTGACCGTCGGGCTCGGCGGTGTCCTCGTCGAGGTGCTGCGCGACACGGCCGTCCGTGTGCCGCCCTTCGGCGAGGACCAGGCACGGGCCATGCTGTCCGAGCTGCGGGGCCGGGCGCTTCTCCACGGGGTCCGCGGGGGGCCGCCGGTCGATGTGGACGCGTTGATGGAGGTCGTGATCCGGGTGCAGCGCATGGCGCTCGAACTCGGGGACGACATCGCGGAGTTGGACGTCAATCCGCTGATGGTGCTGCCCAGGGGACAGGGAGCCGTCGCGCTGGACGCGCTGGTGGTGTGCCGCTGAGCGGTCGCCCGCGCTGTCACGCCTCCTGAGCACGAGGCCCGCCACTCCCCGTACGAAACGGAGTACCCCCATGTCCGACTCCCCCCGTGAATCCCGTGAATCCGGCGAATTCCATGAGTCCCGTGAAACTGCTGAATCCCGTGTAGCTCCCGAATCCCCTGCATCTGCCGAAAAGTCCCTCAACTCATTGATACTTCACGCCACTGACAACGCCGTCTCGTGGATCACCCTCAACCGCCCCGAGGCGATGAACGCCCTCACCTGGGACCAGCGGGAACGCGTGATCGCGCTGCTCGCGGAGGCGTCCGCCGATCCGGACGTACGGGCCGTCGTGATCACGGCGACCGGCCGCGGCTTCTGCGCCGGCGCGGACCTGCGCGGGGGACCGCCGGCCCGGGAACGGGTGCCCGGAGACGTCGCCCGCACCATCCGCCGGGGCGCCCAGCGCCTGATCGCCGCCGTCCTCGACTGCGAGAAACCGGTGATCGCGGCGGTCAACGGGACGGCGGCCGGGATCGGCGCGCACCTCGCCTTCGCCTGCGACCTCGTACTCGCCGCGGAGCCGGCCAAGTTCATCGAGGTGTTCGTGCGGCGCGGGCTCGTCCCCGATGGCGGCGGGGCCTATCTGCTGCCCCGCCTCATCGGTCCGCAGCGCGCCAAGGAGCTGATGTTCTTCGGCGACGCGCTGACGGCCGTGGACGCGGAACGGATCGGCCTCGTCAACAGGGTCGTGCCGCCGGACGAGCTGGAGAAGACCGCCCGTGAGTGGGCCGAGCGCCTCGCCACCGGCCCGACCCGCGCCCTCGCCCTCACCAAACAGCTGGTCAACGCCTCCCTCGACACCGACCGCGCGGCCGCCTTCGCCGCCGAGGCGGCCGCACAGGAGATCAACATGACGACGGCCGACGCCAACGAGGGGGTCGCGAGTTTCGTGGAGCGGCGCAGCCCTCGGTACAGGGGCCGCTGAGTCAGTGGTGCGGCCGCCGGGTCAGTCCCGCTTCAAGATGCGCAGGTCCCCCGAGTCGGGGTCGCCGAACAGCACGAACAGCTCGGGGCGGGCCGCGCTGCCGCCGATGGTCCAGTACGTGTCGTGGCCGCAGTCCTCGATGTGTACGACGACGCCGTCGCGCCGCGAAGGATCACCCGTGTCGACGTACGGGTCGTAGCGGCCCTCGGTGTCGAGGAACCAACTCCCCGTCCCTTCACAGCGCGTGAAGTCCTTGGTCGTCACGTCCCCGAACTCGGGCTGGGCCGGCAGCGCGGTGAGCTCGGCCCGGCCGCCGGCGCGCAGCCGCAGCACGGCCCCGCCGTCGCCCCGCCAGACTCCCCCGAGCTGCCCGGCGGACAGCTTCGGGGGCTCGTACTCCTTGATGAGTCCCGTGGACAGGCCCACGACGCCCGCGCCGGCGACCAGCACGCACGCTCCGAAGGACGTGAGCGCCGAGCGGACCCAGATGCGGCGGCTGCGCGGGACGCGGCCCGTGGTGCGCTCCCGCCGCCGGACGTACGCCACGCCCAGCGCGGGCAGGACACCGGACGCCGCGATGAGCAGGGCGGTCGTGCCGGTGGGCGGAACGCCGCCGAGTACGACGGCCACAGCCGCCCAGAGCACACCGAGTACGGCCACGAACGCCAGGTGCCAGGCCTGCTCGGAGCCGCGAGCACGCCGGGTCGCGAGGCGGGCGAGCGTGGCGGCCGGCATGGTGTGCGCCGCCGCGTGCAACAGGCCAAGGACGGCGAGGAGCAGCGGGCCGAAGACGAGCATGCACAGCAGACCGGCGGCGGCGAGTCCACCGCCGGACCCCGCGCCGTGGGTGTCGTCGTCGAACGTCCCGACCCACCAGATCGCGCAGGCCACCGCCAGCTGCGCCGCGCAGACCGCCGCGGCCGCGTTCAGTTCGGCGTTCGCCCAGCTCAGTCCGGAACGCTTGGGCCGCCATGTGTCTCCCCACCCCATGGGGCGAAAGATACGTGGGGGTGCGCGGGAGGGGCACGGGAGGGGCAAGGCAGGGGTTGCACCCCTTCCTATCTGACGATCCGTCAGCTTCAATGGTTGATGTGATGGGACACGCAGGGATGGCGGCCGCCGCCGTCCGCTACCTCAGGTCGGCCGGGGCCCCCACCGTCGCGGGGCCCGTCGAGGCGTTGCCACGCCCGGATCTGCGCGCGGTCGGCGACGACGAACGGGCGCCGGTCGATCAGGCCGAGTTCCGCCGCGTGCTGGGGAACTTCGCGACCGGCGTGACCGTGGTGACCGCACCGGCCGGCGATGGCGAAGACAGGGTGGGCCCGGCCGGTTTCGCCTGCCAGTCCTTCTCCTCCCTCTCCCTCGACCCTCCGCTGGTCTGCTTCATGGTCGGCCGTGCGTCGACGACCTGGCCGCGGATCGCCCGCGCGGGCGTCTTCTGCGTGAACGTCCTCGGCGCCCACCAGGGCGAACTGTGCCGCGGCTTCGCGGTGAGCGGCGCGGACAAGTTCGCCGGGGTCGTGTACGACGCGGCGCCCGTCTCCGGCTCGCCCCGCCTCGCGGGGGCCGCGGCCTGGATCGACTGCACGATCCACGCGGTGCACACGGGCGGGGACCACCTGATAGTGGTCGGGCGGGTGAACGCGCTCGGCACCGGGGGCGGCGCCGACGACATGGCACCGCTGCTGTTCCACAAGGGGCGCTTCATCTAGCAGTGCTTCGTAAGGGCTCTGGTTCTGCTTGTGGTGAGGGGGCGGCGGCAAGTGGTGCAGGTGCCGGTCCAGCAGCGCAGCAGGTCCCGGAGGGCGTCGAGGACCTGGTAGAGGGTCAGGCCGGGGTGTGGGCTTTGGGGTCGAGGCGCCGGAGGGTGAGGAAGGCCTGGGCGGCGGTGACGAGGGTGACGTGGTGGTGCCGGCCGCGCCAGATGCGGCCTTCGAAGTGGTCCGGTCCGAGTCCGTGTTTGAGTTCGCGGCAGTCGTGCTCGATACGCCAGCGCATCTTCGCCCACCGCACCAGGTCCTCAACGGGTGTGGTGGCGGGCAGGTTCGATATCCAGTAGCCGGTCGGGGCGTCCTGGCAGGCGGGCCACTCCATCAGCATCGTGCGTGCGGGCAGGACACCGTCCCACTGGTAGTGGCCGCCGCCCGTCTCCTGGGCGGCGGCCGGGGATTGCTTGCCCGCGGGCCGCGCCATGAACACGGCGCACCGTGAGCTCATCCGCCCTTTACTGCCCTACCGCCAGGTCACCTCGGCGAACCCGTCCGTGGTGATCTCGGCCGCGTCAAGGGAGAGGGATCGTGGCGGGGTTCAACAGCGCGGCAGGTCAGGACCAGTCGGTGCAGGAGTTGAGCTTGGTGTCTCCTTCGAAGCGCGCCACCTCGACCCCAGTGGCCCAAATGCCGTACTCATCCTGGGCGGTGGTGCTGAGTGTGAGGGTGTTGCCCGAGCCCGTGG
Organism: Streptomyces sp. NPDC027189; assembly: GCF_055566975.1. NCBI lineage: Bacteria > Bacillati > Actinomycetota > Actinomycetes > Kitasatosporales > Streptomycetaceae > Streptomyces > Streptomyces sp. NPDC027189. The sequence continues at coordinate 115,915 of NZ_JBVHRI010000016.1, forward strand.
TGAGGGAGTGCCACTTCCACGTCCTGGTTGCATCGCTCCCGACCTCCTTGCTGAGGAAGCGGACCCGTACGTGGTGCCCGTCGGCGGACGTGTCCGTAACCGACAGCGCGATCTTGAACTCGTCGTACATCCAGTTGTCCCCTGAGGGATAAGTCGCCCCCATGCTGCCTCGCGCCCCGGTCGTCGAGCAGCTGGCGGTCTCCGTCGCCGCGGACGCCTGACCGGTGAACGCGATCGTGACCACAGCCGCCGCGGCGCAGGAGGTGGCTATGCGCGTGCGAGTTCTCATATTGCTTCTGCCTTTTGGTTGCCGGTGGCCCCGATCCCCCTCGGACGGTGGCCTGCCGGTGATCGACGCCGATGGTTACCTAGACGCTTGGGCAACTACAATCCATATACCGCACAGTTGACCGATATTCAGCCATTTCACTTGCTGTGGGCGGACAGCTCGAGAACCTTGCAGGCGGACAGGTGAGCCCCCTCTCCGCGGACAGCCGATCTCCCTCTCCGTGGACTTAGTCATGTCGATTTCGAACAGATGATCCCCCCCCGGGGGTTGGTTCAGTACTGCCTGACAGTGAGACCGACCGCACCCCGAGGGACCGTGAAGAAGTCTGACCGGAAGATCATGGAGATCTTCCGGGCTCTGGACGCCACCGAGCGCGCGGATTCGGCGTCTGCGCTGGTGGGGGCGACCCGAAGACCGTGCGCCGGTACGCACGGATGAGGGACACCGGTCACCCGGTCACCGGCCCCGTTCGATGACCGAAAGTGATCGTTCCGGCAGGTCGATGAGTGCGCGGGCTTCCTCGGGGTGCTAGCGCACGAGCAGGCTGCTCGCCCACGCCGACCGGGTCGGGCGGCGCGGCGCCTCGATGGGCTGCTCCGCCTCCTGGTCCTCTGCCGTCCGGGCGGCCTGGGCGCGGTCGTTGCGGGCGGCGGTGAACTCGCTCGGGGGCCGCTCGTCGGCGACAGCGTCGACGTCCGGATGTGGTCGTAGAGCGTCCCGGAGGACCGGGCGGCCACTCTTCCAGAGCCATCAACGGCAACCGTCTACCAGCCACACCCGGCCCTCCCGGACCGCCTCATATTCTTGAGGACGGTCCATGAACGCCACCGGCTGTCGTCGGCCGCCGGCACCTGGGAGCGTCTGCTGCGGCAGGTCCAAGCGGCGGCCGACGCCGCAGGCGGGATCGCCTGGGACCACGCGGTGGACTCCGGAGGACCAGACACGCTCCATCCCGTCGGCCGCGGTCAGGCCAGGGCCGTCGCCATGCGAACCGGTCGCCGACGGATCACCAGCGCCATCAGCGCCGCCGCCGCGCACAGCGCGCCCGAGGCGTACCAGACGACGTTGTACGAGCCGAACGTGTCCCGTGCGACGCCGCCGAGGAAGGCGACGAGGGCGGCGCCGACCTGGTGCGAGGCGAGGACCCAGCCGAAGACGATGGCGCTGTCCTCGCCGTACTGCTCGCGGCACAGGGCCAGGGTGGGCGGGACCGTGGCGACCCAGTCGAGGCCGTAGAAGACGATGAAGAAGATCATCGGGGGGTGCACGGTCGGGGCCAGGAGTATCGGGAGGAAGAGCAGCGAGATGCCGCGCAGCGCGTAGTACACCGCCAGCAGCCGACGGGGGTCGAAGCGGTCGGTGAACCAGCCCGAGGCGACCGTGCCGACCACGTCGAAGACGCCGATGACCGCGAGAAGCGAGGCGGCGGCCGTGACGGGCATACCGTGGTCGTGCGCCGCGGGCACGAAGTGCGTCTGGACCAGACCGTTCGTCGAGGCGCCGCAGATCGCGAAGGTGCCGGCCAGCAGCCAGAAGGGGCCGGTGCGGACCGCGGAGGCCAGGACCGTGACCGCGCGGCGGGCCGCGCCCGGGACCGGCTCGGGCTTCGGCACGAACTCCTTCGCCCCGTACGGCTTCTGGCCCACGTCCGCCGGGTGGTCCCGCAACAGCAGCCATACGAAGGGCACGACCGCGAGGGCCGCGAGGGCCACCGTCACCGCGGCGGGACGCCAGTCGTGCTCCGTGACGATCCAGGAGAGCAGCGGGAGGAAGATCAGCTGGCCGGAAGCCGAGGCCGCCGTCAGGATGCCCGTCACCAGACCCTTGCGCTCGGTGAACCAGCGATTGGTGACCGTCGCCGCGAAGGCGAGCGCCATCGAACCGGAGCCCAGGCCCACCAGCAGGCCCCAGCAGAGCAGGAGTTGCCAGGCCGCCGTCATCCACACGGTCAGCCCGGAACCGAGCGCGATCACCGTCAGGGCGACCGCCACCACACGCCGGATGCCGAAGCGGTCCATCAGCGCGGCCGCGAACGGCGCCGTCAGCCCGTACAGCGCGAGGTTGATCGAGACGGCCGCGCCGATCGTGCCGCGCGACCAGTGGAACTCCTGGTGCAGCGGATCGATCAGCAGCCCCGGCAGCGAACGGAAAGCCGCCGCACCGATGATCGTCACGAAGGTGACGGCGGCGACGAACCACGCGCGGTGGATACGGGGGCGGCCCGGGACAGAGGGCTCCTGTGTGGGGGTGATGGCATCGGTTGTCTGGGTCACGTCATAGAGCTTCCGGGATCGGGACCCGTCGAACCACTGGCCCGAGGGACAGCATTCGCTAGGATCGAGCCATGGCCGAACAGCAGGCACCCTCGTACAGCGCACACGCTCGTACGGCGCCCTCGCAGAAGGCACACGCGCACACGGCGGCGCCCTCGCAGAAGGCACAAGAGCACACGGCGGCGCCTTTGGAGGAGGCACACGCGCACACGACGCCGTCGCAGCAGGCACCCGCACCGGCAGCGGCCCCCCGGCAGCTCGGGCCCTCCAGGCACCGTGTCGTCGTCCTCGCGCTCGACGGGCTGCTGCCCTTCGAGCTGGGCATCCCGCAGCGCATCTTCGGCAAGGCGCGCGACACGCAGGGACGGCCCCTGTACGACGTCGTCACCTGCTCGGTCCGGCCGCCCGGCCCGGTCGCGACGGACGCCGACTTCGCCGTCCTCGTCGCGAACGGCCCGGAGGCGCTGGCCGCCGCCGACACCGTCGTCGTCCCCGCCTCGTACGAACGCGGCCCCGTCCACGAAGAAGGCGTGCTCACCCCCGAACTGGCCGCCGCCTTCGCCCACATCCGCCCCGGCACCCGCCTCGTCTCCATCTGCACCGGCGGCTACGTCCTCGCTGCCGCCGGCTGTCTCGACGGCCGCCCGGCCACCACGCACTGGATGCACGCCGAGCACTTCCAGCAGCTCTTCCCCAAGATCAAGGTCGACGCCGATGTGCTCTTCATCGACGACGGGGACGTCCTCACCTCCGCCGGTGTCGCGGCCGGGATCGACCTGTGCCTCCATCTCGTACGCCGCGACCACGGCGCCGCCGTCGCCAACGAGGTGGCCCGCCGCACCGTCGTACCGCCGCACCGCGACGGCGGCCAGGCGCAGTACATCCAGCGCCCGGTGCCGGACGCCCAGGCGGCCACCACGACCGCCGCCCGCGCCTGGGCGCTCGGCCGCCTCCACGAGCCGATCCAACTGCGCGACATGGCCGAGCAGGAGTCGATGTCCGTGCGCACCTTCACGCGCCGCTTCCGCGAGGAGGTCGGCGTCAGCCCCGGGCAGTGGCTCACCCAGCAGCGCGTCGAACGGGCCCGGCACCTGCTGGAGTCGAGCGACCTGTCGATCGACCAGGTGGCGCGGGACGCCGGCTTCGGCACGGCCCAGTCGATGCGGCAGCACCTACAGGCGGCGCTCGGTGTCACTCCCACCGCATATCGGCGCACGTTCCGGTCCGGGACGGGGGCCGGCGGGGCTTCCGACAACGCCCTTGTTTCCTCGGGGGGCTGAGCGCTCACCGGCGCTCGCCATGCTCGTCGCCCGGCGGCTCTCCCCCAGTGCGCCCACGGCGGTGAGCAGCAGTGTGAGTCCGACGCCCGCCAGGATCGCGGTCGAGGGCGCCACGAAGTGGAGCAGGGCGCCCGCGAGGGAGCCGGTCGCGGCGTAACCCGCGCCCACGGCCGCGTACATCACCGAGTAGCCCGCGGCCAGCGCGCTCGGCGGAAGGATCTCGCGCAGCGACAGGTTGCGGGTGAGCATGGCGCCCGCCTGCAGCACGCCCGCGAGGACGAGCGCCGCCGCCATCCAGGCGAGGGCCGGTATCAGCGCGACCAGCACCACGCACGCGGACATCGCGCAGAGCAGCAGCACGCTCCGGGTGCGCAGTTGGCCCGGCCAGTCGCGCAGCCCGTACAGGAACGCGCCCGCCGCCGAGCCCAGCGACAGTCCCGTGAGCAGCGGGCCCGCCCAGCCGACGCCCGTGCCGCGCTGTTCGAGGAGGGCGGGCAGGACGAGTTCGGCGAGGGCGAGAAGGGAAAGACCCGCGGCGCCCGTCACGTACGCCGGCCAGGCCCTCGACAGGATCCGTGCCATCGACTCGCCGTCGCGGTCCCCCTCGTCCGCGGCCCAGCCCGCGGGCAGCATCCACAGGCCCGCGACCGACGACGCCATCAGGGCGGCCGCGAGCAGCAGCGGGATCCTGGGGGCGACGCCCAGCGCGAGGCCGGTCACCGCCGACGGGGTCAGGGACCATATGCCGAACGTCAGCATCGACTCGGCGGACAGGGCCTGGGCCACGGCGCGCTTCGGGACCATGGCGGTGAGCAGGGCGCGCAGGCCGCCGGGGGCGGCGGAGGGGGCAGCGCCGGCGAGGGCGGCGAACGCCGCGAGTATCGCCGGGTGCGCGTGCGGGAACGCGGCCAGGCCCGCGAAGCCGGTGGCGCCTCCCGCCAGGCCTGCGGCCAGTTGGGGGCGGGCTCTGTGGGGGCGCATGCGGGTGCCCAGGAAGGGGGCACCCGCGATTTCGCCGATCACGTACGCCGCCGCCAGGGCTGCGCCGAGGGGGTAGCCGCCGGGGCGCTCGCGGGTCAGGAACACCAGGGCCAAGGGGGCCATGGCTACCGGCATGCGGGCGCCGATGGCCACGACGGCCCAGGCCAGGGCCTGTTTTGAGGCGACGTCTCGGTAGGTCATTCGATGACGGTACGGGGCGGGGCTGACAGGGGCCCATGGGATTTCCCGGCCTGTGGACAACCTCGCGCGCAGCGGCCGGCTGAGGGGTCTTCTCGCCGCCTCCGCCCCTACCCGTCCCGTCCCTGGGGGCACCGCCCCCAGACCCCGTATCGCGCTTCGCGCTCGTCCTCAAACGCCGGGCGGGCTGAAAATCAAAACGTCAGCACCGCCCTCGCCACCCTCCCCTCATGCGCGTCCTGGGCCGCCTTGTCGAAGTCCTCCACCGGGTAGGTGGCCGTCACCAGTTCGTCCAGAAGCAGGCGGCCCTCCCGGTACAGGTCCGCGTACAGGGCGATGTCGCGCTGTGGGCGCGACGAGCCGTAACGGCAGCCGAGGATCGACTTGTCCAGGTACATGGAGGAGACGAGGAAGGAGGCCTCGGCCGTCGCCGGGGGGACGCCGAGGAGGACCGCTTGGCCGTGGCGATTCAGCAAGTCGATGGCCTGGCGGATGAGTTCGGTCCGTCCGACGCACTCGAAGGCGTGGTCCGCCCCCTGGGGGAGGATGTCCTTCACGCCCTCCGTCGAGGTCAGGAAGTGCGTCGCGCCGAATCGGCGGGCCACCGACTCCTTCGCCGGGTTGGAATCGACGGCGACGATCTTCAGTGCTCCCGCGATCCGCGCGCCCTGGATGACGTTGAGGCCTATGCCGCCGGTGCCGATGACCAGGACGCTGTCGCCGCGGTCCACGCGGGCGCGGTTCAGGACGGCGCCGACGCCTGTCAGAACGCCGCAGCCGATCAGCGCGGCGGACGTCAGAGGGATGTCCTTCGGGATGCGGACCGCCTGGACCGCCTTCACCAACGTCCGTTCCGCGAAAGCCGAATTGGACGCGAACTGGTACAGCGGCCGGCCGTCCCGCGCGAACGGCTGCTGCGGCATTCCGATGGCCTTGCGGCACATCGTCGGCCGCCCCCGGTCGCACTCGGCGCAGGCCCCGCAGTTGGCGAGCGTGGACAGCGACACATGGTCGCCGGGCTCGACATGGGTGACGCCCGCGCCCACCGCCTCCACCACACCCGCGCCCTCATGGCCGAGCACCACAGGAACGGGGAACGGTATGGTCCCGTCCACCACAGACAGGTCGCTGTGGCACAGCCCGGCCGCGGAGATCGCGACCCGTACCTCCCCCGGCCCCGGATCCCGTACCTCCAGATCGTCCACGACCTGGGTCTGCTTCCCGTCGAAGATCACGCCTCGCATCGCGACTCCCTCAGCCCTTCGGCTCCCTAGGCAGGCCGAGCACGCGCTCGGCGATGATCGTGCGCTGAACCTCGTCCGAACCGCCGTAGATGGTGTCGGCCCGGCTGAACAGGAACAGGTGCTGGAACGCGTCCAGTTCGTACGGTGCCGCCGCCGACCAGTCCGCCGGGCCCACGGCCGCCCCGGCCCCCCGCACCTGCGCCGCCAGCTCACCGAGCCGCCGGTGCCAGCCGCCCCACAGCAGCTTCGCCACGCTGGGTGCCCCGGCATCTCCGGGGCTGCCGGAACTCCCCAGCGTGCGCAGGGCGTTCCAGCGCATCGTGCGCAGCTCGGCCCACTGGCGTACGAGCCGGTCGCGTACGACGGGATCGGCGGCCGCGCCGGTCGCGGTGGCCGTCTGCACCACGCGCCCCAACTCCTCGGCGAATCCGATCTGTTGTGCCAGCGTCGACACGCCTCGCTCGAAGCCGAGAAGGCTCATCGCGACGCCCCAGCCATTCCCTTCGCCGCCGACCACGTGCTCGGCGCGGGCCAACGCGCCGTCGAAGAAGACCTCGTTGAACTCGCTCGTGCCGGTCAGCTGGCGGATCGGGCGGACCTCGATGCGGCCCGGCTGGTCCATCGGGACGAGGAGGAAGGACAGGCCGCGGTGGCGGGTGGAGCCGGGTTGCGTACGGGCGAGCACGAAGCACCAGTCCGCCTCGTGGGCGAGGGATGTCCAGATCTTCTGGCCGGTGACCCGGTAGGAGTCGGTGTCACGGTCGCGTACGGCAGCGGTGCGCACGCCCGCCAGATCCGAACCCGCGCCCGGCTCGCTGTAGCCCTGGCACCAGAGTTCCTCGCCTTGGGCGATGGGGGGCAGGAAGCGGGCCTTCTGTTCCTGCGTTCCGTGGGCGACGAGGGTCGGCGCCAGGAGGTTCTCGCCGATGTGGCCCGAGCGGGAGGGAGCCTTCGCCCGGGCGTACTCCTCGGCCCAGACGACCTGTTGGGTCAGGCTGCCTCGCCGGTTGCCGTACCCGTCCTCGTCCCAGCCGAGGCCGATCCAGCCGTCCCGGCCGAGCTCTCGTTCCCAGTCCCGACGGGCGGGGGCACCGGTGAGGTGCGCCTGCAGCCAGGCCCGCGCCTCACCCCGGAACGCCTCGTCCTCCGGGCCGAATCCGAACTCCACGGTTGCCGCCTCTACGTTGGCCGACTGGACGTCTCTCGCCTGGGCGCCGAAGGTGAGGGCTTGGCTTGGGGCAGGTCGTGCAGCCCGGCGCTTACGGGGTGCCGACTGCGCCCACCCGCGCCGCCCCAGCGGCACGATTGCCCGCAGCCAAGGCGGCCACCAATCCACAGCTACGACGACCGCCCCACCCCTTACGCATTCGGCCGCGCCCGCTCTGACGCCGCCCTCGCCATCGCCTCCACCCGCTCCAGCAGCGGCATCGGATCCACCCCCACGGTCCCCGGCAGGAAGTCCGCGATCTTCTCGGGGGTCCAGGTGCCCTCGGCGTATCCGGCGCGCAGTTCCCGGGGCTGGGCCCACACCGCGATCTTGGGGCCGGCGATGGTGTACACCTGCCCGGTGATCCGTTCCTCCCGAGCACGGTCCGACAGCAGGTAGACCACCAGCGCGGCCACATCCTCCGGTTCGCCGATCTCCTTCAGCTCCATGGGGACGTTCGCCGACATGCGCGTCCGCGCGACGGGGGCGACCGCGTTCGCCGTGACCCCGTACTTGTGCAGGCCGAGCGCAGCGCTCCGGACGAGGGAGATGATTCCGCCCTTCGCGGCGCTGTAGTTGGCCTGCGACACCGACCCCTGGTGATTGCCGCTGGTGAAACCGATCAGCGTCCCGGAGCCCTGCTTGCGCATCACCGCGGAGGCGGCGCGGAAGAGCGTGAACGTGCCCTTGAGGTGGGTGGCGACCACCGGGTCCCACTCCTGCTCGGACATGTTGAAGAGCATGCGCTCGCGCAGGATGCCGGCTACGCACACCACTCCGTCGATGCGCCCGTACGAGGTCAGCGCCGCGTCGACGACCCGCTGCCCGCCGGCCATCGTCGAGATGTCGTCGGCCACCGCGACCGCGTCACCGCCCGCCGCCTCGATCTCCTTGACTACGGCGTCGGCGACCGAACTCGTCGGCTCCGCGCCCTCGATGGAGACGCCGTAGTCGTTGACCACGACGCGCGCGCCCTCGGCCGCCGCGGCCAGGGCGACGGCACGGCCGATCCCCCGCCCCGCCCCCGTGACGGCGATGACCTTGCCTGCCAAGAAGTTCCCCACGCCCGGCCCCTTCCCGCAGTTTCTGACGGTCCGTTAGATTCAACTCGGATTCTACGACCCGTCAGATACCTGGAGACAAGCCCCCGGGGAGGACTCATGTCACTGCCGACGCTTCATCCGGAGTTTCACGAGATCGCCAAGCGCGTGAACAACTGGGGGCGTTGGGGGTCCGACGACGAGATCGGGACCCTGAATCTCATCACCGATGACGTCGTACGGGAGGCCGCCGCCTGCGTCCGCAGTGGCCGCCGCGTCCCCCTCGCCCTTCCCCTCCAGCAGGACGGCGTACAGACCGGCATGATCCCGGGGCGCGTCAATCCGCTGCACGCCATGGTGCAGATCAACCAGGAGCTCTTCGGGCCGGGCACCGTCGCCTGCAGCGACGACGCCGTGACCATGGGGCTCCAGGCGGCGACCCACTGGGACGCGCTCACCCATGTCTCCCACTCCGGGAAGCTCTACAACGGCCGCCCGGCCGAGACGATCACCCCGCACGGCGGCGCCGAGTTCAGCGGGATCGACAAGCCGCGGCACATCGTTTCGCGCGGCGTGCTGCTCGACGTCGCGCGAGCGCGGGGCATGGACCGGCTGGACGGCGGACATGCCGTGACACCCGAAGACCTGGACGCGGCAGAGGAGTTGGCGGGGACGCGGGTACGGGCGGGCGACATCGTCCTGGTACGGACCGGGCAGATCCAGGTGTATCTCGCGGGCGACAAACACGGATACGGGTATCCGTCACCCGGGCTGTCCGTCCGCACCCCGGAGTGGTTCCACGCGCGCGATGTCGCGGCGGTCGCGAACGACACCCTCACCTTCGAGATCTTTCCGCCCGAGATCGAGGACCTCTGGCTGCCCGTCCACGCGCTCGACCTGGTCGAGATGGGGATGCTGCAGGGCCAGAACTGGAATCTCGAAGAGTTGTCCACAGCCTGTGGAGAAGAGGGGCGCTACACGTTCCTGCTGTCGGCGATGCCCGAACCCTTCGTGGGCGGCACGGGCACACCGGTGGCGCCGGTCGCCCTGCTGTAGAAGCTCTGCGGCACAGGCCGCTCAGGAGAGGGCCGTCCGATCAGGCCCACCCGGGGCAGGGCCGACTGGACAAGCCCGTCCGGGAGAAGGCCGACCGGACAAGCCGGCCCGGAAGAGGGTCGGCTGGCGGCGCGTCACTGCTCGCCCCGAGCACGGCACCGCGCGCCGCCATCCGGCTCCGGCGTACCCGCCCTGCTCCTCCTGGCCCTGTAGGAGCCGACGCCGAATCGCGACCCACACTCGCCGAGGGCTCCCGTCACCGAAACCCTCGCCGTCCCCTCGCGGCGAATCGCTGAACACAAGCGTGATCAAACGGACACGTCACGTCAACACCCGTTCGGGGAATTATCAGTTTACGTCCCATTTATGACAGCACGCACAGAAGCACTCCCCGGCGCATTCAGCCACAACCGAGGTTCTGTACACGGGTTTCGTGCATACATGCATGAACCCGTGCGCCCACCACAGAGTCCGCTGCCTAGACAGCCTCGTACGCGAAATCCTCGCACGCCGGATATGCGGCCCCCGCCGAAGCTCCCGGCGTGCAGCGGTCCACCTCGCACCAGATGCGCTTGCCGGCGCCCTCGGGGTTCCATCCCCAGCGGTCCGCGAGGCCGTCGACGAGTTCCAGGCCGCGGCCATTGGTTTCGTCGCCCTCGGCATGCCGGGGGCACGGGGGCCGGGCGCTGGAGTCGGCCACCTCCAGGCGAACGGTGGCGGCCTCGGCCCCGCCCGGCAGGGACAGCCGCAGCACGGCCGGACAGCCGGTGTGCACCACGGCATTGGTGACGAGTTCGGAGACGAGCAGGATCAGCGTCTCGGCGAGCGGTTCATCTGCCCCTATCCCGGACCCGGCGAGCCGCGAACGGGCCCACCTCCGGGCTCGCCCCACCTCTTCGGGGTCAGGCCGGATCTCCAGCTGCACTTGAAGCACCTGCACCGCTCACACCATCCGAACCGGCGGACACATCGCCTCGCGCCTCACAAGGGCCACGATCGTAGCCATTTTCTGCATGGCCAGAACAAGGATCACGGAACGTGATTCCCTTGCGAGACAGCATGGTTGACGTACAGTCACCCCAACAAGCGCTTCGGGCATATTCCAGCGCGAAGGAGTACGCGTGCGGCATACTGTGCGACGCTCGCCACGGGGTGCCGAACAGGCAGGCACGGGGGTCCGCCCTGCCTTGCGAGCGGCATGCATCGCCGGGTCCGGCGCCGCCTCAGGGGCAACACCGGGATGGCTCAGCCTCAGAACCACTCGCATCCCACACAAGGTACCCGAGCACGGCGCCGACTCCAGGCCGTGACAAGTCACGCCTAGGACACAACCCGATATCAACGCTCCGTAATTCCGGTATGCCACGATCCGTGACATTCGTGTGCGCCCTTCGCGCGACGTGCCTGCACAGAGCCCCTTCAGCCCGCTCCGGCCAAGAGATCGCCCGCCAACACATCCTCACTCTCTGTCACTCCACCCGCACGCTGCGCTCGCACCCATGCCCTCTTGAGGTACAGATGGACATCGGACTCCCAGGTGAAGCCCATGCCGCCATGCACCTGGAGGCAGTCGCGGGCGCCACACACGGCGGCCTCGTCGGCGAGCAGCCGGGCCGCGGCGACATCCGTCGGGTCGGCGGTCACGGCGGCCGCGTAGACGGCCGCGCGCGCCACCTCCACCCGCACCAGCATCTGGGCGCACAGGTGCTTCACCGCCTGGAAGGCCCCGATCGGCTGCCCGAACTGCTCCCGCGTCCGGGCGTGTTGCACGGCCAGCTCGCAGGTACGGGCGGCGCCGCCGAGCTGTTCGGCGGCGGTGAGAAGCGAGGTGAGGAGTACGGCGTCGGGGTCGGCCCCCATGGATACGCCGGACGTGCGCACCCGGTGCAGCGGCGTCAGCGGGTCGACCGACCGCATCGGCTCGGCGCCGGTCGCGTCCCCTCGTACGACATCGGCCTCGGTCAGCCACTCCACCAGCCCCCCGTCGACGGCGGCCACCACGGTCTCGCCGGTGGCCGCCCCGTCCACCGCGCCCGCCGCGAGGTGCGTCGCGATCAGCGGGCCGGGCAGCAGCACCCGCCCTGCCTCCTCGAAGGCCAACACCGCTTCCGGCAGTCCGAGTCCGACCCCGCCGTCCGCCTCCGGCAGCCGCAGCGCGAAGAGCCCCGCCTCGCCGAGCTCGCGCCACAGCACCCGGTCGAGCCCCGGCGGCCCGTCGTCCGCGGCGGCCCGCAGCCGCTCCCGGCCGAAGCGCGCGGTCAGCAGCTCCCGTACACCCGCCTTCAACGCCCGTTGATCATCCGTGAGTTGGAAATCCACTTCGGAGAGTTCACCGCCCCTTGGGAAGGCCCAGGATCCGCTCGGCCACGATGTTCTGCTGGATCTGCGAGGTACCGGCCGCGATGGTGTACGACAGTGACGAGAGCCGGTCCAGGGTCCACTCCCGCCCGAGGTCGAGCGCATCGGGGCCGAGGACCTCGGCGGCGGCGTCGTACAGCTCCTGACGCGTGTGCGAGTACCGCAGCTTGAAGACCGAGCCGCCGACTCCGGGCACTCCGCCCGTCCTCTGCGACTCGCCGACGTTCCACTGCGTGAGCCGCCACAGGGCGCGGAACTCGGCGTTCAGCCGGCCGAGCCGGCGGCGCAGCGCGGGATCGTCCCAGCGGCCGTTCTTTCGAGCCTCGCGGGCGAGTTCGCCCAGCACACGCCGGCAGGCGACGACCTCTCCGACGAAGGCGGTACCGCGCTCGTACGACAAGGTCACCATGGTCACCCGCCAGCCGTCGTTCTCGGCGCCGACGCGGTGGGCGACCGGGATGCGCACCTCGTCGAGGAAGACCTCGGCGAACTCGGTGGAGCCCGCCAGCGTTCGCAGCGGCCGGACGGTGATCCCGGGCGCGTCCATGGGCATGGCGAGCCACGAGATGCCGCGGTGCTTGGGGGCGGTGGCGTCGGTGCGGACCAGCAGCTCGCACCAGTCCGCGACCTCCGCGTGGGAAGTCCAGATCTTGGACCCACTCACTACGTAGTCGTCGCCGTCCCGCCACGCGCGCGTGCGCAGCGCCGCGAGGTCCGAGCCGGCGTCCGGCTCACTGAAGCCCTGGCACCAGACCTCCTCGCCGCGCAGCACGGGCGGCAGCCAGCGCGCCCGCTGTTCGGCACTCCCTTGGGAGGCGATGGTCGGCCCGGCGTGCAGCAGCCCGACGAAATTGGCCCCTACGTAGGGAGCGCCCGCCTTTTCCGTCTCCTCCAGGTAGATGAGGTGCTGCGTCGGGGTGGCGCCCCGGCCGCCCGCGTCGACGGGCCAGTGCAGGCCCGCGTAGCCGGCGTCGTACAGCATCCGCTGCCAGCCGAGGTCGTAGGCCCGTCTGCCCGGCCAGTCGTCGGGGGACGGCTTCGGGGGCAGTGACGGGAGCACCTTGGCGAGCCACTCGCGCAGCCGCGCGCGGAACTCCTCCTCTTCCGGGGTGTACGCCAGGTCCACTAGAGGCCCCTGTCCACTAGAGGTCCAGTTCCAGCATCCGGATCGCGTTGCCGCGCATCAGCTTGTGGACGGTCTCGTCGTCGAGGCCCTTCACATGGTCGAGGGCGACCTCCTTGGTGTTCGGAAAGGTCGAGTCGACGTGCGGGTAGTCGGTCTCGAAGGTCGCGTTGTCGCGCCCCACCACGTCCAGGGACGCGACGCCGTGCTTGTCGCGGAAGAAGCAGCAGAAGATCTGCCGGTAGTAGTACGTCGACGGGGGCTCAGGGATCAGGTCGCGGACCCCGCCCCAGGCTCGGTGCTCCTGCCAGACGTCGTCGGCGCGCTCCAGGGCGTACGGGATCCAGCCCATCTGCCCTTCGGAGTAGGCGAGTTTGAGGCGCGGGAACTTCACGAGGACCCCGCTGAACAGGAAGTCCATCATCGAGGCCATCGCGTTGTTGAAGGACAGCGACGCCTGGACGGCGGGGGGCGCGTCCGGGGAGGCGGCGGGCATCTGGCTGCTGCTCCCGATGTGCATGTTCACGACCGTGCCCGTCTCCTGGCAGATCGCGAAGAAGGGGTCCCAGTAGCCGGAATGGATGGAGGGCAGCCCCAGGTAGGTGGGGATCTCCGAGAAGGTCACGGCCTTCACGCCACGGGCCGCGTTGCGCCGGATCTCGGCGACCGCGAGGTCGATGTCCCACAGCGGGATCAGGCACAGCGGGATCAGCCGGCCGCCGCTGTCGCCGCACCACTCCTCGACCATCCAGTCGTTGTACGCGCGCACGCAGGCCAGGGCCACCTCCTTGTCGTGCGCCTCGGCGAACGTCTGCCCGCAGAAGCGGGGGAAGGTGGGGAAGCAGAGGCTGGCCTCGACATGGTTGAGGTCCATGTCCTTGAGGCGCTCGACGGGGTCCCAGCAGCCGCGTCGCATCTCCGCGCGCGTGATGCCCTCCAGGGTCATCTCGTCGCGGTCGAAGCCGACGGCGGCGATGTTGCGCTTGTACGGGAACTTGAGGTCCTCGTAGATCCACCAGTCGGTCGGCGGCCCTTCCGGGTCCATCGTGATCTGGTACTTGCCGCCGACGTAGGCGAGTTCTCCGATTCCGGCGGTGAGGGGCTGCGGCCCGCGCTCGCGGTACTTCTGCGGGAGCCAGGTCTCGAAGAGGTGTGCGGGCTCGATCACATGGTCGTCGACGCTGATGATGCGGGGCAGTTCGGTCATGGTTCCCCTCCGCCTGGCGTACGTTTCTGATGACCCGTCAGATTCATCTGCACAAGCAGGCTAGCCCCGCGCCTATGGACCGACAAGGCGGCGAGCCCTACGCTCTGGCCACGATCTGACTGCCCGTCAGTTACAGGGGGTAGAAGTGAACGACACCGCACACGCCCTGAGTTCCGCGCGTACGCTCTGGGAACTGGTCGCGCGCCGCGCCGACCTCACCCCCGACCGGCCCGTCCTCCTCCAGGACGACCGCTCCCTGAGCTTCGGCGAACTGCGCGACCGTGCCGAACGGGTCGCGGCGGGCCTGTACGACATGGGCGTACGCTCCGGCACCGTGGTCGCCTGGCAGCTGCCCACCCGGATCGAGACCGCGCTGCTGTCCTTCGCGCTGGCCCGTCTCGGCGCCGTACAGTCCCCGGTGATCCCCTTCTACCGCGACCGCGAGGTCGGCTTCGCGCTACGGGAGTCCAAGGCGGAGTACTTCGCCGTACCGGGCGAATGGCGCGGCTTCGACCACACGGCGATGGCGCGGCGACTCGGCGCGAAGGGCGTCTTCGAGGCGTACGACACGCTGCCGGACGGCGACCCCGCCGTGCTCCCCGCTCCTCCCGCGGACGGCACCTCCGTCCGCTGGGTCTACTGGACCTCGGGCACCACCTCCGACCCCAAGGGTGTGCTGCACACGGACCGTTCACTGATCGCGGGCGGCTCGTGCCTGGCGCACGCGCTGCGCCTGACGGCAGACGACGTGGGCTCGATGGCCTTCCCGTACGCGCACATCGCCGGGCCCGACTACACGGTGATGCTGCTGCTGTACGGCTTCCCGGCGGTGATGTTCGAGCACTTCGCGCTGCCGGCCGCACTGGAGGGCTATCGCAAGCACGGCGTGACGGTGGCGGGCGGCTCGACGGCCTTCTACTCGATGTTCCTCGCCGAGCAGCGCAAGCAGCAGGGTCAGCCGGTCATTCCGACTCTGCGGCTGCTGGCGGGCGGTGGGGCGCCGAAGCCGCCGGAGGTCTACCACTCCGTCGTACGGGAGATGGGCGTACAGCTCACCCACGGGTACGGGATGACCGAGGTCCCGATGATCACGATGGGTTCGCCGGACGACACGGTCGAGAACCTGGCGACTACGGAGGGCAGGCCCCCCGAGGGCATGGAGATACGGATCGTGGACGGGGAGGGGGCGTCACAGCCGTACGGCGTCGACGGCGAAGTACGGCTGCGCGGGGAAGCCGTCTGCCAGGGGTATCTGGATCCGGCGCAGACGGCGGAGGCCTTCGACGCGGACGGGTTCCTGATCACCGGGGACGTCGGGCATCTGACGGAGAGCGGGCACCTCGTCCTCACCGGCCGCCTGAAGGACATCATCATCCGCAAGGGCGAGAACATCTCGGCCAAGGAGATCGAGGACCTGCTGCACCGGCACCCGGACGTCGGGGACGTGGCCGTGGTCGGGCTGCCCGACGCCGAGCGCGGGGAGCGGGTCTGCGCGGTGGTCGAACAGCCGCCGGGAGCCGGCGAGTTGACCCTGCCGTTGATCACGTCGTATCTGCGCGCGGAAGGGCTGTCCGTGCACAAGCTGCCGGAACAGCTGGAGGTGGTGGACGCCCTTCCGCGGAACGAGACCCTGCGGAAGGTGCTCAAGTACCGGCTCAGGGAGCGCTATTCACAGTGATTCACTCCGGCACCGTGAAGTAGCGGGCGAACGCGCTCACGATCTCCGCCTCGCCGATCCGGCCGTCGGAGTCCGAGTCGAGGGAGGCGGCCGCGACGCCGGCGATGTCGCCGCGCACACCGAGGGCCCTCAGGACGCGCTCGGTCTCCTCCACCGTGGCCGCGCCGTCCCCGTCGGTGTCCGCGACGGCGAGTGCGGCGTGCAGGAAGGGGCGGGCGATCTCGGCGAACCGCTCGGGGTTGTCGCGCAGCCGCTTCACCGCGCCGCTCACGAACTCCTCGCGGGTGATCCGCTGGTCGCCGTCCCGGTCCGCTATCCCGGCCATGCCCTGCCAGAACGCCTCGGCGCCGACATACAGGGCCTGACCCTTGTCCGACCGGGCCGTCGTACCGAACTCGGTGAGGACCGCCTTGGTCGCGGCGTTGAAGTCCTCCCGGTCGATGTAGCCGTTGCCGTCCTGGTCGAAGCCGGCGAACCGGGCGGCAATCCTGCGCTCGTACTCGGTGCTGACCATGCTGTGTTCGGACCGCCTTACATCTCCGCCGGTCTCTCCGCCGGACTGGGGGTTCATCTCGGACGGAGCGTACGACGCCGCGGCCGTCGCGGGAGCGGGAAAACGACGCTTGTACCAAGACTGCGGGAATTCTGGGACAACTGTGTGGCGATGTGTCGCGGAGCGTGTGGGAGGAGTCACGCCGACAGGGGACTCGACTCGTCGGCGACGGCCGTGGGGACGTCCGGGTACACGTCGAAGAGACGGCGGACGCCGAGGGCCGCGAGGACGCGGTTGACGTGGGAGCCGTCGACCGCGCCCTGGGCAGGCAGGATCAGGCGCAGCCGGCCCTGGCAGGAGCGGATGAGGCGGCGGGTGGCGATGAGCACGCCGACGCCGCTGGAGTCGCAGAACAGAACCTCGGAGAGGTCCAGGACGAGGCTGCGGCGGCCGTCGGCCACCGCGTCGTGCACCCGCTGGCGCAGCACCGGGGACGTCACGAGATCCAGCTCGCCCGACACCCGCAGCACGGCCCACTCGCCCTCTTCGCCGTCGGTCACCTTGAGCGTCACCGCCACGCCTCTCGCTCGCCTCACCACCGGAAACGGAAGCAGTCCCTACGCTTCCCTCCAGCGCGGCTGCCCCGCCGCCGTTCCATGAAACACCGGTCCGCGGATGAAGAAACGTCGGTCCACGGTCGAAATTGTGCAGAGAGCGAACTATTTCAGACGTGTACGGTCTGATTCGATCGTATTCGATGGGGAAGACGATGGGCTTCTACCATCCACGGCCTCTCCAGGGGCGCGCATTGACGTAAAGGGGCGTGCGCTGTCAGAGGTGCCGACTACATTCGAGACACCAGTGCGCACAGGCTGGACGGCAGCACACAGGCCGAGCAAAGGGACAGGCGCCGGGCACGACCAGGGGTGAGGGGGCCGCATGGCGAAGAAGGACGCACCGCCCCGCTGGGACCGCAAGATGCAGCAGCGGCTCGCACGCGGGGAGGCGGCCGCGCTCGGTGAGTTCTACGACCGGTTCGCTTCGCTCGTGCACGGCCTCGCCCACCGCGTGCTCGGAGACGAAAGGGCCGCCGACGGCATCACCCGCGAGGTGTTCGCCCACGTCTGGGAGAACCCCGACGCGTACGACCCCAAGCAGGGCCCGATGCGTTCCTGGGTCGCCACGCTGACCCACCGCCTCGCCGTCCAGCGGCTGCGCGCGACCGAGACCGCCGCGCTCGCCCGGGGCGGCCACGGCACCACCGAGGAGCTGGAGCGGAAAGTGCGCAGCGCGTCCGTCGCCGCCCGCGCGGACTACATCGTCACGTCCATGCCCGCCCCTCTGCGCGCCGCCCTGGAGCTCGCGTACTTCCAGCGCCGTGACTACCGCCAGGCCGCCGCCGACCTCGGCGTCACCGAGGACGAGGCCCGCCGCCGGCTCCGCCTCGGCCTCCAGCTCCTGTCCACCGCCCACGACGCCGGCCCCGCCGGCGCACCGCCCGAATACGGGGGTGCGCGGTGAACGGAGGAGCGGACCGGTTCGAGGCGTTCGACGAGCGCGACGGGCATGAGGAGCGGGGGCATGAGGGGTACGAGGAGGACGGGTACGAGGAGGGCGCTGCGTACGAGGGGCAGGCGGGCGCCTGGGGTGGTGGCGTAGAGCCGGAGGGGCTCTCGGCCCATGGAGGCGAAGGGTCCCAGGGACCTCAGGGACCCCGGGGACCAGAGGGGCCGGGCGGGTCCGCCCAAGGCAACGATGAGGAGCCGGGGAAGCCCCCGCGCATACCGCTGCCGCGTTCCTCCGTCGAGGACACCGGGCGGCCGTTGCCCGAGCCTGCCTCTCCCGGACCGGCGCCGCTCGTCCTCGAACACCGGGTGCTGAAGTCACTGCTCGGCGCCTGGGCGCTGGCCGCCTGCTCGGCGGAGGAGACCGCGGCCGTCGAGGTGCACCTCGGGGACTGCGGCTCCTGCGCGGACGAGGCGCTGCGGCTGCGCGAAGCGGTCAGGCTGCTGCATCCGCCCGAGAGCCTCGACCTCGACCCGACGCTGCGCACCCGGGTCCTGCAGGGCTGCCTCGACCGGCGCCCGCCGAGGATTCCGGTGCCCGAGTGGGCGGCTCCGTACGACGCGGAGACCGCGCGGCTCGACGCGCTGCTGCAGGACATCGGCGGTGCCGAGTGGCACGCGCCCGTGCGGCTGCGCTGGTTCGACGGCGCGCGGCCCGTGAGCCGTCGTACGACGGTCGCGGGAGTCATCGCGCATCTGCTCAGCGTCGACGGTCTGGTCTCCGTCGCGCTGGGCCTGGAGGATCCGCTCGGCCCGACCGGCCCGGCCTCCGAGGACCCGACCCCCGAGGGGCGCACCGAGGCGTACTGGCGCGGCTCGCACTTCCCGCCCACCCGGTCCGTGCGCGGGCCCTGGCGGGAGCAGAGCCACAACCTGGTGCGAACGGTGTCGTTCGCGGGCGGCGGTTCCGGGCGGCTGAGCGTGCCGTACGGCGGCTTCGAACTGCCGCTGCGGGACTCGATGCTGGACCGGGCCTTCGAGTGCTGGGTGCACGCGGGGGACATCGCCGACGCGGTGGACTATCCGTACGAGCCGCCGGCGCCCCGGCATCTCCACCGGATGATCGACCTCGCGGCGCGGATGCTGCCGGGGTCACTGGCCGCCCGTCGCCGGGCGGGGCTGTCCGCCGCGCCGGCGCGGCACCTTGTGGCGGCGGGGGCGCCGGGGCGCAGCCTGCGGCTCGAGATCGAGGGGTCCGGGGGCGGGGACTGGCTGATCCCGCTCGACTCTCCCGGCGCGGTGGGCTCCGCCGAGCGTGAGGTGGCTCACGTCGCGCTGGACGGGGTGGAGTTCTGCCGGCTGGCGGCGGGGCATGTGTCGCCCGAGGAGGCGGCCGCCGGGCAGGACGGGGACCGGGAGGCGATCAGGGAGGTCCTGTTCGCGGCGGCGTCACTGAGCCGGATGTAGGTGGCCGTGGCCGTCGGGTGGTTTTCGCCCCCCGCCGCCCCTGCCCTCCCCCAAGCTCTCGGCTTCGCTCGAGCAGGGGGACCCCCATCGTCCCTGGGGGCCGCGCCCCCGGACCCCCGCCAAAAGATTGCGCAGTTCCCCGCGCGCCTGAAGGGGCGCGGGGGGGGGCGAACAACCCCTACGCGAACACCACCGTGCGGCGCCCGTTCAGCAGGATGCGGCGCTCCGCGTGCCACTTCACCGCCCGCGCCAGCGCCTGGCACTCCACATCGCGTCCGATGGCGACCAGCTGATCGGGAGTCACATTGTGGCCCACCCGCTCGACCTCCTGCTCGATGATCGGCCCCTCGTCGAGGTCGGCCGTCACATAGTGCGCGGTGGCACCGATGAGCTTCACACCCCGGGCGTGCGCCTGGTGGTACGGCTTCGCGCCCTTGAAGCTCGGCAGGAAGGAGTGGTGGATGTTGATGATCCGGCCGCTGAGCTGCTTGCACAGGTCGTCCGACAGCACCTGCATATAGCGGGCGAGGACGACGAGTTCGACGTTCTCCCCGCGAACCAGCTCCAACAGCTGCGCCTCGGCCTCCGCCTTCGTGTCCTTCGTCACCGGAATGTGGTGGAAGGGAATGTCGTACGAAGCCACGAGCTCGGCGAAATCCGTGTGGTTGGAGACCACGGCGGCGATCTCGACCGGCAGCGCGCCGATCCGCGCGCGGAAGAGCAGGTCGTTGAGACAGTGGCCGAACTTGCTGACCATGATGACGACCCGCATCTTGTCCTCGGCCCGGTTGATCTGCCAGTCCATGTGGAAGGAGTCACCGATCGCCGCGAAGCTCGCGCGCAGCTTCTCCACCGTCACCGGCGGGACCGCCGAGAAGTGGACCCGCATGAAGAACAGTCCCGTGTCGTGGTCGCCGAACTGCTGACTGTCCTCGATGTTGCAGCCCGTCATGAAGAGGTAGCTCGACACGGCGTGCACGATGCCCGGCTTGTCCGGGCACGAGATGGTCAGGACGTACTGCTCGGCGGCGGGTGCGGCCCCGCGGACGGACTGCTCGTTCATGCAGGACAGGGTCCCATACGGGCCGCCTGGGGAGGACGACTGTCCCGCCACGCGGACGCCCTCCGGGATCGCCCGAGAACCGCTACGCCGACCGCGTCAGGATCCGCAGCACTTCGAGCGTCCGCGGCGGGGCGTCGGGATCCTCCCCGTCGCTCGCCGCCAGACGCACGTGCGCGTCCCGGGCGGCGCGGACGGCCTCCGGCCAGGCGTGGTGGTCGAGATACGCGGAGACGGGTGCGTCGGGCCCGACCTGGTGCATGATCCGCAGGACGCGCAGCACGGCGGTGTCGACGAGGGCCGCCTCCTGGGAGTCCCGGAAGATCGTGCCGACGTACTTCTCGGCGGACCAGTTGTCCAGCCAGGTGTCCTCGACCAGGCGGTACACGGCGTCGGTGACGTCCCCGTACCCGTCGACACCGGCGAGCCAGACGTCACGTTGGAAGGCGAGGTCGGAGAGCATGTGCAGCGCGGAGCGCACATTGCTGCGCCAGCGCCACCACGGCATGTCGTTCAGTGGCATGCCGCCCATGGTGGATGAGCGACGGCCGCGACGGGAAGAGTTCTCCGAACCTTGCACGGTCACCGATCGTACGTTCCCTGTGAAAAACAGATCATCCGCCCCCGCAATTCACCTCTAGGTCACCCCCCGTTGACCACGGGTCACTCCCGGGTTAGCGATGTGACGGAATCGTGCTTGTCCATGACCGGCAGGCGACGTACACGCAGCAGCTCACCCGTCCTCCCCCGGCCCGTCAAGGCCACGTTGCTGTCCGCGGGCGCGCTGGCCGCGTGTGCGTCGATCGCCGTCGGATGCGGGGTCGTCCCTGGTGCCACGGGGGGCTCCGGGGACGACCCCGTCACCGTCATGACCTGGGCGCCCGAGAAGACGGCCGCGACCAACAAGCCCGGCATGCCCGCGATGGCGAAGGCGTACGCGCGCTGGGTCAACTCCCGCGGCGGCATCAACGGCCACAAGCTCAAGGTCCTCACCTGCAACGACCACAACGACTTCGTGGACGCCGCGAAGTGCGCCCAGAACGCGGTCGACGAGAACGTCGTCGCGGTCGTCGGCTCCTACAGCCAGCACGGCCGGACATTCCTCGCCCCGCTGGAAAGCGCCGGCATCCCCTACATCGGCGGCTACGGCGTCACCGACGACGAGTTCAACAGCCCGCTCTCCTACCCCGTCAACGGTGGCGAGCCCGCGCTGCTGGCCGGCCTCGGCGAACAGCTCGGCAAGGACTGCGGCCCGGTCGCGCTCGTACGCCCCGACACCACCGCGGGCGACGAGCTCCCCGTACTGCTCAACTCCGGCCTGAAGTCGGAGGGCCATACGTCCGCCGCGGACCAGCGGGCCGCCGACGACGCGACCGAATACTCACGGCAGACCCAGCAGGCGCTCGAGCGCGCGACCAGCGACCCGCTCAAGCGGGGCTGTGTGGTGCCCGCGCTCGGCGACCGCACCGACACCTTCATGGACTCCTTCCGGCGCGACCGCGAGAACTACCCGAAGGTGCGCACAGGCACCGTGCTCGGCAGCGTCGACCAGTCGCTGATCGACGCCACCGGCGGCAAGTCGAGCCCGTACGAGGGCTCGTCCGTCACCGGCTGGTACCCGAACTCGAACGACCCGCGGTGGGACGCGATGCGCAAGGTGATCAAGGAGCAGGCCTTCGGCGACAACCGGATCGACCCCGCGGACGCCGGAGTGCAGACCACCTGGATCGCGTACACCGTGCTGAAGGCGGCCATCGAGTCGCTCGGCGACGGAGAGGTGTCCGCGCACGCGATCCGGCGCGCCCTCGACGACGGCCTCAAGGTGACCACGGGCGGGCTCACCCCGACGCTCAGCTGGCGCTTCGAGGACCTGATAGCGGCCGTCGACTTCCCGCGCCTCGTCAACGCGGACGTGACCTTCCAGGTCGTACGCCAGGGTCAGCTGGCGTCGGCACGGCGCGGGTTCGTCAATGTGTCGAAGACTCTGGAGAACGCGGACTGAGGGCCGCCACGCTCCTCGGGGTTTCCCGAGGAGCCCGCCAGCGGTTCAGAGCTGGGTCCGCGACCGCTGCGTCAGTCCGTACTTGGACGCGATGGAGTTCCACAGCCTGGCGGCCTTCTGCTTCTCCGCGGACGCCGTGCCGCTGGCCCGGTTGCCCGCCTGGGTCTGCCCGGTGGTGCGGGCGTGGCCGTTCCTGCAGCCCTTCTTCCCGGCGACCTGATCGGCCCAGGCCGCGTAGTGGTTGTCGGCCGACGCCGAGGCCTTCCAGCCGTTGGTGAGCGCCGTGGTCAGCTCGGCGTGGCTGGGGAGCTTGTCGACCGAGAGGGCGGCGAGCCGGGTGACGAGCTCGCCGCGCTGCTTGGCCGCGTCGCGCAGATCACTGGCCGCCTGGTCCAGGTTGTCGCACGTCTTCACGTCCGCCACGGCGTTGATCACCGAGTCGCGGCTGCTGCTGCTGTCCGCCAGGAGCTTGTCCAGCTCGACGGCCTGCGCCTTGACCGGGTCGGCGGCCGGCGAGGCCGAGCCTCCCGTGGCGGGGGCCGTGGCCGACACGGTCTTGCTGCCGTCGTCCTTGCTGTCGGAGCCACCGCCGCCGCTGAGCAGCGAGCCGGCGCCGATGCCGAGCACGGCGATGCCGATGCCGACGGCCGCGATCAGCGGAACACGCGAACCGCTGCGGCGACCGCGTCCGCCGCCACCGTCGCCGTCGGACACACCGCCACGCCGTGCGGCGGCCCGGCCTCCCGGCGCGCCGGGGGCGTGCGCCCCGTAGGGAGCCTGAGCGCCGTACGCGGCCTGCGCGCCGCCGTGCGGGTCGAAGCGCGGCATCTGCTGCGTCGACGCGGGGCCCTCCGGTTCGCTGCGGAACAGGCTGTCGAACTCCGCCGGGGGCTGCCGGTCCTCCGGCGCGCCCGGGCGTATCCCGTACGGCGCCCCGGCCGGCTGCGCGGGCACGGGGGCGATGAACTGCGTGGCCTCGGCGTCCGGGTGCGCGGCGGCGGGCAGCGGCCCGGCTCCGGGGCCGCCCTGCGGCGCCTGCCCGAGGAACTGCGTCGCGTCGGCCGGCACCTCGGGCGGCAGCGCACCCGGGCCCACCGGCGGGATGTACTGGGTGGCACCCTCGTCCGCCGCGGCGGGGACGGGCGCTATGAACTGCGTCGCCCCCTCGTCTCCAGCCGGGGCGGGCGGAATGTGCGGAATGTACTGGGTCGCACCGTCACCGGCGGCAGGCGGCAGCGTCGCGGGCTGCGCGGCGGGAGGCAGGGAGGGCGAGGATCCGGGGGTGCCGTACGCCTCGGCCGCCTGCGGAAGAGCGTTCCCTGGGGCGCCGTACTCGTCCGCCGCCTGCGGAAGGGCGTTCCCGGGGTGCGAGGGCTGCGAAGGCTGCCCGGCCTGCCGGCCCTGCTGGCCCTGGGCCGCATACCCGCCGTATCCGGCGCCGTGCGCGCCCTGCGCCTCCGGCGCGAAACCGTCCTGCGCGCCGTACGACGGCGCCTGCGCGCCCTCGGGCGGCAGCGGCCCGGCAGCGGGCGCCTGCTGCGGCGCGAAGCCCTGCTGCTGGTAGCCGTCCACACCCGGCTGCTGCTGCGCCGCCCAGCCCTCGGAGGCGCCGGGGGTGCCCCAGTCCGGGGCGGGGGCGGTGGACTGAGGCGGCTCGGCGGCCCCCCACGTCTGGGTTCCGTTCGCCGGCGCTCCCCAGCCCTGGCCGGGCTGCGGGGCGGGGGCGGCCGGCTGCTCGGGGCCCCACGGCTGACCCCAGGCCTGGCCGCCCGCCGGGGTCGTACGGTCGCCCGTCATACCCGGCAGCAGCGGCTCGCCGCCGTCGGAGGGCAGCACGATGCCTTCGTGCGCGGGCCGCGCCGAGGGCTCATCGCCCTGTCCACTCTGCGTCACCGGGACTCCTACTAATGGGGGACCTTCGGAATCGTCGGCTCACGCTACCGGGTCCCGACAACCCGGTGCCACGCAGCGCAGGACGTGACCTCCGCCCCTTGTGACCGGGGTAACAAAACCGCCCCCCGGTGCGCTGTACATGTCTCCTCCCACTCCCGGCGCCCACGTTTCCCTGGCGTTCACGCCCGCGCGGGTCGTATGTTCACGCCCGCGCGTGCGGCCCTTCTTCCACGCCCTCTCACACCCGTACGTTCAGGCCGCCGCCTGCAGCTCCAGGCGCGCCCCGAACTCCCGTACCACCGGCTCGTCCCGGTACGGCTCCAGGCGCTGCTGGAACTCGTCGAGGTACTCGGCGCCCCGGTTGGAGCGGAGGGTGCCCAGCAGCTCCACCGCGCGCAGGCCCGTGTGGCAGGCCTGTTCCACCTCGCGCTGCTGGACCTGCGCCGTGGCGAGCAGCACGAAACCGATCGCCCGGCGGCGGGCCCGTGACTCGGGGTGCCCGGCGAGGGACTCCTCCGCGCACCGCGCGGCGGCCTCCGACTGGCCCAGGTCCCGGTGGCAGTGCGCCAACTCGTCGGCCAGATAGGCCTCGTCGAAGTGCGCGATCCACGTCGGGTCGTCCCCGGAGGCCGGGTCGGCCGACTCCAGGGCGGTGACGGCACGCCCGGACGCCACTTGGGCGGAACGCGCGTCGCCCATCAGCGCGTGCCCGCGCGCCTCCGCGGCGTAGAACATCGACTCCGCGCGCGGTGTCACCCGCCCGCGCGCCCCCTCCTGCGCCGCGCGCGCCAACTGCGCGATCTCGCGCGGGTTGCCGAGTTGGGCCGCCAGGTGGCTCATCGAGGCCGCGAGCACGTATCCGCCGTACCCGCGATCCCCGGCCGCCTGCGCGAGCCGCAGCGCCTGGATGTAGTACCGCTGGGCGAGCCCCGGCTGGCCGGTGTCGATGGCCATGTAGCCGGCGAGTTCCGTCAACCGCGAGACCGCGGCGAACAGTTCGCGCCCGACCGCCTCCCGGTAGGAGCCCGCGAGCAGCCCGGAGACCACGCTGTTGAGGTAGTGCACGACGACCGGCCGTACATGCCCGCTGCCGTACTGGTGGTCCAGGTCGACCAGCGCCTGGGTCATCGCGCGGACCGCCGCCACGTCCGAGTGGCCGACGCGCGGGCCCGCCGAGCGCGCCACCTGCGAGTCCGGCGCGGAGATCAGCCAGTCCCGGCTCGGCTCGACGAGCGCGGAGGCGGCGACGGACGAGCCGGAGAGGAAGTCCCTGCGGCCGACGTCGCTGCGCCACAGCTCGCAGACCTGCTCGATGGCCCCCAGCACGGTCGGCGAGAACTGGAGTCCGACGCCGGACGCGAGGTTCTTGCCGTTGGCCATGCCGATCTCGTCGATCGTGACCGTACGGCCCAGCTTGCGGCCGAGCGCCTCGGCGATGACCGCCGGAGCCCGTCCGCGTGGCTGCTGCCCGCGCAGCCAGCGCGCCACGGACGTCTTGTCATAACGCAGATCGAGACCGTGCTCCGCGCCGCACATGTTGACCCGGCGGGCCAGCCCGGCGTTCGAGCAGCCCGCTTCCTGAATGAGCGCCTGCAACCGTTCGTTCGGCTGCCTGGCGACGAGAGGCCTTGCGGCCATGGCGTACCCCCTGTGGCTGCGGTGCCTGCCCACGCACCGAGTTGACGTGTCTTCACCGGCCGCCCGCACCGAAAGAAGTCGGCCATGAAGATCAATGCCCCGCCGACATACCGAAGATGCGAGACATATGAGGATTGCCGGGGTAAAGGCGGTTGCCCGACCCCTACCCTGGTTACCCGCACCCCGCTGCCGTTGCCCACGCGCGCCCCCACACGTGCACCCATGCGCCCCACTTGCGGAATCGATGCTCCTCCCCCGCGCGCGTGTCCCCCGTAACCCGAGGTGGACCGGGGAGTTGAGTTCAGCGTGGAAGAGACCATCGCAGGCACCAAGACCGCACAGATCCCCAAGCAGCGCGGCGAATCGCTGCAGGAAACCGCCGTGCGCTATGCCGAGGAGCGCCACTGGGACGTGTTCCCGGGCACCTGGCTGGAAGCCGTCGACGGGGTGCAGCACTGCTCCTGTGGCGAGCCCGCGTGCGCCGCACCCGGCGCGCATCCGGCGCGCGAGGACTGGGCGACTCAGGCGACGGGCAGTGCGACCGTCGTGCGCCGGATGTGGTCGAAGCAGCCGGTGGCGTCGATTCTGTTGCCCACCGGACGGACGTTCGATGCGGTCGAGGTCCCCGAGACGGCAGGCTGTCTCGCGCTCGCCCGGATGCGACGCATGGAGCTGACCCTCGGCCCCGTCTCCTGCACTCCGGACCGGCGCATGCACTTCTTCGTACTCCCCGGTGCCGCCGCGAAGGTCCCCGACCTGGTCCGCAAGCTCGGGTGGCCGCCCTCCTCCCTCGACCTCGTCACCCTCGGGGAGGGGGCGTACGTCGCTGCCCCACCGACCCGGTTCGGCTTGCGCGGGGCGGTGCAGTGGGCCTGCCGGCCGACGCTCGCGAATCGGTGGCTGCCGGATGCCGAGGAGTTGATCTCGCCGCTTGCCTATGCGTGCGGGCGGGACCGGTAGAGCCGGATCGGCCCCGTCCTGCCCTGCGGGTTCGTCGTGGCTGGTCGCGCAGTTCCCCGCGCCCCTGAAGACGGGGGCGCTTCCCCTTAGGGTGCTTGCATGACCGACGTAGCTGGGCAAGCCGTACCCGCCGTACGTGTGCGCGGGCTCTGGAAGCGGTTCGGGGAGCAGGTCGCCGTCGCCGGAATCGATCTGGAGCTGCCCGCGGGCCGGTTCATCGGACTCGTCGGTCCGAACGGGGCCGGGAAGACCACCACCCTCTCGATGGTGACCGGGCTGCTCAGGCCCGACCAGGGCACCGTCGAGGTCGTCGGTCACGACGTGTGGCGCGACCCGGTGGAGGTGAAGGCCCGCATCGGCGTGCTGCCCGAGGGACTGCGGCTCTTCGAGCGCCTCTCCGGGGGCGAACTCCTCGCCTACACCGGCCGGTTGCGCGGTCTGCACGGCGCCGAGGTCGACAAGCGCGCCACCCAGCTCCTCGACGTACTCGACCTCGCGGGCGCCCAGCACAAACTCGTCGTCGACTACTCCACCGGCATGCGCAAGAAGATCGGCCTGGCCTGCGCCCTCCTCCACAACCCCGAAGTCCTCTTCCTCGACGAGCCGTTCGAGGGTGTCGACCCGGTCTCCGCGCAGACCATCCGCGGCGTCCTGGAGCGGTACACCGGATCGGGCGCCACGGTCGTCTTCTCCTCCCACGTGATGGAGCTGGTCGAGTCGCTGTGCGACTGGGTCGCCGTCATGGCCGCGGGGAGCATCCGCGCACACGGCCCGCTCGCGGAGGTGTGCGGCAGCGCGCCCTCCCTCCAGCAGGCCTTCCTGGAGCTGGTCGGCGCGCACGGCCGCCCCGCCGGGACCGATCTCGACTGGCTGGGCGGCGGGGCTGCCCGATGAGCGCCAACGCCGCCGTCTCCGCCGCGTCGATCACCCCCGTGGTCGTACGGCTGAAGCTGTCGCTCCTGCGCAACGGGCTGCGGCAGTCCGCCGGTCGGCGGGCCGCGTACGTCACTTCCGTCGTCCTCGTCCTGCTCTTCGCCGCCCTCCAACTGCTCGGCCTGATCGCGCTGCGCGGCAACGCGCACGCCACCGCCGTCGCCGTGCTGCTCATCGCGGTCCTGGCGCTCGGCTGGGCCGTGATGCCGCTGTTCTTCCCCAGCGGCGACGAGACGCTCGACCCGACGCGCCTGGTGATGCTGCCGCTGCGCCCGCGTCCGCTGGTGCGGGCGCTGCTCGCGGCCTCGCTGGTCGGCATCGGGCCGGTCTTCACCCTGTGCCTGCTCATCGGTTCCGTCATCTCCGTGGCACACGGCGCGGCGGCGTACGTCACCGCCGTCGTCGCCGTCGTCGTGGCCCTGCTCGTCTGCGTGGCCCTCGCACGGGCCGTCGCGGCCGCCAACATCCGTCTGCTGTCCAGCCGCAAGGGCCGCGATCTGGCGGTGCTCAGCGGTCTGGTGATCGCGATCGGCGCGCAACTGGTCAACTTCGGTGCACAGCGGCTCGGTTCGTCGGGCGGCCTGTCGAAGCTCGACCCGGTGGCGGACGTACTGCGATGGCTGCCGCCCGCCTCGGCGATCGGCGCGGTGGACTCGGTGAGCGAGGGGTCGTACGGGGTGGGCATCGCCCAACTCGTCCTCGCCGTGGCCGCGCTGGTCGGGCTGCTCGCGCTGTGGTCCCGTCATCTGACCCGGCTGATGACCTCGCCGGACGGGTCCACGTTGCAGGCGGCCGAGCCCGCCGCGCGGGAGCGGGGCTCGTCGGGGCTCGGCCGGCTGCTGCCGTCGGGCCGCACCGGAACGGTCGTGGAGCGCAGCCTGCGCTATGTGTGGCGCGACCCGAAGACCAAGGCGGCGTGGGTGACATCGCTGGCGATCGGCCTGATCGTGCCGGTCTTCAACGCGCTCCAGGGCACCGGCTCGATCTATTTCGCGTGCTTCGCGGCGGGGATGCTCGGGATCCAGATGTACAACCAGTTCGGGCAGGACACGTCCGCGTTCTGGATCGTCGCGATGACGATCTCGTCCAGCCGGGACGCCTACGTCGAACTGCGCGGGCGCGCGCTGGCACTGCTGGTGATCACCCTGCCGTACGCGACCCTCGTGACCGTCCTGACGACCGCGATGCTCGGCGACTGGCCCAAGCTGCCCGAGGTGCTCGGTCTCTCCTTCGCGCTGCTCGGCGCGATGCTCGCCACCGGAGCGTGGTCCTCGGCGCGCTTCCCGTACTCGATACCCCAGGAGGGCTACAAGAACGTCGCCCCCGGCCAGACCGGACTCGCCTGGATCTCCATCTTCGGCGGCATGGTCTCAGCGGCCCTGCTCGCCGCCCCTGTCATCACTCTCACCATCTGGCTGAACGTCACGGCGGACGGCGACGAGTGGACCTGGCTGCTGCTGCCACTGGGCGCCGGGTACGGCGCGCTGATCACGCTGCTGGGGCTACGACTGGCGGCGCCTCGGACGGCACGGCGGCTGCCGGAGATCTTGGCGGCGGTCAGCAAGGGGTGATCCACACGTCTCACCCTGCGGACAATCGTGCCGATGGGGGGGCATCCCGTACGCACGGGCTCGTCGTCCCGTCCCTACGCCCCCGGGGCACGAGTTCCCGCCGGGTCGCGTAGGGATCGATGCGTAACTGCATGTCGTCGACATCTGATTCGCCAAGCATGCGGGGAGGCGCCGGCACCGGATTCGGCCGCACCACCAGGCTGAACACGTCGGCCGGCCCATGCGGAGTGCGGTGAGCTGGGCGTCCAGGGGTAGGCGGGCGAGCGGTGGGGGGTGTCCTGGGGCGTGGTTCGTGGGGCGGGCGGGGTGGAAATCCGGCGTACAACGATTTCGTCCAATCTTTGGGGAACGAGGTGTGGGCTGGGTCACGTTCGAGTTGAATGATTACGAGTGAGCGAACTGTCGCGCCGTACGTGCGGACGCAGCCTGCAGGGGGTCCAGGTGAGTGCTTCCCGGCGTAGTGGGACCACCGATGAGCTGGGGCCTGATGAGCCCGAGCGGGATGGTTCGGATCTGCTTGCCGCGCTGCTGGACGGGATGGACGCGGCGCTCTGTGCCTTCGATGCCGATGGGGTCGTGACCCACTGGAATCGAGAAGCCGAGCGGATTCTGGGGTGGACCGCGGCCGAGGCCGTGGGGCGGCAGGGGTTCGCCGGGTGGGCCGTGCGGACCGCGGACGCCGAGGAGGTCGAGGGGCGGTTGCTGTCCGCCATGCAGTCTCCCGGGCGGCAGGTGCATGAATTCGCCCTGCTCACCAAGGACGGGGGGCGGGTGCTCGTACGGACGCAGTCCGCCGCCGTGCGGGGCCCGGACGGGAAGCCCGCGGGGGTGTACTGCGCCTTCAGCGAGGTGCACGCGCAGATCGATCTTGAACGGTCCATCGCGCTGAGCGAGGCGTTGTTCGAGGACGCCAGCTGGGGCGTGGTGCTCGTTGACGCCGATCTGCGGCCGGCCGTCGTCAATGCGCATGCGGCGCGGGCTCTGGGGACCGGGCGTACGTCCGTGCTCGGGCGGCCCCTCGGGGACCTGCTCTCCCAGGGCGTGGAGGAGCTGGAGAGCGCGCTCACCCATGTGCTCGCGGAAGGCGCGCCGCCCGCGCCCGCCGAGATGTGGGTGAGTGTGCGGACCACGGAGGGCGAGAAGCGGCGGTGCTGGCGCAGCGGGTTCCTGCGGCTTGCCTCGCCGCTCGCGGAGGAGCCCGTACCGCTGGGTGTCGGGTGGCTCTTCCAGGACGTGACCGAGGCCAAGCAGACCGAGCAGGAGGCGGCGCTGCTGCGGTTCCGGGCCAATCAGCTGCACCGGGCGGCGCGGGCCGCGGCCGAGTGCGAGGACCCGGCGGAGGTCGCCACCGTCCACCTCGACTTCGCGCTCGCCGGGTTCGCCGACCACGCGCTGATCGACCGCGTAGCGGGTGGTTCGGCCTGGGACGGCGAGGGGCCCGTGCGGCTCGTACGGGCCGCCGCCACGCCCTCCGGCGCGCCGGGGCCGAGTGTGCTCACGGGGAAGGCGGGGCTGCCCGTCCGGTACGCGGAGGGGCATCCCGCGTTGCAGTGCGTGGAGCGCGCCGGGTCCGTACGGGCCAGCGCGGGTGCTGCCCCTGCCGAGCAGGCGCGTGAGTGGGCCGTGGCGCGGCAGTGGCCGCCGGACTCGGTGCATGCACTGTGCGCGGTGCTGCGGAGCCGGGGGCGGACGCTGGGGGTCGTGACGTTTCTGCGGGGTGCGGGGCGCAGCCAGTTCGAGCGGGCGGACGCCACCTACGCGGAGGATGTGGCCGTACGGATTGCCATGGCGCTGGACCTGGAGGGTGTGCTGGGGCTTGGGTGACGCGGTTGCCCGAGGCCCGCTCGGGTGACGCGGTTGGCCGAGGCCCGCTCAGGTGACGAGGTTGGCCAGGGGCCAGGCCGGCTCGGGTGACGCGGTTGGCCGGGGCCCGCTCGGGTGACGCGGTTGGCCGAGGCCCGCTCGGGTGACGCGGTTGGCCGGCGCAAGAGCTGGGCTCGGGGCAGGTGCGCTGGCCGGCGCTTGCGGGGCGCCGGTCCCTGTGGGACGGATGCCGCCCCGGGCGCCCCGCATGCCCACAGCCATGACGGCTGAAGGCCGGCTCAGCGGCGGTAGAAGATTCGGTCCCCGTATTCCGTCATCACGCGGCCGTTCCACTCGTGGCCGCCGTCCACGTTGCCCGAGCGGAGGAGGGGCGGCTCGATGCCGCGGTCGGCGAGGGAGCCGGCGGCCGTGGCCATGACGGCCTGGAGGAGGGCCGTGGTGACGACGGTGGAGGCGGGGGCGAAGGGGGCCTCGATCGCGTCGAGGGTGAGCTCCGCGTCGCCGACCGCGATCTTCGAGTCGAGGACGATGTCGCAGTGGTCCTTCAGGTACGTCCCCGAGACATGCCGCGACTTCGTCTCGGAGGCGTAGGCGACCGAGGTGACGCCGATGACCTTCACCCCCAGCGCGCGGGCGTTCATGGCCATCTCGACGGGGAGCGCGTTGCGGCCGGAGAGCGAGATGATCACGAGTACGTCGCCGGAGCGGACCGGGCTGGAGTCCAGGACGGCGCTCGCCAGGCCGTCGACGCGCTCCAGGGCGGAGCCGAGCGTCGCGGGCATGACGTCGACGCCGACGACGCCCGGCACGGCGAGCAGGTTCATCAGGGCGAGGCCCCCCGCGCGGTAGACGATGTCCTGCGCGGCGAGCGAAGAGTGTCCGGCGCCGAAGGCGAAGAGCCGTCCGCCGTCGGCGACGGTGTCGGCGATCAGGGTTCCGGCCGCCGCGATGTCCCCGGCGTCCTCGTCCCGCACCCGCTGCAGCAGGCCGATCGCGGCGTCGAAGAACTGCCCGGCCAGCTTGCTGTCGCTCATCGGCGAAGCCCCTTAGAAGTCTCGTCGGCGTCGGGTGGGCGTCGTGTCGCGGATCACGTTGCGGTCTGGACCAGTGCCCTGTCAATACGGCCCGCGGGGGCGACACTGGGCTCGGGGCGCCGCGCCACATCCGCCCCGGCCGAGCCCCGGGCCCGTACAGCCGCAGAGGCACTCGTAACCGCGTGGTTTCAACAGCGAGGCACGGTTGTCAGTGGTATGCGTCAGAATTGGTTTCAGGGCCAGCGCACACGCCGGTGAGCCATCGCGTCTCCGGCAGAGCTAATCGAGGGGCACGAATGTCCGGACTGATCGACACCACGGAGATGTATCTCCGCACCATCCTCGAGCTGGAGGAGGAAGGCGTGGTCCCCATGCGCGCCCGGATCGCGGAGCGGCTCGACCAGAGCGGACCGACGGTCAGCCAGACGGTGGCGCGGATGGAGCGCGACGGCCTGGTGGCGGTCGCCAGCGA
The DNA here is from genome assembly GCF_055566975.1 of Streptomyces sp. NPDC027189. Classification (NCBI taxonomy): domain Bacteria; kingdom Bacillati; phylum Actinomycetota; class Actinomycetes; order Kitasatosporales; family Streptomycetaceae; genus Streptomyces; species Streptomyces sp. NPDC027189. Next base: position 148,701 of record NZ_JBVHRI010000016.1, read on the forward strand.
CCGGCACCTGGAGCTCACCGAGGAGGGGCGGCAGCTGGCCACGCGTGTCATGCGCAAGCACCGCCTCGCGGAGTGCCTGCTCGTCGACGTCATCGGTCTGGAGTGGGAGCAGGTGCACGCCGAGGCGTGTCGCTGGGAGCACGTGATGAGCGAGGCCGTCGAGCGGCGGGTCCTCGAGCTGCTGCGCCACCCGACCGAGTCGCCGTACGGGAATCCGATCCCGGGCCTGGAAGAGCTGGGCGAGAAGGACGGCGCCGACCCGTTCCTGGACGAGGGCATGGTGTCGCTGGCCGAGCTCGACCCGGGGCTCGACGGCAAGACCGTGGTCGTACGGCGTATCGGTGAGCCGATCCAGACGGACGCGCAGCTGATGTACACGCTGCGGCGGGCGGGCGTGCAGCCCGGCTCCGTGGTGAGCGTGACCGAGTCGGCGGGCGGCGTCCTCGTGGGCAGCGGCGGCGAGGCCGCGGAGCTGGAGGCGGACGTTGCCTCCCATGTGTTCGTCGCCAAGCGCTAGCACCGGCAGCGACGGGGCGCCGGGCGTCGGCACCTGATCATCGCCGGACGCCGACTCCCGTGTGATCGGCGCCCGGCACCGGTACCCGCGAGGGGCAGCTCCCGGGCGCCGGCCGTGGGGGCCGGCATCCGCCGTCCCCGCGGTCGGCACCCGGGCGCACGCCGGCTACCTCCACGTCGGCCCCGGGCGCACGCCGGCTACCTCCACGTCGGCCCCGGGCGCACGCCGCGCATGCTCGCCCACGTGATTCGGAGCATGTCAACTCCCGCGACACCAGAGGCAGTTGTGATGAATCCGCGACCCCACTGAAACCAAGATTCAGTGTGCGGAATCGCAGCGCCGGGACCATTTGCGTGCGAGGCTGTCGCGTGAGGCATATGACCTGAGGGCTCTTGACCGTGTCCGAGAGCGATGGTGCGCGGTCGGGGAGGGGGCGGGGAGGATGTGCCGCAGATGTGGAGAGGGCCCCGGCGCCAGATGGCGCCGGGGCCTGTCCTCCCCTGTGCTGACCCGGAGCCCCGAGCTCTCAGGGTCATTCCCCTCGGACCGTTTTCCCCGAGCGGTCCGCCTCCCGCTGAAGATCTCCCCTCGGCGGCGGCGGTCAATCCCAGAACATGGTCACTCGAATGAGGGGTGTTGCAGCCAGGAAGGCCATTTTCGAAACCTCATTCGATAACGTGGCGGTGCAGTAGGGGTACGCGTAGAGCAGCACCGGTAGCAGGAGCAGCGGTAGGAAGCGGTACGAGTGGACCGGCCGGTTCGAGCGGGAGCGAGCCGGTCCGAGCGAGCTAGGGGGGTGCCATTACCGATGGTGCGGCGCATCGACGTGACGGGAGCGGGCGGCGTACGCCTCGCTGCGTGGGAGTTCGCCGATCCTCCGAAAGTGGATCCCCCCAGGGCCGACGAGGCCTCGGGAGCCCCCGGAGTGCTGTTACTGCACGGCCTGATGGGCCGCGCCTCGCACTGGGCGTCCACCGCCCGCTGGCTCTCCGAGCGGCATCGTGCCGTCGCCCTCGACCAGCGCGGTCACGGCCAGAGCGACAAGGCACCGGAGGCGGAGTACACGCGCGAGGCGTACGTCGAGGACGCCGAGGCCGCGCTCGAGCAGCTCGGCCTCGCTCCGGCCGTTCTCATCGGCCACGCCATGGGTGCGCTGACCGCCTGGCAGCTCGCCGCGAAGCGGCCCGATCTCGTGCACGGGCTGATCATCTGTGACATGCGGGCGTCGGCGTTAGGGGCCGCGTCGCAGCGTGAGTGGGAGGACTGGTTCAAGGCCTGGCCGGTGCCCTTCGCCACGCTCGCCGACGTACGGAAGTGGTTCGGCGAGGACGATCCCTGGGTGGAGCGGCCGAATCCGTCCCGAGGGGAGTTCTACGCCGAGGTGATGCACGAGTCCCCGGACGGGTGGCGTCCGGTCTTCCAGCCCGATCAGATGCTCAAGTCCCGGCAGACGTGGGTGTACGACGCCCACTGGGAGGAGCTCGCGCAGGTGCGGTGCCCGGCGCTCGTCGTGCGGGGGCTGGACGGGGAGCTGGGGCGGGCCGAGTCGCAGGAGATGGTCCGGGTGCTGCCGAACGGGCAGTACGCGGAGGTGGCCGAGGCGGGGCACCTTGTGCACTATGACCAGCCGGAGGCTTGGCGGACGGCGATCGAGCCGTTTCTGGACGGGGTCCTTACGGGGCGCTGAGCACTTCTCGTTCGTTGCCCGGCGCCGTCATCTTCTCGGAAAACCCCTTGAAGTGCCCGGACTGGGTTCCTAGGGTGATTGTTACTTCGGAGAGGAGGTGGTTCGGCAGATGTATGAATACCGGACGGAAGAGGTGGCTGCGGGCTAGTAGCCCGTCACCACACTCAGTGCGGTGCCGGACCAGCGCGCGAGCTCTGCGCGCAGCCGGCCGAAATTCCACGCAGTCACCCGACCCGCGAGCTCGCCGGTACGTCCGGCCGGCTCCTCCGCCGTGAGGCGGGGGGACCCGAGCTCGCGGGTCGTCTGCGTTTCAGGTGTGGTGTGAGGTGGGGCACAGGTGCATCGGCCGCCCCGCAGTACTCTGGGGCCATGCTTCCGATGCTCGTTCGACGCCGCCACGTGGACTACGTGCGCGTCACGAGCATGGGCTGTCGGCGTTCTGCCTGACCCAGCCCCCTTGTGCGCTTCTCGCACCGTTTCACTCTTCCACTTGGCACCCGCGGCCCCGCCCCACCCTTGGCGGCTGCCCGGGCCCCGTACACCTGCGGACGCGACTCATGACGACGAACACGTCTTCTCAGCACCAGCAGCACCAGTACCAGCAGCTTCCGATCATTGATCTCTCCGCGGCCGACCGCGGCCCCCGGGCCCGTGCCGTCATGCACGCGCAGTTGCACAGCGCCGTGCACGACGTGGGGTTCTTCCAGCTTGTCGGGCATGGCGTGACAGAGGCCGAGACTGGCGCTCTGCTTCAGGCCATGCATCGGTTCTTCGCGCTTCCCGAAGTCGATCGGCTCGCGATCGACAACGTGAACTCGCCGCATTTCCGGGGGTATACGCGTACGGGCGACGAGCGGACGGGAGGGAGTCGGGACTGGCGGGATCAGCTCGACATAGGGGCTGAGCGGGCGGCCCGGACGCCTGGGCCGGGTGAGCCCGCGTACTGGTGGCTGGAGGGGCCGAATCAGTGGCCGGATGCCTTGCCGGAGCTGCGGGTCGCCGCGCTGGCCTGGATCGACCGGCTCAGTGCCGTCGCGGCGCGGCTGCTGCGTGAGCTGCTCGTCGCCATTGGCGCGCCCGGCGACTTCTACGAGCCGATCTTCGGGGAGCGGGCTCATCCGCATCTGAAGCTGGTGCGGTATCCGGGGAGTGCGGGTGACGGCGGCGATCAAGGGGTCGGCGCGCACAAGGACTACGGGTTTCTGACGCTGCTGCTGCAGGACCAGGTGGGTGGGCTTCAGGTGCAGCGGGAGGACGGGCTGTTCCATGATGTGCCGCCGCTGCCGGGGGCCTTCGTCGTCAATCTGGGTGAGCTGCTGGAGGTGGCCACCAGCGGGTATCTGATCGCGACCAATCATCGGGTGGTCAGTCCGGCCGGGGCCACCGAGCGGTTCTCCGTGCCCTTCTTCTACAACCCGCGGCTCGACGCGCGGGTCGAGCCGTTGCCCTTCCCGCACGCGTCCGCCGCGCCCGGGGTGACGACGGATCCGGCGAATCCGCTCTTCGCCGAGTACGGCAGGAATGAGCTGAAGGGCAAGTTGCGGGCGCATCCGCTGGTCGCCGCCCGTCATCACGCGGAGCTGCTCACGCCCGCGTGATGACCGGCGTACGGAGGGGACCTTTCTCCTCGGCGCGACCTGGTTCTCGGTACGACCGATTCTCAGTGCGTCGGTACGACCTGGTTCTCGGTGCGACCGATTCTCAGTGCGCGATGTCCTCGTAGCCCTCGATTTCCCGGGGGCTGCGCGAGCCGGGGCCCACGTAGCGCGCGGAGGGGCGTACGAGACGGCCCGTGCGCTTCTGTTCCAGGATGTGCGCCGACCAGCCCGCGGTGCGGGCGCAGGTGAACATCGAGGTGAACATGTGGGCCGGGACCTCGGCGAAGTCGAGGACGATGGCGGCCCAGAACTCGACGTTCGTCGCGAGGACGCGGTCCGGACGGCGGGCGTGGAGTTCGGCGAGGGCGGCCTTCTCCAGGGCTTCGGCGATCTCGAAGCGGGGGGCTCCGAGGTCGCGGGCGGTGCGGCGCAGGACCCGCGCGCGCGGGTCCTCGGCGCGGTAGACGCGGTGGCCGAAGCCCATGAGGCGTTCGCCCTTGTCGAGGGCCTGCTTGACGTAGGCCCCGGCGTCTCCGGTGCGTTCGATCTCCTCGATCATGCCGAGGACACGGGAGGGCGCGCCGCCGTGCAGCGGGCCCGACATGGCCCCTACGGCGCCCGAGAGCGCCGCCGCGACATCCGCGCCCGTCGACGCGATGACGCGGGCCGTGAACGTGGAGGCGTTCATGCCGTGCTCCGCCGCGGAGGTCCAGTAGGCGTCCACGGCCGCCACGTGCTTGGGGTCCGGCTCTCCGCGCCAGCGGATCATGAACCGCTCCACGACGGACTGCGCCTTGTCGATCTCGTGCTGCGGGACCATGGGCAGGCCCTGGCCGCGGGCGGACTGGGCGACGTAGGAGAGGGCCATGACGGCGGCGCGGGCGAGGTCCTCGCGGGCCTGCTGCTCGTCGATGTCGAGGAGGGGCTTGAGGCCCCAGACGGGTGCCAGCATGGCGAGCGCGGACTGGACGTCGACGCGGATGTCGCCGGAGTGGACGGGGATCGGGAACGGTTCGGCGGGCGGCAGGCCGGGGTTGAAGGCGCCGTCGACGAGCAGCCCCCAGACGTTGCCGAAGGAGACGTGGCCGACCAGATCCTCGATGTCGACGCCTCGGTACCGGAGTGCGCCGCCCTCCTTATCCGGTTCGGCGATCTCCGTCTCGAACGCGATGACTCCCTCGAGTCCGGGTACGAAGTCGGACATCAGGCGGCTCCTCGTGATGTGTGCGACAGATGGTGTTGTGGGGGTGTGCGTGGCGTACATGCTGCTTGTGGTGTACGTGGTGTTCGCGACCATGTGTCAGGAGTGGGTGGCGGTCGATGGTCGTTCGTCCGCCGGTCCGGTTCCACGGTCGTTCTCGAAGACTTTCGAAGGCTCTCGGGAGCCTTTCGAAGGGTCCTCGCCGACTCGCGGTCCGAAGCGGTCACCCCGGTGATGCCCCGTGCGGCTGGCGGTCATCCCAACCGGAACGGCAGCAGCACGATATCCCTGAGTGCCACCGTTGGGGAGAGTGTGCGGCACTGAGTGCCACGCAGTGATGAAGCACACGCCCGCCGAAGGCGGGGGCGCATACGGCAGGATGACCGCGTGAACGACCGCTTCCCGGATGAATCCGCTGCCGAGCCCATCGTCCAGCGCGCGGCCGAGGCCGCCGACGCCGACGCCGAAGAACTCGCCGCCGACCCCGCCGCGATGCGCGCGCACTACCGCGCCGAGGGTCTGGACGAGGCGGACCTCGCCCCGCACCCGATGGACCAGTTCGCCCGCTGGTTCAAGCAGGCGGCGCAGGCCGCGGTGCACGGTTTCGTGCACGAGCCGAACGCGATGGTCGTCTCCACCGCGGACGCCGAGGGCCGGCCCAGTGCGCGCACGGTGCTGCTGAAGCAGTACGACGAGCAGGGCTTCGTCTTCTACACCAACTACGACTCCCGCAAGGCCCGCGAGCTGGCCGCCAACCCGTACATCTCGCTGCTCTTCCCGTGGCATCCGCTGGCCCGCCAGGTCATCGTCACCGGCACGGCGCGGCGCACAGGACGCGACGAGACCGCCGCGTACTTCCGCACGCGCCCGCACGGCTCCCAGCTCGGCGCCTGGGCCAGCGCCCAGTCCTCGGTCATCCGCTCCCGCGCCGAACTGGACTCCTCGTACGCGGAGTTGAGCGCCCGCTACCCGGAGGGCGAGCAGGTACCGGTCCCGCCGCACTGGGGCGGTTTCCGTATCGCCCCGCAGGCGGTGGAGTTCTGGCAGGGCCGCGAGAACCGCCTGCACGACCGGCTCCGGTACGTGGCGGAGCCCGACGGCAGCTGGCGGGTGGAGCGGCTCAGTCCCTGAGGCCGACGCCTCAGCCGAGCGCCTCCTCCATCAGCGAACCCCACTGCTCCACCACCCGCTCCCGGCGCCCCCCGTCGTCCGTGAGGAGGTTGGCCAGGCCCAGGCCCCGGGCCATGTCCAGCAGCCCCTGGACCGTCTCGCGCACGCCGGGTCGGGACTCGTCGGCGCCGAGGAGGTCGACCGCGATGCGGTGGGTCTCGCGGCCGACGCGGGCCTCCAGTTCGGTGACCCTCGGGCGGAGTTGGTCCTCGTTGGAGGCGGCGACCCAGAGGTGCAGGGCGGCGCAGAAGAGGGGGCCGGTGTAGAGGTCGACCAGGGCGGCGACGACGGCGCGGCGGTCGGCGGCGCCGTCGGGGAAGAGGGCCCGCAGGGCGGTGGAGCGTTCCTCGGCGACGTACTCGACCGCCGCTGTGAAGAGGTCCTCGCGGGTCGGGAAGTGGTGTTGGGCGGCGCCGCGGGAGACGCCGGCGCGTTCGGCGACGACGGAGACCGTGGAGCCCGCCCAGCCGTGCTCGGCGAGGCAGGCCACGGCGGCTGCCAGGAGCCGCTGCCGGGTGGCCCGGCTGCGGTCCTGCTTGGGGACATGCGGAAGACGCGCGGCGTGCTCCGTCGTGCTCACACCACCCATGTGGGGTCCCGTCGTTCGAGGAAGGCCGTCATCCCCTCGCGGGCCTGTGCGGAGGAGAACAGCCGGGCCGAGAGCGCGGTCAGTTCGGCCGCGTCCCGGTCGAAGGTCTCCAGCACCTTAGCCGTGAGCAGCTCTTTCGTCTCGGCGAGGCCTTGGGGGGACGCTCGGCGCAGGCCGTCGAGGATGGGGGCGAGTACCTCGTCGACGTCGTCGCCACTCGCCGTGAGCAATCCGCTGCGGACCGCCTCAGCGGCGTCGAAGCGTTCGCCGGTGAGGTAGTAGCGGGCGAGGGCTCGGGGGTCGGTGCGGGGCAGCAGGGGGAGGGAGATCACGGCGGGTGCGACGCCGATGCGCACCTCCGTGAAGGCGAAGGTGGCCTCCGTGGAGGCGGCCGCGAGGTCGCAGGCGCCCAGCAGGCCGAGTCCGCCCGCCCGTACGTGTCCGGTCACCCGGGCCAGCACGGGTTTGCGCAGCTCGACGATCTGCCGCAGCAGTCCGACGAGGGCGTCCGGATGCGGCGGATCGCGCAGGTCGGCGCCCGCGCAGAACGTGTTCCCGGTGTGGGTCAGGACGATGGCGCGTACGTCGCCGTCCTTGCCGCACCTGGTGAGCGCGTCCGCCAGTTCGCCGACGAGGACGGCCGAGAGGGCGTTGCGATTGGCGGGCGAGTCGAGGGTGAGGGTGGTGATGGCGCGCTCGCGCGCCATGTGTACAACGGTCATGAGCGGCCCCGCAGTTCCCGTCGCAGGATCTTCCCGGAGGCCGCCCGTGGGACGCCCTCGATGAAGGTGACGGCACGGACCCTCTTGTACGGGGCGACGCGTTCGGCGACGTACATCATGACCTCCCCTTCGGAGAGGTCGGTCGCGGACGGCTGGCGGACCACATAGGCGTGGGGGATTTCGTTGTTGTCCTCGTTGTAGGCGCCTATGACGGCTGCGTCGGCAATGCCGGGGTGGGTGAGCAGCAGCGCTTCGAGTTCGGCGGGGGCGACCTGGAAGCCCTTGTACTTGATGAGTTCCTTGACGCGGTCGACGACGAACAGCCAGCCCTCGGCGTCCACGTGGCCCACGTCTCCGGTGTGCAGCCAGCCGTCGGGGTCGATCATCGCGGCGGTGGCGTCGGGACGGCCCAGGTAGCCCTTCATGACCTGAGGGCCGCGGATGGCGATCTCTCCGGCCTCGCCGACACCCAGCTCCTTGCCGGGGTCGTCGAGGGAGACGATGCGCATCTCGGTGCCGGCGATGAGCCTGCCGACCGTCCCGGGGGGCGCGTCCGGGGTGTTCAGGGGCACCAGGTGGGTGCAGGGCGAGAGTTCCGTCATGCCGTAGCCCTGGCCGATGGGCGGCAGCCCGAGCCGCTGCGAACAGGCCTGTGCCAGTTTCGCGTCCAGGGGCGCGGCGGAGGAAATGACGTGCCTCAGGGACGACAGGTCGTACTGGGCGACCGCCGGGTGCTTGGCGAGGGCGAGGACGATCGGCGGGGCCACGAACAGCACGTTGATGCGGTGCTTCTCGATGGCCGCGAGGAACGTGTCCAGCTCGAAGCGGGGCAGTACGACGACGGTGGCGCCCTGCCGCAGCGGTGCGTTCATCAGGGCCGTCAGCCCGTAGATGTGGAAGAACGGCAGTACGGCGAGGATGCGGTCGCCTGGGCCCAGGGGCATGGACGGCACGAGCTGCGCCAGGTTGGTGGCTATGGACCGGTGAGTGAGCATCACGCCCTTGGGGATGCCGGTCGTCCCGGAGGAGTACGGGAGGGCCGCGACGTCGGCCACGGGGTCGATGTCGATCCGCGGTTCGGGCGCGGTGGTGGCGAGCAGGTCGATCAGCGAGCGGTGCCCGGGCGCCTGGTCGCAGACGAAGATCTCCCTTATACCGCCCGCGAGTTCGGCTGCCGCGCGGGCGGTCTCCAGGAGGGGCGACACGGTGACGATCCAGGTGGCCGCGCTGTCGCGCAGCTGCTTGGCGAATTCCTCGGGCGTGGCGAGCGGGTGCACGGTCGTGACCGACGCCCCCGCGCGCGTGGCGGCGTAGAACGCCGTCGGGAAGGCGATGGTATTCGGACTGTGCAGGGCGAGCACATCGCCCTTGCGGACGCCCGCGTCGGCGAACGCGGCGGCCAGCAGCCGGTGGAAACGGTCCAGTTGTTCGTACGTGAGCGTGGTTCCATCGACGCCGTCGACGAGCGCGGGCGTGCCGCCGCGCTCGGTGGCACGGCCGAGGACGGCGTCGTGGATGGGTTCCTCGACGGCCGGGACGTCTGCGTACTGGCTGCGGAACACGGTTCCTCCTAGAGCGGCTCGAGCGGCTCGCTAGTACGACTTGGGCAGGCCCAGGGTCTGGTGGGAGACGTAGTTGAGAATCATCTCCCTGCTGACCGGTGCGATACGAGACACGCGCGACGCCGTAATCAGTGAGGCGATGCCGAATTCGCGGGTGAGGCCATTGCCGCCGAGGGTGTGCACGGCCTGGTCGACGGCCTTCACACAGGCTTCGGCGGCCGCGTACTTGGCCATGTTGGCGGCCTCTCCGGCGGCGATGTCGTCCCCGGAGTCGTACAGGAACGCCGCCTTCTGCATCATCAGGCGGGCGAGTTCGAGCTCGATGTGGGACTGCGCCAGGGGGTGCGCGATCGCCTGGTGGGCGCCGATGGGCGCCTTCCAGACGGTGCGTTCGCGCGCGTACTCGACGGCCCTGGAGAGCGCGTAGCGGCCCATGCCGATCGCGAACGCGGCCGTCATCACCCGCTCCGGGTTGAGCCCGGCGAAGAGCTGGAGCAGGCCCGCGTCCTCGTCGCCGACGAGCGCGTCGGCGGGCAGCCGTACGTCGTCCAGGGTCAGCTCGAACTGCTTCTCCGCGCCCTGGAGTTCCATGTCGATCCGGCGCCGCCCGAAGCCGTCGGCGTCGCGCGGGACGATGAACAGGCACGGCTTGAGGCGGCCCGTCCGCGCGTCCTCGGTGCGTCCCACGATGAGCGTGGCGTCGGCGATGTCGACGCCGGAGATGAACACCTTGCGGCCGGTGAGGACCCAGGTGTCGCCGTCGCGGCGCGCCGTGGTGGTGATCCGGTGGGAGTTGGAGCCCGCGTCGGGTTCGGTGATGCCGAAGGCCATGGTGCGGGTGCCGTCGCTCAAGGGCGGCAGCCACTCCCGCTTCTGCGCCTCGGTGCCGAAGCGGGCGATCACCGTGCCGCAGATCGCCGGGGACACGACCATCATCAACAGCGGGCAGCCCGCCGCTCCCAACTCCTCCAGCACGATGGACAGTTCGGCTATGCCGCCGCCCCCGCCGCCGTACGCCTCCGGCAGGTTGACGCCGAGGTAGCCGAGCTTGGCCGCCTCGGACCAGAGTTCGTCCGGGTGGGCCCCCTCGGCGACGAGCTTGGTGAGGTATGCGCGGCCGTAGCGCTTGCCGAGGGCGGCTACGGCGGAACGGAGGGCTTTGTGCTCTTCGGTTTCGGTGACGGGGCTCATGAGGTCTCCTGAACAGTGCGGCTGGTTCGTGGCTGATCGCGCCCACGCGGCGGAGCCGCATGGTGTTACAGTCCCGCGCCCCTAAAGGGGCGTGTCGTGCTGAACCACAGCTAGAAGGGCGCCGACCTCGACCTGTTGGCCGGGGACTGCATGAAGGGCCGTGAGCGTGCCCGAGGCGGGCGCGGAGATCTTGTGCTCCATCTTCATCGCCTCCAGCCACAGCAGGGGCTCTCCGGCCCGTACAGCGGCTCCTGCGGCCAGCCCCTCCGCCACCCGGACCACCGTGCCGGGCATCGGTGCGAGCAGTGAGCCGGGGGCACGCTCCGCGGCCGGGTCGGGGAAGCGGGGCAGCGCGGTGAGAGCGGTCGCGTTCACGAAGACCTGGTCGTCGTAGCCCGAGACCTCGAACTTCCGTCGTACGCCGTCCACTTCGAGCACGACCAGACGGGCGTCGGCGTGCACCACGCGCACCCCCTCGGCGGTCAGGCCCTCGCGGGTGTGCCGGTAGTGGACTTCGTGCTCGGTGCCCGCCATGAGGTAGCGCTTGGTCTGGGGCTGCGAGGGCAGGTTCCGCCAGCCGCCGAACCTGGAGCGCCCGTGCGCGTCCGCGAGGGCGGCGGCCAAGGGGGCGTGCGGGTCGGGGGCAGGTGTCGTCAGATCGGTGAGGTGGCGCTCGTAGAAGCCGGTGTCCATCCGGGCCGACGTGAACTCCTCGTGCCGCAGCGACCGTACGAGCAGGTCCCTGTTGGTGACCGGGCCGTGGATCGTCGCCCCCTCCAGGGCGCCCGACAGCCGGCGGAGGGCTTCCGCGCGCGTGGGGGCGTGGGCGACGGCCTTGGCGAGCATCGGATCGTAGTGGATACCGATGGGGTCGCCGTCGGTGTAGCCGGTGTCCAGGCGGATGCCGTCCGGGACGGTGAGGCGGTGCAGGGTGCCGGTCTGCGGGGCCCACGCGCCGGCCGGGTCCTCCGCGTACAGGCGGGCCTCGACCGCGTGACCACGCGCGCGTGGAGGGTCGTTGTCGAGCGCCGCGCCCTCGGCGACCTGGATCTGCAGGGCCACGAGGTCGATGCCGAAGACGGCTTCCGTGACGGGGTGTTCGACCTGGAGGCGGGTGTTCATCTCCAGGAAGTGGGCCTTGCCGTTCGCGACCAGGAACTCGACCGTTCCGGCGCCCACGTAGTCGACGGCGCGGGCGGCGCGTACGGACAGGTCGTACAGCGTCTCCGTGAGGTCGCCCAGCCCCGGTGCGGGAGCCTCCTCGATGACCTTCTGGTGGCGCCGTTGGAGGGAGCAGTCGCGGGTGCCGAGTGCCCACACCGTGCCGTGCGTGTCGGCGAGGATCTGCACCTCGACGTGCCGGCCGCCCTCCGCATAGGGCTCGACGAAGACCTCCCCGTCGCCGAAGGCACTGAGCGCCTCGGCACGGGCGGCCGTCAACTCGGCGTCCAGCTGTGCCAGTTCCCTGACAACGCGCATACCGCGCCCGCCGCCGCCCGCGGCCGCCTTCACCAGCACGGGGAGGTCGTCGGCCGTCACCTCCGACAGCGTTTCGATCCCCATCAGCTTCTTGGCGCGCGTCTTCGAGGCCATCGCCTCGATCGCCTCGGGCGGCGGCCCGATCCAGACGAGGCCCGCGTCGAGGACGGCCCGTGCGAAGTCGGCGTTCTCGGACAGGAAGCCGTACCCGGGGTGCACGGCGTCCGCGCCGGCGCTCAGGGCCGCCTTCACGATCAGGTCGCCGCGCAGATACGTCTCCGAGGGCGCCGCCCCCGGCAGCCGTACCGCCGTGTCGGCCACGCGCGCGTGGAGGGCGTTCTCGTCGGCGTCCGAGTGCACGGCGACGGTTCGGATTCCCCACTCACGGCAGGTGCGGAAAACACGGCACGCGATCTCGCCGCGGTTGGCGACGAGCACAGAAGTGATCACTGGATCCCTCACATCCGGAAGACGCCGAAACCACCGCGCGCGCCCTCGTACGGCGCCGTGTGGATCGCGGACAGGCACAGGCCGAGGACGGTGCGGGTGTCGCGCGGGTCGATGACCCCGTCGTCGTACAGCCGCCCGGACAGGAACATCGGCAGGGACTCCGACTCGATCTGCTGCTCCACCATGGCGCGCAGGGCGGCGTCGGCGTCCTCGTCGTACGGCTGCCCCTTCGCCGCCGCCGACTGCCGGGCGACGATGGACAGGACGCCCGCGAGCTGCTGGGGGCCCATGACGGCCGACTTGGCGCTGGGCCAGGCGAACAGGAAGCGCGGGTCGTACGCCCGCCCGCACATGCCGTAGTGACCGGCCCCGTACGAGGCCCCCATGAGCACGGAGAGATGCGGGACGCGCGAGTTGCTCACGGCGTTGATCATCATCGCGCCGTGCTTGATGATGCCGCCCTGCTCGTACTCCTTGCCGACCATGTAGCCGGTGGTGTTGTGCAGGAAGAGGAGGGGGATGTCGCGCTGGTTGGCCAGCTGGATGAACTGGGCGGCCTTCTGGGACTCGGCGCTGAAGAGCACCCCTTGGGCGTTGGCGAGGATGCCGACGGGGTAGCCGTGGAGCGTCGCCCAGCCGGTCGTGAGGCTCGTCCCGTACAGGGGCTTGAACTCGTCGAAGTCCGAACCGTCGACGATGCGGGCGATGACCTCGCGCGGGTCGAAGGGTGTCTTCAGGTCGCCGGGGACGATCCCCAGCAGCTCGTCCTCGTCGTACTTGGGCGGGGCCGCCGGGCCCGGATCTACGTGTGCCTTGCGGTGGTTGAGCCGGGCCACCACGCGCCGGGCCTGCCGCAGCGCGTCCTGCTCGTCGACGGCGAAGTAGTCCGCGAGACCCGACACGCGCGCGTGCATCTCGGCACCGCCCAGCGACTCGTCGTCGCTCTCCTCGCCGGTGGCCATCTTGACCAGCGGCGGCCCGCCCAGGAAGACCTTGGCCCGCTCCTTGACCATGATCACGTGGTCGGACATGCCGGGGACGTACGCGCCTCCGGCGGTGGAGTTCCCGAAGACCACCGCCACGGTGGGGATTCCGGCCGCGGACAGCCGCGTGATGTCGCGGAAGATCGCACCCCCAGGGATGAAGATCTCTTTCTGGGACGGCAGATCGGCGCCGCCCGACTCGACGAGGCTGATGCAGGGCAGCCGGTTGGCGAGGGCGATGTCATTGGCCCGCAGCGCCTTCTTCAGACTCCAGGGGTTGCTGGCACCGCCGCGCACGGTCGGATCGTTCGCCGTGATCAGGCACTCGACCCCTTCGACCACGCCGATGCCGGTGACGAGCGAGGCGCCGACCGCGTAGTCGCTTCCCCAGGCCGCGAGCGGCGACAGCTCCAGGAAGGGCGTGTCCGGGTCGAGCAACAGCTCGATCCGCTCCCGCGCGAGCAGCTTGCCGCGCTTCCGGTGCCTGGCGACGTACTTCTCGCCGCCGCCCGCGAGCGCCTTGGCATGCTCGGCGTCCAGCTCGGCAAGCTTGGTGAGCATGGCTTCGCGGTGGGCGGTGCAGTCGGGACTGTTGATGTCGAGCGCGGAGGAGAGGACGGTCACAGGAGGGTCTCCGGTATGTCCAGGTGGCGGGAGCGGAGCCATTCGCCGAGGGCCTTGGCCTGGGGGTCGAAACGGGCCTGGGAGGCGACGCCTTGGCCGAGGATGCCTTCGACGACGAAGTTGAGGGCGCGGAGGTTGGGCAGTGTGTGACGGACAACTTTCAGATGACAGCTTTCAGTTATCAGATTCTGAAATCTGTCAGTTGTCAGTTGATGAGCCATCCACCGCCAGGCGTCGTCCGATCGCGCCCACACACCGACGTTGGCGTTCCCGCCCTTGTCCCCGCTCCGGGCCCCGGCGATGAGCCCGAGGGGAGCGCGGCGGGTCGGTCCGGTCAAGGGCAACGGCTCAGGCAGCGGCGGCTCTTCGGGCGTCTCCAGTACGCGGGTGTCCTCCACCGGAGCCACACGGACCCGTCGCCCGTCGTGGAGGACCGCCCCGTGGTCCACAGCCCCATGGGGGACGTACACATCCTCGAAGACCCCATAAGGCGAGCCCGTCCCAGGTGGCGCCATCACATGGAATCCGGGATAGCTCGCCAGCGCCAGCTCGATGGCGGCGCCGCTGAGCGCCCGGCCCACCGCGTTCTGGTCCGCGTCCCGCACGACGAGCCGGAGCAGCGCGCTCGCGGTCTCCTCGGTGGGGGCGTCGGGGTGGTCGGTGCGGGCGAGGTCCCAGCGGACCTCCGCCGGGCGGGACTTGGCGGCGTCGAGCGCGGCCTCCATCTGGGCCCGTACGAGGGCGGCCTTCTGCTCGATGTCGAGCCCGGTCAGGACGAACACGACCTCGTTGCGGAAGCCGCCGAGCCGGTTGAGGCCGACCTTGAGGGTGGGGGGCGGGGCCTCGCCGCGCACGCCCTCGATCCGTACCCGGTCGGGGCCCTCCTGGGTGAGACGGACCGAGTCCAGCCGGGCGGTGACGTCCGGGCCCGCGTACCGGGCGCCCTGTGTCTCGTACAGGAGCTGGGCCGTCACCGTGCCGACGTCGACGAGGCCTCCGGTGCCGTCGTGCTTGGTGATGACGCTCGTGCCGTCCTCGTGGAGTTCGGCGAGCGGGAAGCCGGGGTGGCGCAGGGTCGCCGGGTCGTGGTCGGCGAAGAAGGCGTAGTTGCCGCCGGTGGCCTGGGTGCCGCACTCCAGGACGTGCCCGGCGACGACGGCGCCCGCGAGCCGGTCGTACGCGCGCGGCCCCCAGCCGAAGTGGGCGACGGCGGGCCCGGTGACGAGCGCGGCGTCCGTGACCCGCCCCGTGACGACGATGTCCGCGCCCTCGCGCAGGCACGCGGCGATGCCCGCGCCGCCGAGATAGGCGTGCGCGGCAAGACTCCCCGGGTGCCGGTGCGTCAGGTCGTCGCCCTCGACGTGGGCGACGCGTACCGGGATGCCGAGCCGGTCGGCCAACTCGCGTACGGCGTCGGCGAGTCCGGCGGGGTTGAGGCCGCCGGCGTTCGCGACGAGGCGTACGCCCCGCTCGTGCGCGAGGCCGAGGCACTCCTCCAGTTGACGCAGGAAGGTCTTGGCGTATCCGCGTTTCGGGTCCTTCAGCCGGTCGCGGCCCAGGATGAGCATCGTCAGCTCGGCGAGGTAGTCGCCGGTGAGGACGTCCAGCGGGCCGCCGGTGAGCATCTCGCGCATGGCGTCGAAGCGGTCGCCGTAGAAGCCGGAGGCGTTGCCGATGCGCAGCGGTGGTACGGCGGTCACCCTGCGGCTCCCTTCGGCGCGCGGCCGGCGCCCGGCGGCCCCGCGAAGGCCTGCGCGATGTCCAGCCAGCGGTCGGCGTCGGGACCCTCTGCCCTCACGGCGAGGTCGGCGCGGTTCGCCCGCTGGGTCACCAGCAGGCAGAAGTCGAGGGCGGTCCCGGTGACCCGCTGGGCGGCGTCCGCCGGGCCGTATGTCCACAACTCGCCCGAGGGGCTGACCAGTTCGACCCGGAACTCCTCGCCTGGCGCGGTGAGCCCCCGTACCCCGAAGGCGAAGTCACGGGCCCGCACCCCGATGCGCACCACATGCTTCAGCCGGTCCGTGGGTGCGCGCACCACACCCAACGTGTCGGCCACGTCCTGTCCATGGGCCCAGGTCTCCATAAGGCGGCCGGTGGCCATAGAGGCGGCCGACATGGGTGGGCCGTACCAGGGAAACCGGGTTCCGGTGGGTGCCGCGCGCAGGGCTTCCTCCAGCGCGGCCCGCCCTTCCCGCCACGCGGCGAGCAGCCGCGCGGGCGGCAGCGCGGCCCCCTCCGCCGCACCGTCGTCCACGAAACCGTCGGGCGAGGCGAGCGCCTTCTCGACCTCCTTGGCGAAGGCTTCGGCGTCGGTCACGGCAAGCAGCGCGGCGCGGTCGGTCCAGGCGAGATGCGCGATCTGATGGGCGACGGTCCACCCGGGAGCGGGTGTCGCGAGCGCCCATCGCCCCTCCCCCAACTCCCCCACCAGCCGGTCGAGTTCCTCGCTCTCCCGGTGCAGATCGTCGATCACGGACGACGGGTCGGACACGATGCGCTCCCCTCGGGGCACGACGTTGCGTGTCCGGGAGCATGGCAGTGGTCACATAAACAAGCAAGCATGCTTGCATTAATTGGCGCAGATGCAGCCACCGATACCTCCCGCCGACGAGACCCGGGCGACTTCGCCATGCACAGGTCACACCGCTACGCTCTGCCGCCATGCTTCCCTCTCCGCCGCCCCACCCCGGCCCCGACGCCGCCGTCTACCGCTTCGGAATGCGCCGGCTCCGGACCGGACTGCCGGGCACGCTGATCGCGCTCCTCCTCGCACCGCTCCCGCTCGTCGTCACGGCGGGCAAGGGCGGGGCGGGGGCTGGGCAGTGGATCTTCGCGGGGGTGTGGCTGTTGCTCTGGGGCGGGCTCGGGGCGCTGATGACGTACGCGCTGTGGGCGGGGCGCGGGACGCTGCTCGCCTTCGACGCGTACGGAGTGTGGTGGCGGCACAGCCGGGAGCGGCAGACGGTGGTGCCTTGGCAGTCGCTGGCCGGAGTCGGGCTGTACTGGGCACACAAGGGCAACGCCAAGGCCAGCCAGAAGATCATGAGCCTTGAACTGTGCCCGTACGGCGACGTCGACGCGTCCGACCCGCTGCTCAAGCCGCTCGTCGTACGGGAGGAGCCGCTGCGCCCCGGCCTGCCGGACCGCCGCTACCGGATCGGGATCCCGATGTACGCCAGCCGCCAGTGGGGGCGCGAACTCGCCCAGGCCGCCTACGAGCGGGCGCCGCAGCTGTGGTTCGGCGAGCACGAGCGACCGTACGGCTATATGCGCACTTTGCAGCGCATGAGCTGAGCGGGCGCGATTCGGCCGACAGGCCGGTCAGCCGGCTCGGCCGTGGGCCGGTCGATCGGCTCGGCCGTGGGCCGGTCGATCGGCTCGGTCGTGGGCCGGTCAGCCGCCGGTCCCCAACTCCCCTTCCAGCCCCTTGGCCTTCCCCCGCCCCACCTGGGTCCGCACCGCACCCATGCTCGCCGCGATGACCAGGGCGATCGCCAGGGCCTCGGTCGCCGAGAGGGCCTGGTTCAGGACGAAGAAGCCGGCGGTGGCGGCCACTGCCGGTTCGAGGCTCATCAGGATGGCGAAGGTGGAGGCGGGCAGGCGGCGCAGGGCGAGGAGTTCGAGGGTGTACGGGAGGACCGAGGAGAGGACGGCCACCGCGGCGCCCAGCGCGACCGTGGTCGGGACGAGCAGCTTCGAACCGGACTCGACGATCCCCAAGGGCAGGAACGCCACCGCCGCGACCACCATGGCGAGGGCGAGCCCGTCGGCCTGGGGGAAGCGTCGGCCCGTACGCGCACTGAAGATGATGTACGCCGCCCACATGGCGCCGGCGCCCAGGGCAAAGGCGACACCAATGGGGTCGAGGCTGCTGAAGCCTCCGCCGCCGAGCAGGAAGACGCCGCAGAGGGCGAGGCCGGCCCAGATCAGATTCACGGCGCGGCGGGACGCGAGGACGGAGAGCGCGAGCGGGCCGAGCACTTCGAGCGTGACAGCGGTGCCCAGCGGGATGCGGGCGACCGCCTGGTAGAAGAGGCCGTTCATCGCGGCCATCGTCACGCCGAAGACGAAGACCGTGCCCCAGTCGGCGCGCGAGTGCCCGCGCACCTTGGGGCGGCACACCGCGAGCAGCACGATCGCGGCCACCAGCAGCCGCAGCGTCACGACACCGAGGGCGCCGACCCTTGGCATCAGGGTCACCGCGAGGGCACCGCCGAACTGCACGGAGATGCCTCCGGCCAGGACCAGGCCCACGGGTCCGAGGGAGCCCCGTCGGCGCGGGCCGCCCGCCGCAGACGCGCCCGCCGTCGGCACGGATGCCGTGGCGGGGGTGGCCGGGGCCGGGGAGGACGGGGCGGCGCTGGGGGTGTTCACGGGGCCTTCCAGGGAATCGGCTCAGGGTTCGTTCATCGTGGTGTACCTGCGAGTCCAGGGTAATGGACTCCGTCAGGTGTGTGAACCCGTTGCGCAACTGTCCTCGGGATGCTGGGGGTGGACAGGGGTCGGTGCGGCCCGTCGGGCGCCCGTCCAGAGTGCCTCGTCGCGGAAGAGAGGGCGGCCGTCGGAGAGGTGGCCAGGGACGGCCCGCGGCAGGTGGTGGTCCGGAACGGGTTCGGGGATGTGGGCGGTGGCCTCGCCCGCCGGGAGGGTGCCGGCGTACGGGTACCAGCCGTCCGCGAGGGGGTCGGGAGCGCCGTCGGCCGAGTGGCGGCCCGGCCAGGGCACCGGGACGCCGTAGGAGTACATCGGATCCCCGGCGGGCACTCCGACCGGAGCCTCCACCGCGAAACCACCGGGGAAGCCCACCGGCGCGTCCACCGCGAACCCACCGTCGTCGGGGCTCGCGGACGTCAGCGGCGCGCCATGTACAGGTCCAGCGCCTTGTGCAGCAGGCGGTTGAGCGGGAAGTCCCACTCGCCGAGGTACTCGACGGCCTCGCCGCCCGCGCCGGCCTTGAAACGGAGCAGGCCCAGCAGGTGGTTGGACTCCTCCAGCGTGTCGGTGATGCCGCGGAAGTCGTATACGGCGGCGCCGAGTTCGTGGGCGTCGGTCATCATGCGCCACTGGATGGCGTTGTTGGGCTGGACCTCGCGCTTGCGGCTGGTGGAGGCGCCGTAGGAGTACCAGACGTGGCTGCCGACGGTGAGCATCGTGGCCGCCGCGAGGACGTCGCCGTCGTGGTGGGCGAGGTAGAGCCGCATCCGGTCGGGGTCCTCGGCCGTCAGTACGGTCCACATGCGCTGGAAGTAGGGCAGCGGGCGCGGGATGAACCGGTCGCGTTCGGCGGTCTCGGCGTACAGCTCGTAGAAGGCGGGCAGATCATCGTGGCCGCCCCGCACCACCTTCACACCGGCCTTCTCGGCCTTCTTGATGTTGCGCCTCCACTGCTGGTTGAGACCGCGCTGGATCTCCTCCAACGAACGCCCGGCGAACGGCACTTGGAAGACGTACCGCGGCTGTCCCGCCGCGAAGCCGTCCTCGCCGCCCGGCTCGGTCCGCCGCCAGCCCATGCGGCGCAGTCGCTCCGCGACCTCGATGGCGCCCGGCTCGTACGTCGTGGCCTCCACGTCTCCCAGCCGCCGTGCCGCCGGATCGGCGATCGCCGCCTTGACCGCGTCCGCGCTCCATCGGCGTTCGACGACGGGCGGCCCCATCTTCACCGAGAACGCGCCCCGCGCCTTGAGGTGCGCCAGCATGGGTTCGAGCCAGCGCTCGGCGAGGTCCGCCGCGTGCCAGTCGATGACCGGCCCCTCGGGCAGATACGCGAGGTACCGCTTCACCTTCGGCAGCGGGCGCAGCAGCACCAGGCCGACGCCGACAAGTCGCCCGCCTCCGCCTCCGCGATGGCCGTCGCCGTCGTCGTCGAACCACCCCAGGCTCTCCGCCCGCCAGTCCGGCTTCACATCGCCCCATGACGGCACCTGCATGTGGCTGGCCGAGGGCCGCGTCCTGACGAACGCCAGGTGTTCTTCACGGGTGATCGTCTGAAGGCGGAGGCTCATGCGCACTGCTCCTCGGGGTCCTGAGGGTTCTCGGGTTCTCGGGTTCTCGGGCTCTCGGGTTCTCGGGCTCTCGGGTTCTCGGGCTCTCGGGCTCTCGGGCTCTCGGGCTCTCGGGCTCTCGGGCTCTCGGGCTCTCGGGTTCTGGGGTCCGCGGGTCTGCGGGTCTGCGGGTTCGGGGGTCTCGGAGCCCCGGAACCCCGGAGCCTCGGAGCCCCGAAGTCCCGAAGCCCCGGAGTCCGCAGATCCTCGACCCGGTGGACCTGCCAGCGTACTTACGGGTGTCTTTCCGTCAGCGCCTCCGCCAGTACCTCGGCGAGGTGTCGCCCCCTCCGCCCCGCCA
Organism: Streptomyces sp. NPDC027189; assembly: GCF_055566975.1. Taxonomy (NCBI): domain Bacteria; kingdom Bacillati; phylum Actinomycetota; class Actinomycetes; order Kitasatosporales; family Streptomycetaceae; genus Streptomyces; species Streptomyces sp. NPDC027189. The sequence continues at coordinate 168,816 of NZ_JBVHRI010000016.1, forward strand.
GCTGCTCCAGTTGGGTGCGGCAGGAGAAGCCGTCCGCCAGGATCACCGCGTCATCGGTGGCCGCGCGGACGGCTGGGAGCAGTTGCTCCTCCGCGCAGGCCGTCGACACCTCGTAGTGGCCCTTCTCGAAGCCGAAGTTCCCCGCCAGGCCGCAGCAGCCGCCCGTGAGGGTGCCGGTCAGGCCCGCCGCCTCGCGCAGTCGGCGGTCGGCGGCGTCGCCGAGCACCGCGTGCTGGTGGCAGTGGGTCTGACCGACCGCCGGGCGGTCCAGGCGGGGCGGGGTCCAGTGCGGGGCATGGCGTTCCAGCGCCTCGGCGAAGGTCAGCACCGCAGCCGCCAGACGCGCCGCGCGAGGGTCGTCGTGCAGCAGCTCCGGGAGGTCGGTGCGCAGGGCGGCGGCGCAGCTCGGTTCCAGCACGACGACCGAGGTGCCGTCCATCTCCAGGTACGGCTCCATCAGATCGAGCGTGCGGCGCAGCACGGCGCGGGCGCGGTCGAGCTGGCCGGTCGAGACGTACGTCAGTCCGCAGCAGACGCGTTGGCGGCGCCGCAGGAGCTCATTGAAGCCGAGGGAGCCGACGGAGCCCGACCCTCCGTCCCCGATCCGCCCGAACCTCATCCGCGTCGTGGGCGGCAGCAACACCGTCAGCCCGGCCGCCTCCAGGACCCGTACGGCCGCTCGCCCCACCGACGGTGACAGGTACTCGGTGAACGTGTCGGGCCACACCACGACGGTGTCCCCTCCGAACCCCGGGAACGCGTCCCGTTCCCCGCGCCGCGCGTCCCGCACGAACGCCCGCACCCGATCCCGGAACCTCCGCGACCACCACCGGCTGAACGTCTCGTGCGCCACCCGCGGAATCTCCCGCTCGGGCGCGATCCCGCCCAGCCGCTTGGCCACGGCGGCCAACGGAGGCACTGACGCAAGGGAGTTGACCAGCCGAGCCGAGTGCGTCCGGGTCACCGCCGCCAGCCAGACCGGCAGCCACCCCATCGCGTAGTGCGCGGCCGGGCGCCGTCGCCCTTCGTAGTGGTGGTGGAGGAACTCCGCCTTGTACGTGGCCATGTCGACGCCGACCGGGCAGTCCGACTTGCACCCCTTGCAGGAGAGGCACAGGTCCAGCGCGTCACGGACCTCGGTGGACCGCCAGCCGTCCGTCACGACCTCGCCGGCGAGCATCTCGTGCAGCAGCCGGGCCCGCCCGCGCGTGGAGTGCTCCTCCTCGCCGGTCGCCCGGAAGGAGGGGCACATGACGCCGGCGCCCGCCGGCACGGGAGCGCGGCACTTGGCGACCCCCACACATCTGCGCACCGCCGCCGAGAAGTCCCCGCCGTCCGCCGGATATCCGAACACCACGTCCACCGGCTCCCGCGGCAGCACCGCGAACCGCAGGTTCTCGTCCAGCCGGTGGGGCCGTACGAGCATCCCGGGGTTGAGCAGGTCGTCCGGGTCCCAGATGCCCTTGGCCCGCTCGAAGAGGCCCACCATCTCGGCGCCGTACATCGTGGGCAGCAGCTCCGCACGTGCCTGCCCGTCCCCGTGCTCGCCGGACAGGGAGCCGCCGTGGGAGACGACCAGTGCCGCGAGCTCCTCGGAGAAGCGCCGGAAGCGGACCACGCCTTCGGAACTCATCAGGTCGAAGTCGATACGCACGTGAATGCAGCCGTCGCCGAAGTGCCCGTACGGCGTGCCGCGCAGGCCGTGGGCGGACAGCAGGCCTCTGAAGTCCCGGAGATATCCGCCCAGCCGGGCGGGCGGCACCGCGCAGTCCTCCCAGCCGGGCCAGGCCTCGCTGCCGTCCGGCATCCGGGTTGCCGTACCACTCGCGTCCTCGCGGATGCGCCACAGGGCACGCTGCCCTGCCGGGTCGGTCACCACGAGGGCGTCCGTCACGTCCGCCGCGCGCACGATCGTGTCCGCACGCGCGCGTGCCTCCGCCTCCGACGCGCCGCCCGTCTCCACGAACAGCCAGGCCCCGCCCCGGGGCAGTCCCGAACCGGCCGGCACGAGATCCGCGGCCATCCCCTCCACCGTGAGCGGCCTGTGCGGCAGCAGCCCCGCGGCCGCCTCCGCCGCCGCGCTCTCGTCCGGGTACGCCAGCACGGCCAGCGCCCGCGCGGGCGGCGCCTCCACCAGTCGTACGACCGCCTCGGTCAGCACCCCCCAGGTGCCCTCGGAGCCGCAGAAGGCGCGGGCGACGTCCGCGCCCTTCTCGGGCAGGAGGGCGTCCAGCGCGTACCCCGAAATGCGGCGAGGGAGGTCCGGGAAGCCGGTGCGCAGGCGTGCCAGCTCGCCCTCCACCAGGGCCCGGAGGCCATCGGGGGCACCCGCCCAGTCCTGGCCGAGGCGCACGGCGGCCCCTTGACCGGTGATCACCGACAGCTCCCGCACACTGTCCGCCGTCGTGCCCCAGGCCACCGAGTGGGAGCCGCACGAGTTGTTGCCGATCATCCCGCCGAGGGTGCAGCGGCTGTGGGTCGAGGGGTCGGGGCCGAAGCGCAGTCCGTGCGGGGCGGCGGCGTCCTGGAGGCGGTCCAGTACGACACCGGGCTGGACCACGGCCGTACGGGTCTGCGGGTCGAGCGACACGATCCGGTTCATGTGACGTGTGAAGTCCAGGACGATGCCCGTGCCCGTGGCCTGCCCGGCGATCGACGTGCCGCCGCCGCGCGGCACCACCGGCACGCCGTGCGCGCGGCACACGGCGAGGGCCGCCGCCACGTCGTCGGCGCCGCGCGGGGAGACGACGCCGAGCGGGACGCGCCGGTAGTTGGACGCGTCCATGGTGGTCAGCGCCCGCGCGGTCGCGTCGAAGGCGACCTCACCCCGCACCGCCTGCTCCAGCCCGGTCCGCAGCCCGGCGAGATCGGCCGCCGACGCCGGTGTGCCCTGCTCCCCGAGATCCGTCATGTCTCCAGGATGCCGCTGGGCACCGACAGTGACCGTCAGCCCCGCGCCCCGAATCGCGGACGGATCGCGACACGACCACAGTCGATCATGCGACCGCTTCCAGAACCGTCCCAATTCGATCACGAACTCCCATATAGTGACGGCGAGTTGAGCATCAGGTGTCGCTTCTCGCCCAGGACACGCCCGAGGAAACGCCCGAAAACACGACCGAGGAACGTTCTCCCCCCAGAACACGACCGAGGACCGATTGATGACCGCGCCCCTCACCTCCGGCGAACGACCCACCTTCCGCGCCGTCGCGCCCGCTCCCCTGATCGCCGCCGTCCCGGCCGCGCTCGCGGTGGTCGGCGCGGTCGCCCTGGCGCCCGACTCGGTGCGCGCTCCCCTCGCCTGGGGCGCGGGCGCGGCCGCGGTGCTGCTGTGCGCGGCCGTCGCGGTGGCCGCCCGCGCCGTACAGTCGGCGAAGCTGGTACGCCGCCGACTCGACACCGTGACCCAGGACGCCGGACGGCTGCTCCAGGAACGGGCCCGGCTGGCCGAGGAGTTCAACCAGGAGCGGGCCAGGCTGGCCGACGACTCCGCGCGCGAGCGGGCCCGGCTGGCCGAGGCGGCGGCACGGGAGCGCGTGCATCTGACCGAGACGGCGGCGCGGGAACGCGCCCGCCTCACCGAGGAGTTCGCGGCCGAGCGGCAGCACCTCACCGACGAAGGCACCCGCCTCGCCGAGGAGAACGCGCGGCTGACCGAGCGCGCCCGGCAGGCCACGAGCGAACGGGCCGCCGCGATCTCGGCGACCGCCAACGCCGCCGGCCGCATTCAGGCGCTGGCCACCGGCATGCTCGCCGACCTGCGCGCCATGGAGGAGCGGCACGCCGACGAGGAGGTCCTCGCCGACCTCCTCCACCTCGACCACCGCACCGCGCAGGCGGGCCGCCTCGCCGACTCCGTCGCCGTCCTCACGGGCGCCCGCTCGGGCCGCCGCTGGGCACGCCCCATCGTCATGGAGTCGATCCTGCGCGGCGCGATGGGCCGCATCGGCGGCTACCAGCGCGTACGCGTGCACTCCGCCAGCGCGGCCGCCGTCGCCGGACACGCCGCCGAGGGCGTGATGCACGCGCTCGCCGAACTCCTAGACAACGCCGCGAACTTCTCGCCGCCGACCGCCGAAGTGCATGTGTACGTCGAAGAGGTCCCGGCCGGTGTCATCGTCTCCGTCGAGGACAGCGGGCTCGTCATGGGCGACGTCCAGCTGCGCCGCGCCGAGCGCGCCGTCTCCGGAGACGCGGAGAACACAGCGGAGCTCGGCGGGCTTTCGGGCACCCGGCTCGGCCTCGCGGTGGTCGGCCGGCTCGCCCGCAAGCACGGGCTGAAGGTGTCCTTCCGGCCCTCCGCACGTGGCGGCACGGGCGTCCTGGTGCTCATCCCCCAGGACCTCCTCACGCCTGCGAGCACGCCGCTGTCGTCCGCACCGCTGCCCGCGGAGCCCGCGCCGGCCGCGGTTCCGGTGCCGGCCACCGAGGTGTCGTACGCCGCCGCCCGCGCCGTGGGCGACCTCGACCCGGACCCGGTCCCCACCCACGACTCGCCCCGGCACGAGCCGCTCCCGCCGTCCACGGGCGCCCTCCCCAAGCGCCGCCGGGGCCGCACGCTGGCGCACGCCGAGCGCAGCCGCGCGCACGCCACGCCGCCGCCCCAGGCCGATCCGCAGCCCCGTACCGCCGACGACGCCACAGCAGGCGCCGCCGCCCGCTTCAGCAGCTTCCGCGAGGCGGTACGCGGCGCGGCACAGGGCGCCGAGGACGCCGTACGACCCGAAGACGCCGCACAGGAGACCGAAGCCACACAGGAGACCGAAGCCACACAGGAGACCGAAGCCGCACAGGAGGCCGAAGCCACACGGGAGGCCGAAGCCGTACGGGAGACCGGAGCCGCACGGGAGACCGGAGCCGCACGGGACACGACCCCCGCCACGCCTCACTCGCACCCGGAAGGCGACACCACTTCATGACCGGCACGACCACCGCCGACGCGAAGCTCACCTGGCTCATCGAGGGTCTTCTCGAGCGCACCCCGGGCGCCAGGCACGCGCTCGTGCTCTCCCGCGACGGCCTGAAACTGTGCCGGACTCCGGAGCTCTCGGTCGACCGGGCCGACCAACTCGCCGCGATCGCCGCCGGCATCCAGTCGCTGACCCACGGCGCGTCCGTGGAGTTCGGCGACGGCAGTGGTGGAGTGCGCTCGGCCATGGCCGAGTTCTACGGCGGGGTCCTGTTCATCGTGGAGGCGGGCGACGGCGCGCACCTGGCCGTGGTCACCGCCGAGGACGCGGACGCCGGTCTGGTCGGGCACAACATGAGCGAACTCGTGGAGCAACTCGGCGAACACCTGAGCGCGCGGCCCCGCACCTCATGAGCCGGCCGGGCAGGGACGACGCGCCCGACCGGCTGTACACCCTGACGGGAGGGCGCAGCCGGTCCGCGCACGGCACCCCCTTCGACCTGGTGACGCTCGTCGTCGCGGAGTGCGATCCGGTGGTGGGCATGCAGTCGGAGCACGCCGCGATCCTGCGGCTGTGCGAACGGCCCACCGCTGTCGTCGAGATCGCGGCGGAACTGCGGCTGCCGGTGAGCATCACAAAGATCCTGCTCTCCGACCTCCTCGCCGTGGGCCGCGTCAGCGCCCGCCACCCGCACGCCGCCACTCTCCCCGATCCCGACATCCTGGAGCAGGTGCTCGTTGGACTCCGTAACCTCTGACGCCCGTACGTCCACGGGTGTCCCCGGCACCCGTACGCCCCTGGCGGCGTCGGCCGACAACGGCCTCAGGATCGTGCTCGTCGGCGGCTTCGGCGTCGGCAAGACGACCCTGGTCCGGTCCGTGAGCGAGATACGTCCCCTCACCACCGAGGAGACGATGACCCAGGCCCGCGCGGCGGTCGACGACATCAGCGAGGTGCGCGGCAAGTCCGCGGCCACCGTGGCCTTCGACTCCGGCCGCATCACGCTGGACGCCCGCAATGTGCTGTACCTCTTCGGCGCGCCGGGGCAGGAACGCTTCTGGTTGCTCTGGGACCGGCTGTTCGCCGGGACGCTCGGCGCGGTCGTCCGCGTCGACACCCGCCGTGTCGAGGACTCCTGGTACACGATCGACCGCCTGGAGCACCACGGCACGCCGTTCATCGTGGCCTGCAACGACTTCGGCGGCCCCACGCACCCGCCCGCCCGGATCCGCGAGGCCCTCGACCTCGACCCGGGCGTCCCGCTCCTCGACTGCGACGCCCGCTCACGGGAGTCCGCCAAGCGGGTGCTGATCACCCTCGTCCAGCACCTCAAGTCTCTGTCCACCCCACGATCACCGGAGTTGGCGCTGTGACCCCCGCCCCCGTGCCCCTCAGCGGGCCCCGGTTCCAGACCGAACCCGCCGAGCTGTACCGGGAGATGCGGCGCGACCACGGTGCCGTGGTGCCGGTCGTGCTCGACGGCGACGTACCGGCGTGGCTGGTGCTCGGTTATCGCGAACTGCACCAGGTCACCGGCGATCCAGTCCTGTTCAGCCGGGACTCCGACCTGTGGAACCAGTGGGAGCGCATCCCCGGCGACTGGCCGCTGCTGCCGATGATCGGCCGCAGGCAGCCGTCCATCCTCTACACGGTCGGCGAACGCCACCGCGAGCGCGCCGCGATGATCAGCGACGCGCTCGAAGCGGTCGATCCCTTCGAACTGCGCTCCCACACCGAGAGGTTCGCCGACGAACTCATCGACACGATCTGCGCCAAGGGCGAGACGGACATCGTCGGGGAGTACGCCGCGCTGCTGCCCGTCCGCGTCCTCGCGACGCTCTACGGCTTCGCGGAGGAGCAGGGGCCGGGCCTGGTCACCGCCCTGAACGACATGATCAACGGGCGGGAGGGGGCACTGGCGGGCCAGCGGCACCTGGCCGCGTCCATGGCACGGCTGCTGGCCGACCGGAAGGCCGAGCCCGCGAACGACGTCGTGTCCAGGATGCTCGCGAGGGCGGATTCAAGGGATGGCGGCGGCTTCACCGACGAAGAGGTGATGCAGGACCTGATGGTCATGATGGCCGCGGGCCACCAGCCGACCGCCGACTGGATCGGCAACTCGCTGCGCCTGATGCTGACGGACGAGCGTTTCGCGGCGTCGCTCCTCGGCGGCCGGCACAGTGTCGCCGAGGCCATGAACGAGGTCCTGTGGGAGGACACTCCCACCCAGAACGTGGCAGGGCGCTGGGCCTCCCGCGACACCCAGCTCGGCGGCCGCCGCGTCCGCGCCGGCGACCTGCTGCTGCTCGGCCTCCAGGGCGCCAACTCCGACCCCCAGGTCCGCACCGACGGCTCCGCCCTCACCGGCGGGAACAACGCCCACTTCTCCTTCGGCCACGGGGAGCACCGCTGCCCGTTCCCGGCCCAGGAGGTCGCGGAGGTCATCGCGCGGACGGGGATCGAGGTCGTACTGGACCGGCTGCCGGACATCGACCTGGCCGTACCAGCCGAGTCGCTGACGCGGCGGCCGTCCCCGTGGCTGCGGGGCCTGACCGGACTCCCTGTGAGATTCACGCCCACTCCCGCTCTTGGAGGCCCTGCCGCATGACCACTCGTATCGCCCTGGATCCCTTCGTCACCGACCTGGAGGGCGAGAGCGCGGCACTGCGCGCCGCGGGCCCGCTCGCCGCCGTCGAGCTGCCGGGCGGCGTCCCGGTGTGGGCGGTCACGCACCACGCCGAGGCGCGCGCCCTGCTCACGGACCCCCGGCTGGTGAAGGACATCAACGTCTGGGGTGCCTGGCAGCGCGGCGAGATACCCCCGGACTGGCCGCTGATCGGGCTCGCCAACCCCGGCCGCTCCATGCTCACGGTGGACGGAGCGGACCACCGGCGCATGCGCACGCTGGTCGCACAGGCTCTCACCCCACGCCGGGTGGAGCAGATGCGCGAGCGGATCACCAAGCTGACGGAGGGCCTGCTGGACGGCCTGTCGGACTCCGCCGGGGTGATCGACCTGAAGGCCGACTTCGCCTACCCCTTCCCCATGTACGTCATCGCCGACCTCATGGGCATCGACGAGTCCCGGCTCCCCCGGCTGAAGGAGCTGTTCGAGAAGTTCTTCTCGACGCAGACTCCGCCGGAGGAGGTCGTCGCGACGCTGACCGAGCTGGCGGGCATCATGGCGCAGACGGTCGCGGCGAAGCGTGCCGAGCCCGGCGACGACCTCACATCCGCGCTGATCCTTGCCTCCGAGGACGGCGACCACCTCACCGACGAGGAGATCGTCTCCACCCTGCAGCTGATGGTCGCGGCGGGTCACGAGACGACGATCTCGCTGATCGTCAACGCGGTGGTCAACCTCTCCACCCACCCCGACCAACGCGCCCTCGTTCTCTGCGGCGAGGCCGACTGGGCGTCGGTGATCGAGGAGACCCTCCGCCACTCCACCCCCACCTCCCACGTCCTCATCCGCTTCGCGACGGAGGACGTTCCGGTGGGTGACAAGGTGCTCCCCGCGGGGGACGCCCTGATCGTGTCGTACGGCGCGATCGGCCGTGACGAGCAGGCCCACGGTCCGACCGCCAGCGCATTCGACATCACCCGCAGGACCGAGAACCGCCACATCTCCTTCGGCCACGGGCCCCATGTCTGCCCCGGCGCCGCCCTCTCCCGCCTGGAAGCAGCGGTCGCCCTCCCGGCCCTGTACACCCGTTTCCCGTCCCTCGATCTGGCGATTCCCGCCTCCGAACTCCGCCACAAGCCCGTGGTGACCCAGAACGACCTCTTCGAGCTGCCGGTACGACTGACGACGGGGTGATGTGGGGAGGGTTTTCGCCCCCGCCGCCCCTACCCGTCCCGACCTGCCTTTCGGCTGCGGGCCGGTGGGGGCTGGTCGCGTAGTTCCCCGCGCCCCTTCAGGAGGCGGCGGGGGCGAGAAACCCACCCCCAGGCCCGCACCCCCGTCTCACCCGACGGACGACGTTTCGCCCAGGTTTCCCGAAACGGCTAGGCTCCGATCGTGGCTGATATCCAGATCCCCGCTGACATCAAGCCCGCCGACGGACGATTCGGCGCGGGCCCCTCCAAGGTGCGTACGGAGGCGCTTGACGCGCTGGCCGCGACCGGTAGCTCTCTCCTCGGTACCTCCCACCGCCAGGCCCCGGTGAAGAACCTGGTCGGCAAGGTCCGCGACGGCGTGCGCGAGCTGTTCTCGCTCCCCGACGGGTACGAGGTCATCCTCGGCAACGGTGGCTCCACCGCGTTCTGGGACATCGCGACCCACGGCCTGATCGAGAACAAGTCGCAGCACCTCAACTTCGGCGAGTTCAGCTCCAAGTTCGCCAAGGCCGCCAAGCTCGCCCCCTGGCTGGCCGAGCCGACCGTGATCGTGAGCGACCCCGGCACCCACCCGGAGCCCCAGGCCGAGGCGGGCGTCGACGTCTACGCCTTCACCCACAACGAGACCTCCACCGGTGTAGCCGCCCCCATCAAGCGGGTCGCGGGCGCCGACGAGGGCGCGCTGGTGCTCGTGGACGCCACGTCCGGCGCAGGCGGCCTCCCGGTCGACATCGCCGAGACCGACGTCTACTACTTCGCCCCGCAGAAGTCCTTCGCCTCCGACGGCGGCCTGTGGATCGGCGTCTTCTCCCCGGCCGCGATCGAGCGCGCCGAGCGGATCCACGCGTCGGGCCGTCACGTCCCGGAGTTCTTCAGCCTCCCCACGGCGATCGACAACTCCCGCAAGAACCAGACGTACAACACCCCGGCCCTCGCCACCCTCTTCCTCCTCAACGAGCAGCTGGAGTGGATCAACGGCCAGGGCGGCCTCGCCTGGTCCACGGCCCGCACGAAGGACTCCTCGACCCGCCTCTACACCTGGGCCGAGGACTCCAAGTACGCCACGCCGTACGTCGCCGACCCGGCCAAGCGCTCGCAGGTCATCGGCACGATCGACTTCGCCGACGAGATCGACGCCGCCGCCGTCGCCAAGGTCCTGCGCGCCAACGGCATCGTCGACACCGAGCCCTACCGCAAGCTCGGCCGCAACCAGCTCCGCATCGCGATGTTCCCGGCGATCGACCCGGCGGACGTCGAGGCCCTGACGAAGTGCGTCGACTACGTGATCGAGAAGCTGTAGTTCTTCCTCCTGCGGAGCTCGTTTCCGTACGACATCGAGGGCGCCCGGCACAACCGGGCGCCCTCGTTCGTCAGCCCCGCCGAATGCCGTTGATGTCGAGCAGCAGCCCCCGCTCCGCCTGCCGCAGTTCACTTGCTTTGCCGGCGCTCCTGCTGGATCGTCTCCCGGTCGCGCAGTTCCTCCGTCTGCCGACGCAGCCGTTCCATCATCACCGCCAGGTCTGCACGTGCGGGAGGCTCTCGCCGAGAGGGTGACAAGCGGGGCAATCAGTGCCTCTATGGAGGACATGAGCAGTACCCCGACTCCGAGCCCCGAGCTCGCCCCGCTCGCCAAGCAGTACGCCGTCCTGCTGACGAGCCACAAGAAGGACGGCACAGGCGTCGGCACCCCGGTGAACATCGCCGTCGAGGGTGACCACGCGTACTTCCGCACCCCGGGCAGCACCTGGAAGGTCAAGCGCCTGCGCAACAACCCGGAGGTGGAGATCGCTCCCTCCACCTTCCGTGGCGCGCCCACCGGGCCCGAGATCCACGCCCGGACGCGGCTGCTCGACCACGGCAGCGAGGAGGACAAGCATGCGGCGAAGCTGCTGCGGCACAAGTACCCCTTCATGCAGGGCGTCTTCGTGCCGCTCGCCCACAAGGTGATGCGGACACCGACGCTGCACTACGAAGTAAGGCCGTTGGAGGAATAGCACTTGAAGTGATGCAGGTCAGCTCCGGCGCAGCAGCCGCCTGAAGCCGATGACGACGGCAAAGGCGGCTGCGACCGCGATGGCGCCGACCTTGAACCCGTCGCTCAGTCCGTCGCCGTTACTGCCAGAAGCCGAACTGCCGCCCTTCGAAGGCGACTTGGACCCGGACCCGTGGTATCCGGGCACGCTTTCCGGCTGCACGCCGCTGTCCGCGCCCTCGCTCCCGTACATGAGCTCGGACCCGTCGGGGGTGTAGGTGAGGGACTCTCCCTGCCCCTGCAGGGGGACGTTCAGCCGCCCCTGACGCTTGATCTTCCCGCCGTTCCAGTTGTACGCGATCCCGCCGAAGTACCCGCGTACGGCGAGTTGCTTGCCGTCGGGCGAGAAGGCGCCGTCGGTTGCCCAGAGGTCGATCGTGGCGACGGGCCTGAAGACGTTGGTGCCGGAGGCGGAGAGCTGGGCGGGGCCCTCGTAGAGGTGGCCGCCGTCCTCGTTCTTGTCGACGATGTAGACGCGTCCGGTCTTGGGATGGACCATCAGCGACTCGGCATTGCGCGGCCCGTCCGAGTACTTCACGACGTACTGCGTGGCGCGGATCGTCTGGTCCTTGAGCACCTTCGGCTCGGGCAGCTTGTAGACCCACACGTGGTCCCATTTGCCGCCGAGATTGTCGCCGATGTCGCCGACGTAGAGGTTGTCGTCCGGGCCGATGGAGATGGCCTCGACATCCCGGGGGGCGCCGACCCCGCTCATGGTGACGGTGGCGACGGTCCTGCCCGTCCTGCTGTCGACGGCGTACAAGTACGCCCCGTCGTCGCTGTCGTTGTGGGTCCAGTAGATGCCCGGGTGGGCATGCGAGGCGGCGAGTCCGCTGGACTCGGTGATCCTGGGGTCCTTGATCGTGAACCCGTTGTCCGCGCTGTCCGCGACGGCCGGCGCCGCCAGGGCGACGACGAGGACGGCTCCGGCGAGAAGCGAAGGCGATCGGCGCATGGCCCCAAGCCTGCCATCCCGGCGGACGGTTCACGCGGCGGCCGCCCGCCTGAACTCGCGTGGAGGCGTGCCCCGCATGGAGGCGTGTCCCGCACGAAGGCGCGTCCCGCACGAAGGCGCGTCCCGCACGAGGGCGCGTCCCGCATGAAGGCGTGTCCCGCATGAAGGCGTGTCCAGCCTCACACCCCCACGGCCCGAGACACCCCCACTGATCGTCCATGATGAGCGGATGCTCAGGTTCATGCCCGTCGGCGACTCCATGACGATCGGTAGCGCGGGCGAACACACATGGCGTTACCGAATGTGGCAGCACCTGCGCGCGACGTACGGGGGCCCGTTCAAGATCGTCGGTCCGCGCGAGACGCTCTACGACAAGGCGATGGACTCCCCCGACTCGTACGAGTACGCGGACCCGGACTTCCCCCGCGCCCACCTGGCCGGCTGGGGCGAGGGCTGGCTGCACATGGCCCCGCTGATTCGCGAGACGGTCCGCGCGCAGCGCGCCGACGTCCTGCTGGTCTCCCTCGGCCTGATCGACCTCGGCTTCTACACGAACGCGGCCCAGACGGCGGACAACGCCCGCGCCTTCATCGAGCAGGCCCGCGCCGCGAACCCGCGCATCCGCATGGTCCTCCTCCCGGTGATACCGAACGTCCGCGCCGAGTCCGACGCCCCCTTCGCCGCCGAGGTCGCCGCCTTCAACGAACTCCTCGCCAAGGCCGTGGCCGACCTCGACGAACCCCGCTCCCCGCTCCTTCTGGCCTCCCCGCCGCCCTCGTACGACATCCACTTCGACACGTACGACGGCACGCACCCGAACGCGAGCGGCGAGCACAAGATCGCGGAGGGGTTCGCGGAGGCGATGTACCAGGCGTGGGACCTGGGCGAGCCGTACACGGCCGAAACCGCCTGACCGATTCCCAGCGTTGCCTGGTCACCGTGCGTATCGTTGTACGGCGCGGCTGCACTCGACCGGGTGGCAGCCGGGAGGATCGCCACCATGACCGTCGTAGAGAACGACAGGATCGCCATGGCCACCATCAACGAACAGATCCTGGACGAGATGTTCGACCAGATGACCGTCCCCGAGGGCTACCTACGGCGGTGACGTCGACATGACCACCACGCTCCTCGGCCTCACCCTCGAGACAGCCGAATTCCCCCGGGACTGAAACGCGAGCATGTGGCACGATGCCGCGATGCTCGCCAACTCACCCATACCTCCAGCCGTCCCCGCAGGTCGGTTGGCCCGGACCCCGCAACCGGTACTCGACCTCCCCCACGGCCTGGAGCTGCGTCCCTGGCGGTCCGGCGACGCCGACGCGTTGGTGGCCGCGGGCCAGGATCCGGCGATTCGCCGATGGAACCTCCTGCACGTGGCGTCCCTGGAAGACGCCCGCAAGAGGATCGCGCGCATGCACGAACGCCGGCAGGCCGAGCAGGGCGCGATCTGGGCCATCGCGCGGTCGGACGACTACAACGGCGACGGCGGCGAGGCCATGGGACTCATCGGATGGAACGACATTGATCTCACCGGCGGCAGCGCCGAGATCGTCTATTGGATTCTGCCCGCGGCCCGTGGCGGCGGTGTCGTGGTCGAGGCCGTCAAGCGCCTCAGCCGGTGGGCCCTTGAGGACCTCGGGCTGCACCGCCTGCGGCTGTGCCACTCGGTGGCCAACCCGGCGTCCTGCCGAGTGGCGGCGAAGGCCGGCTACTCCCTCGAGGGCACCATGCGCGGCGCGCTGCTGCACGCGGACGGCTGGCACGACCAGCACCTGCACGCGCTCGTCCAAGGGGACAGTGCCTCTTAGGTACGTCTCCTGGGCACGCCTCTTCGCTCACCGCTCAGGTCCGGGCAGTGGTCCGCGCTGTCACCAGCGCGAAAGAGAGGTACTCACCCGAGTCGGCGGTCAGCATGTCGATGACGGGCTGTTGCGCGGCCCGCCCCTCCGGCAGGTGCTCAGCGCACGCCCGGCTCCACAGCAGCCAGTCCCGCCAGGCGTCCTCCTGCAGCCGCGCGGACGTCACCGTCACCAGTTCGGTGATCTCCCACTGGAACCGCCACCACTCGGCGGTGTGCCAGGCGATGGCCTCCCAGCCGACCACCGCCTTGATGTGCGGGGGAATCGCGCCGAGTTCGCGGATCTCGCGGGTCAACGCGGGTGTGGCGATGCCCAGTTGGCCACCGGGCCGCAAGTACCGCACCAGGTACGGCAGATAGCTGTCCGCCGTACCGAAGTACTCGAACGCGTCGATGCTCACGATCGCGTCGAAACTCCCCTCCTCGAAGGGCAGTTGATGCGCCTCGGCCCGTACGGCCGCCACCTGCCCGCCGACGCCGGCCGCCGCGAAGACGGCCGCCGCCTCATCGGTCCCGACCCACCAGTCGGCCGCGACGACCTGTACGCCGTACTCCCGCGCGAGGAAGACGGACGTCGCTCCCTTCCCCGACCCGAGGTCGAGCACCCGCATGCCGGGCCGCAGGTCCAGGTCCCGGGCGAGGTCCTCCAGGAGCCACAGGGGGTTGGGGCCCATGTCGAGACCGAGCAGCCAGGCCGGGTCGTAGGCGGAGGAGCGGGGGTAGCGGTCCGGGCGTACGAGGGCGGCGATTTCAAGCGGGGTCACGAGGACCGAGCCAAGCGGATCAGGGGCGGTGGGACAACTGGCTTTCGGGGACTTCCGCTTCTCAGACGCCGGAGGGGCTGATTCTTCAGCCCCTCCGGCGTCTGAGGTCGAGCGCGAAGCGCGATGACGGGGGCGATCACGACGAGCGCGAGCCCGAGATGTCGGCCACCGGATACGGGACCCGAGCCGGAATATCCGCCCCCGCCGGGGCGACGACAGCAGCGCTGTCAGCAGACATGGAAATACTCCACAGGTGGGCTGGAAACATTTCCCCGGGACATGAAAGCGACCGGAAAAGTCAACTTCTATTCCGAGAGAGAAGGCCGGGGCGAACGGAATCCAATGAAGCGGGACGCCCACACAATGCAATCCGAGGCGGGGTGCCGACAGGCACAACCCGGCCTCGGGACGAGCCCCCACCCTGACAGTCACAGCCCCTTGCCGACGGCAGAAGAATCCGCAAGACCGATGTGGCAATTCCCGCGCTTGACGAACTCCATGCCTTTGCGAGCACAGCGTGGAGGTGTCGGAATGTGCCCACACTTTCTCCGAAAACGCAAACCGTCGCCTCCCACACAACGAATAAGAAGCGGGGCCACCCCACGGTCGCTTCGCGCCCCCGGCCACCCGACCCGCCACGAGTGCGAACGCCCTTGCCTAGAGCGCACTCCACCCCGTTGGCTAAGGAGTCATGAAGTACACGCAGCTCGGACGCACGGGACTCAAGGTCAGCCGACTCGTCCTCGGCACCATGAACTTCGGTCCGCAGACCGATGAGGCCGACAGCCACGCCATCATGGACGCGGCGCTGGACTCGGGGATCAACTACTTCGACACCGCGAACGTGTACGGCTGGGGCGAGAACAAGGGCCGTACGGAATCGATCATCGGAAGCTGGTTCGCCAAGGGTGGCGAGCGGCGCGACAAGGTGGTCCTCGCCACCAAGCTGTACGGGAACATGGCGGTCGACGGCGACCCGTGGCCCAACCACGACAAGCTCTCCGCGCTCAACATCCGGCGGGCGGTCGACGCCAGTCTCAAGCGGCTCCGGACCGACTACATCGACATCTACCAGTTCCACCACATCGACCGCGCGACTCCCTTCGAGGAGATCTGGCAGGCGATCGACGTGCTGATCCAGCAGGGGAAGATCCTCTACGTGGGGTCCAGCAACTTCCCCGGATACAAGATCGCCCAGGCCAATGAGATCGCTGCCAGGCGCCACGGCACGATCGGCCTCGTCAGCGAGCAGTGCCTCTACAACCTCGCCGAGCGGCGCGCCGAGATGGAGGTCATCCCGGCCGCGCAGGAGTACGGGCTCGGGGTCATCCCGTGGTCGCCGCTGCAGGGCGGTCTGCTCGGCGGCGTGATCAAGAAGGAGGTCGCGGGCGGGCGCCGGGCGAGCGGCCGGGCCGCCGACTCCCTCGCCAACACCACCATCCGCGCGCAGATCCAGGCGTACGAGGATCTGCTCGACAAGCACGGCCTGGAGCCCGGCGAGGCCGCGCTGGCCTGGCTGCTGACCCGGCCCGGTGTCACCGGGCCCATCGTCGGCCCGCGCACCGCGCAGCAGCTGGAGTCCGCACTGCGCGCCGTGGAACTGGAACTGTCGCAGGAGCTCCTGACGTCCCTGGACGAGATCTTCCCGGGACCTGGGCCGTCGCCGGAGGCCTTCGCCTGGTAGCGCCCCGTGAGGGGCGCGGGGAACTGCGCGACCAGCCACGGCCGGCCCGCGGCCGGCGAACCCCCCGCGGCACCCCGGCGCTCCGGCGGAGCGCGGCGGTGGCGGTCGGTTACCTGACCGCCGCCGCCAGCGCCACCACGACGAACATCAGCACGAGCACACCGGCCATGATCCGGTTACGGGTTTTCGGGTCCACGCATCGAGCCTAACCGGCCGCTCCGAGCGGCCAGCGGGCGACCGCCTCATAACGGGGCTGCTCCCCGGGCACCCCCGATTTCGGCAGCCGGCTGCGGACGAGGCACAGCTCTCCCACCGTCCACTTCCGCCCTTCGAAGGCGCCCATGGCAGTGACGTACGCCTCGAAGTGCGCGGAACCGCGGCTGCGGGCCACTGTCAGATGCGGGTGGTAAGGGCGGTGCTGCCCCATCGGGATGCCCGCCTTGCGCGCGGCCGCCTCCGCCCGGTCGGCCAGCAGCCGCATGGTCTGCAGGTCGCCTGCCACACCCACCCACAGGGCACGCCCGCCGAAGTGGCCGCCGCCGCGCAGGGACACGGAGAAGGGATCCGTGCGGTGGGCCGCGCGCGCCAGTCGTTCCGAGAGGTCCGGGACGATCCCCTCGTCCACCTCGCCGAAGAACGCGAGCGTGAAGTGCCAGCCGGGGCGGCCCGTCCACCGCAACGCCTCGGCCCCCGGCAGCTGCTCCAACTCATCGACCTCCGAGGCGAGTTCACGGATCGCACCCTCCGGAGGCAGCACCGCCGCAAAAAGTCTCATGGCGTCACCCTTCCAGGGAACGGATCATCCGGCGACCCCCGCCCACACGGCCGCCGGCGACCGGCCGGGCCAGGTGCCGGCCCGGCCCGTGCGGCCGTCCGTCGTCACGCCGCCGGCGCCAGCTGCTTCTCCCGCTGCTCCTTCGGTACGAAGCGGACGTCCGGGTGGCCGTGGTGCCAGCCGAGGGAGAGGCGGAGGCCGCCGATGCGGGCCAGGATCAGGCCGATCGTGGTCGCGGCCGTCAACGAGATCAGGCCGCCGAGGGCGAAGCCGACACGGGCGCCGTAGGCGTCGGTGACCCAGCCGACGAGGGGTGCCCCCAGTGGCGTACCGCCCATGAAGACCATCATGAACAGCGCCATGACGCGACCGCGCATGGCGGGGTCGGTGGCCATCTGCACCGAGGTGTTCGCGGTGACGTTGACCGTCAGGCCGAAGATGCCGATCGGGACCATCAGGAGGGAGAAGAGCCACAGGGAGGGGGCTGCTGCCGCCACCACCTCCAGCGCCCCGAAGGCCACCGCCGCCGCGATCAGGATGCGCAGCCGGGCCGTGCCGCGCCGGGCGGCGAGCAGCGCGCCGGCCAGCGAGCCGAGCGCCATCAACGTGTTGAAGAGGCTGTACGCGCCGGCGCCCGCGTGGAAGATGTCGTCCGCGTACGCCGACAGCCAGACCGGGAAGTTGAAGCCGAAGGTGCCGATGAAGCCGACGAGGACGATCGGCCAGATCAACTCCGGGCGGCGCGCCACGTAGTGGAGGCCTTCGCGCAACTGGCCCTTGCCGCGGGGCGTCCGCTCGACCACGTGCAGTTCGCGGGCGCGCATCAGCAGCAGGCCCGCGACGGGGGCCACGAAGGAGAGGCCGTTGAAGAGGAAGGCCCAGCCGGTGCCGACGCCCGTGATCAGCAGGCCCGCCACCGCGGGGCCGACCAGACGGGCCGACTGGAAGTTCGCCGAGTTCAGGCTGACCGCGTTCTGCAGCTGGTCCGGGCCGACCATCTCGGAGACGAAGGACTGGCGGGCCGGGTTGTCGACGACCGTGGCGAGGCCTACGGCGAAGGCGGCCAGGTAGACGTGCCAGACCTGGACATGGCCGGAGAGGGTGAGGAAGGCGAGCGCCAGGCCGGTGACGGCCATCGCCGCCTGCGTCACAAGCAGCGTGGGCCGCTTGGGGAGGCGGTCGACGAGGACACCGCCGTACAGCCCGAACAGCAGCATCGGCAGGAACTGCAGCGCGGTGGTGATACCGACCGCGGCGGACGAGCCGGTCAGGCTCAGCACCAGCCAGTCCTGGGCGATGCGCTGCATCCAGGTGCCGGTGTTGGAGACGACTTGGCCGAGGAAGAACAGGCGGTAGTTCCGGATCTTCAGCGAGCTGAACATCGAGGAGGAACGGGACGGGTGAGAGGTGCGGGAGGTAGCGCTGGGGGCGCCGGACGCACGGTCGGGAGCGGACGGGGAGTCGTGGGTGGCTGGTGCGGGGGCGGAATCTGCTCCGGGTCCCGTACTCAAAAGGGCTCGCCTCCTAGGCAGTCGTTGACGTCGGCGTCATGGGAGGGCGTCGGCGATGGTCGAAACAGGGGAGCGGCCCTCCCGGGGGAGGGCCGCAGATGGTCACAGATGCGCGAGCTTTTCCAGAACGGGGGCGGCTTCGCGGAGCTTCGCCCATTCGTCCTCGCCGAGGGCCTCGACCAGTCCGGCCAGGAACGCGTTCCGCTTGCGGCGGCTTTCTTCGAGCATCGCCTCGGCCTTGTCGGTCTGCGTGACGACCTTCTGGCGCCGGTCCTCGGGGTGCGGCTCCAGCCTGACAAGACCCTTGGCTTCGAGCAGCGCGACGATGCGCGTCATCGAGGGCGGCTGCACATGCTCCTTGCGGGCGAGCTCGCCCGGCGTGGCGGTGCCGCAGCGGGCCAGGGTGCCGAGCACCGACATCTCGGTGGGGCTCAGCGACTCGTCGACCCGTTGGTGCTTGAGTCGACGCGACAACCGCATCACTGCGGAGCGCAAGGCGTTCACGGCGGCCTCGTCGTCGCCATGGGTGAGGTCAGGCATGTCTTTAGCTTAACTCATTACCCTCGCTAAAGACCACCGCAATGCCCGTGAACCGCGCCACGGAACCCCGACATCACTCATATGAGTGAGCCCGCTCGGGAAAGTGACCCCTCGCCCGCCGCGGTCCGGCGACCCTCGACTCCATGGGGACCAGCGTGCTCAGCCTGCGGATAGACGGGGAGCTGCTCAACCGGCTCCGAGACCACGCCGCCAAACGCGGAATGAGCGTCCAGGACTATGTCGTCCGAACGCTCATTCGCGATGACTTCGACGAGCGGTTCCAGACCGCGGTCGAGGAGACGGAGAAGTTCTACGGGGTCACGTGAGCCGATGGGCCACGTGAGACCCCGTACGGCCGCTTACGTCAGACCCAGCGCCGGCATCAGGTAGTAGAAGGCGAACACCGCCGACACCACGTACATCGCGATCGGGATCTCGCGGCCGCGACCGGCGGCCAAGCGCAGCACCACGAAGGTGATGAAGCCCATGCCGATGCCGTTCGTGATCGAGTAGGTGAACGGCATCATCATCATCGTCACGAAGGCCGGCATGGCGATCGTGTAGTCCGCCCAGTCGATCTCCTTGACCGAGTGGGACATGATCAGGAAGCCGACCGCGATGAGCGCGGGCGTGGCGGCCTGGGACGGGACCATCGTGGCGACCGGGGTGAGGAACAGCGCCACGGCGAAGAGCGCGCCGGTGATGACGTTCGCGAAGCCGGTGCGGGCGCCCTCGCCGACGCCCGCCGTGGACTCCACGAAGCACGTGGTGGCCGAGGAGGAGGTGGCGCCACCCGCGGCGACGGCGATGCCGTCGACGAAGAGGACCTTGTTGATGCCCGGCATCTGGCCCTGCGCGTCGGTCAGCTTGGCCTCGTCGCTGATGCCCATGATCGTGCCCATCGCGTCGAAGAAGGTCGACAGCAGCACGGTGAACACGAAGAGGATGCCGGTCAGCACGCCGACCTTGTCGAAGCCACCGAAGAGACTGACCTTGCCGACGAGCCCGAAGTCCGGGGTGGCGACCGGGTTGCCCGGCCACTTCGGGGTGGTCAGACCCCAGGACGGGATCGTGGCGACGGCGTTGATGATCACCGCGACGACCGTCATCGTGACGATCGAGATCAGGATCGCGCCGGGCACCTTGCGCACCATGAGCGCGAGCGTGAACAGCGTGCCGAGGATGAAGACCAGGACGGGCCAGCCGTTGAGGTGGCCGTCGGCGCCGAGCTGGAGCGGGACCGTGGTCTGCGCGATGTCCGGGATGCGCGTGACGAAGCCGGAGTCGACCAGGCCGATCAGCATGATGAACAGGCCGATGCCGATCGCGATGCCCTTGCGCAGGCCCAGCGGCACGGCGCTCATGACGCGCTCACGCAGACCGGTGGCGACCAGGAGCATCACGATGAAACCGGCCAGCACGACCATGCCCATGGCGTCCGGCCACGACATCCGCGGGGCGAGCTGGAGTGCGACAACCGTGTTCACACCCAGACCCGCCGCCAGCGCGATCGGCACGTTGCCGACGACACCCATGAGGAGCGTGGTGAACGCCGCGGTCAGGGCGGTCGCGGTGACCAGCTGACCATTGTCCAGGTGGTGCCCGTACATGTCCTTCGCACTGCCCAGGATGATCGGGTTCAGCACGATGATGTAGGCCATCGCGAAGAAGGTGGCGAAACCGCCGCGGATCTCACGCGGAATGCTGGAGCCCCGCTCGGAGATCTTGAAGTAGCGGTCCAGGCCGCCCTGCGCGGGGCGGGGATCCGGCTGCTCCGGGGTGGGGGCCTTGGTGAGGGCCGAGGTGGACATGCGTGACCTCATACGTGCGGGGCCTTACGGGGCCAGTACGGGCGCCCTGACGATGGGATTCCCCCGCTCGAGCGGAGTCGAGAGTGGGGGAGGGTGCCGGGCTGGGAACTTGATCGAGTCTGGCCGTTACGCGATCACCAGCAGGTTTCTTCGACGTTTCCGTTGGTGTTTCGTACGAACAGAAAGAGCCAGACTCAGACCGTTTCAGTATGAACATATGAGTCCGAAATCGCTATCTCCGCGCGTAGACCGTTGGTATACAAGGGCGGGGACGGGCCCGGCTCCCGCGCGATCCGCGGCCTCGTAAGCTGTGCACATGGCGAAGTGGACCCCCAAGCACGAGGCGCCGGAGCCCCTGGAGGGCCCCGTCGTCGCCACCATCACGGGCGGCACGATCCTCTGGTTCGTCCTCTTCCTGGTGCAGCTGCCGTTCTACGGCTGGTTCGACGACCACGGGCACACCTGGTGGGTGTGGACGTGCCTGGCCGGCGCGGGTCTCGGACTGATCGGCATCTGGTACGTCCGCAAGCGCGACGCCGCCATCAAGCGCGCCGCGGCCGCCGGCCCGGATCAGGCCGCCACTGCCGCGGAGTAACCAGCCCCCCTACACCCAGGGCATCACTCCCCCGCGCCCCCGTCCTCCCCAGGTCGGATCTTTGGGGCACTCGGCAGGTGAAGCCGTATATACGCACGTACCGTCGAATGCATGACGCACATCGACGCGGGCGCCGAACTCGATCCCGTTCACCCCGTGCCCATGCCCGCCTCGCGGCGGTCGGAGGGGCTGTCCGCCGCCGAGGTGGCCGAACGGGTCGCGCGGGGCGAGGTGAACGACGTCCCCGTGCGCAGCAGCCGCTCGATGGGCGAGATCGTCCGCGCCAACGTCTTCACCCGGTTCAACGCGATCATCGGCGTGCTCTGGCTGGTCATGCTGTTCGTGGCGCCGTTCCAGGACAGCCTGTTCGGGTACGTGATCATCGCCAACACCGGGATCGGCATCATCCAGGAGTGGCGGGCCAAGAAGACCCTGGACTCGCTCGCGGTGATCGGCGAGGCGAAACCGACCGTACGCAGGGCGGGGGTCGCCGTCACGGTCAGCACCTCCGAGATCGTGCTCGGCGACCTCATCGAGATCGGGCCCGGAGACAAGATCGTCGTCGATGGCACCTGCGCCGAGGCCGACGGCCTGGAGATCGACGAGTCGCTGCTCACCGGTGAGGCCGACCCCGTGGTCAAGCACCCCGGCGACCAGGTGATGTCGGGCAGCTTCGTGGTCGCGGGCGGCGGCGCGTTCACCGCGACGAAGGTGGGGCGGGAGGCGTACGCGGCGCAGCTCGCCGAGGAGGCGTCCCGGTTCACGCTGGTCCACTCCGAGCTGCGGACCGGTATCTCCACGATCCTCAAGTACGTGACGTGGATGATGATCCCGACCGCGATCGGTCTGGTCATCAGCCAGCTCGTGGTCAAGCAGCACGGCTTCAAGGACTCCATCGCGCGGACGGTCGGCGGGATCGTGCCGATGGTCCCGGAGGGGCTGGTCCTGCTCACCTCCGTCGCCTTCGCGATAGGCGTCATCCGCCTTGGCCGGAAACAGTGCCTCGTGCAGGAACTTCCCGCCATCGAGGGGCTCGCCCGCGTCGACACCGTGTGTCTCGACAAGACCGGCACCCTCACCGAGGGCGGCATGGACGTCACCGAGCTGCGGCCGCTCCAGGGCGCCGACGAGTCGTACGTGCGCAAGGTCCTCGGCGCGCTCGGCGAGTCGGACCCGCGGCCGAACGCCTCGCTCCAGGCGATCATCGCCGCCTACCCGGACAGCGAGGAGTGGCGCTGCACCGAGTCGCTGCCCTTCTCCTCGGCCCGCAAGTACAGCGGGGCGTCCTTCAGCGAGGGGGACGGGGAATCCAGTACGTGGCTCCTCGGCGCCCCCGACGTGCTGCTGCCCGCCGGAGATCCGGCGCTCGCCGAGACCGAGCGGCTGAACGAGGCCGGGCTGCGGGTGCTGCTGCTCACCCGGGCCTCCAAGGACCTCGACGCCCCGGAGGTCAAGAAGGGCGCCCGGCCCACCGCCCTCGTCGTCCTCGAGCAGCGGCTGCGCCCGGACGCGGCGGACACCCTGCGCTACTTCTCCGAGCAGGAGGTCAAAGCGAAGGTCATCTCCGGCGACAACGCGGTGTCGGTGGGCGCGGTGGCCGGGAAGCTCGGGCTCACCGGCTCCGTCGTGGACGCGCGCCACCTCCCCGACGAGCGGGAGGAGATGGCGAAGTCGCTGGACAAGGGCACGGTGTTCGGGCGGGTCACCCCGCAGCAGAAGCGGGACATGGTGGGCGCGCTGCAGTCGCGCGGGCACACGGTGGCGATGACGGGTGACGGCGTGAACGACGTACTCGCCCTGAAGGACGCCGACATCGGTGTCTCGATGGGCTCGGGCTCGGAGGCCACCCGGGCGGTGGCCCAGATCGTCCTTCTCAACAACAGCTTCTCGACGCTGCCTTCGGTGGTCGCGGAGGGCCGCAGGGTCATCGGGAACATCACCCGGGTCGCGACGCTCTTCCTGGTGAAGACGGTCTACTCGGTGCTGCTGGCCATCCTGGTGGTGTGCTGGCAGGTCGAGTACCCCTTCCTGCCAAGGCACTTGACGCTGCTCTCCACCCTGACGATCGGCGTCCCGGCCTTCTTCCTCGCGCTCGCCCCCAACAAGGAGCGCGCGAAACCCCACTTCGTACGACGGGTGATGCGGTACTCGATCCCGGGCGGGGTCATCGCCGGGCTGGCCACCTTCGTGACGTATCTGCTCGCCCGTCACTACTACACGGGCGAGGGCTCACTGGACGCGGAGACCAGCGCCGCCACGCTGACGCTCTTCCTGATCTCGATGTGGGTGCTCGCGATCATCGCCCGGCCCTACACCTGGTGGCGGATCTGCCTCGTCGCCGCGATGGGCGGGGCGTTCCTGCTGGTGCTCGTGGTGCCGGGCCTGCAGCACTTCTTCGCGCTGAAGCTGGTCGGCGCGACGATGCCGTGGGTCGCGGTGGGCATCTCGGCGGTGGCGGCGGCCACCCTGGAGTTCCTGTGGAAGTGGGTAGACCGCCGCTTTCCCGCGTAGGGGTTACTTCACGGGTTACTGCACGTCGACGTAGTCACCCGTGGCGTTGACCGCCGGGGTGGTCGTGGTGCCCGCGAAGCTGTAGCGGAAGTAACCGTCGACGGTGGCCGTCGTGGTCGTCTTCAGGTTGCCCGTCGAGTCCGACGTGATGGTCTTCAGCGTCGTGTAGGTGCTGGAGCCACTCTTGCGGAACTGCAGCTTCACCGACTGGTTGGCGTAGCCGTGGTACAGGAGGTCGTCCCAGTTGGCGCGGGACAGCTTGCCCGTGACCGTGACGGTCTTGCCCTTCTGCACCGGCTCCGGCGAGGCGTTGACCGTCAGCTTGGAGGCGCGCTGGACCTTGGCGGTCTTGTAAGCCTCGGTGATGATGTAGTCGCCGTCGTTGCCCGCGGCGCCGGCCCACACCTTCCAGGTGCCGGCCAGGATGTTGCCGTAGATGTTCTCGTTCGGGTCGGCGACGACCGTGACCTTGCAGGTCGCGGTGGTGGCGCTGGAGGCGGTGCAGGTGCCCTGGTCCGCGTCCGGGACGATCGCGCCGTCGACGTTGTCGATGTCGGAGCCGTGCCAGAGCATGGCGTAGCCGTCGTAGATACCGGCCGGGTCGGTGGCCGTCACCGCGATGGTGAAGGTCTTCTTCTGGGTGGTGCCGACCACGATGTCCTTGCCGCCGTTGACGGTGACGCTCGTGATCGTGGTGTCGCCGACGGTCTCGTCCGCCGGAGAGGCGGTGGAGAACGGCGTGACCTTCGAGGTGGACGGCACCTTCGAAGCGAGACTTACGGAGTGACTGTCCGCCTGCGCGGCCGGCACGGCGAGGGCGGAAAGGGCCAGGGCGCCGGAGACGGCGGCCACGGTGGCACGTATGCGCATGCGATCCCCAAGTGGGAAAGGGGCCCCGGTGGTGGTCGTTCCTCACGGCTCGTCGTCGCACGGGGCCCAAGTGATCATGGAGTCTGTTGACTCGGATGATCAGATCCGCGACGGGTGCGAATGGTTGTACGGGTGATGAAGATTTTGTGTGCGTATTAACAAGATCACAGGTGGCCCGGGGAACGTCCGGCAACCGCCGCACACCCCCCCGGGCCCGATACCCGTCATCAGCCACCCGATTTCAGCCGCTGCCCGACGTCAGTCGAACCAGCGGTCACGCGCCAACTCCTCCGTGCGGGACGGGTCCTCCAGGAGGGCCGCGACCTCGAAGCGGCGCGGCCACTGTCCGGCCGCCCAGGCGAGTCCGGCGGCGACGCCCTCCAGGGTGGCGGCGTGCAGCACGCCGTCCCGGGTGCGCCGCCAGTCGAGTTCGGTGCCGTCGACGACGAGCTCCTCGTGTTCGACGTACGAGGTCGGGGTCGACGGACCCAGCAGGACCCGCACGGAGTCCGGTACGTCGTGTTCGGTGCCCTCGGAATCCACTTCCCCGGTGACGGACTCACTGAGCCGCCGCACCTGGAACAGCTCGGCGAGCTCGGCAGCACGCGAGGGCCGTACGGGAAGCAGCGGCACCCCGCCGGTGAAGGGCAGCAGGTCGGGCGAGTCGACGACCACGGCGTCGGCCGCGTCCACCACGCGCACCTCGCCGTCGACGACGGCCCGCAGCTCGTCCGGCAGGGTCACCTGCTCAGGGTCGAGGTCGGCCAACGCGCCGTAGAGGGCGTGCAGTTGGGCGCCCGAGACCTTCCGGTCGGGATCGGCGAGCCGGTCGAGGAGCTCGGCGGCGCCGCCGGGTTCGGCGAGCAGGGCGGCCACCGAGGTGCGGACGCCGAGCGCCCGCAGCACCTGCTCGTCGTCGAAGCCGGTGGCGTCGGCGGCGTCGTACAGGCCGTGCAGGAGCGGGTCGCCGCCCGCGGCGCGCAGCCCGGCGGGGCGGCGGCCGTCGAGGACGGGATGGTCGCGCAGCCACCAGGCGGTGTACGGCCGGACGATCTCGTGCGTGCCGTCCGGCAGCAGGATCCGCACCGGCTGGGTCAGCGCGTCCCGCAGCGGCGGCTGCGAGAGCAGCGCGAGGGCCTGCGGCCACCGCTCGTCGTCCACCAGGTCCAGGTCCCGTACGGCGACGATCTCGGTGGCGACCGGCGGCACCGGCGTGTCGGGCAGCCGGTCGAGCACGTCCTCGCACCACACGTCGACGGCGTCGAGGAGGCCCGCGTCATCAGGCTCGGCGAAGTCGGAGTCGCGCGGCTCCAGTTCGTCCGGGTCGAGGACGACGTCGGTGGAGCGTACGAGGGCGAAGTTGGCGAGAACGCCACAGGCCGCGAGCGGCTGTTCGCCCCAGCGGTCGGCCAACTCGTTGTCGATGAAGGCGAGTTCGTCCTCGCGCATGACCTGCGCGAACGGGCTGCCGGGCAGCACCAGTTCACCCGCGGGCGCGAGTTCGCCCTCGTCGTCCGGGAGGGCGAGGGCGCCGAGCCAGGGCTCGTCGCCGGGTTCCAGGCCGGCGTCGCGGACCAGCGCGAGCACGGTGTCGGCAAGCTCCTCGGCGTCCGGTGCGTCCTCGTCCCACGCCCCGCCGTCGTCGTCGAGAGAGGCGGCGACGGCGGCGCGCACCTGCGGGGTGGTGAGCACGGCGCGGGGCGTGGCCGGGAGGGCGCCCAGCTTCTCCAGGAGCGGATGGGCGGCGTCCGGGTGGGCGACCTTGAGGCCGAGGCGGGCGAGGGAGTCGGAGGTGGCGGCCCAGGTGTCGTCGGGGGTGGGCCCGTCGGGAACCGGCAGCAGAACCTGCCGGGGGCCGATGGTCGTACGCCCGTCGGCGAGCGGCACGGGCAGCCCGGAGAGCCGGTCGGGGTCGACCCCGGCGAGGCTGTCGTAGAGACTCCGCCACCAGGTCGGGTCCTTCTCGAGACCGGCGAGGCGGTCCACGGCCTCCGTGAGGGGTACCCGCGCGACCCCCAGCGTCCGCAGCTCCACCCGGCGTTCGAGCCCGGCGGGCAGCAGGCTGGGGAGCACCTCGGCGAGGACGCGGACGGTCTCGGCTCCGGCGCCCTCGACGACCTCGGCGTCACGGGGGCGCAGGGCGGCCGGGTTCTCCGCGGCGCTGGTCTCGGGCCATTCGGTGGGGGTGTCCGGGGCGCTGTCCGGCTCGATGGCGGGCGGCAGGAAGGCGGTGCGCGGCAGCCGGTCCAGAATCGCCTGGCGCAGGGCGCCGTCCAGCTCGCCCTTGCCGAGCGGGCCCGGCACGAGGTCGATGATCGCGGCGTCCACCGGACGCCAGGCGGCGAGCAGTTCGGCGTACGCGTCCGCCGCGCGCTCCACCAGGAAGCCGGTGAGCGGGCCGGGGGCGGCATGGCGGCGGGTGGTGTCGAGCGGGAAGGAGGCGATGAGCAGGGCGGGCACGCCGAGCGGCTCGTCGCTGGGCGTGGGCGCGTGCACGACGGGGCTGGTGCGGGGGCGGCCCGGGGTGCCGTCACCGCTGTCCACGGGCACGGCCCAGGTCACGGACCAGTGCGGGCGCAGCCGCTCCTCGACCGGGCGGTCGGCGAGGAGGGCGGGGTCGAGGGGGCCGTGGTGGGAGATGGTGCGGTAGCGGGTGGTGCCCTCGTGGGAGTCCTCGAGGGTGACGCCGTGCTCTTCGGTACGGCGCCGGAGGGTGCGTACGTCCGCGTCCCCGATCTCGACGACCACTTCCTCCAGGCCCGGCAGGGCGAGCAGGAGGGCGTCGTCGATCTTCTGCAGGAGGCGCTCGGCGAGATCCTCGGCGGCGGGGTCCCGCAGGGGCAGGATCACGACGGTGTCGTACGGATCAGGGGCGGTGCCTTCGGCGGCGAACGGCAGCCGGAGCAGGGGCACATGACCGTCTCGCCGGCGGATCTCGTCCCCGAGTCCCGGGCTGTGGCGGGCGGTGTCCCCCGCCAGTTCGCGGGCCTCGGCGAGGGACCAGCGGACGCCGCCGTGCCGCCCGACGACAGCGGGCTCGTCCGTGACGGCCAGCACGGCGGCGAAACCGACGCCGAAACGGCCGACGGCGCCGACCGCCGTGTCGTGCGCTTCGCGCTTCGCGGAGGCGCGCAGCGTGGAGAGCGATTCGACGCCGGCAGCGTCCAGGGGGGCGCCGGTGTTCGCCGCGACGAGTACGTCGTCGCGGAGAGTGAGGCGGAGGCGGCCGGGGACGCCGGCCCGTGCCGCCGCGTCGGCCGCGTTCTGGGCGAGCTCGACGACCAGTCGGTCCCGGTAGCCGCCGAGGACGAGGTCCTCCTCGGCGTTGGCGTCCTCGCGGAACCGGGCCGGGCTGGTCGCCCAGGCGTCCAGCACGCCGCGTCGCAGGCGCGCCGTCCCGAACGGGTCCGCGCCCTCGGCTGCCGGCCGCACGAACTTGCTCACGGTTCACTCTCCCTCTCGGCTGGCGCGACCGCGAGTGCTGCGCTCGGTCGCGGCATGAAGGTACCGCGCGCCCGACCGACCTCCGGCCGGGGCTCTCCCTCGCACGGCACCCGCGCCGGTGCGGGCGCCAGGGTCTTTCGCCCCCTCCGCCCCTACCGTCTCGCACCTGGGGGCCGCGCCCCTTTGGGGGCGCGGGGAACTGCGCGACAAGCCCCCACCGGCCCGCACCGAACGAACAACCCGGGGGGCTGGGGGGCAGAGCCCCCCAGGTACGGGAATAGGCAGGGGCGACGGGGGCGAAAACAGATCCCCGGGCTACGAGTGACCGAGTTCCGCCGACTCGTCCGTCGTGATCGAGACCGAACCGGAATCCGGGGAGGGCCGCAGCGGGAAGGGGTCCACCCGGGTTTCGTCGATCACCGGCAGAGCCGGGCGCGGAGGCTTCGGCATGACCGCGGCCTCGGAGTGCCCACCGCAGCCGTACGAGAGGGAAACCACGTGCCCGTCGGCGGGCGAGAACTCATTGGCACAGACACCGAACGCCTGTCCGAGCGAGCCCCCGATGGGGTTGAGGAAGCCACAGCTGACGCACGACGCGGGCGCGGCCTGCGCCATCGCGGTCTTCGGGCCGTACCCCTCCTCCCACCGATCGGCCGCGACATGCAGCCCGTACCGGGACAGGACGCGCGCACGGCGCAACCCCAGCTCCTCCGCCACGGCGGCGATCGAGCCACGTCGAGGCGCAACCGGCAGCGTCGCCGGCCTCCCGCCCGCGACCTCCGCGTCCTCCGCTTCCACCAGCTCGGCCATCTCCTCCGAGACCGGCGAGTTCGGCGGCGGCTCGTCCTCGCCGGTGAAACCGGGCTCGAGGCGGAGATCCTCGGCGTCCGTGGGCAGCAGGTCCCCCGGCCCCATGTCACCGGGCCGCAGACGCTCGCTCCACGGCACCCACTCGGGAGCGAGGAGGGCGTCGGGACCGGGCAGCAGGACCGTCTCGTCGAGCGTGACGAACTTCGCGCGGGAGGCGCGGGCCACGGTCACCGCCCAGCGCCAGCCGCGGTAGCCCAGCTCCTTGCACTCGAAGAAGTGCGTGACAACGCGGTCCCCCTCGGAGACCAGCCCCACGTGATCGCCGACGATGCCGGGTGCGGCGGCCTCCTCGGCGGCGGCGCGGGCGAGGTCGACGGCCTCGGCGCACAGGCGGTCGGGGGTGCGGCTTCGCGTTGTCGCTGCGCTCACAGGTATCGCTTCTCTCCTACGCCGTCTCACGGGTGCGCCGTTTCTCGGCGGGGGTGCGGACGGAGCGGACCGGGGGACCGCGTCGACGTCCGCGCCCGATCGCACTCGGGCGCACCTACGCCATCCATTCTGCGGGATGGCCGAGAGGCGCGCGGCCGAGAACAATCGCCGCAGGCGCGTTACGCACGCTACCTTCTCCTGGCCCCTGGGCCCACACCGGCGGGGCTCTTCTGCGCTCCGCGCCGGGCTTTCCGCCGCTCCGCGGCCAGGTCTTCGCCGTTCCGCGGCCAGGTCCTCGCCGCTCCGCGGCCGGGTCCTCGCCGCTCCGCGCGCGGCTCTTCGGCGCTCCGCGGGCGCTTTCACGCCGCTCCGCGGCGGTTTCTTCGGCGCTCCGCGCCGTGTTTCCCGCCCGCCCACCCGACTCGGTCCGTCCCTCGGGCTCCGCCCGGACGCTCGTCCACGTCGCTCGTTCCCGTCGCTCCTCCCCGTCGCGACTCCCCAGCGCTCCTCCCCATCGCTCCTCCCCGGCGTGCGCCCACGACGTGCGCCCACGGCGTGCGCCCCCGGAAGGCTCCGGGAAGGACTTCCCCCGAGCACACCCCGACATCCCGCCCCGCCCCACTCGGCCCCCATACGCGCGGTAACCGCACTACGCACCCCCATCTCGGGGCACTATGACGGAGTGGCAGCCGCAAGGGCGCCCCAGGGAGCCACCGGAGTCGGTGGCGGCGCCAAGGGGAGCAGTCGGAGTGGCGGATCGGGCCGGGTGAGTGGGTCCGTCCGTGCGGTCGGGCGTGCCCTGCACTTCCCGGTGACGGGGACCGCGCGCGGGATCCGGAAGGCGACGCACGCGCACGGGGCGGGTGAGTCGGGGCTCGGCAAGCTGATCGAGCTGCACGCGGTGAACGGCGCCGGGGACGTCATGATCACCGTCGCCCTCGCCTCCACCGTCTTCTTCTCCGTCCCGACCGACGAGGCCCGCGGCCGCGTCGCCCTGTACCTCGCCATCACCATGGCGCCCTTCACCCTCCTCGCCCCCGTGATCGGCCCTCTCCTCGACCGCCTCCCGCACGGCCGCCGCGCCGCCATGGCGGGCGCGATGCTCGCCCGGGCCTTTCTCGCACTGCTGCTCTCCAGCGCGGTCGTCACCGGCAGCATCGAGCTGTATCCGGCGGCCCTGGGAGTGCTGGTCGCGTCGAAGGCGTACGGGGTCGTACGCAGTGCTGTCGTGCCGCGGCTGCTGCCGCCCAAGTTCTCCCTGGTGAAGGCCAACTCCCGGGTCACCCTCGGCGGGCTCCTCGCCACCGGCGTCGCCGCGCCGATCGGGGCGGGGCTGCAAGTGCTCGGCCCCCGCTATCCGCTCTACGGCGCCT
This sequence comes from Streptomyces sp. NPDC027189, assembly GCF_055566975.1. NCBI lineage: Bacteria > Bacillati > Actinomycetota > Actinomycetes > Kitasatosporales > Streptomycetaceae > Streptomyces > Streptomyces sp. NPDC027189. The sequence goes on from NZ_JBVHRI010000016.1 coordinate 199,530, forward strand.
TCCTGATCTTCATCGCGGGTACGTTCCTGTCGTTCACGCTGCCGCACAAGGTCGACTCGGCCAAGGGCGAGGACAGGGCGCTGCTCGCCGCGGACGAGGAGCATCTGCACGGGCCGCAGCTGATCAAGAAAAAGGTGCGGCGGCCCGGACTGCGGACCGTCGGCACGGCCGTCACGCACGCGCTCGGCGCCAACGCTTCCCTGCGCTGCCTCTCCGGCTTCTTGATCTTCTTCCTCGCCTTCCTGCTCCGCGAGCACCCGCTCACCGGCGAGAGCGCGGCGGTCTCGCTGGGGATAGTGGGCGTCTCGGCCGGCGCGGGCAACGCGCTCGGCACCGCGGTCGGAGCTTGGCTGAAACAGCGCGCTCCCGAGATCATCATCGTGACGGTCGTGGCGTTCGTGCTGGGGACCGCGATCATCGCCGCCCTGTTCTTCGGCGCGGCCCTCGTGGCGTGTCTCGCCGCGGTCGCCGGGTTCGCCCAGGCCCTCGCCAAGCTGTCCCTGGACGCGCTGATCCAGCGGGACGTCCCGGAACTCGTCCGCACGTCCGCCTTCGCCCGCTCCGAGACGCTGCTGCAGATGGCCTGGGTCATCGGCGGCGGCATCGGCATCGCGCTGCCGCTCAACGGCACGCTCGGGCTCTCCGTGGCCGCCGCGATCGTCGCCGCGGGATGGCTGACGACCGCACGGGGGCTGCTGAGCTCGGCGCGGCACGGTGGAGCCGTGCGGCCCCGGGTGGCCTGAGCCGGGCGGCCAGGCGGGGGCACGGCACGGCACGCCGTACCCCACGTGGGGAGAGCGCTGGACGTGCCCGATAGCCTTCCGACATGACATCCCTGCCCCGCGGCAGAGCCGCTAATGGACTCAGCGCTGCGCGCCGCCGTCGCGCCGTTGCCGTCGTCGGCACCGTATCCGCCGGACTTCTCGTCCTGTCCGCCTGTGACAAGCCGACGCCGCTGGCCACCATCACGGTCGGCAAGAACTCGGTGAGCTCCGAGACCGACTGCTACAACGACGGCAAGGAGGTGAAGACCGCGGATCTGGCGAGCTGCCTGAAGTCCAAGGACATCAAGTCCATCAAGGTCGACCCCGACGAGACCGTGCGGTTCGGCGTGGAACCGGAGATCGCGGACAAGGGCTGGACGATCCTGATGAACGGTCAGCCGCTGACCGACTCCAGCAACAAGACGTACCGCACGATCCCGGGCAGCGTGTTCTTCAACGCCCAGTACGGCGCCAGCGGCAACTCCACGCTCGTCTCCATCAAGGAGGGCGAGAAGACGGTCACCGGTCTGTGGTCCTTCAAGCTCAAGAAGGACTCCTGACCACGTCTTCCGCGGTACGTGTCCTCGTAGCCACCGCGGTCCCGGCCGAACGGGACGCGGTGGCGGGGGCGTTCGCCGGCCCGCTCCGTGAGGTCCCGCTCCCCGGGGTGACGCTCCACCGAACGAGCGGGGCACCCCGGTTCGACCTGCTCGCCGCCGGCGTCGGCCCCGCTCTCGCCGCCGCCTCCACCGCCGCCGCGCTCACCGCGGCCGCGATCGGCGGCGAACCGTACGACCTGGTCGTCTCGGCCGGCATCGCCGGCGGCTTCCAGCCCGACGCCCCCGTCGGGTCGCTCGTCGTCGCCGACGACATCACCGTGGCCGATCTGGGCGCGGACACCGCGGACGGCTTCGTCCCCGTCACCGGACTCGGCTTCGGAACCGTCAGCCACCGTCCACCGGAAACACTCGTACGAGCGATCGCCGCGGCCACGGGTGGACGCGCCGGGACGGTGCTCACCGTCTCCACCGTCACCGGCACCGCCGCGCGCGCCGCCGAGCTGAGCGCCCGGCACCCCCGCGCCCTCGCCGAGGCGATGGAGGGGTTCGGGGTCGCCGAGGCGGCCGCGGCTCATGGTGTGCCCGTCCTCGAGCTGCGCGCGGTCTCCAACCCCGTCGGCCCGCGCGACCGCGCCGCTTGGCGCATCGGCGACGCTCTCGCCGCTCTCACCGAGGGTTTCGGGAAGCTCGCACCCGTACTGGAGAGTTGGAACCCACATGAGCCCTGAGAAGCTGCCCGAGCCCTTGCAGATCGCCTACTCGCCCTGCCCGAACGACACCTTTGTCTTCGACGCCTGGGCCCACGGCCGGGTGCCGGGCGCGCCCGCGCTCGACGTCACCTTCGCGGACATCGACATCACCAACGGCATGGCCGAGCGCGGCGAGTTCGACGTGCTGAAGGTGTCGTACGCCGTGCTGCCGTACGTTCTCGACGAGTACGCGCTGCTGCCGTGCGGGGGCGCGCTGGGGCGGGGCTGCGGGCCCCTGGTGCTCACCCGCGAGGCGAACGCGGACCTCACGGGGCGTACGGTCGCCGTGCCCAGCGAGAAGTCGACCGCTTACCTGCTCTTCCGGCTGTGGGCCGCGGACGTCGTGGCCGGCGGGGTCGGCCAGATCGTGGTCATGCCGTTCCACGAGATCATGCCGGCCGTGCGGGACGGGAAGGTCGACGCGGGGCTCGTCATCCACGAGGCACGCTTCACGTACCAGAACTACGGGCTGCACAAACTCGCCGACATGGGCGAGCACTGGGAGCGGACGACCGGGCTGCCCATCCCGCTCGGCGCGATCATCGCCAAGCGCTCACTGGGCGAGGAGCGGCTGAAGGCCCTCGCCGAGGCGACCCGCGCCTCGGTCCGGGCCGCCTGGGACGACCCGGAGGCCTCCCGCCCCTACGTCCTGGAACACGCCCAGGAGATGGATCCGAAGGTCGCGGACCAGCACATCGGCCTGTACGTCAACGAGTTCACGGCCGATCTGGGCGACGACGGGTATGCCGCCATCCGCGGACTGCTCACACGTGCGGCGGCCGAGGGGCTGGTGCCGCCCCTCGGCCCGGATGCGCTCGCGTTCCCCTAGGGACCTGTCCCGGCAGTTCATGTCGGAGACGCGGGCCCTGGCACGCCCATCTGCGCTTATGAGGCGCCGCAGCTCCCCTCCGACCTGATCCGCCGGACAGGCCCCAGCGGGGTCCATACGTCCGACTAGACGTCCAGTTGGTCGGCGACGGCTCGCAGCAGGCCCGCGATCTTCTTGCCGGAGGCCCTCTCGGGGTAACGGCCCTTCTCCAGCATCGGCGTGATGTTTTCGAGGAGGGTCGTCAAGTCCTGGACGATGGAGGCCAGTTCGTCCGGCTTGCGGCGCTGCGCGGCCGCGACGGAGGGGGTCGGGTCCAGGAGGGTCACCGAAAGCGCCTGGTCACCGCGCTGACCGGCGACGACGCCGAACTCCACGCGCTGGCCGGGCTTGAGAGCATCGACTCCGGCGGGCAGGACCGAGGAATGAACGAAGACGTCGCCGCCGTCGTCGCGGGAGAGAAAGCCGAAGCCCTTCTCGCTGTTGAACCACTTGACCTTGCCGGTAGGCACGTCTGTCCTCGTCCTCGTACTCGTCGGAAACTGCTCTGAAAACTGCGCGGGCAACTGCCCGTAAACGGCTCTGGATAGCACTACAGCGGGTCGTCTGACCCGCCGGTACCAAGGCTAATGGTCCGGCGGCTGCTGACAAGACGTCGCTGGATTGTTCCTTCGCGCAGGGAACTACCCTGGTCCGGTGCGTGACAAAACCCAAGCGAATTCCGCCGAAGCCGGTGACCGGCTGATCCGTGCCGGTGCCATCGTGTTCTTCATCGGAGCCGTGGCCACTCTGGTCACCGTGGCACCGCTGCTGCTCGGTACGACTCCTTTTCCGACATACATGTTCGGCTTGAGCATGCTCATGGGTGTCGGATTCCTGTTGGCCGGAGCCGGGGTGCTCCAGTCCATCGCGGAGGGCCGCCGCCGGGCGCGCGCGGCGCGGGGCTAGGACGGCAGGTCCTCGCGCGGGCCGGGGCGGTGGTCCCCGCTCAGCGGCGGTACTCCTCCAGCCACGCCGGGAACTCCGTGAGATCGGCGAGGACGACGTCCGCGCCCGCCGCGCGGAGCTCCGCGGCGTCGCACGGCCCGGTGGCCACGGCGACGGAGTACGCGTCCGCCGTGTGGGCGCCGCGTACGTCTCCGGTGTGGTCGCCGACGTACACGCTCGCGCCGTGCTCGCGCAGCGCCTCCGCCTTCTGCTCGGCCCACAGGTTGCCGACCACCGCGTCCGCGTCGATGCGCAGATGCTCCAGGTGCAGCTTGGCGCTGGGCTCCCACTTCGCCGTGACGACGACGGCGCTCCCGCCCGACGCCCGCACGGCGGCGACCGCCTCCCGGGCGCCGGGCATCGCGAGCGTGCCGGTGATGGCGTATGTGGGGTACATCTCACGGTAGAGATCCGCGACGGCGGCGACATCCTCCGCCGGGAACCAGTTGACCAGCTCGTCCTCCAGTGGCGGCCCGAGCCGTGTGACCACCAGATCGCAGTCGATGTACGTCCCTGTCCGCGCGGAAAGCGCCTGGTAGCAGGCGTGAATACCGGGGCGGGAGTCGATCAGGGTCATGTCGAGGTCGAAGCCGACGGTCAGCGCGGGGGAAGTCATATGGGCCATTGTGCCCAGCGTCCGCGAGGCGGGGCGGTCCGCCCGTCAGCGTTGGCGCTGGGAGCGCCAGACCAGGTAGAGGGCGGAGGTCACGGCCGCGCCGCGGACGACCCAGGGCCAGGTCTCGGTGAGTGCGTCGTTCATATGGCCCTCGGCGATGGGGGCACCCCAGCGGCCGTTCGTGCGGCCCCAGAGCCAGACGATGCCGGTCGTGGCGGCCAGGCCGGGCAGTACGAGGACCGCCCACTTCGACTCGGCGGGGGTCAGCCGGCGCGAGCCGTAGGCGATGAGCCAGCCGAGGCCCAGGGCGAACCAGTTGCCGAGGACGGCGCCGGCGACCAGGAGCGCGGCGGCGAGCAGGAGGAGGGGGTTGCTCCAGCCGCTGAGGCTGGGCAGGAGGCGGCGCCGGGTCCGGTCCGTCTCCTCCTCGGCCTCCGGCTCCTTCTCCGCAACCGTCTCCTTCGGTGGCTTCGCCTCCTCGTCCCGCTTCTTCTCGGGCGGCCGCTTGAGCAGCTCCGGGATCTCCACGCCTCCGACGAACCCCGGCACGCTGTCGTCGAGCCCGAACGGGCTGCTGTCCACGCGCCACCAGTCCGGCTGTGTGGCGCTGTCGCCGAGTTCCTGCGCGCTCGCCAGGTGCGGCGGGGACGGGACGTCGCGGTTCTCGGTGGGTTCCGGCTCCGCGGGGCGCGGCCTCGGGACGACCCGGCGCAGGCCCTTGGGGCGGGGCTCCGGTTCAGTGGCGGGCTGGGTGGGGACGGCGGCCCACCTCTCCGTCCCGGGCGCCGCGTCGTCACCGCCCTGGCCGGCCGCCGCGACGATCTCGTCGGGGGTGCCGAGGCGGGCGAGGATGCGGCGGACGGCGGACGGGCTGTCGACGGTCGTCTTCGCCCTGCGGCGGTCGATCTCGTTGCGCAGCTCCGACACCAGACGCATGCGGGTCGCGGACGGCAGCTGGCGCTGCTGGGCCAGGTCGCCGACCCGGCTCAGGTAGTCGAAGACCAGCTGGTCGCTCTCAATCCCCACGAAGTCCCCTCCGGGGCGCGCGCGTTGAATACCCCGTGCTGACGAAGGTACCGGGTTTTTTCGCCCCCTCCGCCCCTGCCCGTCGCGTCCCTGGGGGCTGCGCCCCTGTCAGGGGCGCGGGGGGAACTGTGCGACCAGCCCCCTCGCGCACCCGCAGCCGAAAGGCCGGTACGGGACGGGCAGGGGCGGAGGGGGCGAACAACACCCCGGCCGCGCCCCACCCGCTACCGTTGACAGGATGAGCACCGAGACCGCTCCGCGTTCCCTGGCGGAAGCCCTCCGCGCGCGGGACGACGCCTCACTGTCCGCGCTCCTCAGGTCCCGCCCGGACCTGATCACCCCCGTCCCCACGGACCTCACCCAGCTCGCCACCCGCGCGGGCACCCGCGCCTCGGTCGTCCGCGCCCTGGAGCGCCTGGACCGTTTCGCCCTGCAGACGGCGGAGGCCCTGGCCGTGGCGTCGGACCCGGCGACGTACGACGAGCTGCTCGGGCTGATGGCGGGCGACGACGCCGACCCGGCGGTCACGGCCGCGTTCCCGCGCGCGATCGGGACGCTCGGCGAGCAGGCCCTCGTGTGGGGCCCCGACGACCGCCTCCGGCTGGTACGGACGGCCCGGGAGCTGCTCGCCCCGTCCCCCCAGCACCCGTCCCCGACAGGGCTCGGACCGACCGTCGCGGAGGCGACGGCGGGCATGTCCCCGGGGCGCATCCAGGAGATCGTGGCGGCGGCGGGGCTGCCGACCACCCACGACTCGGTGTCCGCCGTCGCCGCGCTCGGCAGCCTCTTCACGGACCGCACCCGCATGGCGGCGCTCCTCGACGAGGCCCCCGCCGAGTCGGTGGACGTGCTGTCCCGGCTGGTGTGGGGACCGCCGTACGGCCAGGTGACGGCGGACCCGGCCCGCCATCTGCGCTGGCTGATCGACCGCGGGCTGCTGCTGCCGACGGCGCCCGGCACGGTCGTACTGCCCCGGGAGGTCGCCCTGCACCTGCGGGCGGGCCGCGCGCACCGGGCGACGGAGGCGGTGGCGCCGGCCGTCGAGCCCGCGCGGATACACCGTCCACAGGTTGTGGACGCCGCGGCCGCGGGCCAGGCGTACACGGCGCTGGCGACCATCGAGGAGCTGCTCAAGGACTGGCACGAGGGCGGTCCGGCCGTGCTGCGCGCGGGCGGGCTGAGCGTGCGGGACCTGAAGCGGACGGCGGTGGCGCTCGACGCGGCGGAGCCGGTGGCCGCGTTCTGGGTGGAACTCGCCTACGCGGCGGGCCTGTTGGCGTCGGACGGCGAGGCCGACGAGCGGTACGCGGCGACGCCCGCGTACGACGAGTGGCTGGAGCTGCCCGCCGCCGAGCGCTGGGCGCGGCTCGCCTCGGCATGGCTGGCCGCGACCCGCACGGCGGGCCTGGTCGGGGGGAGGGACGCGAAGGACCGTACGCTGTCGGCGCTGGGCCCCGGCCTCGACCGTTCCGCCGCTCCGGAGGTCCGCCACCGCGTCCTCGCCTTCCTCGCCGCGCTCCCCGAGGGCGCCTCCCCCGCCGAGGACTCCGTCCTCGCCCGCCTCCACTGGGAGCGCCCCCTGCGGGGCCCCCAGGACGCCACGGACGACCTGCGCACCCGGCTGGCCCGCTGGACCCTGTCCGAGGCGGAGCTGCTGGGCATTACGGGCCGCGGAGCGCTGTCCGCGCAGGGGCGGGCGCTGCTGGGCTTCCCGTCGGGGACCGCCCGGGACACCGACTCCGCCGGTCCCGGCGACAAGCTCCCCGTCCACAAGCGGCACCACCCGCTGCCCGAGGCTCCGCACTCCCCCGCCGAACGGGCCGCGGCCGCCGCCCGGGCAGCCCGCCTGCTCGCCCCGCTCCTCCCCGAGCCGCTGGACCACGTCCTCCTCCAGGCGGACCTCACCGCGGTCGCGCCGGGCCCCTTGGAGCGCCCCCTGGCCGACACGCTCGGCGTCCTCGCGGACGTGGAGTCGAAGGGCGGAGCGACGGTCTACCGCTTCACGCCGGGCTCGGTACGCCGCGCTCTGGACGCGGGCCGCTCGGCGTCGGACCTGCACGCCTTCCTCGCGGCCCACTCCCGCACCCCCGTCCCGCAGCCGCTCGCGTATCTGATCGACGACGTGGCGCGCAGACACGGCCATCTGCGGATCGGCGCGGCATCGGCGTACGTCCGCTGCGACGACGACGCGCTGCTGAACGAGATCCTCGCCGACAAGCGCTCGGCCGGACTCCGCCTGCGCCGCCTGGCGCCCACGGTGCTGGCCGCCCAGGCCGACCCGGCCACCCTCCTCGAAGGCCTCCGCTCCATGGGCTTCGCGCCCGCCGCCGAGTCCGCCGAGGGCGACGTCCTGATCACCCGCGCGCACGCCCACCGCACCCCGCCGCGCAGCGCCCCCGAGCCCGTCCCCGACGGCCCCCCGGCCCCCGACGCCACCCTCCTCGGCGCCGCGATCCGCGCCATCCGCGCCGGTGACCTGGCCTCCACCACCCCCCGCAAGCCGGCCCCGGCCACCGATCGCCCGGGCAACGGCGAACTCCCCCGCACCAGCTCCGCCGAGACCCTCGCCACCATGCAGGCCGCCGTCCTCACCGGCGAGTCCCTCTGGATCGGCTACGTCAACGCCGAGGGCTCCGCGAGCCAGCGCGTCATCGCCCCCATCCGCGTCGAGGGCGGCTTCGTCACGGCGTACGACCACACCGCTGACGAAGTCCGCACCTATCCGCTGCACCGCGTGACGGGGGTGTCGGAGCTGGCGGACGACCAGCCGTGATCATCGCCCCTTGAGGCACACTGGACGTTTGGCCGGTCATCCGCGCAGGGGTGTCGGCACGCAGAAAGGGACGGGTGTGAACGGACCCCTCATCGTCCAGAGCGACAAGACGCTGCTCCTCGAGGTCGACCACGAGCTCGCCGACGCCTGCCGCCGGGCCATCGCGCCGTTCGCCGAGCTGGAGCGGGCGCCCGAGCACATTCACACCTATCGGGTGACGCCGCTGGGGCTGTGGAACGCGCGGGCCGCGGGGCACGACGCCGAGCAGGTCGTGGACGCGCTCGTGGAGTTCAGCCGGTATCCGGTTCCGCACGCGCTGCTCGTCGACATCGCGGAGACCATGGACCGCTACGGGCGGCTCACCCTCAGCAAGCACCCCGCCCATGGGCTGGTGCTCACCACCACCGACCGGCCCGTGCTCGAAGAGGTGCTGCGGTCCAAGCGGATCGCGCCGCTCGTCGGGGCGCGGATCGACCCCGACAGCGTCGCCGTGCACCCCTCCGAGCGCGGGCAGATCAAGCAGACGCTGCTGAAGCTGGGCTGGCCGGCCGAGGACCTCGCCGGGTACGTCGACGGGGAGGCGCACCCCATCGAGCTGGCGGAGGACGGGTGGGCGCTGCGGCCGTATCAGAAGCAGGCCGTGGAGAACTTCTGGCACGGCGGCAGCGGCGTCGTCGTACTGCCCTGTGGTGCCGGTAAGACGCTCGTCGGGGCCGGGTCGATGGCGCAGGCCAAGGCCACCACCCTGATCCTCGTGACCAACACCGTGTCCGCCCGGCAGTGGAAGCACGAGCTGGTGAAGCGGACCTCGCTGACCGAGGACGAGATCGGCGAGTACAGCGGTACGAGGAAGGAGATCCGGCCGGTCACCATCGCGACGTACCAGGTGCTGACGACCAAGCGGAAGGGCGTCTATCCGCACCTGGAGCTCTTCGACTCGCGGGACTGGGGGCTCATCGTCTACGACGAGGTGCATCTGCTGCCCGCGCCCGTGTTCAAGTTCACCGCCGATCTGCAGGCGCGCCGGCGGCTGGGGCTCACCGCGACCCTCGTGCGCGAGGACGGGCGCGAGTCGGACGTCTTCTCGCTGATCGGGCCCAAGAGGTTCGACGCGCCCTGGAAGGAGATCGAGGCGCAGGGATACATCGCGCCGGCCGACTGTGTCGAGGTCCGGGTCAATCTCACCGACTCCGAGCGGCTCGCGTACGCCACCGCCGAGACCGAGGAGAAGTACCGCTACTGCGCGACGACGGAGACCAAGCGGAAGGTCACGGAGGCGATCGTCCGCCGCTTCGCGGGCCAGCAGATCCTCGTCATCGGGCAGTACATCGACCAACTCGACGAGCTGGGCGAGCACTTGAACGCGCCCGTCATCAAGGGCGAGACCAGTAACGCGCAGCGCGAGAGGCTCTTCGACGCCTTCCGCGAGGGCGAGATCAGCGTCCTGGTCGTGTCCAAGGTCGCGAACTTCTCCATCGACCTGCCGGAGGCGACCGTCGCCATCCAGGTCTCGGGCACCTTCGGGTCACGGCAGGAGGAGGCCCAGCGGCTGGGCCGGGTACTGCGTCCCAAGGCCGACGGCCACCAGGCCCACTTCTACTCCGTCGTCGCCCGCGACACCATCGACCAGGACTTCGCCGCCCATCGGCAGCGGTTCCTCGCGGAACAGGGGTACGCCTACCGGATCGTCGACGCGGACGAGTTGCTGGCCGACAACGTCGGCAACGCCGACGGCGACGACGCCGACAGCTGAGGCAGCAGAACCAGCGCCAGTAGCGCGTACGGCGACGCCAACGGCTGCTGCCACCAGGGGAGTCGGAGATCCAGCGCGCCCTGGTGCGGGATCAGCCACAGCGTGCGGGCCGTGAAGACCGCCGCCACCAGCGCCGCCGTACGCCTGCGGCCGTCCGCCGCCGCCACGGCGATCAGCGGTACGCACCACACCCAGTGGTGCGACCAGCTGATCGGGCAGACGAGGAGGGCGGTGAGGGCGGTGATCAGGATGCCCCGGCGGTCGTCGCCGATGGCCGTGCGGCGGGCCAGCCAGAGGCCCGCGCAGGCGACGGCCAGCGCCGGCACCGCCCACGCCGGGCCCGGCGACGGCTCCCCCAGCGCACGCGCGATCAGCCCCTGGAGCGACTGGTTGTCCACGATCCACGCCTTGCCGACGCGGTGGGTCTCGTACAGCCGCCGGGTCCAGAAATCCACGCTCGCGTACGGCAGCACGAGCGCCCCCAGCAGTACGGTCCCGGCGCACGCGGCCAGGGCCGTCACTCCCTCGCGTACGCGGCCGGTGAGCAGCAGATACGCGATGAAGACGGCGGGGGTGAGCTTCACGCCCGCCGCGATGCCGAGGGCCACTCCCCTGCCGGGCGCGGTCTGCGGCCGGGTCAGGTCCCAGAGGATCAGGCAGGCGACGGCGAGGTTGACCTGGCCGAAGAGGACGGTCTGGAAGACGGGTTCGAGCCAGAGGGCGAGGGCGGTGGCGGCGCAGACGGCGGGGAGCCGCTCCGGGAGTCCGGCGAGACGGCAGGAGAGCCGGACGAGCACGGCCAGCAGGGCCACGTTCCCGGCGACGAAGGCCACCTTGAGGGCGTCCGGCGGGAGCCAGGCCGTCGGCACGAAGAGAAGCGCCGCGAAGGGCGGGTAGGTGGCGGGCAGCTGCCACTCGGTGACGGTGAAACCGTAGAGATCCGTGCCGTGCAGTACGGCCGCGCCCTCGGCCCGGTAGACCAGCGCGTCGGCCATGGGGGCGTGCGTGGCGACGCACAGCGCGCAGAAGGCGACGAAGGAGACGGCGAGCAGGGCGACTTCGGTGGGTGACGCGGCGGTCACGTTCCGTCGGAGCACGGAGTGACCCTAGTGTCCGGGCCCTTCAGCCCGGCGTGCGGCTCACCGGCGTGAGCTAGGCGTACCGCTCACGTGAGCCGGGCGTACCGGTCACCGGCGTGAGCCGGGTGTGCCGGTCACTGGCGTGGGCATCAGCGGCGTCGTACGCCTGCCTCCTCGCCGTACTCGCCGAGGAGCACCACTCCGACGGCCGCCTCCGCGAACACCTTGATGGCGCGCAGGGCGTCGCCGAGGCGGTGGCGGTGGTGGGTGGAGGTGGCGGCGGTCGCGCCGCTCGATGGGCTGGGGTGGACAGGTCCTGGGGTGAAAGTGGCTGCGCTCATGTATCCATGGTGGAACGCCGGGCCCCGAATGGCGTCGGCCTGCGGACCGAACCTCGGCGGCCCCCTCGTACACCTGCGGGCCGCCCGGCGTACGCCTCACGACGGACCCCGACCCCTAGGGCCCCGGGGGCGCGTCCCTGAGGCCGCGGAAAAACCGTTGGCCCCCACATGCTCCGGTCACCTAGAATCTCCGCTCTTGCCCGCCTCCCTTCACGGAGTGCTGCCGCCCGGCCGGAAACCGGACGGCGCCCAGGAATCACGCACTGCCACCGATTCCACGCAGAACCATCGGCAGCTCCTCGACGGAATCACTCCCGCAGCAGGCCCCGGAGGCAACCCCCGTGTCCACCCCGTCCGACTACCCGTCCGACTACCCGTCCGACGATCCCCTCTCCCGCGAGCGGACCCACCTCGGTTCGTCCCGCGCCGCCCTGCGCGCGATGCGCGAGGACGTGGAGAACCTCGACATCAGCGACGTCACCGCGAACTGGGTGAACGCCGAAGTGCTGCACCGGCAGATCGACGAGCGCATCAAGGCCCTCGCCGACCTCAGCCACACCCCGCTGTTCTTCGGGCGGCTCGACTACCTGCACGCCCCGGGCTCCGACAAGGCGGAGGGCGCGCAGGGCGAGCGGTTCTACATCGGGCGGCGGCATGTGCACGACGCCGAGGGCGACCCGATGGTCATCGACTGGCGCGCGCCGGTGTCGCAGCCGTTCTACCGGGCCTCGAAGAAGGATCCGATGGACGTCGGGCTGAGGCGCCGCTTCGGTTACACCGGCGGCGACCTCACGGCGTACGAGGACGAGCATCTGTCGGACCCGGCCGAGGCGGCGACCACCAGCAAACTGCTCCAGCAGGAGATCGAGCGGCCGCGCGTCGGCCCGATGCGCGACATCGTGGCGACCATCCAGCCGGAGCAGGACGAGATCGTCCGCAGCGGGCTCGCCGGGTCCGTGTGCGTGCAGGGTGGCCCCGGCACCGGGAAGACCGCCGTCGGCCTGCACCGGGTCGCGTATCTGCTGTACGCCCACCGGGAGCGGCTGGCCCGCACCGGCACCCTGGTCATCGGGCCGAACAAGTCCTTCCTGCACTACATCGAGCAAGTCCTCCCGGCCCTCGGCGAGTTGGAGGTCAAGCAGGCGACGGTCGACGATCTCGTCGCGCATGTCGAGGTGCGCGGGAGCGACGACGCGGCCGCCGCCGTCATCAAGGGCGACGCCCGGATGGCGAAGGTGCTGCGGCGGGCGGTGCGCTCCCATGTGACGCTGCCGACCGAGCCCGTCATGGTCGTACGCGGTTCGCGGCGCTGGCGCGTGGCGGCGTACGAACTCGAAGAGATCGTCCGGGAGTTGCTGGACCGCGACATCCGCTACGGCGCCGCCCGCGAGGCCCTTCCGCAGCGCATCGCGCACGCCGTGCTGGTCCAGATGGAGCGGTCCGGCGAGGCGCCGGACGACCGGGTGCAGGACGCCGTCGCCCGCAACACCGCCGTGAAGGCCGCGGTCAAGGCCATCTGGCCGCCCGTCGACCCGGCCAAGCTCGTGCTGCGGCTGCTCTCCGACCCGGACTTCCTCGCCGTACACGCGGAAGGTCTGCTCGACGAGGACGAGCAGAAGAGGATCCTCTGGCAGAAGCCGGTGCGGTCGGCGAAGTCGGCCAAGTGGTCCGCCGCCGACGCCGTGTTGATCGACGAGGCCACCGATCTCGTGCAGCGCACGCACTCGCTCGGGCACGTGGTGCTCGACGAGGCACAGGATCTGTCGCCGATGCAGTACCGGGCGGTGGGGCGGCGCTGCACGACCGGTTCGGCGACCGTGCTCGGGGATCTCGCGCAGGGGACGACCCCTTGGGCCACCCGGAGCTGGGACGAGGCGCTGCGCCACCTCGGCAAGGCGGAGGCCGTCGTGGAGGAGCTGACGGCGGGCTTCCGCGTGCCCACGGATGTCATCACCTACGCGTCCCGGCTGCTGCCGCACATCGCGCCCGGGCTGACGCCGGTGGCGTCGGTGCGGGAGAACCCGGGCTTCTTCGAGGTACGGCCGAGCGCGGCCGACTCCGAAGTGGTCGGCGCCTGCGCGGAGTTGCTGCGCAACGAGGGCTCGATCGGGCTCATCGCCGCGGACGCCAGGATCCCGGTCCTCGCCGAGGCGCTGACGGCGGCCGGCCTGACGTACCTCGGCCCGGGCGAGGAGACGACGGCCGAGACCCGTCTGACCCTGGTGCCGGCCTCACTCGCCAAGGGCCTGGAGTACGACTACGTGGTCCTGGACGAGCCGCAGGGCGTCGTCGACGGCGAGCCGGACGAGCGGACCGGTCTGCGCCGCCTCTACGTGGCCCTGACCCGAGCGGTCTCGGGCCTGATCGTCACGCACGCGGCACCGCTGCCCGCACAACTGGGCTAGGGACTTGCTCTTGGATCACGCCGACTCCGGGCCACGTCCCCCGCGACGGGCGGCGACCAGGACCGGCTGACGCTGCTGGTCCTGGTGTCCGGCATCGCCTCGGTCGGCGGCTCAGCGGCCGGCGGGCGGCTGGCGGCTGGTGGACAAGTGGGGCCCACGGGCGGTGATCCTGACCGGCAGCACGGCGTACGTGGTGCTCGCGGCGGCCTCGCCCTGGACCCTGCGCACCATGCCGACGGCGCTGGCCGCATCCGCGCTCACCCCGCTGGTCGGCTGGTCGATCGCGGTCGCCCTGATCACCCGCGTGGCCTCCCTGGACCCCGCCAACGCGCCCGTCCTGGTCTCCCTCAACAGCAGCGCGCTCTACCTGCTCATCAGCAGCGCCCTCTACCTGGGCATCGCGGCGGCGGGCGGCACCGGCAGCCTGGCCATCGCCCTGTACGGCGACCGGTGGTTCCTGCTGGTGGGGGCGGGGCTGATGGTGATCGCGACGGGGGTGGCTGCCGTGACGACGCGGGCACCGGCGAGTGGCCCCCGGCGCAGAGCGCCGGAGGCCACCGACGACCGTACAGATGCCGTTACTTGAACTTGCGGCTGGTCGCCAGATAGACCTGCTTGGCGTTCTTGCCGAGGCGTGGCCCGGTGATGAACGTCTTGCGGTCACTCAGCGAGTTGTTGGAGACCAGGTAGGTCCGGCCGCTGTGCGTCATGAACCAGGGGCCGCCGGAGGCGCCGCCGTTCATCGTGCACCCGATCATGAACTGGGCGGGGGCGTTGCTCGCCAGCACGAAACGCTTGGTGGCGCCGCGGCAGTCGTACATCTTCGAGCCGTCGTACGGCGCCTCGGCGGGGTACCCGCGGACCTTCATGTTCTTGACCTTGTTGGCCGCCGGGGCGTTGAACCACACCGGCAGAGCCGAACCGAGCCGCTCCTGAAGGGACTTCTTGCCGCTCTCGGGCTTCACGTGCAGCACGGCGTAGTCGTACGCCGAGGCCGCGTTGCCCTGGTGGCCGCCGCCCTTGATCCACTGGGACGAGGTCGTGGCCCAGTTGGCCCACCAAATACCGTACGGGGAGACGGACTTGGCGCGCGGGTTGGTGATCTGCCGGTTGCTCAGCCTCGCGCCGTTGTTGTACGAGGGGACGAAGGCGATGTTGCGGTACCAGCCGCCGCCCTTGCCCGCGTGCACGCAGTGGCCCGCGGTCCACACCATGTTGGACTTGCCCGGGTGCGCCGGGTCGGTGACGACCGCGGCGGAGCAGACCATGGAGCCCTCGGGCGAGGAGAAGAACAGCTTGCCCACGGGGGCCGCGTAGTGGTGGTAGGTCGCCTTGACCTTCGTGGCCGCCTTCCGCTTCACCGTCCCGTCGGGCAGGTACGAGGTGGCACCATTGCCCGAACCGGAGCTGGTGCTGCCCGCCTGCGCGACCGGAATGCTGGACTTGGCCGCGGCCATCTTCTCCGGCGTCCAGAAGTCCTTGATGTACGGGTTGGCGAAGTCCTCGGCCTTGGATGCCCAGTCGCTGTAGTCCTTCCACCCCCCGTTCTTCCACTTCTCCAGGGCGGCGCCGCTGAGGTCGGTGGGAATGCCGGCGGGCAGCTTGTAGCCGCCGAGCGAGGTGGAGCCGTCGTCGTCCTGGCCGGTGTCGACGTTCTTGTCCGCCTGCGTGGACGACGAGGGCTGCGCGGCGGCCCCGTCGTCCTTCTTGCTGTCACAGGCCGTGGTGGTGACCATGAGGGCCGCGATCACGGCTGCGGCGGCCGCGAGCGAGCGGCTGCGTATGGATGGCATGGAGCCTTGTCCCCCTGTTGCTGCGTGCGTCGTGCCTCGCGCGCGTGCGGGTCACTCCCGCGGGCGCGCGCATGCGTAGTGGCTTGACATGCCATGACGTGGCATGGCTTGTCATGCCCTGGCCGATCCAGGGCGTCTTTACTATGCACGCACGGAGCCGGAGAGTGATCGCGGGAGGGCGGTCAGCACACAACAACTACCGCTCGGATATAGATCCGTGACCTCGGGTCAGGGGTGGGTGAGGACGGACGGGGCGGGGGTGTGGTGGTGAACGGGGCCGGGGATGGAGGTCGCGTGCTGCCGCGTCCCTACGCGTCCAGCGCCTGCCGCCACTCCCGTACCGCCTCCGGTGACACCGGCGCGGTCCACCCGCCCGGGCGGGCGGCCCCGCCGATGTGGAAGGCGTCGATGCCCGCCGTGCGCAGGCGCGGCACATGGTCGAGACGCAGGCCGCCGCCGACCATGATCCGCTGCTCGTAGCCCGGCTCACCGCCGCGCGCGGCCTCGGCGAGCAGCGTGGGGAGGCCGTCGTCGACGCCCGCCGCGGAACCGGCGGTCAGGTAGGCGTCGAGGCCCGGCAGATCCGCGAGCTGCTTGCGCAGGGCGTCGCGGTCGGCGGCGCGGTCGATCGCGCGGTGGAAGGTCCAGCGGCAGCCGTCCAGCTCGGCGACGAGCCGCTCCACGGCGGCCAGGTCCGCGCCGCCGTGCTCGTCGAGGAAGCCGAGCACGAACTCGTCCGCCCCTGCGTCGCGCATCTCCCCGGCGACGCGGACGAGCGCGTCGACGTCACCCGCGGCGAACCCGTCCGCGAGGCGGAGCATCACGCGCAGCGAGATGTCCACGGCGGCGCGGATACCGGCGAAGGTCTCCACCGGTGGGGTGAGCCCGTCGGCGGCCATGTCGGTGACCAGCTCCAGCCGGTCCGCACCTCCGGCCTGGGCGGCGACCGCGTCCTCCACGCCGAGGGCGATCACCTCCAGGACTGCGCGCTTGCGCTTGATCATCGGACCTCTTCCCTTGGGCGGCTACAGGTCTAGTCCAATCTCAGGGTACGCGGGTGGGGCTGCCGCCGCGAGAAGATCACGCCGAGTCGGGGCGCGGGCAGGGGTTTTCGCCCCCTCCGCCCCTACCCTCCCCCACTCTCGGCTTCGCTCGAGCGGGGGGACCCTCATCGTCCCTGGGGGCTGCGCCCCCCCCAGATCCCCCTAAAAGATCGCGCAGTTCCCCGCGCCCCCAAAAGGGGCGCGGGGAACTGCGCGAACAACCCCCCGGCCCGCGGCCGAAAGGGAGGGGCCGTCAGCCGAAGATGTTCAGCTCCCCCTTCTCCGCCCCGACCAGCTCATACCGCTCCCCGTCGACCGGACGCCCCGCGTACAGCCGTACCAGCGTCGCCGCACCCCCGATGTACCGGGCCGGCGGCCGCTCCCCCGGCACACTCCCCAACCGCAGCGGCTCGTCCACGTCGTCGAGGTCGGCGTGCAGCGGCAGATGCCCCTTGTGGCGGGTGACTTGCGCGAGAAGGGTGAGCGCGTGCGGCAGCCCGTCGCCCGCGTACGCCCCCGGCTCCTCGAAGACCTCGCGCACATCCCCGGCGTGCACCCACTCCCCCAGCGCGATCGGGTCGAGCACGCCACCCGCCTCGGCGATCACCGGCCCGGCCTCGGTCATCCCGCGCTCCAGCTCGTCCACGACCCACGCGTTCGTCCAGGCGGCCCGCTCCGCGATGTCCCGGTCGTTCGACTCGGGCGAGAACACCCCCTTCTCGAACCGCCCCTCCAGCACCCGGATCAACGCGGCCGAACAGTGCGCGAGCACGTCCCGCACGGTCCACCCCGGACACGCGGCGGTCGCCAGCGCGAAGTCCTCGTCCGGCCGGGCCCGCAACAGCGGGATCAACGCGTCACGCTCGATGGTCAGGAGCCGCCCGGGCAGCTCGGGGTCCCGTACCTCGTGCACGTCAGCAGTATTCATGGGTGCCACGCTAGGGGCGCGGGGCGCCACACGGGAGAATGGGCGCATGGCCGATCTCGACGCCCTGCGCATCCGCTGGACCCGTGCCCTGGAAGGAGCCCGGACACCCGGCGCCGGCCCGGACCCTGCCCCGTACGCGGACAACCTCCTCGCCCGCTGGCAGGAGCCCCAGCGCCACTACCACACCGTCACCCACCTCCAGGCGGTCCTCGACCACATCGACGTACTGGAGAAGCACGCGGACGACCCGGACCTCGTACGCCTGGCGGCCTGGTTCCACGACGCCGTGTACTTCCCCGACCGCTCCGAGAACGAGGAGCGCTCGGCCCGCCTCGCCGAACGCGCACTCCCCGAGGCCGGGGTGTCCGAGGAGAGGACCGCGGAGGTCGCCCGTCTGGTCCGCCTCACCGTCACCCACGACCCGGCCGACGACGACCGCAACGGTCAGGTCCTGTGCGACGCCGACCTGGCGATCCTGGCTGCGTCCCCGAACGCGTACGCCGCCTACACCGCCGCCGTCCGCCAGGAGTACGCCTTCGTCCCCAACGAGGCGTTCCACGAGGGCCGCGCCACGATCCTTCGCCAACTCCTCGACCTGCCCCGCCTGTTCCGCACACCGCACGGTGCGGCGCAGTGGGAGGCCACCGCGCGGTACAACATCGGCGCCGAGCTGGAGCTGCTCACCGACTGACATCGCTCACGCACTCTCGCGCTCGGGCATGCGCGCACTCTCGCCGAAAACCGGTTCGACGACGGGCACTGGACCACGTACGAAGGGAGGATGCCGATGCCCTCGAGCCCCGAACCGTTGCCCCCGGATGCGACCGATATATCCGATACGCCTCATACATCCGACACGCCCGTCCCCGCCGCTCATCACCCCCGCCCCCGTATGCCGCTGGCCGTCTACATCCTCGGACTCTCCGTGTTCGCCCTCGGCACCAGCGAGTTCATGCTCTCCGGGCTGTTGCCGCCCATCGCCGAGGACATGAACGTCACGATCCCGCAGGCGGGCCTGCTGATCTCGGCGTTCGCGATCGGCATGGTCGTGGGGGCGCCCCTCCTCGCGGTGGTGACGCTGCGGCTCCCCCGACGGACCACCCTCGTCGCCCTCATCGCGCTGTTCGGCCTGGGCCAGGTCGCGGGGGCACTCGCGCCGACGTACGCCGTGCTGTTCGCGTCCCGCGTCGTCAGCGCGCTCGCCTGTGCGGGCTTCTGGGCGGTCGGCGCGGCGGTGGCCATCGCGATGGTTCCGGTGAACGCGCGGGCCCGGGCGCTGGCCGTGATGATCGGCGGTCTGTCGATCGCGAACGTCCTGGGGGTGCCCGCCGGCGCCTTCCTCGGGGAGGGGCTCGGCTGGCGATCGGCCTTCTGGGCCGTGGGCGCGGCCTCCGCGATCGCCCTCGTCGGGATCGTCACGCTCATTCCGCGTATCCCCCTTCCCGACAAGAAGCCGCAGCTCAAGCGAGAACTGCGCATCTTCCGCGATCATCAGGTCGGGCTGTCCGTCGGCGTCATCGCGCTCGCCGCGGGCGGCGTCTTCTGCGCGTTCAGCTATCTCGCGCCGCTGCTCACGGACGTGGCGGGGCTCGACGACGGGTGGGTGCCGACCGTGCTCGCGCTCTTCGGGGCCGGCGCGCTGATCGGTACGACGATCGGCGGGCGGATCGCCGACGCGCACCTCTTCGCGGTGCTGATCAGCGGCATCGCGGCCGACACCGTCATCCTGATCGCGCTCGCGCTGTTCGGGCAGTACGCGATCGCCGCCGTCGCCCTCTCCTTCCTCCTCGGAATCGCCTGCTTCTACACCGCCCCCGCGCTCAACGCCCGGATGTTCAACGTCGCCGCGGCCGCCCCCACCCTGGCCGGCGCCACGACCACGGCCGCCTTCAACCTGGGCAACACCGGCGGGCCCTGGGTCGGCGGCGCGGTCATCGACGCGGGGTTCGGGTACGCCTCCACCGCCTGGGCGGGAGCGGCGATGACGGTGGCCGCGATCGGGGTGGCCGTCGTCTCACTGCGACTGCATCGCCGTACGCAGTCCTCGCGCGTCGTGACCGTCGTGCCCAAGGCGGGCGCCGCGAACAAATCGGTGCGTACGGAGGCGTGATCCGACCTATCCTCGCCCGCATGGGAGACATGGGCGGGGACGTGAGCGGGCGCTTGGGCGGGGACGTGAGCGAGGCCACGGGTGAGGAAGTGAGCGGGCACCTGGCCGCGGACCAGGTGGCGGAAGCCGTCGCGGGGAGCGTCGCGCTGCTGCGTACGGCTGCCGGGCGGGACTGGGAAGCCGTCAAGGCGGGTGGCCTGGAGTGGAGTTGCCGGCGGACGGCCGAGCACATCTCCAGCGATCTCATCGCGTACGCGGGGCAGCTGGCCGGGCGGGCCACCGAGGCGTACGTGCCCTTCGAGATCGTGATGGAGGACGGCACCGACAACGCGGGCGTCGTCGACGTGATCGAGACGACCGGCGCCCTGTTCGCGGCCACCGTCCGTACGACGCCGCGCGAGGTACGCGCCTTCCACCCGTACCCCTTCCGCAGCGCGAACCGCGAGGGCTTCGCCGCGATGGGCATCGCCGAAGTCCTGTTGCACACGCACGACATCGCGGAGGGGCTGGGGCTTGCGTACGAACCCCCGGCCGCGCTCTGCGAGGGCGTCCTGACTCGGATATTTCCCCAGGTCCGGCCGGCGTCCTCCCCCTGGCGCACCCTCCTGTGGGCCACCGGCCGCGGCGAACTGCCGGGCCGTGCCCCGGTCACCGAGTGGCGCTGGAGCAACAACCTCGTGATCGAGTCCGAGCGGCTCACGCTCCAGGGGGTCACCCCGGCGGCCGCCGCCGAGCTGCGCGCGGGGGGCACGGGCGGCTTCGAGTGGATCGAGGGCGGCCCGTTCGAGGGCACGCGGGACGCCGCCGGAATGGTCGTGAAGGCGTACGAGGGCGGGGTGCACCGGCCGGAGTGGGGCATGTTCGTCCTCGTCCGCCGGGAGGACGGGCGCGCCGTCGGCGGCATGGGCTTCCACGGCGTGCCCGACGAGGAGGGCCGCGCCGAGGTCGGCTACGACCTCGCGGAGAACGCCCGCGGCAACGGTTACGCGACCGAGGCTCTGCGCGCCCTCGCCGCCTGGGCCCTGGTCCGCGACGACGTCCAGCTCCTCTTCGCCGCCATCGACCGGGCCAACACTCCCTCCCAGCGCGTCGTTTCGCGCGCCGGTTTCACCCGGGTGAGCGAGGACGTGGAACGCTACGCGTACGAGCTCCGCGGCATGGACCGGTCACTCCAGCTGTACGCCCGAGCGACCTGACAGCCCGGGCTTGCCCTACGCGTTTCTCGCCCCCCTCCGCCCCTACCCGTCCCGACCACTCTTTCGACTGCGGGTGCGTGGGGGCTTGTCGCGCAGTTCCCCGCGCCCCTTCAGGGGCGCGGGGAACTGCGCAGTCTTTTAGCGGGGGTCCGGGGGCGGC